>JBHLMP010000048.1:26054-28809 GCA_048938025.1 Promethearchaeota archaeon
TATTGGAATTAATATTAAAAATGTTTGAATCATAAATTCTAATAAAATCAAACTAAAAAAAAAAAGAAAGTCTATTTAAAAAAAGATTAACAATTTTAAGTTTGAGTTAAATCTAAATGTATATCGGTTAGAGGGTAAGATACACATGAATGGATGAACCCAAATTCTTGATCTATCTCTCGTATTATCACTTCAGGAGGTACGAACACTTTACCGGAAATAAGTTTAGTTCTACACAGAGCGCATTGACCTGAGCGACAGCCATTATTAATTTGTAAACCTAATTCTCTTTCTCTCTCAAGGCTGTTCAGAATTGGTTCAGTACATTGAGCCTTGAAAGTTTCTTTTTGTTTCTTTCCTTGCTTGATAAATTCAACCGTAATAATTACTTTTTTAGAAGCATCAATATCTTCAGGCCATCCCATTACACCTGTTATATCATCTGGAACTCCAAAAGCCTCATATATAATACGATGTCTGGGAACTCCCATTGCTTTTAATTGTTCTTCTATAAAGAAATACATCGCTCTATTGCCAACGACGTAAAAATATTTGTTATCTATGGATCCAATTTCATTTAAAATTTCTTCTTTTGTGATAAATCCACAGGCTCCAGTCCATCCAGATCCTGGTTCTGAAAGAATATATTTAACTCTTATATTTGGACGTCGCGCTTGTATATCTTGTAGCTCCTCTCTAAACAAAATGTCTTTTTCAGTTAAACACCCAAATATTAACCAGACATTCAATGGCAACATACGCTCAGAAATGTTTTTTAACATTGAAATGAAGGGTGTTATTCCACTTCCACCAGCGATAAAAACTAAATCTTTTCCATGGAAAATCCTATTATAATATAAATTTCCCATAGGTTCTGTAGCTTCTAGGATATCACCAAACTTTATGTTATCAAGGATATAAGGACTCACAAAACCCCCTTCCTTTCTCTTTATTCCTAACTCATAATAAGCAAGTTGATTTGGAGAAGAAACAAGTGAGAAAGCACGAGAAGTTCGCACTCCATTTATTTCTACGGTTAACCCTATATATTGACCTGCTCGGAAAGGAGCTAATAATTTATTCGGATTAGCTGATATTAATCGGTACAATTTTGTATCATGGGAGAGCTGTTCTATATCTGACACTTGTAATGTTTGCTTTTCAGGATGAATCCTATTACAAAGATTTTCCAGTCCATCAAAATACCAAGGAATGGGTTGTACTTCATCTCTCCACTTTTTTAATTTTTCTGCTTTTTGATATTTTTTCACATCTGTCATAATATCTTTTTCCATTAATTACCACCTCCCCTCTTTACTATCTCTTAAATACATTCCAGCAGCAATTCTTCCTCCCAGAATGGAAGTTGAGAACCCACCACCAATATTAGTCCAGGCACCTGCCTGATACAATCCAGGAATTGAACCACGGCTTTTTAATCGTAGTGTTGGACCATTTAAAATACCTTGAGTATATCCATAGATAGCTCCTTCTATATTTTTAGAATATCGATAATATGTGAGAGGAGTTGCTGCTTCTGCGACTTCTATATAATCACGAATGTTAGGGCATATCGTTTGTTCAACCAGTCCAACCATTTTATCAGCAATATAATCTTTCATTTTATGGTATCCATCAGGAGAAACACCCTGCCATATTTTTCCCATTTGTAACGTTGTAAGAACAAGTTGAGTTGTACCAGGAGCGCTTATATCATCATAGATATGATTATAACATGCTGCAACCATGTATTTGGGAGGCTCAAGCTTTGTGAAGGATCTATATGCGCTCTTCAAATCATCAGTTTCATTAATGAAGGTTTCGTGAGCATCAAATCCTAATTCTTTATAAGGGGCATTAAGTCCTATATATACTGAAAATCCTGAGGGTCCTATTTCAGGAGCATAGATCTGTTTTTTATAGCTTTCTGGTACAACTTCTTCTGGAAGCATTTTCATAGTAGTACAAATGGGATTAACGTTTGATATAACCGCATCACAGAGATATATATCTCCATTAAGAAGTTCAACACCACATGCTCTACCATTTTCTACTAGTATACGATCTACTAGAGCATTATACCTTACTTCTCCGCCTAATTCCTCAAAAGATTTTACCATGGCACTTGTAAAAGCATGCGATCTCCCCCTAGGAAATGCAGCTCCATACTTTAAATAAAGAATTAACATTGCTAAATATGCATAAGCATTTAATCTCTGTGGTGGTAATCCAAGATATCCCCATAACTGTGAAACAACAGCTATCATTCTCTTATCAGTAAAAAATTTTTCATACACTTCAGATAACGTGAGTCCAGATACTCGAGCTAGCCAAGGATGTTCTTTTAAAATTTCTGCCGGAGAAAATCTGCCTCCTCTTGTTGCTACAAACTTTATGCCCTCAAATACTGCTTGACACATTTCTATGAAGTCTTCGATTCCTTTCTTTTCAGCAGGAAATAACTCAATCAACTTGTTAGTATATTCTTCTACACCGATAGGCATTGTGACATCATATCCATCTAGAAATACACTTCGATAAAATTCAGGGACTTGTTTAAATTGTATTTTATCAGGAATTACTCGAATTCTTTCAAGAAAACGATATAAGCTACCTTTATCTTCTTCTGTACCAATTTCACTTAATTCATGGAGAGCTCCTTCAAATTCAAATCGACCCCTAACAAATGAAGTAGCAAAACCTCCCGGAACATTATGCTTTTCGAGTAATAAAACTTTTTTCCCTACGTAAGCAA
>JBHLMP010000049.1:0-28333 GCA_048938025.1 Promethearchaeota archaeon
ATAATTAACTTTTTTATTATTAGATTTTTTGTTGAAATATGATGAAATTTTCAGATTTGAGTAAATATATAATATGGTTAATCCTATCACTTATTTTGATTGGTACGTTCTTTATTGGATTTTTTGTATCTTCAATTCCTTCTGAGTTAATAAAAATAGTGTTGATAATTATTGGAATTATTGTATTTATATTACAGTATTTAATTATCATTAAATCTTCGATTGGTGCTCTAATTTTACGTAAGAAGTTAGGAGCAGCAATTATGCACAGTTTTAATTTATTATTTTCCTTTATCATAGGATTTACAATTCCTTTAATGGAATCTATAAGTAGAAATAATTTTGCATTAGTAATGTTACCCTTGTTAATCATTTTAAGTTTAATAATTACTGATAAATTCTTTAAGGATTTTGAAAATAGCAAGTATGGAAATTCAAAAATCGATCTTGATCGAAAATTTAATCGCCCAGTTATAGAATTTGAAGGAAAAAAGTATGTTTTTTCAAGTCGATCTTTGATAGCATTAGCAGTTGGCGCTCCACTATTAGCTATATTAATTTATTATTTCTTTGATTGGAAAGTTAATTATTGGTTGCATGAGATAGTGGTTAAACAAACTGTATATTTTCTTAATTTATTCTTTAATATGGGATCAGCAGCTAGCTATTTTCCTTATGGAAACTATTATTGGAGTTTTATAGTTCCGGGACAGCACAATATTTATTTTGAAACCTTCTGTACGGGAATCCAAGCTATATGTGTATTTGCTGGAATTATTATTTTTATCCCACACTCACTAGATAAAGAAACAAGTAAAGATATAATTTGGAGAAAGGCTAAATCTCTGGTAATATCCTCGTTTATATTTTATGTAGTAAATATTATTCGAATGCTTATTCAAATTGAACTATATTACCTTGGATACCCTTGGGAATCGATTCATGTATCTATAAGTGCGGCGTCATCATTTATTGCCGCAATTATAATTTTATTAATGCACAAATGGATTCCAGAGTTTATTATTAGTATAATTTATATTGGAACTTTAATTAAAAAAAAGATTGGAAAAATTGGTAAAACTAAAGAGAGAAATCATAATCAACTATTCAAAAATTAAATTAAAGAAAGGAAAAAAAAGTGTTAAATTACGAGCAAGAACAAAAAATTGTAGAAATTGGTAATGTAAAGATTGGAGGCCAACCAGGAGAAAACTCAACAGTAATGATTGGCACAGTTTTTTATGCTAGGCATCCTGCTTTATTAGATGAAAAGACTGGAAAAATAGACAAGGACCTTGTTGAGAAGGAGTTAAATGAATTTTCTGAAATAATTGAAGATACAGGAATGCAAGGAATTATTGATGTAGTAGGAGCTTATTCAAAGGCTCTTATAAAAGAATGTGAGTTTGTTTCAGAAATTGTTGAATATCCTTTTCTGGTTGATGGATTAAATGATGATTCCCGCATTCCAGCCATGGAAGGCTTGAAAGAGATTGGGTTATTAGATAGAGCAATATTAAACAGCATAGATGAAAATACAACTGACGTGAGTTTAAATAAATTAAAGGAGATTGGAGTCAAAAATGCCGTACTATTAACTTTTGGCTCAAAATATATTTTTCCAAAACAAAAAATTGAATTTTTAAGGAATAAACTTATTCCTAAAGCAGAAAAAGCTGAAATAGTAAATCTTTTAGTAGATACTGCTGTTTTAGATTTACCCTCTATTGGTATTAACGTTGAAACTACACGACTAATAAAGACTAAACTTGGGTTACCAACTGGATTTGCACCTGCAAATGCAATTTATGGATGGAAATATGGTAAAAAGTTTGGAGAAACATCTAGATGCGGAGCAATTGCCTCCATAATGTCTTATTGTGTTAATGGTGGGAGCGATTTTGTTTTGTTCGGGCCTATTAAATTTGCCAAATGTGTTGTACCAGCAATTTCATTAATTTCAGGAATTAATTCCTATTATAGAAAAAGAATTTTAAGAAAGTCAATATCTGAACATACACCTTTAAATAAAATCTTTTAGGCAATATATCTTATTAATAAATCCTTTGTACGATTTAGGAAATTTGGTAAACTACTATTAATTTTTTCTTTTTTATTTTCATCATCTAAAAGAAATAAGAGATACATTTCATACATATAGATATTTATTTTTTTAAAAAGAATGGTGGATTCTGCTACTTTAAATATAGCTTCATCTTCTTTTATTGCTTTATATTTAGAAAAGATCTTAAATAACATAGCAAATTGTGGTGCTGTGATTTCAAATACGTTTAACAATTCCTCTGTTTTAGGTATATTTGTTAAAGATACAGCCTCAGGAGTATAATAATCTGCTAGTACTAAACCATCATTGCTTAACATTAGTGTTAAATAGGTCCCAGTTTCTCTTGAAAAATTCTCTAAATTATGCCCGATTAATTCCTTATTAGGACTTAGTTTTGATATTCCGGAGGAGAAAGCCCTTAAAATTGAAAAGAGACGAAATATACTGGTTATATAAATTTCTGGTTTATCATCTGAATCTATATTAATTAATTTATCCTTAATTGTTTTTAAATTATCATTTAGTTCCTTAGATTCAAGAATATCAGGGTCTCCCTTCGATAAAATATACACAATTGGAGTATTTTGCCTAAAATTTTTTAAAATATTAGTTATTTTTTGAAGATATTCAAAGCTCTCGTCAAATCTATATCTATTTCTTATATCAATAAAGTAAAAAATTAAATCTGCTTCGTATAAATAAATCTGAGCTCTATTGAGATATTTCTCTCTAAGGCTTAATTGGCCCCCCAAATCCCATAAAAAAATTGTTGTACCAAGTGTTTCAATAGAACTCACTTCGGCTCCAAATGTTGGTTTTAATCCCATTAACTTAGAAAACTTTCTATCTATGGATAATAGAAATGAGGTTTTACCTGAATCATCTAAGCCAGCAAATATAATTTTCATTCTTCTTTGGGTTGTAATAGGTGTTGTAGGTGTTTCCTCAATCTTACGAACTTTTTCTAAGAAAATTTTAAAGTAGTGCTCAATATCCTCCTGCGATTTGAATTCATTAACAATTTCATTATCAAAAACTTGAAATAAATCCAAAATAATGTTTTTAAGCCTACTAATGTTATTGTACAAAAAGCTTCTTTTATTCTCATCCACAAATAGAGAAAAAGATGTTGCTAAAGGTTCTTGGTTAAATTTTACATTTATAAAATGAAAAAATGTTAGTGAAGTTAAATTGAAATCTGGAAATGGGATTATACCAAAATACTGAAATTTTGCAACATCCACTCTATTAAAAATAGAACTATCACCAATTAAGAGACTCAAATTTTTTATTGAAATTTGAGTATAGTCTCTTAAATTTAAATCGAGAATTGCATCGTGCGTAGATTCTTTTGCTTCAAATATATTTTGCTCACTAGGTTTTGGAAACATGTATATTGGTTGAGGCCCTAGTACATCATAGGCGCTGAATAGAATTCCTCTAACTATTGATGATTTAAGTAGTTCTTCCATTACCTGAAGCTTTTGATTTAATTAGAATAAAAACACTTATATTATTTTTTAGGATAATTAATTATTTATATATTAGATTTGTATATGCTAAAAAGAATTGCAGATAGTATTCGAAATAATGAAAATATACTTGAGAAAAAAGAAATTAATCCAATAGTCCAATTTATTAATAAAAATTCCTTTAAAAGTAAAAATGTTTTTTCTGATATTGGAGAGGATTCAGCTGCAATAAAAGACAATAAAAGTTATATTTTAGTAACAACCGACCGAATCAAAACAGAATTCATAGAAAACTTTCCGTTTGGAGCAGGTTTCAGTTCGATTTTAGTTGGCGTTGATGATATCTATTGTTGTGGGGGAAAACCAATAGCTGTAAGTATAATTCTTTCATATAAGGATTCTGATATAGGAAAAAAAATTATTGAGGGAATTTGTGAAGGCTCGCAAAAATTTCAATTACCAATAATAAGAGGTCATACAAAACCAGATAGTAATCACTATGAACTTAGTTCCACTCTTATTGGAAAAATTAAAAAAGAAAACTATATATCTGCAATAAATGCTAAAGAGAACGATGATATAATTTTAGCAGTAGATTTTGATGGAAAAGTAGGCAAAGCCAGTGAATATTACTGGGATACAGTTACATTTAAAAGTAGTACTGAAATATTACAAAAAAGAGAGTCAATGAATCTTATTGCTGAAAAACATTTGGCTAATTCATCAAAAGATATCTCTAATGGCGGGATTTTTGGAACTTTATTACAATTAATAAAATATTCAAAGGTGGGCGCAAATGTGAATATCAATAACATCTATATTCCTGAATTTTTACTTAATCAAAATTATACTTTAAATAAATATATACAAATGTATTTAACAACCTCATATATTCTAACCACATCAAAATACAATTCACCGAAAATTTTAAATATATTTTCAAAATTTGGTTTACATGCTAATATTATTGGGAAAATCATAAAAGGAAACCAATTAAAAATCAATAATGGCAAAGAATCATTACAAGTTATGAGCTATTAAAGGATTGAGGATTAGAAATCATGAATTTTAACTATAGAGAAAATATTAAGGGTATTGTTTCAATAATAGGTGCAAGTGAAGTGGATAATAAGACAGAAAAACTAACTTTTGAGTTGGGAAAATTATTAGCACAAAATAAATATGCCGTAGCTTGCGGAGGCTTATCTGGTGTAATGGAGGCAATATGTAAAGGTGTTAAAGAAGAAAACGGATTAACAATAGGAATCATTCCCTTTATTGAGAAATCAGCTGCAAATAAATATGTTGATATTGTTATTCCGGTCCCTTTTTCTCAAGCTAGAAATATTGTAGTGGTTTTAACAGGGGATATTTGTATTGCGATTGGTGGAAAAGCAGGCACCTTATCTGAGATTTGTTTTGCATGGATATATCAAAAACCAATAATTGCTCTATCTAATATATCAGGTTGGTCATCTAAAATTTCAAATCAAAAAATTGATGATAGAAGGTCTGATAAAATACATGGAGTTGAAACTCCTCAAGAGGCAATTAAAAAAATTGATGAATTGCTGAACTTAAATAGTAAAATAAGCAGAAATGTTAAAGATAAATTTTAAATATATTTTATAAATGAAAATAATATTACCTATCAAAATCTTGAGAATAGTATGGTAAAAATTACTGGAGGAAGTGGAAGTTCCTTAGATGATGCTATAATCATTTCTGATTGTTCTCACTTTGAAGGCATTGACCAAGAATATGTTATATTAAAGAAAAGATTTGGTAATTATAAACTCATAAAACAGAGTCTGATTGAAGAAAGCGGAAAAATATTTGATCTTTTAGAAATACAATTAGATGATGGGAGTAAGACTGAAGTATATTTTGAAGTAACAGATTTTTTTGGAATCGGGTTTTAGAATTATGTTTTCAATAAATTACCTTGCAAATAAAATCGATTTTAAAAATATTATTTTACGTAAACGTGAAGATTATTGAGATTTTAAAAATTTTATACGAAAGAATTTTATACAATAAGATAATCTATTTTTTATAAAAGAATATATTTATATTTTGTTTTAATTATCAAAACCTTAGAAAGGTGAATTTATTTGTCAATCCAATATTTAACAAAGAAAAAAGATGAAAGACCTGCTGAACCTTCTAAGATTTTATTCACAGGACTTGACGCAGCAGGTAAAACCACAATCATTTTAGGGTTACAGCGTGAATTTTCTAAGATAGCTTTGCTTAAACCAACTCGTGGTGCGCAAAGAAGAATATTTGAATTTTTAGGGAGAGATATAGCAGAATGGGATTTGGGAGGTCAAGTTTCTTATCGAATTGCCTATTTAAAAAATCCAGGAAAATATTTTGATGGCACTGAGATTGCTATATATGTGATAGATATACAAAATAAGGCTAGAATCCCAGAAGCAATAAGTTATTTTAAAGATGTTGTTGAACAGTTTAAGAAACTTGAAATCTCACCTCCTATCTATGTCTTCCTACATAAGTATGATCCCGCACTAATCCGTAATGCTTTAAATGAACTAAAAACATTAGAAATTGAACTAAAAGAAAGAATTAAAAATGTTGTTGATTATAGGGAAATATACTTTTATAATACATCTATTTATGATTTACCATCAATAATTAAAGCAATGTCTGAGATTTTGTTGAACTTATATCCAAAAGCAGATTTAATAGAGAAAACAATAAATCAATTTGCCGAAAAAGTTAACTCTGAGGGAGTAGTTATTCTTGATGATAATTCCCTTATATTAGGAGCATATTATAAAAATGATGAAGCACGAAATCTCTTGTCAGCATCCACACCTTATTTCTTAGCGCTGAATGACAATCTTCAATTTACACAAGTTTTACCTGGAAAAGAATATGATGAAAGCAAAATGGTAGTACAAAGATTTGGTAGAAATTTTATTTTTAAACAATTATCGCTAAAAGAAGGAACTACTCCTTACTATTTAATTATGCTTAAGCAAGATCCAAATGTACTTAAGGAAGATTTTGACTGTTTTTCTAATTTATTAAGTGAAATCCTCTATAAATAAGTTAAAATAATTAAAAAGACTTTCTTTCATAATAAATTACCTTCTTTTTCTTAAAATTTAGATTTAAATTTATTTAATAAATAAGATTTATAATTTATTGATATATTAATTCATTTTTAGAAAAATTCAGAATTTCTTCGATAAATAAACATTAATAAAATTTGATTATCATTATTATAATACAAAACTTACTTTATGTTTTAAATTTAAAAAATGATAATATGCTCTAATTGTGGAACAACTAATTCTTCAGAAGAACGTATTTGTAGAACATGTGGAGCTCTTCTCCCTGTCTCGAATAAATCACCACGAACTAAAATTGTATCTAACAAAAAGAAAACCAAATCAAAAAAAAAAGCAATTCAAGAAAATGTCATTGAAAAACCTTCATTATTGGAGCTACAAGAAATACCAAAGGAATTCGATGAACCGCATTTAAAAGTAAATGATTCACCTGAATATAAAGATATCACTCAAAAATCAGTTGAGGATAGAAATATAAATGACGAAGAAGAACAGGAAATATTAAAAGAAATAACTCCTAAACCATTTAGAGGATCAATCTTATCTTCTAAAGTAGTATTCGGAACCCCTCCTGTTAAGGCGACTAAAAAAATCTCTAAACAAACTTTGGAAGGTCAAGAATCTACTTTATTAAAGCAAAAACAACTGGAAGAAGATATGACAAAAGTTCTTAAATTTCTTTCAAAAAAAATCACAGTTGAAGAATTACCCTCTGAGAAAACTATAGGAAAAAAAAAAGAAAAAGAAAAGGCTATATCTCCATCAAGTATGAATGAAATTTTGAAAGATTTATTAAAACTTGACCTCCATATCGAAGCTTCAGCAATCATCAAAAAGGATGGCACTATTCTCGCCTCAGCCATCTCTTCTCGTATGTCTGATTCCTTATTTGCTACGATCGGTCAAAGTTTATCCTTAATCGGAATGGATATAATTGAAAGTTTAAGTGCTGGTAAACTACTAAATATCTCATTGCGTGGCACTAATGGAGTTCTGGATCTAGCACCCATTGACATTAAAACAACTCAAGGGAGTGATATGATATTAATTATTCTTTCGCATCCACGAGTTAAGAGCGGAATAATTCATTTTGCGGCAAATATTGTTAAAAAACAAGTTAAAGAATATTTAGGTCTATCAAAATAAGTTACCCTTAAAAAATTTGTTGTTGAAGAGATATTTTGCTAATTTTTAGAGTTCTAAAATATGATAAATTTTTTTTAATTTCCTGTAGAAAAGAATTAAGTCTATAAATCGAAACTAAAGGTACAAAATTTTCACTAATTTTAATCCAATTTTCTTCTAATGTTACCATTAAGGGAATGATTATTATTGGCATTTTTATTTTCCAATTACTTCTCTGGCCTATTAGGGATTGCATGAGACTTGATAAAATTTCAGGATTTTTTTGAAGAACTAGCGCTCTTTGATATTGTAAATTCGCTGCTTTATTAATCATACTATAAATGTCTCTCTTTTTCCATTGTTTTGCATCAATAACTAAAAGATAATTATGATCTAAACCTATAATGTCAATTTCATATTTTTTTTGATTAGTTTTCTTCCTAAAATATGATCTATCTGAAAATCGATAGTTCTTTACTGTTCTATAACCATTCTTTGTAAGAATTTCTTGGATTAAATATTCAAAACCATTATAATCTAATAAATTGGATAATTTCTTAATATCTAACTTTAAAATATTAATAGCTTCAATAATGAATAGGATTTTATTAATTGCAAAGTAGTTATTATAGGGACCTTTTTTAATTGAAATAAATTCAAAATTATTTACAAACTCATGTAATTTCAAATCATTAAATTTTTTTAAAAATCTAATATCATACATTTCACACCAGATCTCAATCGTATCCTTAGCTGAATCAATTAAAATATGGTAAATTTCATTAAAAAATTGTTTTATACCCAACTCGGAAAGTTGATAAGGCATATTAATAATATTTTTATACGTAAAAATAAACCAAGGGGACTTTAAGAATAATGATTTTAGATTTAAGTAGATATTTTTATATCATAATTTAATTAAATTATAATGAATTCATAGTGTTAGCATTGTAAATTTAATTTATTAACATTTTGAATAATTTGGAATTAAGAATGCCCCAAGATAATAGATCTTATTTAAAACAATTAATGCCAAAAGTATTTAGAACTGAAGGAGATGTTGTTAATTTTGAACCTATTAAAATTGAGCAAAGCTTAATAAAAGAAACAGGATTAGGGAAAGAAATCGCAGGAAAGATTACAGAATTAGTAGTTCGGAGGATTATATCTTCAGGGATTAAATTTCTTTCTGGGCCACATATTAGAGAAATAGTGTGTTCTATTCTATCAGAACAGCATTTTGAAGAAGAGCGCAAGCTATACACCAGAATTGGTATGCCGTTAATGGATTATGAAGAATTACTTGAGAAAAGTATTATTAAGGAGAAATATAAAATATTAAATCCAGAAAAAATACATCATAAAGCGGCAAATCAACTAGCTGAAGAATATGCATTGTTAAGAATTTTAAATGACGAGGAATCACATTCCCATTTATATGGAGATATTTATATTCACCAACTAAAATATTTTGATTTAAGGCCTTATAGCCAATTATGGGATCCAAGAATAATTTTAAATTTTGGCCTTCCGCCATTGAAGAATTGGAATATTTCTAGTAAAACACAGCCTCCAAAAAGTCTAACTGATGCTTGTATTCAACTTGCTAATTGGTTGGGAATCATTCAATCTGAATTCTCTGGAGATCAAGGCTATGATTTTTTTACGATTTTTTTAGCTCCATATGCTGCTAATTTATCATACCAAAAAATTAAAACCGAATTAAGAAGATTCATTAACGAGATTAACCATTTTTCTTTGATTTCTGGTAAAAGTCTTTTAAAATCTTCTATTACTTGTTTTCCAACAATTATTAAAGACTTTATGAACCTTGATTATATTGATTCACAGGGTAACAAAAAAGGAGTTTATGGAGATTTTAAGAAAGAGTGTTTAAAAATATTTAACGCTATTATCGATATTTATATTGAGGGGGATTATAACAAAAGTCCATTTCTTATACCGAAACATTTAGTATATTATGATTTGAATTACTTATATGAAGTTAAAGATTCCTATATTAAACTTTTTGAAGAAATCAAAAAAACTTATAATCCCTATCTTATAAATTTATCAAGTAAATGGGTTAAAGATGGAATTATTAGAAACATCTCGGATTCATATTTTAATCATGGAATTCTTCAAAAAATATCGTTAAATCTTCCTAGGTATGCTTACTTAAGTAAAGATGAAGATATTTTCTTAGAAACATTAAAACGTTATATAAATTTATCTATAAAAATTTTGAATAAAAAATATGATATTATTCAGAAACGATTGGCGACAAATTATTTGCCAATGTGTAGTGGAAGCATTAAAGGGAATCCTTTATATGATCTTAGTAGACAAGATTTATGTTTAGGATTTATTGGATTAAATGAGGCAGTTCAGTTTTTAACCAATTATGAACTTCATGAGAATGATGAAGCTTTTTCCCTTGGTAAAAAAATATTAATAGAACTTAATAAATTATGTATTGAGAAATCTAATCAATTTAATAGAAAATATTCATTAATTGAGAGCACTTCAGACGGTTTAATGCTTAGATTCGCTAGATTAGACTATAAACATTTTCCTATGAAAATTCATCCCAAAATTGAAATACGATACAAGAATGGAGAAAGATTATATTATAATAATTCTGCTCACTTCAACAAGCATTCTGACTTAAACTTAAAAGAAAAAATAGCTAAACAGGGGGAATTTCAAAATTTAATCCAAAATGGAGTTATTGAACAAATTTCTCTTAATAAAAACAAAAGTGAATTTCAAGACACTCAATCCTTCCAAAATTTTCTAAAATATACAATTGAAAAAACTCACATTGGACGTCTTAAATTTATTCCATAATTCCTTATAATTTTACTCCTTACTTTTTGCATTAGAACTAAAATAAAAAATTAAATAATAGAACTATTTTTGATATATTAACATATTATAAACATTTGAATAAAAAAATAAAATATAACGGTATTTCTCTTTTTCATTAATTAAAATCTAACAATCCCCATTAAATTATGAGTAGTATAGAAAGACGGATCATAAAATCAGTAATTTTAAGTTTATTTGATGAGGAAGGACCTACACCTAAAATTTATTGGCCCCAAGATATAGAAGAATCTGCTCGTTTAGTCATTGCAATGAAAACAATCAGCCTTTTAATGGGAGATGCAATATATCAAAATGGAACTGATATTGATGGCGTTAATTATTTTGGTATATTACCTTTTCCTGATTTAAAAATGAATGGATTAACCTATTTTTTTTTAATATCTGATCCAAAAGCGCGCGGTCATGCAACAGCAGCAACTATTACAGTTTTAATTGATGAGAATAACAGGGTTTTTTTTTATGAAAATATGAAATATTTAAGAATAATTATAGATAAAGCAGCTTCAAGAGTTCAAACTTCAAAAAGTTTCGATGAGAGCAAGCAAATTATGGAAGATCTAAGACTAGAATTATTTGAATTTACTAAAGAATTAAAAGATCCTTTATCAATAAAACGACAAATAAAAATACTTTTTGTTGGACTGGATAGAGCTGGTAAAACAAGCTTTTTACATGGCGTTAAAAAACGGTATTCTGAAATTATAAAAGTTCTTCCTACTAAGGGTGTTGTTAGAACAGAAGAAAAATTATTTGAAGAGCAAAACTCTCAGATATCAATCTGGGATTTAGGTGGACAGCAAAAATATCGAGAAAAATTTCTTGAACAGGGAAAAATTTATCTGTATAATGTAGATCTATTATTTTATTTTATTGATATACAAGACGCAAAAAGAATTAAAGAAGCTATTGATTTATTTAAAAAAATCTTAAATTCATTAAAGGAATTAGATGAATCTCCGCCAATAGTGATATGTGTAAATAAATTTGACCCAGATTTGAAAAAATCAAAAGAGATTAGGAAAATTTTAAAAATTACTGAAGAAGAAATAATAAAGAGTTCAAGCGATTTCTTTTTTAAAATATTTCATACTTCTGTTTTTGATCATTGGTCGTTAATTTCTGCTTACTCTTATGGGCTCGCACAGCTTAGCCCTAATCGTGAATTATTTGAAAATCAATTAAAATTCTTAGCAAATAAGACTAATTCAGATGCGTTATTATTACTAAATGACAATGGAATTATTTTATCTAACTACTCAAACGAAAAATCAGAGATCTCTGAAAAGGTTTTTGAAATATCCGCACCTCACTTCCAAACGCTTTATAAAACATTTAAGGAATTTAAATTGTTAAAACAAGATTTCATTGTTTCATCTGGAATAACTGATGAAGAGAGAAAGATAATTTTTAAAAAAATTTTGATAAATAAACATAATTTATATATACTTCTTTTTATGGAGAAATTTGAAGGAATTGAAAAGATAGAAAAACAACTTCCAAAATTTACCAAGAATGTAAAAGAATTAATCCAAACGTATATCTAAAGTTTAAGAATTATACACCTCTCACTTTTTATTATTAAATACTTAAGATTATTATAAAAAAGGAAAGTAAAGATTCTTAAGAAGATAATTTTATTATTTTTGTAATAAAACTAAATTACTTTCCATAGACTTTGATATATAAAATCTATCTAATTGATGGGGATAATGGGATTTCCATATTAGAAACAACTTTTAGAGAATTCCAGAAAGGAAAAATTGGAGACAATGTGATACCTGGCTTTTTCAAAGAGTTAAATCAAATTATTGATAATATTCAAGAAGCGATGGCGAAAGGTAAGAGAAGTGAAGAAATGATAAGAATACTAGAATCTGAAGATTCCACAATAGTAATTTATTATCATCCTGCCTCCCGAATTCTTTTTTGTTCCATTTCTGATGCTGATGATAACACGGATAAATTAACAGAAGTTATTCAAAAGATCGCAAACAGATTTTGGAAAAAACATCAATCAGATATTAAAACATTTCGAACAACAACTAATAAAAGTAGATTTCAAACTATTCAGACGGACATTGAGAATTTAACCCATGGAGGAAAAATTGCAGAAACTTTCCCAAACTTATTAATTGTTAAAAATGTTTTGGAAAAAATTCTGTCTATGGGGATGATTAATGAATTTGACTTCAAAATAGCTCTAAAATGCACTGGGAATAGTTCCCCTCTAAAAATTGCTAGATTTTTTAATAAAACAAGAACTGAAATTAATGAAGTCTTAAAAAAATTAGAAGAATTAGACATTATTAAAATGTAGGGTTTATTTCAACTATTTCATATAACTCATCATAAATATTACAATTTTTACGGTAAATAGAAAAAAATAAAAACTTTCAATATTTATTCTAAATACAATAAATACAGCTAAATTAAGTGTTTGAATTATGGAAACGGAAACTAACGAAAAAATTTACCCAACAATTAAATCACCATCTAGAGAACATCATATAAGGAAAGGAAAAGGGTTCTCATTAACAGAAATTAAAGAGGCTGGAAAAACAATACAACTATTACATAAGTTAAATATTCCAGTTGATTATTTTAGGAAATCTACTTATAAGGATAATGTAGAAAAGTTAAAAAAGTTAAAAATAGAAAAAAAGAAGGGTGAGAAAAAGAAACCTTATGTTTATAAAGAAAAGGAGCGTACACCCTTTAAACCGAAAAAAGAAAAAGTAATTAAAAAACCAATTAAAAAAGAATTAGTTGTTAAAAAACCAACACCTAAGAAGAAACCAAAACCCATTAAGAAAGAAAAAATAAAAATAGAACCTACAAAAGTTAAAAAAGAAAAAATTGAGTTAAAAGGTATACCATTAACTTCGTTAAGTGGGCTAGGACCAGCGACAGAAACAAAATTTCACGAATTAGGGGTTGTTACAGTTGAGGATTTAACAAAAGAAGATCCTAAAGAACTTGCAGCATTGATTAAGGGAGCCTCAGAAGAGAGGATCCTAAAGTGGATTGAAGAAGGAAAAGAACTAATTAAACAATAAAGCTATCAGACTCTTAAATTAATTTATTCAATTTATTTTAAATAACTTCTTTAATCATAATTTTCATTTTTATAAAGATTTTTAAAGTTTTAATATATTAAAAAAGTAAGTTTTTTCTTGATTATACAAAACTTAGTGTTAAGCGTGGAATACAATTATTATGTTTATGATAAACCTGAATGTAAATTGACTATAAACAAGATGCCCATTTGGTTCAGAGAAATTAAGTTTGAAGGGGATTACAATGAAGGAATTATCGTACTTCATTCTCAAAATGACTATGATGAAATTTGGGGTGCTGATGCCAAAATGGAGATTTTTTGGGAAAAAAAAGATCGCGCAAGTTTGTATTATGCAAAAGAAATTCAAAAATCTATTGATGTATATAATGCGATTGGATTAGTTATTATGTCAAAAGAGAATACATATGTAATGAGTCATGATTTTACTTTTTGGTATGGACGGCGCTCAAAAATGATTAGAAAAAGATATTATAATGAAAAAAGCATTCATGGTATATTGTATTGTGATAATTCTGAACGGTTGATTAATATTCATACTACTATTGTTGACAAATTATATGAAAACTTTAAACCATTCATTCTTAAATGTTATAATAACATTTTATGCCATTAATTATTCAAATTTATTTTTCTTTTTTGAGCTAAAATAAAAAAGTTGTCTTTCTTATTTGGTCCTCCAAATTTCCTAAACTCTCTGATTTTAAATCTTTTTATAATCTTTTTAGCTTCATTTTTAGAGAAAAAATGATAAAATCTATAATAAGTTTTGTTATCTTTTGATATTTTCCAAGAAACGAGTTTATCACCGAAGTAATTTAATCCTTTTTCCTTTTGCTTAATTCTATATTTATATGAAAAAACCCGTTTAATTAAATCTCCAATGAAATAAAATCTATATTTTTTTTGGAATTTTCTCCATAATGTAATACAACAATAACCACCTGGCTTTAAAATATTATAAATTTGAGAGAAGATTTTATTTCGTTCTAAATTAGTGTGAACATGGTGGATGGTTGCTATTGAAAAAACATTATGAAATGATTTTGGTCTTATTGGTAAATAACAAATATCACTTAAAATTAATTGAGGGGTGCTCTTTAATATATTAAAGGTTGACTCTAAATTTTTTAACTGCGAAATCGCTATCTTTAAAAATTCATTAGAGTTATCAATTCCGATCAATTTTTCCGAAAAGGTGGAAAGAATTTTGAAATGTCTTCCATTAGCGCACCCCAAATCAATAGAAGTTCCAAAAAATTTATACTGTTTGTTTTTTAGATATAAAATAAAATTCTCAAGATCTTTCCACGGCTTTTTTCTCTTCAAATGATAATCTTTTGCAATTAAATTATATGCAGAATTTTTTAGAGCCATTTATTAAAATTATTAAACATTTTTCATATTTTATGATTAAGAAAATAAATAAAGTCTATAAAATTTTAATTCATTAGCAGATATTAGATTTGATTTCATTATTTTTAGGAGCAAAATGGAAAATATAAGTAATATATTAACAGAATTAGCAAAAAAGCTTAAATCAGAGATATTAGATCATTATAATAAATGTTACACTTACATAAAAGACTTATACTCATATAAAAATATAGATATTAGTAAAGAATTGTCTGATTTACCTGATAATTTAGTTGAGCAAAACATTCGTGCTCTAATTTCTGCTACCAATTCAGCTTTAAATACAATTGGAATTCCGTTTCAAGAATTAAATACTGAGGCTGAAATTTTTGATGGGATGTTTAAAGTACAAAGAGAAATTTATTCAGATTATAATAGTTTCTTTGAATTAAGTTTAAAGCCATATATTAATCAGTACGTTTTTAAAAGCATTCTTGAGTATCTAATTGGGCTTGATGATAAAAAAGTAAAAAATTTAGATTTGTTTGATTTATTTCCAAAAAATTTTCTAAAGAAAATGAATAAAATAAAAAAACAAAACGAAAATTTAGCAGACAAAGAATACCTAAAAAAAATCATTGAAAAACTTAATAAGTTTTATGATGCAACCAATTTTTTAATTAATCAAGAAAATTTAGAGGAAATAAATCAAAAAATACAAGTAGATTCTGGTGATGGCATATTAAAACAACTCGAAGAAGCAAAAAAAGAAAATATTGAAGTACTTGGGAAATCACCCTTATCAGACATGATAAGAAATAATCATATTCAAATTGACGATAAAAGCGAAGTTATTCATTTTTATACTAGTTTCCTTGATTATTTTGGAAATTTTCCTCAATTAGATCAAGAATTAATTGCTAAATTAAATATTAATATTAAGGATTTTATCAATTCTGCATTAAATTTTTACTCTTTTCTCGATTTAGAAAATCTCTTTTATTTCTTAAGTATATTAAGAATATTAGGGCAACAAATACCTTTTACTCAAGATGAAATATTAAACGTTTTAAATTATTTTAGTAGTAGAAAAGTATTTAGTACAGGTAAGTATCATAAACCAAATCCAATAAGTAACTTTTTTGGTCTATCTATTTTGTCTGAATTGGGGTCAATAAATCAAACGGAAGTAATAGATCCTTTAGATATTGAAATGTTTTTAGAAAATGAATTAAAAAATTTTTTGCCAGAAAAAACATCTTTAAATTTTTTTACTTTATTATCTTTAAAAATTTTGGAAAGAAACGGTGGAATTATTGTAGATAAAAGTAATTTAATTAAGCCATCAATACAATTTAATCTAATTAACTTAGAACGCAAAAATTTCCCTGCGGATATGTTATACCATATTGGGCTTTTGAAAATGATAGATAAAGATATAAATTTAAATGCTTTTAAAAATCCTTATAATACTGAGATCAAAAAGTTGATTTCTCCAACAGGGCTTATAAATAATAATTTAACAGATACTGCTAAGGCTTTATTGATATATGATTTATTAGAATTAAGAACTGATGAATTTGCAACTATTAATACCTTACTTAATAATGTAATTAGTTGTTTTAACTTCTTTGAAAAAGCAGATTTTAAAGAAGATTTTAATTGGATGAATAATAAGCTTGCTTTTAAAGTAGAACTTCGTATGCTTTTTTGGACTTTATTAGCTTTTTTACAATTTTCAGATTATTTAGTAGGATGAATTTTATTTAAAATAAAATTTAAGAAATTTTTCACTGAAGGCTTTATTTTGTTTTCATTAACTAGTGTATTATACTTGTTAATGATTTCTTCATTCAAATCTATATCTATTAAGGCTTTATTTCCTAATTTCATGTATTTCTCAATATCAATAAGAGGAGAATCTTTCCCTATTCCGGGACAATATTCAATTCCTTTATTACTATAGAATATGTCAATTCCGTATTGATTTTTATCCTCATTTTTATTTATTCTCTTAAAGGAAAAAGGAAAAGTACGGCAAAACATCGGACGTAGATTATAAATTTTACATATTTTATTTTTAATATCATAAAAATAACATTCTCCCGTCTTTTTCTTGAATAAACCTACAAAAGCAAATCCTTTTTGTGTTTTTACAGGAGATATAACCATTTTTTTACGATTTTCTTCATTCAACTCCGTATTAAAAACATAAAATGCTAAAATGTAAATTAATTCATTAAAAGTTAGAGTTAATCCTTTTTTAATCCTTAATATGTCACTATAAGTAATATTTACTATAGTATTACTATCTGTGCAACAATTACCACATTTAATACATTCAAATCTAAATTCATGTGATTTTTCCATGTTCAAAATATAAAAATAAAAAGTAAATAATTAAATTAATTGGTTTTAGGAATGATGATTTTCTTTTGAATTAAAGATTCCAGGGCATCAATGATTTTATTTTTATTATGTTCATGAACAGATTCAACAACGTAATCTAAAAGAAATTCACTCTTATTTTTGGCAATCGAATAAATTACATTAAGAACCCTAGTTTCCATGGTGCTTAACTCACTTTCTTTTCTCAGCTTCGCAACTGGTATTGGTTTATTAATTACAAATGGCTCTTTATAATATAGTTCAATGTAATCTTTTATAATAGGTGGCACTAAATATTCAAATTGATCTAAAGAACCATCCCAGTTTTCGATATGTTCACTCAATTGTAAAGTTAATCCAAGGGAAAGATGCATTATCTGTTCTTTTAATCTCTCAGATGCTTTTTCCTTAAGAACAAATACAATCCGAATATCTTCCTTATCAAATACTAGGCAGTAGAAATATCTGAAATCTAATTCTAAAATTCTTTCTTTCGGCTGCATTTTAGATTCAGATTCTCCAACTTCAGAATTTAAATCTTTCCCTACAATTTCTTCTCCAATTGTTGTTATTGCTTGAATAAAACCAGAGAATAATTCCTTTTTATGTTTTTCAAGAATTGAATAACTCTGTGAGAAAAGGGGAATTCCACTAATTTTATTAATTACAACAATAGTTTGGATATTAGAAAGATCTTTAAATCTTTGAGTTCTTGCTAGTAATTTAGATTCTTTTTTTCGTTTTCTTGGTACAATAACATATGACCTAAGACTCAAAGCTCCTAATATTCCTATAATAGCAATAGCAGCAAATAGAATTATCAAAAGTAATATGTTTGGTCCATTATTTTCTGAAGGAGGGTAAATTATATTAAATTGATAAAGTTCTCTTTGTTCTTCATATCCTGGAGCAGAAAAATCAAATTCCAGCATATAGGTTCCCGGTGTATCGATAAAAGCTGTATTAAATTCAATTTCATAATAACCATCTGAAAGATCGTGAACAGTATAATAACTTGGATTTGATATATTAACAGTTACATATGCCCCAGGAATTCCTTCTTCATCAAAATCTGCATAATAATAAAATTTAATGGTGCTATTTGCATTGAGTATAATATGAGATTCTGAATCTAATCTTTGTAAGATAGTGTCTTCCCCTAAATTGATACTTAATGTTATGTTACTAATCGTATACCCTGTTTTATTCATTTTAATAACAATAGAATATAACCCAAGGGTTCCTAAATCTCCTGTGTCAAGAACAGCCTCATAAATTCCAAGTGCAGCTTGAGTCATATATCTAGTTCCCGAACTCCAGTTAAATGATACAACTACATCAGATAGTGTTATATTATTTTCAAAATCCCTAACAAAAACTCGTAAAGGGATTATATCTCCAACCGATCCTCCTGTTATTAAATCTTCTTTTGCATCATCTGGTTTAAGAAGTGTAATATAACTCTCATGGATAACTATGAAATAGGATTTTAATCCACCTAATGAAGTTCCATTATTCCAAAATAGTGTAAAATTGTAAATACCGCCTGTAGTGTTTACTGATGAAATACTAAATTGAGAAAATATCACAGTTCCATTAGATTCCGGCGCTTTAGTTTCTTCATACCAAATATCTCCTTGGGGGTTATATATAGTCAGATTTGCGATAGTTTGATCCAGTCCTGCCGGTATATCATTAGAATAATTTATCTGTGTTTTTATCTTACCAAAATCTCCAGAATTAAAATCTATGATATCCCATTGTCCATTTTTAGAAACATAGGTATTTTTATCCAAAATATAGTTTGGCAAGATTGCTCTAACTTTCCACCAACCGGGATATTTGGCATGTGATTTATTTACTTTAATATAATCATCTCCATAATTACCTCCTTCAAAGGACGTCAATAAGAAAGTTGGATCTAGAATAGAAATAATTTTCCAATTCGAAGGCTTATCGACAATGAACTCAAACTCGGAATAGAATGATGGCATATAGAAATTGTGATAAAATTCACAAAAAATCGTTCCATTATTTAAGATAGTATATGAAATCCCTTCTTCATTTTGTTGATTAATTTTTGAAGTTACTTCATGGAATCCATATAAGGTGGTATCTAATTCAAACTTTAAGCTAGGTGAGGTTGTATTTACTGTAAGAATTACGGGATTTGTTTCCCAATTTCCATTAAATATAGTGCTAGCTATTCCCCATTCATTTCCTTCAGTTAAATTTTGTCCATTCAATTCTAGATTAATCCCATTTTGACTTGAGTTTGCTAAAGTTGTAAGCACTAATGAAACATTGTCAAACCAGAAAATTTGTTGGAACAAATCGTCAAATCCGGAATATGTAACTGAAGCTCCACTCATTATCCCTATAGAGATATTAAAATTTTGATTATTCTGGATGTTTTCAAAAATATTTGAAGTATTAATCCATAAATCTAGATATATCTTTCCTGAATGATGCCATGTTTGCCTTCCAGCCTCTACTATATCCCCTAATCCCTTTGAATATATTTTCTTGTTGTTTATTTCACAATATAGAAAATTTTCATTAGAGTCCATAGCAGATTCTGCATAGTAATCGAAACTTACATAACCATCAATAACACTTCCTCTAGGTATTGTTATATTTTGGTATATCTCAGAAAAATCATCTTCATAGTAAGTAGCACTCATTGGATAACCCACATCTCTATATGGTTCTCCTAGTAGTGTTACATACATAGCTGTATTATTAGCAATCTGTCCAGGTCCGAAATTTTTAGAGCTCGTCCCGTTATTATATCCCCATGAATTTTTATAATCATAATAATTAGTAGTTTCATTATAAAATTCATAAAAATCGATATCATAACCGTACCATTGTATTGAACCATCTGAATTAATTGTAATTTTTAAAGTATCTGTTGTAATCCAAGGTGTGTAATAGTCAGTAGTGCTACCAGTAAAAGCAAATTGGAGATTATTACTCCCATCATAGATGCATAGTAAATCCCAATCGATTTCAATTTCTATTCTTGAGAAATGTAGGCGGATCGCACTGGCTCCACTTTCGGTTATAGTACTATGAATATTGAAGGGGTTTGTTGGATCGTGATCTAAATTATAACTATAATTATGTGGTGGATTTCCAGGTGGATCAATATTTTGAAATGATTGATATTTTCTATATGGTGAATCAAGCTCATAAAAGTCTTTTTCAGCCACCCAATCCCTTGTATCTTGAATATTGCTCACATTTGCAATAATTTCTGATACTTTCCAACCATGATTATCATCTAAATAATAATTTAAATTGATCTCTTCTTGATTAGTTAATGAAACGCTTTGACTATTATTATATAAATTTCCGTAATCTGTGATATTTAAAGGATCTAATTTTCCTTCAATCAAGTTTAAATTATCATCTGAAAGTTTAAAGACTTGATTAAAAACATTTAAATTATCATTATTATGCTTCTTTATGTTAGGGTTAATTGATAAAAGTAATCCCAGTGTTATTAAAGCTAATAATGAAATTTTACCAAGAAATCTGCATTGATTAAAATTTTTTTTCTTTAATTGCCTATACATAATAAACCCCTGTTATTTAAAGCAGATAAATATAAAAAATACATGAAAGAATTTTTTAATAAATTTATGTTTATAGATATTGTATAAACAGATTCAATTTACTGATATATCACTTCTCTTGAAGGGTAAAATTCATTCATTAATTAGGGATTTCATCCATAAACTCAGACTTAAGTACTGATAAATAAGATTTTTTATCCTTCTTACTAATGAAATTTGCATTTATACCTCTATTGTTATACAAATCTGGAGGTAATTGCTCAAATAAAGATATAATAAGGATTATAGCATTTTGAACAAGTTTCTTATTTTTTGTTCTTTCTAACACTTTCATTAACTCAATAAAAGATTTGTTTTTCCAAATTTCAATAGAATCCTTGTTGGAGGGTTGGCTCTTAAAGAAATTGATAATTTTTGTATAATATTCTAATTCGAGTTCGTCGTTAGCAGAAGTCATCTTTTCTTCTTTAAATCCTTATTTCTAATGATATTAACTTAGTGCTTTGTGCTTATATTTCGAACTTTGACTTTTTTTACATATTTTTTATAATATGATAAAAGTCAAGTAATGGATTTTTTGATTTATTTAATTATCCAATATAATATTTAGATATTATATCCCGAGAAAAAGAGATAAGATGTTTACTTATCAATATAAAGAGTTGCTATTTTAAAGAAGCTATTACAATAATAATATATTCATGAATGATCTAATAGCCTCAATTGAAGCACTTAAGAGTTCTGAAATTTCAGAGATAATTAATTCAAGAATCAATGAATTTTCAAATATTAAAAATATGAGTGAAAATTTTATTTTTAGAGAATTGTGTTTCTGTATTATGACTGCTAATTGTGGTGCTGAGAAATGTATTGAAATTCATGAAAGAATTGGAGCTAAGTTTAATACTTTAACTGAACTGAAATTAACAGAGAGGTTTAAGGAATATGGGTATCGATTCCCTAATATTAGATCAAAATTTATTATAGAAGCTAGGAAATCTAAGGATGAATTAAAAAACAAGATTCAGTTTGAATTAAATAAGAAAAATTTAAGAGAATGGATTGTAGGTAATATTAAAGGGATTGGCTACAAAGAAGCAAGCCATTTCTTAAGAAATATTGGTTTTACTAATTATGCAATAATAGACTTTCATATTATTGATTTATTAGTAGCACATGGATTAATTGAAAAACCAAAAACACTTACTAGAAAAAAATATTTGGAAATTGAAAATATCTTAAAAAATCTAGCTGATAAACTCAGTCTTAATTTGGCGGAATTAGATCTCTATTTATGGTTTTTAGAAACAGGGAAGATATTAAAGTAGATCAATACAAAAAGTAAAACTTTAAAATGTTTGTTATAATTTAAATAAATTCTGAAGTGGTAGATCTAAGTCTATTTCTGAACTCTTAATTTTTTTCATAAATTCTTTTGTACCAAGTTCATTAACCATAAGCTCAATAAAATTTTGATACAATGCTTCAATATTATCTTGCCCCATCTGTAAATAGATATTATTATTAGGTAGAATAATTTTGAATAACTCATATAATCCTCGAATGCATTCTTTTATATTTTCAAAATTAACTAATGCCTTTTTTGTTGATTCCAAAATAATGTCCTTACTTTGCATATTAAATTACCACCTCAAACACCTTAATTAGATGAAAAAGTGTAGATATAAAAATTTCAACATAAATTATAAAGTATGTGATCACAGAACTCTCATACTGTTTATAAAAAAATAATATATATTCTTATAGTCATTAGTAGGTTTATTTTGCTGAAAAAAGTTATCGTAATTATTTTAATACAGAAAGTCTAGGATATTTTACTAAGAATTTATTTAATCTAAACCTAAAAACACTTTAAAAGTCAAATCTTCTTTACCATCATCTACAGCTGTAATTTTATAGTCTATTCCATAGTTATCTCTGATTTTAGGGGCAGATTGAGTCGCCATAAACTTTTTTCTCACTCCCGCATGACGTCCATGCCAGAGCCAAATTTGTTTATTACTTGGGTCAAGGAATAAAAATATAGAATCAGGTCTTAGGACCTTATATAATGGCCCTTCATCTACTTCTAATTTTTGAAAATCTTCTAATTCATCATTAATTTCAAAAACTTGAAAGTGTTTTTCTAATTCACTCATTCCTTTTTACCAGGGATTTTTTATTTTCTAGTTTAATTCTAGAAAACAAGTAAGAAATTTACTTTTATAAGTTTTACATTTTAAAATGATTTTTGTCTAAATCTTTTAATATTTTAAAAAAAGAAATAATAATTGCAATAAAAATTAAATAAAAATCTTAATGAATAGTGAAAATTGATGTCAAAAACAAAAAACCTTATTGCTATGGCTTTTGATACTGGAGGTACAATGAGTGACTCATTTATAATTGATGATAAAGGTATTTTTGTAGTTGGAAAGGCACAAACAACTCCAGAAAATGAATCTGAAGGAATTCTGAACTCTATTCGTGACGCTTTAGATCAATGGAACACCAGAATCGAAGAATCTGGACATTCTGTTGAAGCTTTAGTCTATTCGGGGACAGCTATGTTAAATCGCCTACTTGAACGCCAAGGAAATAGTAATATTGGTGTTATTACTAATGCTGGTTTTGAAGATTTACATAGATTGGGAAGAGCTCTTCAGTGTTGGATATGGCTTGATTATGGTGGACGTTTACATGCTCGAGAACATGAACACCCTGAACCACTTATACCGAAGAAGCAAATTAAAGGCGTTAGAGGAAGAATTAATTTTTGGGGTGAAGAATTAATACCACTATATAAAGACGATGCTACTAAAGCTGTTGAGGAACTAATCGATATGGGTGTCGATAGCATATGTGTATGTTTATTATGTTCTTATATGAATCCTCGTCATGAAAAAATAGTTGCTAGAGTAGCTAAAAAAATTATGAAACAAAAAGGAAGGGAAATCCCCATCATTTTATCATGTGAACATAATCCAGTTCGAGGCGAAACTCCAAGGCTCAATGCTCTAATTATAGAACAATATGCCGCAGAACCTTCAAGGATTCAAATGATTAATATTGCTGAGCGCCTTAAGGAAAATGGAGTATTAGCACCATTAAGAGTATTAACATCCTATGGAGGAACTATTTCTCCATATCATAAAACACTTATACCCACGATGGTATCAGGACCAATAGGTGGATTAATTGGAACTGAATTTATTGCTAGAAAATATGGGATTAAAAATTTAGTTTCCTCTGATGTTGGAGGTACAAGTTTTGATGTTGGATTGGTAATGGAAAGATATGTACCTACTAAATGGGAATCTAGTTTAGGTAGATTTATTCTAAATATACCCATGATTGCTTTAGATTCTATAGGAGCCGGAACTGGTATGTATGTTAGATATAATGAGGTTTCAGGGAGACTAGAATTTGGCCCGGAAAGTGCAGGTTATCTAATTGGAGTATGTAATGAAGAATCTGGAGTCGAGAATGTGACAATGACAGATTGTAGTTTAATATTAGGTTATTTGAATCCAGACTACTTTCTTGGAGGAAAAGTTCCACTAAATAAAGATCGTGCTTATAAATATATAGAAAAACAATTAGCAGAACCATTCAATGCAGATCCTTATAGTACAGCTAGAGGTGCTTTAGATTTAATCGAAATCAATATGAAAAACCATCTTAACGGAATGATTCAAGGACTTGGATTTAGACCCGAAAATTATACCCTAATTTCATTTGGTGGTGGTGGACCTTTACATGTTGCTGGCTATGCTAGAGAATTGAAATTTCAAGATGTTTTAATCCCAGAATGGGCCCCTGCTTTCTCTGCTT
Organism: Promethearchaeota archaeon; assembly: GCA_048938025.1. GTDB lineage: Archaea > Asgardarchaeota > Lokiarchaeia > Sigyniarchaeales > SOKP01 > Loki-b32. Next base: position 24,891 of record JBHLMP010000049.1, read on the forward strand.
TCGGATGTGCATGTGCTGATCATGCATACAGACATGAAAAGTCTGTTGATTTGGTTATTCTGCCAGATGGAAGCTTAGATGAAGCAGTTACAATGATGCTTAATGCAACATGGGGAGAATTAAAGAAAAATGTTAGTAAAGAATTTGAAAAGGAAGGAAGAAATCCAAATGAAATGAGATTTAAACCCTCTCTCCGGATACAATATTTTGGAATGTTAGATGATCTAGAAGTGGAACCACCATCAGAAAATATTAAATCCGATGAATTGAAAATCATTTCTAAAAGCTATGATGATTTGTTTGAAAAGATATTTAAAAGAGGCACTAAAAGTCCAGAACTTGGTTATCATATTACCAAGGCTATAGCTACAGGTATAGTTCCTGTTCCAAAACCTCAATTACCTCTTGAAGAAGTGGGAGATAAAAAGCCACAAGAAACTGCTTTAAAAGGTAATAGAGACATTTTTTGGGACAGTGGATGGCATGAAGCCTCACTTTGGGAGATGAGTTTATTGAAAGCAGGAAATATTTTAGATGGTCCAGCAGTAATAGAAGCTCCTGCCACAACTTTAGTAGTTCCTCCTAATTTTCGAGTTAAACTTGATAAGCATAGAATCTTTCATATGGAGGTGAAATAGAAGTGGAACAATCACTTGGATGGAATGAAAAAACATTAAAAGAAATGTTAGAAGAAAGTGAGAGATTATTTCAAGAAACAGGGAGGTATTACGGTCTTGATGAATTAACATTAAAAAAAGAAGACCCTTTTCGTTTTGAACGTAATTATGCTTCTTTAAGAGGAGCACTTGTATCCGCCAGAGAAACAGCATTACGTGTTGCTGCTTCCCCAATTGTAAAAGAGATTGGTGAATTATGTTTTGCGTTATACACTCCCGAGGGAGATTCTTTAGTTGTATCAACTGGAATTTTGGTCCATGTTCACACTATGAGTGAAGCAGTTAAATTTATTGTTCGTGAAGAATATGAAGAGGATCCTGGCATTAATCCTGGTGACATATTTCTTAATAATGATCCTGATTGTGGTAATGTTCATACTACAGATGTTCAAACTTTGATACCAATATTTTGGAAAGATGAACTAATAGGTTGGGCTGGCGGTGTAACCCATCAAATTGATACTGGAGGAATTACACCTGGTCATGATCTAACAGCTGCTATTCAACGTTTTGATGATGGGGTGTACTATACCTGTCGAAAAATTGGATCAAATGATAAAATATGGAAAGATCATATGATAAATGCTAGAAGATCAGTTAGGACTCCTATGTACTGGGAACTTGATGAAAAATGTAGACTAGCAGGTGATCTAATGATTCGAGATGCAGTTTTAGAATTTATTGAAAAGGAAGGAATTGATTACTATAAGCGATTTATTCGTGAAGCAATTGAAGAAGGTAGAAGAGTTTTCCAAGAACGTGTGAGAGAAAGGTTAATACCCGGAAGGTATAGAGCTGCATCTTTTATCGATGCTGCATTTAAAGAAGAAGCTTGGCAACCAAAAGCCCAAGTAGATGCAATCAGTAATCAACCTTTAGAAATTATAGTTAAAGAAGATGGAATACTTTCCTTATCTTTTGATGGCGCTAGTGCATATAAGCATTTTTCATTTAACTGCGGAAAAGGAGCGATGGAGGGTGGTCAATGGGTATTATTGACACAAATCTTAATATATGGAGATAAAGTGAATGATGGCGCTTATTTTGCTGTAGAAAAGAATTATCCTTTAGGAACATGGTCTAATCCTGGGGACCCATATTTATCGTACCAACTCCCGTGGGGTAATCTAATCCCAGCTTACACTGGAATGATGAAATGTATTTCTTACGGATTATTCTCACGCGGATATCGAGAAGAAGTTGTTCCAGGATATGGTCTCACTGGAGATGGTATCCAAGGAGGCGGAATTTATGTCACCGGACCACTTAAAGGACAAAGATGGGCGCTTTCAACATTCGAAATAAGTGGACAAGGTTTAGGTGCAAGTGCAGTAAGAGATGGATTAAACTACGGCTATGCAATGTGGAATCCTGAAGCGGATCTTGGTGATGTAGAAACCTGGGAGCTTTTTCAAGGTGGTGTACCTTATTTAGCTAGAAAGACTAAACCCAATACAGCAGGTTTTGGTAAATATCGAGGAGGAACAGCTTTTGCTGGCATTGGTATCGTGGCTTTTTCGAAGGAAGTTGATTTTTTTGGAGCTCGAGAGGGCTTATGCTTTCATGGAACTGGTGGCATGCACGGTGGTTATCCAAATGCTACAGGATATCGGTTATATGCGAAAAATGCTAACATGGAAGAGATAATTAAAAATCAAGGTGATTACCCATTAGGAGACCCTGATCCTTCAAATGGTGAATTTGAAAAATTCTTAAAAGGGGATATTGTAAGAAAACCTTACTGTACAATTTATCCAGTGAATCTCGAAAATTATGATCTTTTTTATCACACTCAAAGTGGTGGTCCAGGTTACGGTGATCCATTAGAGAGAAAAATTGAATTAGTAAAGAAAGATTTAGACGATGAAATTTATAGTAAAGATACTGTTTATAGGGTATATGGTGTAGTAGCAGAATATGATGATAATAAAGGAGAATGGGTAATAAATGAGGAGGCGACTCAGACACATCGTGAAGAATTATTAAATGAAAGAAAGGAAAAGTCAATGTCTTTTGAAGATTTTTGGGAGCTTGAAAGGCAAAAAATTACAGAAAATAAGTTAAATGATCCTGTAAAGTCAATGCTTTCAGAAAGCTTGGAACTCTCTAATAAATGGGCAAAAGAATTTCGAAAATTTTGGAAATTTCCTGAAAATTTTAAATTGGAGGTGAAATAAATGGTAAAATACGATAAAAAAACATTAGAGAGATTAATTGATGGAGATTTAACTTGGATTGAATTAAAGCCAATAATTAGTGGAAGAAAAGATCCCACTCGATTTGACATGATTTTAGAGATTCTTCAAGAAAAAGTACCATGGAAAGAAAAAATAATTTTACCTTTACACGAGCATCTTTATATTGTAGCTAAGAGTAATCAAAGAATTGTTAAATGCGATTGTGGGCATGAATTTGGAGATTACAGAACAAATTGGAAAACTAAATGCCGTGTGCGAGTAAGAGACACCACTGAAGAGATTGATGAGCTCTATCCTAAATATATGGGCTCTGATCCTGAATGGGAAGAATTAAGAGAGTATTATTGTCCTGGTTGTTATACACTTTTAGATGTTGAAGCTGTCCCACCCGGGTATCCAACAATATTCAATTTCTTACCTGAAATCGATATTTTTTATGAGAAATGGTTAGGTAGAAAAGCACCAGATAAATAATATAAACTTTTTTTTTTCTTATTTAACTAAGAGTTAATAATATGTATCAGGAAGAGATGGTTTTTTTGGAAATAGAATTTTAATCAATTCTTCT
>JBHLMP010000088.1:0-6641 GCA_048938025.1 Promethearchaeota archaeon
AGAGATAGGGATTCAATGAATCAAGTTAGAGTGGACATTTCTGACGTTCCAAATATTGTAAATAAATAAAGATTTAAAATATCTCTAAAAAACCGAGATTTTCAGAAAAAGATTTTAAAGAGAAGAAAATTTTTTTAAAAAATATACCTTTTAAATTAATACAAATTCATCGCTAAATAGATATCATTATGAGTCTCTTAAAAACTTCTAATTCTCAGATGAAACATAGAAAAAATGGACTCAAAAAAAAGGAAATTTTATGTTTATTTTTAATTTTTATCTGTATTTTGAATTTTTTTTATATTTTTAATAACTTTTATTGTTCTGAAAATCAGGATTTAATTTTAGAAAACGATAATAATTATGATCAGTCAATTGTTATTAATTCGGCTGATATCGGATCCCTATTTAAAGATCCTTTTAAAAAAAATTTTGAAAAAATGTGGAACTTTTTTAGAACTAATTATGAATCAGATTTAACACTACAATTAGACACATATTTTAGAGAGGGAGACAACACAGGCACAATTCTAGATGATAGAGTGTATCCCATTGATAATTTACTGTTATATAAATCTTTATTAAAAGACGAGATTAGCCCAAGTGAAACCTATGATAATTATTTATTATTAAAGGAATCACCCTTTTGGTATGATGGCAGTGGTCAATATAAATACGGATTTGTTAAATCAGTTAATAGTACGACTAATAAAGTATATGATTATGATAGATACCTTATCGATAATTTAATGCCAATTTTTCTTTTAATTGAGAATATTGGGGAAAATGTTGGGGAAGTTGACTACATTTCTTCACTTGAAGAAATGTTTAATCTTATAAATTCATCGGAATTTTTTGATATATCAAGAGGAGGTTTTTATAACCATAACTCAACCACGGAAAAATATACAGAAAGTAATTTGTATGCAATATTAGCAAATTTAGAGATTCATAGGATCTATAAAAAACTTGGTCTTGATCAAAGCGCAATTTACTCTAGAGCTTTTGAATTAGCAAATACAACTATGAATAAACTTTTATTGTGGGCATGGGATTATACATACGGGGGATTTAAATATTACTGCTTAGAGGATTGGAGCACAGGTAGTGATTATAAACTTCTAAACGTTAATGCATTAGGAATAATCACTTTAATCGAAATTTGGAAAGCAAATGGAATGAAAAATGATACAATATATTTACCTTTTGCTGAATTCCTTTTTAATAAATTAGAAGTGATGTGGAACTCTAATGCTTATGAGTATAGATATGATGGTTCATGGGGCCCTTCAGGAGCCATTTATACAAAAGAGTTAGAAGCAAATTCGATTATGTTAACCGCATGTTTGAAACTATTTGAAAGTACCCAAAATATAACATATTACAATAGAGCATGGCAATTACATGAAACATTTGAAAATGATTTTTATGATGGAGCAGTTAATGCATACACTCTTTCTATTGCGTCTCCTGATAATGACAATAAGAATTTTTATGCTAATTTAAAGTTATGTGAAGCCTATTTATATGCTGCGGAAATCTATAATAGTACAGTAATCAAGGCCTCCTATAATGTGTCTGAAGAAATTCCAGACTATACTTTTAATGAGGATACAATGAATATTACATGCAGTTATGTATTTGAAAAAAATCTCGATTTTTATAATACAACTACAGAGGACTATGAGATATATGAAAGCCAATATAACATTATTTCTGCTGATATTTCGTATTTATTTAAGTATCCGAATGGTACATTCCAAGAAAAGAGAACGCAACAAATAGTTGATGAATCCATAACACTATTGTATGATATAAATGATTCCATGCCAATCGGGAATGGCTATTATTTATATATATATGTAAATACTTCAAAATTTGCAACAGCTATTAGCTTAAAGCGTTATAATATAATATCTGGATTAAGATATGAAGGAATTTTAGGGTTACCTAATAGAGTTTACCAAGGTCCAACTTATAACATAACTCTTCAAATAAATAATACTCGCAATGAAGATGTAACTTTGAATGTATCTATGGAGGGTATTGATATTTATAACCACTCGCAAATTGTGTATCTACCAACGATGATTTTAACCAATATATCGTTTGATTTAACAGCTATTCTTGAGGCCAATTTAGGAGACCATAATTTAACGTTTCAATTTAAAAAAGATAATGTTCTCTATCTAGAAATTGTGAGAATTATAGATATTGGGTACTCATTTGATTATACAAATTTTATTTATGAGAGTAGAGTAGTAAGTGGAGGAATTATTGATATTTCTTTAAAACTTCAAAATTTTTTACCTAATAGTTCACAGTATCTCAATATTACCTTTTCAGGTAACGATTTAGCTCAAGAGATTATAAAAGAAGTTATCTTATTAAAAAGTGAAACAAAAACTGTATATTATTCAATAATATTAGCAGAAAACATCATATCCAATAAAACAGAAATAGAGATGAATATAAAAAAAGGAAATACAGTTTTTTATAACAAAACCTTTTCAGTTCAAATTATAGAAAAAATTGAAATATTAAGTGTAACCTTTCCTAGTGTCGTACCACAAGGAGAATACGCACACTTCATTATAGTTATTCAAAATAACATGGAAATTTCTGAATTATTTTCTTTATATGCAAATGAAGAAAGAATTCAGACTAATGTCAATGGGTTAGGTCCAGGGAAAAATACAGTTATCGCAAAAGTATTACCCACCATTAACCCTTATGATTTTGGAACAAAATCTTATACTTTTGTTTTAAGAGATAGTTCTAATAACATAATTGCCCAATTTTATTTTGAAGTGAAAGTGGAACTTACAACCTTCAATTTCGTCGTTTTTTATTTATTACCTATTATTATTCCAATCGCAATTGTTTTATTTTATAAAAATAAAGAAATAAAACATAAATTATTAAGGAGATGAACAAAACAAATGATAAATTACAAGAATTTTATAAAAAGCACTTTTATTCTATTCATTTTTCTTGGAATATTCTTTAATCTTGTTTTAATTACACAAAATAATAACTATTCAAATTTAAACAATAAAAATTATCTAAAAGAAGAAAATTTAATTGACATAAGAACCTCCCAAAATGGGAAAAAAGCTCTTAATTATTCTTCAATAACTAGAAATAATACAATAATATATAGATTCTTTGATTCAATTAAATTTACTGTTAACGTATCCGGTTTTGATGATGTAAAATACACATACATGCAGATTGACTTTTCTAACAGAAGTGTTGGTCAGTTTAATATGTCTTTCATTGAAACTGATATATATTCCTATGTATATTCACCTAAATCATTCGCACCATTAGAGTTTCAGAATGTTAGTTTTTTAATCTATAATTTATTAGATGAAGTAGTAAATGCTCATACTACCTATACTAATTTCACAATTAAATCAAATTATGTAGCAGGTCTTAATAGTTATGAGCATAATAGAGGAAATTTTGTAGATGGAACCCTTTATGTAGATGATCATGATGTTTATGACTTTAACTGGAATGTTACTGTTGTTGATAGTATATCTGAGAGTAGTCAAGTAAATCTATTTAATTTAGGGAATAATATACAGCACTTTTCATTCCAGATAGATGATAGATTTACTCAACCTGATAAAGTATATTACGTTAAAATTAATATGTCAGATGATTCACCTTCTAAAAAAATCGCTGCTTATGTCCCATTTAAAGTTTTAAATTCTATCCCACAAATAAGTGAATCATCGGTCAATTTTTCATTACAAGAATTTAAAAGAGATGAGGACTGCCATATTTCGTTGAATGTGTCTGATGCTGACCCAAATACAAGACCTGGATATCTTAATGTTTCTTTAGTATTGATTACTTCTATTGGACAAAAAGAGACTCCTTATCAGTTGAGTAACAATAAAGACTGGACTTTTGATGGAACTTTTTCTATAGATATTAATAAGCCTATCGGATTCTATCAAGCAATTTTGAAGGTTAAAGATCAGTATGGTGGAGAAAGTACATATAATGAAACTTTAAACATAAAAAATAATCCTCCAGAAATTCATGAATTCTGGATAAATGGTAGGGGTATTGAAGAAAGTATTGCTATAAATTATGGAGATGATATTATCTTCACCTTTAACATTTCTGATGTAGAAAACACGATTGCCTATGTAACAGTTAGTTTATTAGACGAAAATGATAATTGGCATAATGAATCAAAAGTTTATTCTGATGGTATGACATTATTAATTCGATCAGTTGATTTAATTACAGGTGTCTGGTATGTCTACATTTCTGCGACTGATGAGGATGGAGATACTACTTATATTACATCTGATTTTGGATTGGGACCAAAAGAAATCAGAATTATTCCTGATGAATTAACACCCTTAATGCCCTTGATCATGCTAATTACAGGTTTAGTTTTAGGAATATTAGCGGGAATAGTTTTTTCATATAGGCGAGTCAAATCTAAATTTGTCGAACGACAACCAATGGTTACTAAGAAAAAGGAAATTGTCACAAAAAAGAAAAAGGTTAAACCCCCTAAGGAAAAAATAACAGAGGAAGAAATTGAAGAGATTGAACCGGAAGAAGAACCAGAGAAGAAACCTCCTCAAAGAAAGATAAAACGAAAATTAAAATAAAAATAAGAAAATTTGAATTAATTTTTACTCTTTTAACCTAATACTTCATGTAAACGGTATTGAAATTTACCCAATTTACCACCATAATTTCCTGCGGAAATCTTATTTACTCCAGGCACTTTCACTGATGCTTGAATACCTAATTTCATTGCTTTCTTTATAGCTTCCTCTGTTGCCCCATCCAAGATTACTTCATAAACACAATTATCCTTTTCTCCTAATTGAGAATTTTCACTGACCATTCTTAATGTTGGACAAAGTGGGTCGTTTGTACTGGCATTTAAGAAGGAATATCTCGACCCTACTTTTGATCCTGATCTTGCTATTCCTCCTGGAAATGGAGCAATAACATTCTCAACATCTTTTATCGCCTCAATTGCTGCTTCTGCGGCTTGTAATCCTGAATCCTGACTTTCTGAAAGTATCAAGAAGTTACCACCTGCAATTCCCTTTCCAACCTTAAAATTGCTTTGAACAATAAACTCTCCATCCATTACAGGTATTTTCCATGCCTCGAAAGGATATACTCCTTCTATTTTTTCTTCAAATTTATCACCGAAAAATTTCAGTTTATAACCTGTTTTAATTTCAAATTCTTTAACAGGATCGATTGAACCACTTATAGCATCAAAACAAGCTGTTGTGGGGCAAGTTAAAATGCATTGTCCAATACGATTCAATAATACATTGTCCATTTGATCTTTTTTTGTTTTAAAAAACATTAAAATGACTCCTGGACGATTATCTGGCGTTTTTTCTGAAGTAACAAAAACATCGATGCCTGCTTCAGAATCACAATGAATCGTAGATGTTCCATACCCCGTTGCTACTTGACCAGCAATTTTTGCCCATTTCTCATTTTTCGCTGTGACTAAAATTCTTGTAAAAACTGCTGTAAAAGCTTCACAGTAAGTATCTACAATTTCAACTCCATTTAATTCCATCTTTATATCAACTATTTTTTTTATTGATCGTATTAATAATTAGACATTGATTTCATATAAAATTTTAAATTAATAAAATCAAAATTAAAGAAATATTAAAAATAGTGGGAAATAGTAAGTAAAATAATACGTTAAATTATTGTTTAATTTTAAAAAAAAGGTGTTATAAGTGAGTGAAGAAGGTAAAATTCTAAAAATTGGTATCCTTAAAAATGGAACTATTGGTTCTTCTTTATTGCTCGCATTCCTCATGGACGAAAGAGCTGAGGCTATAAAAATTAATGTTTATGAAGTTACATCAGGAGCTAAAATGCATCCACCAGAAATGTGTACTGAAACTATGAAGGATCTATTGAAGTGGGAGCCGGAACTTATTTTAATGTCTAGTCCAAATGCTGCTCTAAAAGGACCAAAATCTGCAAGAGATATGGTTAAAGAAGCTGGAATACCAGCTATTGTAATTTCTGATGCTCCAGCTAAAAAAGCGGTTGAGGAAATTGAAGAAAAAGGGATGGGATACATCTTAGTCAACTGTGATAGTATGATTGGTGCGAGAAGACCTTTTTTAGATCCAATTGAAATGAGCTGCTTCAATTCGGATTTGTTAAAAGTTCTTGCTATAACTGGGGTACTTCAAGTTATTGCTGGAGAATTGAATAAGGTAATTATGAACATGCTTGAAGGAACACCTCCTAACTTGCCAAGAATAATCGTTGATGCTATTACAGCTGTTAAAGCTGCTGGTTTTTCTAATCCATATGCAGAAGCAAAAGCTATCGCAGCTTTTGAATTAGCAGCTTCAGTTTCAAAAGTTACATCGAAAGCTTGTTTTGTGTTGAAAGAACGAGAAGATTATATGCCTTTATTAGCAGCCGCTCATGAAATGATGAGGACAGCAGCTATAATGTGTGATCAAGCAAGAGAAATAGAAAAATCAAATGATACTGTTCTAAGAATGCCCCATCATGCAAAACAACATCTCTTAACTAAAAAAGCACTAATGGAAAAAGAAAAATAACAAATTCCAATTTTAAAGAATTCTTTCTCAAATCTT
>JBHLMP010000050.1:0-5090 GCA_048938025.1 Promethearchaeota archaeon
AATTGATACCACTTTGCATCCACTCCATTTATATCATCAAACAATACATCACAATCAGGTTGCGAGGCACCAAATACCTCATATGGGTCGGGATTATTAATGGTGATGACAGGAGCGATGATGTCCTTATACACTGAAACATTAACGGTTGCAATATTCCCTAATGTATCGTTAGCATAGAAAATAATAGTAACAGTTCCGTTGCCCATAGCATTCCAATCATCGATATGGATAGTGCCGATCCACTCTCGGATGCTTGTAGTGGTGATTCCATCAGTCAATTCATACCATACTTTATCAATAAAATTTTTATCATATAAAGTCAAATTACAATCAGGGGGAACTTGCCCAAATACCTCATACGATTTTGGCTCGTTAATAGCAATGTAAGGTGATATAATATCTTTATATACTATTACATATTCAGAATTAATATTTCCTAGACTATCGTTCGCATAAAATACGATATTGATAGTTCCATTTGCCATCATGTTCCAATCATTAATATCAATTGATCCAATCCATGTTCGTGAATTTGTGGTGACTGTTCCATTAGTCAATTGGTACCATGATGTATTCACTCCATTTATATCCTCGAATAATACATCACATATAGGGGGAACAATGCTACATAAATCGTATGGATGCGGTTCATTAATATATATATTAGGTCCAATTATATCCTTGTAAATTGATACATTAGCCATCCCTATATTTCCTATTGTATCATTGGCATAAAAGATGATGATCACTGTCCCGTTAGCCATCAAATTCCAATCATCAGAATGTATAATACCAGTCCACTCTCGAACGCTAGTAGTGGTGCTTCCGTCTGTTAATTGGTACCATTTTGCGTCCACTCCATTTACATCCTCAAACAATATATTACAATCAGGTTGAGAGGCACCAAATACCTCATATGGATCAGGATTATTAATGGTGATAACAGGAGCTTTGATGTCCTTATATACAGTTACATTTCTCTTTCCTACATTTCCCATAGTATCATTAGCAAAGAAATTAATTGTTACAGTTCCATTGGATTGCAATTTCCATTCACTTTGAGATATAACATCATTATTTTGGCCGGAAGTTCCATCAAAATAAATTATACTTCCATTGTTTAATGTATACCAAGTTGAATTGAGATTTGGTTCGAGGATGATAACAGTAAAATTGCATGCTTTATCTCCAAAAAGCGAATAATTTAACGGATAAATAATATCAATCGAGGGGGTTTCAATATCCTTGTAAATAGTAATCGCTTCATAATCTTCATATCCCCTACTATCGTTGACATAAAAGAAAATATTATGCGATCCGTTTATCAATAAGCTCCAAATTTCTGTATCGATTGTTCCATTTGTAGTGAAATGATTTTTTGTGGTATTACTATCAATCTTATACCACCAACTATGACTTATTCCTTCTTCTAAATAGACACTATAATTAGGGGGTAGGGATCCATACAATGAATAAGGAACTGGTGAAATCACATTAATTACAGGAGCATCCCACCAGCTTGGAAAATTATCTTGACTCCCTGTGGAGCCAGAAATGATATAGGGGGTGTCTCCAATCCCATTATCATCTGTATCTTTTCCTACATAATCATCCCAATAATTACCATCATTTCCTATATTCCATTTATTATTTATACCTGAATCAACTGCGTTAACAGTATTATTGTAAAAATTATTCTTATACACATTATTATCATTACAATTGGATATGTTAACTCCTTGAACTGTGTTGTCAAAAATATTACTTTCATAGATGTTATTTTCGCTGCTACTTTCTAATATACATATTCCATAATTATTAGCGTATATATCACTTTCTTCGATCGATATGTTATGAGTATTTATGAACATGATTCCTACTTTATTGTGATAAGATGAAATATTCGTTATCCTACCATTAGTGGTATTCTCCAATCTTATCCCTGCACTGAGAGTTTCTGTGGAATTGTTGGATATTATACACTTTTCAATTATAAAATAAACATTTTGTGAATTGTTAATGAAAATGCCCGCAATTGAGGCATTTGTGAATATCTCAACATTTTCTATGATAAAAGGATCAATTAAGGACCCAGAACCGCTACACCACTCATATTTTGCCACGGTCTCTGTCCAGTTATCATCAATATGAATGAATGAATATATCATATCGGATTGAAATGGAATTGTATTTTCATGTTCTTTTTCATCTTTTACTCCTTTGGAGATGAATTGTTGCGTAATTGGATTAAAACTAAGAAATAAAAATAATCCTATAAATAGAATGGCTTTAATAGATTTTTTACTGTATGTTTTCAATTGCATTTTTATCATTTATCATTAAGGGAAATCATTAAATAAGTATATATTAGATAAGAAGGCATCAGGTTTTCCTGTTTTTCGCATTAATAATTTAAAGATATTATAAAACAATAATGATTAGCTCATATAAAAATATTTAACTATTGGAAGTCCTTTTTGTCGCGTGAAAAAAGGAAAGATAGTTTAAAAAGTGACCATACCTATATTATTTATACAAATAATTTAATGCGAATAAACCATCTTTAAAAATTTACGAGGTGCAATTATGTTAGTAGAAAAGTTAATTGGTCTTGAAAAAGAAGCAGCAAAATCTTTAAAGTCAGCTGGAATCTATACTGTGAAACAATTAGCTTGTTCAAAAGTTGATGAATTGTGCCTCATTAATGGAGTTAATCAAGCACTTGCTCTCGATTATATTGCTCGAGCCAGAATGTTTTTAAAAATGTTGAAAGAACCAAAAAAAATCAAACCACTCCCTTCACCAAAACAGAAACCCTTTTTCTCTGAAGATCATATGCAACAAATTCGGTTCTGCTATCATAAGATAAAAAAACTAGAGGAGTCGTTGAAATATGAAACATCAATAATCACTATGGAAGATATAAATCATGTATATAAATACATAACGCTGTTAAATGTGAATTATAAGCTCTATAGTCAAATAAAAATTTTCAAAGATTTAGATATCCATCCTAAATTTTACGATTCTATTGAAAATCGAGAAATAGAGATTTGGGATCTAATGTTTGAGTGTGCTCGTGCTTTGTGGGTTTTAGCTCAAGCCTATTCTCACATGTCTAAGCAATTTGAAGAGGATAATCTAATTCAAAATGCGGTATTATGCTTGGTACAGTGTAGTAAGGCTTATAAAACAGCATCCTATTTCAGTACAGCGCATACTCGCCAAGAAGATATCGGTACTTGTTTATCTGCAGAATACCTCGAATTAAAATCAGAGGAATCGAGATTTTTAGCTCAACATCTGTCGATCAGGATTGATGAGGAAACAAACAGGAATTTTGCTCTTACTTCCAAGATGTATTCAGGATTGGCCGCTCTCTTAAAACGTTTTTATTACTTAAAACAGCACGAACCAAAGAAAATGCAGCAATTACAAGCTTTAATTAGTTATTATATGGGTAAATCTTGTTTAATGAAAGCTCGCTCATTTCTAAGTCCTTCATTTAATCCTGAACATTTAAAAGAGCCCCAACTATTCTTACAAAAAGCAAATTATTACTTTTTCCAAGCAGAAAATATATGGGAAGATTTAGTTACCCACTCTGAAGAGTTATCAGACGAGCGCAGAAAGCAATTAATTGGTTATCTATCATTAGTCAATAAAGAGATCATAGAAAATGATGTCCCCTCTATCAAAGCAACCGATGCAAAAATGATACAAGACCCCGAACCAATTGTCATTATTCCAGAAAACGTATCTTTCATCGCTCCAAAATCTACGATGTATTTAACTAGGTTTCCCTCAACGAGACTTGAACAAAATGAATTACAAGAGTTATTAATGTACAATACAGATACAAAATTTCGTATAAATGAATTCGAATCGCTTCGAAATGAAAAAGCTGCCATTGGGCGGGTGATCAAACAATTACATTTCTTATATGATAAAAGAGACATTGATATTAACACTTTTTCTGAATTATTTGAAAAATATTCAAAAAAAGAAAAAATTGTGGAAGATGCTATGCAAAAAATAAAAGATTTACATAAAAAATCGAAAATGAACATGACTAATCAAAATATAAGCTCTTCCGATACAATATCTCGGTATGAAACATAATATGCTATAATTTTTATAAAGGGGTTTTTATTAATATAATATATCATTAGAACGAGATCGGGTTAGTAATTGTGAACTGGGCTAATATTGTAATACCTGTCTTGAAAAAATATTGGTTTTACCTTTCACTCATTCCTATCATCATATTATATTTCTTTAATAGTACAATTGCTATAGTCTTAATTATTATATTCATATTTTCACTTATCATCTATTATTTCGTCTATTTAAATTTTAATAGAAAAATGCTTCGATTCATGGAAGATTTTAAGATCATTGAAGATCAGGCGATTGCTCAGGAGCTAAGTTGTTCTTTGCAACAAGTTAAAACGGCAATGAAGAAACTCATTCAAAAACAGGATAAAAAACAATGGGTCATAATCTCGATTAATGACCATTACATCTTTTTTAGTGATAATATCATTAATGACTTTATAGGATTATATAAGCAGGGAATGAATGAAAAAGAAATTTTTGAAGCATTAAATCGCAAAGAAGAAGTTTTTAAATCCAGGAGAGAAATTAAGCTTTTAGAAGATGAATTAATACGTCAGCATAAAATCTTCCGAAGAAAAAAAAGAGATATTGAAGATCGGGTATCCTCTGAATTAATGGATTAAGTTAAACTTTCTAACGAAAAAGTATATTTTAAACAGTAGCTTTACTCTAATTGCTGTAGATGCTATCAGAAAGGTTATTATGAACTAATGAAAAAGATTAAAGATACAATTGATCCGAAACATATATTAAGCCGTGGAAAATTTAATTTTTGGGGTAACGGGAGGAAATTGTAATTAACCTATATTTAAAAACTTTCTAAAATGATCCTAATTTTTAATAATCTTGGAAGATCTAACTAACTATTTACAAGCTACTGAATTTCTCGATTTTGATAAAAAAAAAGTAAGAGATAAAGCCTTTGAGATTATAAAAGGTTTAAAAACCGATAAAGAAAAAGCTATCGC
>JBHLMP010000050.1:5190-27653 GCA_048938025.1 Promethearchaeota archaeon
CATTAAAACTCTTAATAAAGAATAAAAAATACCTTATTTTTAATTAAAAGAATCTTTAAGAATCACCCTTTTTTTTACTATTTATGGAGGATTTAAGTATTTATCTACAACCTAGTGAATTCTTTGATTTTAATAAAAAATCTGTCATGAATAAAGCAATTGAAATTACCAATGATTTAAATAGTCAAAAGGAAAAAGCAATTGCTTTATTTTATTGGGTAAGAGACGAAATTAAATATAATATGGCGTTATTCGTCCCGAAAGTTAAGAATTATTTTATTGCTAGTAAGACAATACGCCGACAGGAAGGTTTTTGTGTTTCAAAATCAATATTATTATCTACATTAGCCAGAGCAGTAGGGATACCTGCAAGAATTCATTTATGTGACCTTATCAATCACCTTGTTTCCCAAAAAATTATTGATTTTATGGGACATAACATTATGTACTACCATGGATATAGTGAATTTTATTTAGACAATAAGTGGGTAAAATTAACACCTTCATTTGATAAACAAACTGCGATAAAGGGAAGATTTCTTCCAATGGTAGAATTTGATGGTGAGAATGATGCAGTTTTTCCTCCTTATGATGTCAATGGGAATAAATTTGGAGAATATGTCAGAGATAGAGGTGTCCATACAGACTTACCACTTGATGATATAGACAAATTATTTCAAGAAAAATATAAGATGTATAGAGAACATTTAAGTGGTTTTCAAAAAGTAGACAATTATAAAGATTTAATATGAATATCACATTAAGAGAAATAATTATTCTTCAATCCTAATTCTCTTAAATGTATTTTGAATTTACCTAACTTACCTCCATAATTTCCAGCTGATATTTTAATTAAGCCTTCCATATCTATTATCCCTTGAATTACTCTTAGCATTGTTTCCTTTATAGTATCAATATCAAGAGCATTAAAGACTATTTCTGGAATTGATTTTACTCCATCAGGAACTTTAAATTCTTCAGAAGGTAATTTATTTTTTAAAGTTGGACAAAATGGATGATTTGTGGATGGTCCAATATCAGGGAAATTTGTTTCAGGTTTAGAACCAGCAGAACATACATCAAACGTAGTGCAAACATTGTCAATTTCTGCAATGATTTTTACTACTTCTCGTCCCACTTTTATACCAGAATCTAAAGAATCGCAAAAGAGCCATAAATTGCCTCCCATAACCCCCTTCGCATATGAAAGTTCCTCCTCAATTAGAAAGTCATATCCCATCATAATTGGGACATCAATTAGTTTACGATCATACTCTTCGACAATCCATTCATACCCATCACCACAGTGTCCCACATTATTCATAACATTGAATTTAGTATCAACCTCATTTGGAAAATGATCGAAAACTGCAGTGGTAGGAACAACAAGAATACCTTGCCTTATTCTTCTTCCTAATTGATCATATAATTTAACTTTAGATTTTTTACCAGTACCAGTAACCCATAATTGTACAATTGCTCCTAGTCTACCATCAATAGTCTTTTTTTCTGTAAGCCATCTAACTATTCCACCTTCAGCAGCTCCAAAAACTGTGGAAGGAAGCGCAGTAAATGCATTTGCTGCTCTGTTTAAAAATTCTCTATCTTGAGCTGTTACTTGTAATTGTACTACCAACCCTTCAAAGGCTTCACAATAAGTATCTTCAACAGCTGTCATTATTTACCACCTATGCTTATATTAGATATTACCTAAATTATTTAGATCAAATAAAAATTTAAAATCAAAAGCTTATTAACTCTATAATATTAAATTAATTACGAAAACAAAATAAAGGAAGAATAAGAAAAATGCCAAGTGCAATCTTTTTATATGAAATTGATCCATCTTTTGGTCCTAATATATTAGCTGAATACTACTTAGACATAGATGATAAAGTCCCTCCCGATATTTTAAAAGAATTCTCTGAAAAGCATAAAGATAAAGAGTTTTTGGATGTCACTGCTAGAAAAGAAAACATACGTTATTATTCTCGTAAGGTAAATGCAGAATCTCTACAAAAAGACAACTTCTATTTAGGCTTTATTCTAAGAGAAGGGGAAGACCTAATTTCATTAAAAAGTTTATTTCAAAAATTCGAAGATTCAGTTATTCAAAATTATACTAGTGATAAAACAAAGATGAGCGAAGTACTTAAAAATACATTAAATTCTGCTTTAGGTTTAATGGAGAAATTAAAAGAACCAACAATCGTGAAAGAAACTATTAATGAGAAAACTAAACAATTATTAGATGAGGAAAAACTTCAAGAAGCTAGAGAATTAATCGATTTGGGGGAAGAAATTCCTGAAAGATTATCTGCTGAAGTAAGACTTGGAGAACAATTCCTAACAGAAAAGTTTTATAAAAAGGCTAAAAGGAGTTTCCTTAAAGCAGCTGAACTTGCCGCAAAGATTCAAGAAGAGGAAATTGTTTCATTTTTAAAAAGTAAAGCAGAACAAGTTGGTAATTTTCCTGATTTGATAAAAGAACGTGAGGATCTCTATAAAGTTTTAGATCAAGTATTTAACGATTTAGAAAGTAATCGATTATACCTTTATGGTGATTTAGCAGAACCAATTGATAGATTACTATATCTTTCTAATACTTTTGAAGAAGATGAATTAATCAAAACTTTGACAGAATTAAAAAAAAGTACTTATAATGCAACTCAATTAGCAAAAGAATTATATAGATTAGATAAAAAAATAAAAGAACTCTTTAATAAAGTTTAGTCATTTCCCGAATCAGAATCCTCCTCTGTGGAAGATTCCTCAATTGCTGGAGGTGTATACTCACCAATATCTGGAAAAATTATTTTTGCGATATTCCAACCCTCTTCTGTAGGGAACTTTAAAGCATTTTCAATTAATTGTTCTCCAAGGTCATTGTTTAATTCAACTCTGTGGATTTCAGGATTATTTTTCAAAATTAATTCATATTTTGCGCCACCAGTACCCATTGGTACAATTAATAAAGCTTCATCAATTGCTTTTTGATCAATAGCATCTTTTAATCTTTTTGCTGCATAATATCCCGCTACTCCAGCACTTCGATCGAAGGTTTTAATAGATGGTATCTCCAAACCCCAATTTTTACCTTCAGCTTGAATTAAAGCTGCTAAGGTTTGTGCTCTTTTTCCAAGCTTGAATTTAAATTCCATTTGCGTTTTGAATTTCTTTCCTTTTTCTTCTCCTACCATATTAATACATTTTAAAGTAGCACCAGCAATAGATTGGGGATTTACATCTATGGAATATTCCTCCTCAGCTAAAATGTCTTCAATTGTTTTTTTAATAATTTCTCTCGGTTTGGAAAAATCTATTGCTTCTTCTTCAGCTTCAGATGGAGGTTTAGCTGTGGCAACAATTTCCGCCCCGACCTTCAGAAGTTCATCTACAGTCATTTCATCCATAACTACTTTATCGATAAATCGTCTACATAGTTTTATAGAATTTCTTGGATTCCCTTGAGTTTTGTCGTATATCATTTCCAATAACTTCTCGTTTAATGGAAATAATGGATATAAAGGAGGATTCAAGTTATTTTCCTCCCAAAATGCTTCCATGGATTTTGAGAAAAATATTTTCAAATCATTCAAACTAAATGGTTTTAGATCTTGTTCAGGTTCCATTCGTGATCTTAGTGGAGCATCAGCGATTTCAATAATTCTTGGCCAAATCTCTTTTAATACTGCAATGGTAATTACAAGACCTTTAACTTCGTTATATAGTCTTTTTAAGATTTCGAGGAATTTGCGCTCTGCTACTTCTCCGAGCATTCTATATGGGGATTCAAGTTCATCAAAATAGAGAATAAGAACCCTATCTAAATTCTCTGTAATTATCTTAATCATAGCAAGGCAAACATCATCTTCTTCAAGAACAGAATTAATCCCAATTTCATTTAACTCCTCATCTTCTAAATCTTCTCCAAGGAGCCATCTCTCTGCTAATGCTTTCTTATTCTTGTCTAATCGATATGTAACGAATGCTTTTACACAATCTGCAAAAACCCCTGGAAATTCTCTTATTCCTTTTTGTATTACCTCGTCAATTTTAGGTTTCTGGAACAATCCAGCTTTTTTCCCTCCCCATTTCTCAATTAATTTTTCAGAAACAATGTCTAAGAGTTCAGGTCCACATTCTTCAATTATACAAGTGTATACATGAAGAAGTACACGTATACTTGCTGGAGGACTAGGAACATAAACAATAGTCCAATTTACAGGTTCTAATTGACTGACTTCTATCTCTTGCGATTCTACATCACTCTCTAACTTCTTTTTGTTTTCTCTTTCTTTGTCTTTGAAAGAATGATATGCATGGGTTTTCCCAGCTCCGGCTGATCCGAGGATAGGGATTAACCTACTACTTCGATCTCGGTAAGTCTGGCGCACTAATCTATATACTTCTCTGTCAATGAATGCTCTTGGTCTTGCTACATCTACTTTATCTTCTAGATCACCCCTACTGACGAAATTTGAGAAGGGAAGGATTGGTGCCTCGCGGAGGACGTCGAGATACATATTCTTATCGTCGTCACTTAACTCACTATACATAGGTTTCGATTTCCTCTTGATTTTATGATATTATCTAATTTTTATTTGATATAAATTAAATTTATTAACATAAACAATTTTTAATAGCATATAATCTATTTAGTTTCTAGCTATTATAATAATTAATTAATAATTTTACCTATTAAATTTATTTGATAATAAGATAATCAAA
The DNA here is from genome assembly GCA_048938025.1 of Promethearchaeota archaeon. Lineage (GTDB taxonomy): Archaea > Asgardarchaeota > Lokiarchaeia > Sigyniarchaeales > SOKP01 > Loki-b32. The sequence goes on from JBHLMP010000050.1 coordinate 9,922, forward strand.
AATGCTAAGGAGATGATAAAGAGTGCCTAAAAAAAATGAAGATGATGATGAAGATGAAGAAGAACCCTTTGATTTTTTCAAATTTTTTGAAGATCCTAGTAGATTCATGATTGACCCAAATAAATTGTTTAAGGATAAGGATTTCAAAAACATATTTAGAGATATTTTTAATAGAATTTTAAAAAGTTTACCACCAGAGTTTCAGAATCTCTCTCCAGAAGATATTGTAAAAGAGTTAATGAAGAATAAATCAAAATTTGGTTTTCCAATAACGTATGGCTTCAATTTAAATATCAGTCCTGATGGTAAACCAATAATAGATTCCTTTGGAAATCTTGAGCCAACCTCATCTTCTGGGAAACCAGTTGTAAAGAACAAAAGAGAACCATTAGTAGAAGTCAATGAAGAAGAAGATATAATTATTGTAATAGCTGAAATGCCAGGAGTTGATCGAGAAGATATTGAGCTTAAAGCAACAACTCATAGTATAACAATTTCTACAAAAGAAAATGCGAATAGAAATTACTACAAGGAAGTTGAATTACCATCAGCAATCAATTCAGATTATGCCAAAGCGAGGTATAGCAATGGTATCCTCGAAATAGAACTGAAAAAAGTTGATGAAAAACATACAAAAATTAAGATTGATTAAACACGTATTAATTAAAAGAAAATACGCTAAAGAAAGAATTTAATTTTAATAAAATTCAATTGAACTTTAAAAGACTAGACATTAACCTTTATTAACATCTTTATCAAATATTTTTCTAGTCTAATTAAAATTAGGTTCTTTAAGATGCCTGAAAAAGAAAAATATTTATCTAGAAATGGATTAATCATCACTGGAACTATAGCTCTAATTATTCTCATAGTAGGCATTATACTCTATGCTTTAGGATTTAATGAAGAATTTTATAGTGAAAATTCTACTGTCCAGACAATATTCGGAGCAATTACTTATCTTGGGGAAGCTATCACTTTTGTTATTTTAACTGCGATCATATTCATAGCTTATGATAAGAAATTAGCCAAAAGAACTATCCTACCTCTGTTATGCTCATATTATCTTAACCATTTGGTAAAAGAAGTATTCAAAGATACAAGACCAGATACAAATATCGATCCTGATGAAGATTATGGCTTTATTGAACCATCATACGGATTCCCATCTGGTCATGCCCAAAATGCCACATGTTATTGGGGATATATGGCTAATGAATTTAAAGATAAACCTAAACCGATGGGTATCCCGATCGTACCAGTTATTCTCTCAGTGATTATATTTCTTGTGGCCATCTCAAGAATGTTCTATGGTGTACATGATCTTCAAGATGTGATTGGGGGGCTCTTAATAGGTATTGGATTCTTACTCTTATTTATCTATTTAGAACCAATCTTTACTATACAATTTAATAAGCTTAGTTTTCCAATAAAACTAATATTAACAATAACGATTTCCTTTTTACTATTTGCGATTCCAACCTTACTATCTCCAAGAGCTGGTTTAGGTTTAGTCCCTAAAGATCAAGTTCCTCTTTTCCCAGATTCGGGAGCATTTGCTCAAGTAAGTGGAGTAATATTAGGATTTGGTGTTGGTTATCTGTTAGAATATGAATATGTTAAATATGAACCAAAAGAGTTGAGGAATAAACAAAAATTGCTTAATTTAATTGTAGGATTAGTAATTTTAATGGCAATATTCATACCACTTGAGTATATTATAGAAATTAATAGTGTTTTCTATAGATTCGGTCGTTACGCTGTACTATCGTTTGTATTAACTTATATACTTCCCTTAATCTTTATTAGAATTAACAAGAAATAATTTTCTTTTTTTTTTAATTTTTATAGGTTTAAAATTTAAAAGGAGCTTATTATTAAGCAATAACTTTTAACTCCTTTCTAGCGATTTCTGTCAATAAGATCCTTTTGACCATTAATTTATCGCTATTTTTAACCTCATCATGAGGAGTAATAACTATGTTTATATAAATGTCATCTCTTAAATCGTTTGGAACAACTTCCTCTAAAATCATCTTAAGAAAATATGTATTAAAACAACTATTTAAAATTTCCTATAATTCTTCAGACAAGAAGGAATTTAATAATTAATTAGCTATTAACATGAACATTATTCTCTGTACTATTTCGCAGTTTAACTTTGAAGTAAAACCACAAAACTTTTAAGATTTGTTGATAGAATATATATAAGTGATAAGAAGTGGATTGCTTTGATGAGATATTAGATTTTTATAATCATAATATTAATAGGTCGAAAAGTTTCTCAGAGCTTTGGACAGTAACATATATGATTAAATTAATGAATGAATTCTCAATCAATCATAATAATTCTAAAGCTAAAAACTGTTTACTTTTTCTATTGAACTTACTTATGATAGATAATCCTGATCATTTACATAAGAAAGGAAAAAAGATCAAGGATTTAACTAAAAAAGAGCTTAAAGTACTTCTTAAATCATTAAAATCTGAGTTTATATCCTAGATTCATAAATTTTTTAAAACAAGTCTAAGTAAGGTTTTACCTTCTCTTTTCCTTTATAATTCTTAATATTCTCTAAAATCCTTTTTGATAACTCTTTTTTCTTTTGAAAGTAAATGCTCATGAATTCTCCTTTAGACTTGTTAGGATATCTTATACTTAAAGCGACATCACGCCTAGAACAACCTCCACGTCTCATACAACAATATGACATTGAGCCAAAGCATACAATCTCCGAATCCCAACCGTTTTCTTTAGAAAAATCCTCTTTAATTTTTATAAATTCTTTCGTTGATAGGCCTAATTCAGTTAAAATTTTATCTCTTTTACACTTAAACCCAAAAGTCAGAGAATACCCTGGTTTACAACAAAATGTTAAAGCACGATAATCTCCACCCATACAAACTGGAACAGGAGCATTCATTTCCCACCCTGGTATATTTCGAAGTTTATCTTCTTCTAAAAGCATTATCTAAAATGACTCATCTTTTGTATCTTTAAATTAGCAATAAAATAGAATGAGTGCTTTGATTTTAAATTTCCAATTTTTCAAACCATAATTGTAAAAATTAGTTAAAAAAATGAGGTTTTAAATAAAGTCTTAATATAAGTTAAGGAGGGCCGGGTACGGGAATTGAACCCGTCTTTCCCCGGTAATAGAATAGATCTTAAACCTCTAGGGATTCACAGTCCCCAATCCTTACCACTAGACGAACCCGGCCAATGTTTGAAGTAGGATAAAAAAGTATTAATAATAGTGTTTCTTTCTAAAAAAATTTTATTCATTTTCTATTGTTTATTATCTTTAACTATATTTATAACATAATTTAAAAATTGATTAATGGCTTCATCAAGTTCCCCAGAATTATCAACTACAAAATCTGCTTCAGGGAATTTTTGATTATTTCTTGCTCTTTCTATTCTTTCCTTCAATCCTTGTTCGCTTTCTCTTTCTCTAATTTTTAAACGTTGAAGAGTAATTTCAAAGGGAACTTCTATAAATACAACCTTGAGGTTTTTATATTTTTTTCTTGTGTTATTTATAATTGTTCTACTAACATTAACTATTACTGTATGCCCGGTTTTAAGCCATTCTTCTATGTCTATAGGAACACCATAATCTAATCCATAGATATGCCACTGTAAAGCAAATTTTCCTTGTTTACTCATTGCATTAAATTCTTTAGAACTTATAAAATAATTATCTTCAGTTTCAGAGGGATTTCTTGTAATATATCTTTTAACGATATAAACTCTCTTTAAATCTAAAGGATATTTTTCTGCTGCTCCATTAATTATTGAATCTTTCCCAGAACCAGAATTTCCAACAACTAAAATTAATGTACCTGGAAAATTTTTTACCATTTTTCTTTAAAAATAATTCGTTTTAGTTCTATTAAAACTAATATACATAATTAAATTTATAAAATTCTTTAGATGTAATATTAAAAAGATTTTTAAGAATATTTTGTGTTATCAATCTTGCAAAGTAAAAATAATTATAATCAATTTGTTTTAGTATTTTTTTTGATATAATATGGCGAACAATAACAAAGAGGAATTTATAAATATTTCAGATATCCCTGAAAGCTATCAAAGATATCTGGATGAGATATACACTATATCACATAAAAAAAGAGGTGGCTGGGTTTCTAATAAAGAGCTCGCAGAAAATCTAGACGTAAAACCGGCAAGTGTTACTGGTATGATTGAGAAACTTCAACGAGCGGATTTAATTTTATGGAAACCTAGAAAAGCTATCAGATTAACTGAAAAAGGAAAAAGAATAGCTATTCAGCTGAATGAAACTCATGAACTGTTATATACCTTCTTTGAAAAAGTTTTAAAGATTGATGATATGGATTTAGTTGAAAAAATCTCATGTGAAATTGAACACCATATTTCCATGGATGTTAAAAATTCTTTAAAGCAATTTTTATCAAAGTATTTGGGATAAATTTAATTACAATTCTTAATTCTGTGATTCATTCAACTATAAATAGATTTTTCAATTGAGTAAATATGAGTGAAGAACTCTTAAATAAAATCAATTTAGTAAGCGAGTATTTAAAAGATTTTACAAATTTCATAGAATTAGAAAATTTCAGATCCTTTTTGTTATTCACATTAACAAGCCAAGTACCATCAAATATATTAGCCCAAATTGGTCTTGGTGGGCCTAAAGAAATAATTAATTTACCTTACAATCCAATTTTTAAAATTTATTATCAAAAGATTAATTTAATCTCAGCAGGGGCATTAATAATTTACGTTAAAACTGATCCAATTTCAAATAATTTTATTGTAGAAAAAGACGATTCAATTATTAAGAAGTATTTGAATCCTAATGAGGTTAGTCTTGCATTTCGCGGTAAAGAAAAATTTCTCCTTCCTAAGATTAGTGATTGCAGTGCTTTTAATGATGATAGAAAAAATAAGATAAATATAAAAATTGATGACTTATTTCATTCATTAGAGAGTTTCCTTGCTGTATCTGAGCCAAATTTACTTTTTGTTATCAATGCAAAAAATAATTCGGATCCTGACTTAATTTTTACTTTTAATATGATGCCAGAATTCCCTGGTAAATTGGATCAGAAAGTCTTAAAAGTTGATGTTTATTTAGATTACATCCATGAAACAAGAGATATAACGTATTTAAAACGAGAGGAAGATTATAAAATAACTTATTTGAAGGATATCAAGGAAGTTAGTCATGCAGATTTATATAAATCCTCATTCTCGTTAATCTTACATGTTAAATCGTTAAATGAACCTTAATCTATTTTAAATTACTTTTTTCTTGTTTTAATCTTTATTTAACATTAGAGTTAAAATACTTCTAATATTACTGCGTTAATAATTGACAGCATTTATTAAAGGACAGATATAATTATATTCGTTAGCCATTAAACAATTAATACATTAAAGGATTAATACTCTTAATTTATAAATAATTCGACAAAATTAATTATTAAACTATTATTTACAATTCCAATATTTTATTAATTTTATATTAAGGGTTGTTAAAAATGAAGATCATAACTATAAATTTACCAGAAAAATATCTTGATGCTATTCAGACTCTCAATGATCTTGGTATATATCCTTCGAGGAGTGAAGCAATAAGAATTGCTCTCCATAATTTTTTAGCAAATGAGTTAAAGATGTATAAAGATCTCGATGATGATAGCTTTAAAATGCTAATGAGAAGCAAATCAAATAAAAGAACATAAATTACCTTTTTTATTTATTTTTACAACCATTGTTTAGTAATTATCATTCTTTATTTCAAGAAAATAAAGTTTTCAATCTAAATTAATTAAAATATTAAATAGAGAAATCGCCTAATTAAAATTACAATTTAATAAATAAGCCATTTTATAAAAATGCCGAAAAATACTCAAATTTTAATTTTATTAACACTATTTAGTAGTGCTCTTTTTAGCATTATAACTCCAATGGCAGAAGAAATTTCAAGTGCTCTACATTTTGGGGAAAACCAAGTAGTTTTTATAAATTCCATGTTTCTAATGGTTGGGGCAATTAGTTCCCTATTTTGGGCTTTATTGGGGGATAAATTTTCACGAAAGAATTTACTTATTATAAGCACCTTAGAATGGTCGATTCTTGCATCATTAACTATATTTTCAACCGATTTTTATTCATTACTGACATTTCAATTGATTACAGCGATTGGATTTGGTGCGGCAATACCTTTAATCTTTTCATTAATAATTGATTTTGTTGAAACAGAAAAAAGAGGTAAAAAATTTGGGCACTTAAGTGCTGTATATGTCTTAGGGAATGGATTGGGACAAATGCTCTCAGGATTTTTAATTGATTATTATACATGGCAAACACCTCTGTTAATTGTTTCCATCTCTGGTTTCCTATGTACAGGTTTATTAACTTTAATTAAAGAGCCTGCAAGGGGGGCAAAAGATGAACTTTATAAAACAATTGAAGAAAGCAATTTAATTGGATTAGATTATAAAATTAAGTTAAAAGATTTCAAACAAATTTGGAAAATTAAAACAACAATTTGGATATTAACATTCAATTTTGTCATGTTCATATCTATTGGAGCAATCTCCTCCTTCTTTATCTCAATGCTTAAGAGAGATTATGATCTTAGTTCTACATTAGCAACCTTCTTCCTGATTTTAGTATTTGGAAGTCAAGTTCCTTCCGGTCCATTATTTGGCAAGCTTGGAGATAAGAAATATGAAATAGATAAAAATGGAAGAATAAAGATTGTATTATATTGTCTCATAAGTGGGTCTAGTTTTTATATAATAGCTTTTTCATTATATTTCATATCAAATGAATTCTCGATTGCTATTCTATTTTTAGCTCTAGCCCTTGTAGGTGCATTTCTATTTGGTGGAATTGACCCTCTCACTCAAGCAACATTAGGAGAAATCAATCCTCCTCAAATCAGATCAACAATTTATTCTCTGAATTACTTAGCAACAATCACTTTAGGGCGGAGTATAAGTTTATTATTGCTTGGACAATTGTTTTTAATTTTTAATAATCACTACAGTCCGGGATATTTTATTTTATCTATAATGGCTTTATCATGTACGCTGTTTATTATTCCAATTTTAAAATTTTTACCTCGTGATTTTGATGAAATTAAATCTTTTAACTCTTAAATAATACAGTTTATCGTGAGATATAATTATGGAGATAAAAACAGATCTATGTATAGGCTGTGGACAATGTGTAATTGTATGTCCTATTCATGCTATAGAATTAATAGATAATAAAGCTGTGATAAATCAAGATCAATGTGTCGAGTGTGCTGTTTGTTATCGAGATGCTGAATGTCCCGTCAAAGCGATTAGATCTAAACGATTAAAATGGCCTCGGATTATCCGTAGTCCATTTAGTAATGTAATTGCTACACATAAAGTAACAGGAATACCTGGGAGAGGGACTGAAGAAATGAAAACTAATGACGTAACTAATCGATATAATCGCGGTGAAATTGGATTCTCTATAGAAATAGGACGTCCTGGAGTAGGTACATACCTTAGAAATATAGAATTATTCACCACAAGATTATCTAAAATTGGAGTAGAATATGAAAAAGACAACCCTGTAACAGCAATTATAATTGATGATAAAGGACATATTAAAGAAGATTTAAAAAATGAAAAAGTTCTTTCAGCAATGTTTGAATTTAAGGTTCCTGAGAGCAAAACAAATGATGTGTTAAACATTATTAGAAAAGTTGAAAAGAAAATTGATACTAGCTTTACAGTTGGTATAATTTCTAGAGTAATGGAAAATGGTGATATTCCGATAATAGATTTATTATCCAAAGAAGGTTTTAACGTAAGACCAAATGTTAAGGCAAATCTGGGTTTAGGTAGAGCTTAAGCATAGGAGGTATATAAGTTTATGACACACTCTTTACATAGAACAGGAAACATCGAAGATCTTAAGAAGGATTATGTTATTCTAGCTATGCTAGCAGCTGGGATAAATGATAAATATCCTGATTCACGTAAAAAATTAATGAGAGTTGGTGAAATTCTAAATCAACATAACCCTATAAATATAATGCCAGAATTCGCCTGGAAAATCTCTCCTATTGGTACAGCAACATTTAATGATTTAGAAAATGTGAAAAGAGTTATAAAAACTCTCAAAGAGGAAAATTTAGGAGTTTCTATAGTTATAAGTGGGTTGCTTTCTGAAATCCAAGATATTGCTACCACAGTTGATTTAAATCTGCACACAGTTCATCTCTCTTTAGGATTATTTGGGAAAAAGGAGTTATTACCTTCTGAAAAAATTTTAGAAATTACAACTATGTGTGGGCATCATTGTATCTCGCCACAATCTGTTGCATATTATGTAGAACAGATAAAAGAAGGTAAAATTAATATAGAAAAAGCAGTTCATAAATTATCAAAACCTTGCATCTGTGGAATATTTAATCATTCTCGAGCAATAAATATACTAGATGATTTAGTTAAAAAAATATCTTAATTATACAAACATTTAAAACCTAACTTAAGATATAAATATTGAATTAATTTATCTTCAATTAAAAAAGAGAAAATTAGAATTCTTATAATATATCTAGAGGTAGAATTATTGAAAATCGCAATTATTGGGACAGGAAGATTGGGGAGTACTTTAGGAAAAATCTGGGCAGAAAAGGGGCATATAATAATGTTTGGATCTCGGGATCCTCTGAAAGCAAAAAAGTTAGCTAGTTCAATTGGATCTAATGCAAGTGGTGGAACATATGAAGAAGCGGCAAGATTTGGTGATATAATCGTTCTTGCCGTTCCATGGTCAGCAGCAAAAGAATCAGTCAAAACAGCAGGAGATTTAAACGGAAAGATTCTTATAGATTCTACTACTACTGTTGCGCCCCATTTGGGGAGTCCTTTAATAGACCCTACTAAATCTGGAGCAGAAAAAATCGCAAAATGGGCAGTAGGGGCTAAAGTTATAAAAGCAGTTCATACTGTTGGAGTAGAAAGTTTAAATAAATTACAATTTGGGTCACAACAAGCAAGTTTATTTACTTGTGGAGATAATTTAGCCGCAAAATCAAAAGTAAAGCAATTAGGACTCGATCTCGGTTTTGATGTTATAGATGTGGGACCTTTAAAAAATGCTAGACTTATAGAACCTCTTGCTATGCTTTGGATCGAATTAGCTTACAATCAAGGGATGGGAACAGACATAGCATTTAAATTATTAACACGTAGGAAAACAAGATAAAGTATTTAATATTTTTTATATAATCTTTCATTTTCTATTTTAACCTTTAGAATAATTTACAAAAAAGGTATAAATTTATCTAAAGTTATTTTTGCACCTATAGTTGATGGAATTTCTACTTTTTTTTTTACATCTTTATAACTATAACCTTTGTTATATAAATTTTCCATTGCTGGAGAAAATACAATTTTATAATATTTGTCTCCTATTTTATTTATAATTTTGTCAAATTCTTTTGTAGTTATCCATTTTTCTTCTTTTCTATGAGTAACTGATACACCTTTTTCTTTTCCTTTCTGTTCTAATTTATAATTTCGTGCTTCTTTTCCCAAACGTGCCTGATACCCAACAATAGCAATAACAACTCCATGAATTTTAGCTTCTTCTTCAGTATATCCTTTTTTTAACCAATCAATACGATGATATTCTGAAATAATATCCCATTTACCTATTTTAATGGATTTGATTTTTTCCAATTCTTTTTCTTCAAATGATCTAGACATTTTAATTAATTAGTGGTTTTTAGAATTATTTTTAGTAGAATTAAGTAAATCTTAGATTTATTTTTTTCAATTCATTCATATATAACCCATTAAGAAAAAAAAAAAAATAACTGAAAATAATAAATTCTAATAAAATGAATAATTTCTAATAATAAACCTATTGAGAATGAAATATGAGTATCTCAAAATATAATAATAATTACCTATTGGCTCATACTTATTCTATTGTGGCAAGAGATCCTAAAACTGGAGAAATGGGTGTGGGAGTACAAAGTCATTATTTCAATGTATCCGTTGTAGCATGGGGAGAATCAGGATTAGGAGTTGTAGCAACACAATCCTTTATAAATAAATCTTTTGGCCTACGAGGTCTTGAATTATTAAAACAGGGAAACTCTCCTGAAGAAGTATTAAAGATTTTGCTTTCTGATGATGACGGAAAGGATGTAAGACAGGTTGCTATTTTAGATGTTCAAGGAAGTGTTGCAACTCATACGGGTTCAAAATGTATAAAATATGCTGGTCATAAAATAGGAGATAATTTTTCAGTTCAGGCAAACTTAATGTTATCTGATAAAGTATGGCCTACTATGGCAGAAGCCTATAGAAGTTATAAAAACCTCCCTTTACCTGAGCGTATAATCAAGACTCTAGAAGCAGCAGAGTCAGTTGGAGGTGATATAAGGGGAATGCAATCTGCTGCTTTATTAATAGTCAGTGGTGAACCAATAGAAAATAAATGGGAAGAACCCCTCATCGATCTCAGGGTAGAAGATCATAAACAACCATTAAAGGAGCTTAACAGATTGTTAAAATTATATAGAGCTTATGAGCATATGGATTATGGAGATCAAGCAGTTGAAAAAGATGATATTAATAAAGCTCTTAAAGAATATAATGCTGCTATGGAAATGTTCCCAGATAATCTTGAAATGAAATATTGGACTGCAGTATCTTTAGCAAATAGTCAAAAACTTGATGATGCTTTACAAATATTTAAAGATGTATTTAAGAAAGATGATAATTGGCGATTGCTCACGGAAAGATTACCTGAAGTAGAGCTATTAAAGTTAAAAAAAGAAGATTTACATAAGATTTTATCGTTAAAATAAAGAATTTTATGAGCAAACTAAAATTTAATTAACACATCATTATTTTAATGAATAACTACTTAACTCAATAATAAAATTGAAATAAAATATAATATAAGAATTGTCTTTCTCGAAATTAAAAAATGAAAATCGCTAGATATTATAGTAATGATGATGTTCGAGTAGATCATATGTTAAAACCTATTATTGGACCAGGAGAATTCTTAGTTAAGGTGAAAAAGTCTGGAATTTGTGGCTCTGATATTCTCGAATATTACCGATTTGCTAAAATGAAAAAATTAGGTGTAAATTCTTTAGTATTGGGTCATGAAATTGCAGGAGATATTGTTGAGATAAGCGATACTATAAAACATCTTAAAGTGGGAGATCGAGTTTTTGTATCACATCATGTTCCATGCTTTGAATGTCATTACTGTAACCAAGGACATCATACTGCTTGTGATTTACTCCATAACACAAATTTTGATCCTGGGGGCTTTGCAGAATATGTTCGAGTCCCAAAAGTTAATATAGAAAAAAAAGGGGTATATGTTTTAGATAAAAGTGTATCATATGAAGAAGCCGTATTTATTGAACCCCTTGGTTGTGTGTGTCGTGCTCAAAGATTAGCTAATGTTAAAAAGGGTTTAACTGTTCTGATAGTGGGGAGTGGTGTATCTGGTATATTAAATATTCAATTGGCAAAATTAAGAGGTGCAAAAAAAATAATTGCTACTGATATTAATGAATTCAGATTACAGATGGCGAAAAAATTTGGAGCAGATGTTGCTATTCATGCAAAAGAGGATATCGCAACTGAACTAAAAAGAATTAATGAAGGCCGATTAGCAGATATAGTAATCGTTTGTGCTGGTGCTATATCTGCGGCAAAACAAGCTTTAGAATGCGCAGCTCCAGGAAGCAAAATCATTTTCTTTGCAGTTCCAAAGCCAGGAATAAACCTTGAAGTTCCAATAAATGATTACTGGAGAAATGAAATAACAATTATGACCTCGTATGGTGCTGCACCTGAAGACCTTTATGAAGCATATAATTGGATCCTCTCTAAAAGAATTAAGGTAGTAGATTTAATCACTCATCGATTCCCACTAAGTAAAGTTGGAGAGGCGTTTAAAGTAGTATGTGAAGCTGGTGACTCATTAAAGGTGATTTTAGAACCAGATAAAGATTAAAGAATCTACCTATTTATTTGTAATCTCACTTCTTTCAAGATGTTTTCTTATTATCCACGATTCCCATAAAGTATAAATGTTTAATAAAAAACCTTCCATTTTCTTTTTTGGAAAGAAAATATCTAATTCTAATAGCTGTTTGAGTTTCTCTTCAAAATCCAATTTAAAATTCAAAGTTTTTAACGCTTCGTCAACTCTTTTCTGATTATCATTAATCTTTTTCCTCATATAATTAAATGGGCTTCTATCTGGATTCTTAGCAATATAAGAATGGCTAGAAGTTAAAAATTCTGCCTTTTTAATATAGAGGTCTTCCGCATAATTAATATCACTCATGTATTGTTCAATAGAGCATTCCTTAAAACCATACCAAGGTCCAAAACCATCTACATCCCGTTTTGGCTGATCAAATCCTAGGCAACTTATATGTAGAATTTTTTCATTGGGTAAAAATAAACCTACATGTGCTTTTGAATGACCTGGAAATGAGATTGTCTCAACAATGAAATTTTCAAAGTTTAATGAATCCCCTGGCTCAAAAGGATTTACATTATTACATTTATGAAAGCCATTTAATTCACCAAATTTCTCTATATCTGAATAATTCATTGCTTCATTAAATCCAAAACCTTCAAAAAAATTATGAAGATTCAATAAATATGATGCTTCAGGATTTGGAGCATGCACAATAATTCCAAGTTGTTCCCATATATACACATGAGATGTATGATCTATATGTCCGTGAGTACAAACATAATTCGAAACGGGACCGTAAATTTGATTTAATATTTTTATGTATCTTGGTTCAATATTGGCATCAAGAACTATAGTTTTAGAATTTCTACCATCCTTTGGTAAAATAATCAAACCATCACACGTGGAAAAATTGCCTTTTGCCTTTATCTGATGAACCAATAAAATATCATTAGTTACATTTTTAATTTCCAGATTATCAATTAATGGGGTACTCATATCAATAATGCTTCTTTTCTAATCTTATAAGAATAAAAAAAGAAAATGAAAATTATAATCCAACCGGACCATTTTTATAGATTTCAAATGCCTCATCGACAGAAGCATTCTCATGAACAATGGCACGAACAGCTTGGATCATTCCAATAGGTTTATCAGATTGAAAAATATTCCTTCCCATGTCTACGCCAACTGCATTTGCATCAATTGCATTCTTGGCCATCTGTAAAGCGTCTCTTTCTGATATTTTCTTGCCTCCTGCAATTACTATGGGAACAGGACAAATACTAGTTACTTCTTCAAAATTTTCACAATAGTATGTCTTTACAAATGTAGCACCCATTTCAGCAGCTAACCTACTTGCCATTCCCAAATAGCGAGCATCTCTAACCATTTCTCGTCCTACTGCAGTTACTGCTAACACGGGTATTGAATATTCTTGGCCCCAATTGACCAATTTTGATAAATTCATAATAGTCTGCTTTTCAAATTCTCCACCAACAAAAACCGAGCAAGTTATGGCAGATACATTCAATCTAATAGCATCTTCAATTGTTACATTAATATCTTCATTGGAGAGCTCTTTTAACATGCTTGCTCCTGCTGAAACTCGTAAAACAATAGGAATATCAAAATTAGGTGAAACACAGCTTCTTAACATACCACGAGTAAGCATTAAAGCATCAGCATATTGAAATAAGGGTTCTAAATCACCAAAACATTTTAACTGTCCTGGAACATTCCCAAAATACCCATGATCCACAGCTAGCATTACGCAGTGTCCACTTTTCGGTTTTATTATGCGAGCTAATCTGTTTTGCATTCCCCAATCCATATTATTCACTTCTTATGCATTTCTTAAGGTTTCAAATTGGTTGTTTTTTATTAATTAATGATCTTTATTTTACTTTTTCGATATAAAAATAAATCTTAGAAAGAGAAATTTAAGAATTAAAGAGAAGATAAAAACTCCTCAACTTTAGTTTTTATTCTTGATACTAATCTTGGAGAATAATGACGCTTGATAAATTCTTTAATTAATATTAAACGATTTTGATTCATTCTTGGCATTAAAGCCTCTCTAGAAACTTGTTCAATTAGGTCCTCCTCATAAATCTCATTAACTTCTTCAAGAATATGTTTAGCCTGTTCAGCTTCTTTTATAAAAATAGCAATTCTCTGTTGTAAAAGATGTAATTGCTCTTCTTCATTTATAATTTCTAAAGCTCTTTTTACGATTTCTTCTTCAAATTTTAGTTTTTCTTTCCATGGTGTCTGTAAGATATTTTGTGTGAGAGAATCTATTAAAAGAGCATTTTTTTCTTTCAGTTTTATGTTACTATAATCACTTTCTTTTAGCAACCGAATGTTATTCTGTTCTCTATATTTTTCAGGTAATATTCTATTGCCAATCAAATTCAATAGTTGTTCAGTGGGCGCAAAATTCTCATTTTTTATAATATAAGAGGGATAATTTAAAATTTTAGCATGCATCAAACTAAGAACTCCATAAGTTCCAAAAAGCTGGATTAATTTTCGAAGGGTTAATATTCCTGCTGCTTCCTTTTCAGTTTCAACAGGAGTCACTAACATTGCAATATCTATTTTCTCATAGCCCCTCACCATACCTTTAGTATCTAGAAATACTATAAATTGGTGTTTTGGACATACAGCATTAACGGGGACTTGTATTTTAATTGTACCAAACTTTTTCTGGGAGAATAATGATTCTGGTATGTTAATACTCTTAGTTTCTCCACATGTTGGACAAATTACTTCAATTTTCTTGAAAGCTTCCAGCATATTAATTATACACAATTTTTTCTATTAATTATATTACATTATCTCTTATTTTAAATTGTTTTTCCTCTTTTAATTATTAAATTCCTTAAGTGTCGAATCTTGAGAGTAATAGGAATAGATAACGATAAATGTATTAAATGTGTAAAATGCGTCGAAATATGCCCACTCGCCTTATTTTATAAACCTCCTACCAAGGTGGGGGAAAAAAGACAAGTAATTTTTGAGGATCCAAATGGATATTGCAGTGAATGTGAACTCTGCATAGAAATTTGTCCAACAGATGCCATATTGGTTATTGATAACCCTAATTAGTAAAATGATAAACAAAGTGACATTAATTTTTTTTTTCTGAATTTAAAAGGTTATCAAATCTCTCTTTCCAGTCTTTAAATTCTAACACATAATTATAACCACATACTATCTCTATTTCATGTTTTCTAAGAAAATTCTCTAGTTTGGTAGCACCTGCTTTAGTAGCTTTTAAAGGTCCGTAAGGATTATACATTATTTCTTTATTCTTAAGAAAAAAATAATCACAAATAAAAAGAACATCTTCGAATATATAAAAAGTGAACCCAGGTGTGTGTCCATCTATGTGAAATGCTTTAATTCCAGATAACTCGAAGTTTTGTTCAAATTTTTTATCAAAAGGGTGTCTACTGGCAAGTGCGTGCTCTGAATCTTTCTTATGAATCCAAATAAATGTTGTAAAATAATCTCTAAAAAGATTTGAAGCACCAAGAAAATGGTGATGCGTAAATAATATTTTATCCATCAATTCAAGGTCCTTGCTAAATGTAGAAGGGCAATCAATCCAAATAAACTTTCCATTTATTTCAATACTGTAAGCAGCATGTTCGAGCCCTAAGGGTGGTAAGGAATTTAACTGCGTCACTTTATTATTTACTTTGGTGGAAACAATTTTATATTTTTGAGAACATTCTTCTGCGGTAATAAAATGATCATTTGAAGCTCCACAAAATGGACAGAATTCTGGATAGTATCCTATTATGTTAAAACCACATACCTTACATACATATTGCTCTGCTAAGCAAACCATAGCTTTGCCCTTAATTAAGTCCTACCTTTTTTATTATTTTGTTCTCCTACTCTTTTAGTAAATAATTTTAATTTAGATTAATCCTTAAGTTTTTCATACTGTATCTTAATTTTTATTAAGTATAATTTTATTTAAAAAAACATTTAGGACTGCTCTATGAATATTAATATAACAGAAGAAGATTCAAAATATTTGTATGGTTTTGTTCAGGGGATTATTGAGGAAGTTGGACCAAGGATGCCATGCAGTCCTCAAGAAGTTAAAGCATCAGAAATAATTAAAAGAGAATTTGAAAAATCCTGCGATAAAACCGTTGTAGAGTCATTTACATGTCATCCTAAGGCTTTTCTGGGTTGGATTAAACTTGACATGGTTTTGGTGATTATGTCGTTTTTGTTTTATTTTTTAATTCAATTGTTAATTGAATACATCTGGGTGTTGATATTAACGATTTGTTCATTTCTATTAATTTTATTACCATTTTTAATTATGTGGGAAGAATTCTTCAATTACAAAGAGTTTATCGATCCCATTTTTCGGAAAAAATCATCTCAAAATGTAATAGGAAGTTTCGAGCCAAAAGGAGAACTTAAAAAAATCTTCATTTTTTCAAGTCACATGGATTCAGCTATTGAATTTAAGTTATTAAAACTTTTAGGATGGGGTTTTATACCACTTGCTTTTGGAGCAATACTGATAATGTTGATGTGGATAATCCTTTCCTGCTTGAATTTAATATTTATAATTGTTGGCTTGATTAAGCTTAAATCTCTATTTTTCCATGTAGCTGTTTGGACGCTTATAATAGGAAGTCCATGTTTTATAGGGCTTTTTTTCTTTGTGCCTTTAGGAGATAAAGGAAATGTTGTTCCTGGAGCTGTAGATAATCTTAGCAGTTGTTCAGTTATCCAAGGATTAGGGCAATATTTAAAAAATCATAGAGATATAATACCAGATAACACAGAAGTAAGACTTATAAGCTTTGGGTGTGAAGAAAGTGGGTTAAGGGGCGCTTATAGATATACAACCGCCCATTTAGAAGAATTACAGAAATATGACGCCAATATAGTGAATATGGATGGTCTTGAAACCCCAAATGGCTTTTACATAATAGAATTCGAACCTACAACACGAACTTGGCACTCAGAAGAGGTTATTCAGAAACTTTTAAAAGCAGCTGAAGATGTGGGTATTGAAGCTAAACGATTTGGAGCAGGAAAATTAGAAAAAACGCTAGGACGCCTAAGTGGAGGTTCTGATGCCGCGGCATTTTCAAAAGCAGGTATTAAAGCAGGATTTCTAAATTCTGCTGATTGGAAAACACGATCAAGATATTATCATCAATCTACAGATACAATAGACAAAATTAAGCCTGGGACTTTAGAAGCTGCCTTAAGAATTTGTGTTGCTTATCTAATGAATGAAAAAATTGCTATAAATAATAAATCCAACTATTCCTAAAACCTATTATCTATACTCTAAATCCAAAAGAAATTGACGTATTTTAAATTTCTTACCACTAAAATGTGAGTTTTACTACTATTTTTTATGATTTACTAGTAATAATCAAAAAAACATTTTTATAATACAAAAATTGGATTTTTATTAGGAAATTTTCCTAAATATATTAAAAATTAATATTTGGAGAAAAAAAAAATGAGTGTTGTAAATCAAATAATGAGTAATATTAAGGAGGAAATTACTAGTCCAGAACCTTCTAGTAAACAAATCATAACCTATTTAAGTGATCTACGGATTAAAGAAGAATATCAATCGATTACTGATTCTGAATTTTATGATATTGTCGGAGAGACTTTTAAATTAAATCCTGAGTTTTTTATGAACCATATTTATCCA
>JBHLMP010000006.1:0-95494 GCA_048938025.1 Promethearchaeota archaeon
TATGAGCCTGAACCAGAGCCAGTATATGAATCTACACCTGAACTAGAACCGGAACCAATCTATGAGCCTGAGCCAATATATGAGCCTGAGCCAATGTATGAACCTGAACCAGAGCCTGTTTATGAACCTATACCTGAACCTGAGCCAGTTTATGAACATGAACCCGAACCACAAATGAATATTCCTATACCAGAGCCAGTATATGAACCTACACCTGAACCTGAGCCAGTTTATGAACATGAACCCGAACCACAAATGAATATTCCTATACCAGAGTCAGTATATGAGCCAGAACCAGAGACTATATCTGAGCCTGAACCAGAACCGGAACCAAAATATGAGTCTGAACCAATGTATGAGCCAGAGCCAGTATATGAACCTACACCTGAACTAGAACCAGAGCCTGTTTATGAACCTATAACTGAACCAGAGTCAGCTTATGAATATAAGCCAGAACCTTCTTATGAAATAGAGCCAAGACCAATTTACAAACCAGAACCAGAGCCCGCTAATGAATATGAACCAGAGCAAAAGCCAGCTTATGAGCCTATACCTGAACCGCCAGTATACGAATTCAAACCAAAACCAGAAAAGGAAGAGGAACTTGAGGAAGAACCTACTGAATATGAAAAAGAAGAGTAAAATAACTCATTTAATAATTAATTATAACTATTTCATAATATCAGTTTTATAGTAAGAACCTCCTCCATGGATTATTTTAATGGGTCATCTTCCCCTAAAATGAAAATTGAGTTAAAAAGGATATTTAATTAATCAAAAATTTTAAATAATTAACCCATTAAAGTCTTAGAGATTTTCAACAGGGAAAATGATAGTGAAATCGACTTTAAATCCTGAAAGGAAACAGGAAATCATTGCATATATATTATTAATCTTAACTGCTGTTATTTGGGGCGGTACCTGGCCATTAGGTCGATGGTTAGTATCTGAAGAAGTTGGAGGAAGTACTATACCCCCACTGATGATAGCAGCAATCCGGTATTTCGTGGTTATAATTTGTTTTTTTCTGATTCTTAAATATCGAGAAGGAACCTTGAATTTTCAATTTGCAAAAAAAAATTGGAAAATATTAACTTTTATGGGGTTAGCATCTGTCACAATTTATCAAGCAGGTTATCTTATAGGTGAAATCTTTACTGCTGCGAGTGATGCTAGTATCATGGTCGCAACAAACGCTATTTGGGTTGTTATTCTTTCGAGTTTATTCCTAAAGACTGAATTCTTTACTTGGAAAAAATTTATTGGAACTATTTTAGCATTTATAGCTGTCATTATTGTGGTAGGATTTTCTCCAAATGTGGATGTGTCAAATCGAATTCTTGGAGACATTTTGATTTTAATAGCTGCCTTTGCTTATGCAACATACACGGTTACTTCGCGTTATTTTTTGAATAAAACTCAAGATAATCTTAAATCGTATCAACCAAGCTCTTTATGGATAATAACATGGGTATCTTCTCTTGGATTTTTAATTACAACACCTATAGCATTACTTATTAGTCCAGAATTTCTCAATCCGCAAGAATATTTTACTATTCCAGTCCGTATATGGATTGGAATTGCCTATTTAGCATTTCTTTCTACAGTAGGAGCATATACATTTTACTTAGAAGGAGTTAAACGTTTAAATGCTAGTAGAGCCGCGATATTTCAAACATTAGTACCATTATTTGGAATAATCTTCTCAGCTATATTTTTACAAGAAGAATTCGATATTTTCATTTATCCCTTTTCCTTGTTATTGGTAATATTAGGAATATCTCTTGTAAATCGCGATAAATCCCAAAAAAGAAGAGAAAGATTCAGTAAAAGTGAAAATAAATAATATTAGAGATTTTAAAAGGAAATTATAATAATACAAAATGGTTAAATAATTAAAAATTTGGTTAAGGAGTCAATAAAATAATGAGTTATAATAAAATTGTTAAAGGCAATTCAGGTGATGAAAAGTTCTTTTTAGGAAATGAAACAATTGTTCGTGGTGCTTTAGAAAGTGGTATAGACGTTTACACTTATTATCCAGGTACACCCAGTTCTGAAGTTGGAGAGATTTTTATGGAAATTTTCAGAGACGTAGGAATGAAATGGGTGGAATCAAGTATCAATGAGAAGGTAGCTATAGAAGTCGCTGGTGCTGCATACGCAAGAGGTGCCTCTGTTATGGTTGGTATGAAAAATGTGGGATTGAATGTTGCATCAGATCCCTTATTTGCCCTTTCTACTACTCATCCTAAAAATAAGAATTCCGCCATAGTTATTTTAGTTGCTGATGACCCTCAACAACATTCAAGTGCTGTAGAGATGGATTCAAGATATTATTTAAAACTTTTTAAAATACCTGCATTAGAGCCGAGCAGTCCTCAGGAATGTTTAGAATTTACTAAAAAAGCTTTTGAAATTTCAAGAGAGTTGAAACTTCCGGTTATTTTAAGAACTGTCACGATGGTTTCTCATTCTAGAAGTAATGTAATTATTGGAGAAATAAAACAATCGAAAATTAAAGAGGATTTTGATCTATCAAAGGAATTCAATGTGGCTTCAAGACTTTATTTTTTAGAGTTAAAAGAAGATCAGATATACAATAGGTTGAATCAAGCATTGGAGATGTCAGAGAATAGTTCATTGAATAGAATTGAAAATATGAATGTGAAAAATGAATTTGAGTTAGGAATCATAACTAGTGGTGTATCATACAGTTATATACTTGAAGCTTTTGATTTTCTTGGTTTTGAAGTTCCAGTTCTTAAAATTGGTTTTATAAATCCATTACCAGCACAAAGAATAGCAAATTTTCTTAAACAATTCAAACAGGTATTTATTGTAGAAGAAAATGATGCTTATATTGAAACACAAGTTTTAGCGATTGCTCAAAAAGATGAGATTAAAGTGAAAATTCATGGGAAAGATCCTTTTTCTTATTCTAAAGAAAATTCATTATTACCTGTTGTTGGAGAATTGGATCCTACAAAAATTGCCCTTGCACTAATTAAAATAACAAATATAGCTCCAAAAATAGATCTAAACCAAATCAAAGGGAAAAAGTATGATATATTGGGTAGGTTACCTATATTATGCCCAGGTTGTCCCCATAGAACAACAGGTTATGCAATAAAGCAAGCAATTACAAAAATTAAATCGAAAACGGGAAAAAATATTTATTTTTACCAAGATATAGGATGTTATACTCTTTTGGCATATCCTCCCCTGTCATTTGCTAATGTTAAGTATTGTATGGGATCAAGTATAGCATTAGCTCAAGGGGTTGCTCAAACAAATGGAAGTTTAAACATTGCCATTATAGGAGATGGAACTTTTTTTCATGCCGGAATACCTGCGCTTTTAAATGGAATCTATAATAAAGCTCCAATTTTAGTGTTAATATTGGATAATGGATGGATCGGGATGACAGGGCAGCAACCTCATCAAGGAAGCGATATTCGTTATTATAAAGAGGGACATTTTAAGAAGAATATAAAGTTGGAAGATTTTTTACAAGGTACTGGTGCTCATATCAGTGTAATAAGGCATCATGAAGACAGTGAACAAAATTATTTAAGTAGATTAAAGGAAGTGATATATGAGAAAGGGTTTGATGTCTTGGAAAGAAAAAATTTGCATGTTATACTTGTAAAAGATGAATGTATCCAGAAATACATTAAAAGATATGAGCCAAATGTGAGATATGTTGATGTAAAATCATGTAAAAATTGTGGTTTATGTTATAGTGAATTTTTATGTCCTGCGATTATTGAAGAGGATAATGCTGCTTTCATTAACTCAACCCTATGCTTAGGATGTGGTATCTGCGAAGAAATTTGCCCTAATAATGCTATTAACAGGGAGGAGATATCATGACCTGTGATAGCTATACGATAGTAATTACCGGCTTAGGGGGACAAGGTTTAATAAGCTTGCTGAAAATTCTGGGAAATGCCTTAGTTACTAAAGGATATAAAGTAATAACTTCTGAAACACATGGTCTTAGTCAGAGAGGTGGTAAAGTGACATGTTTCCTTCGTTTCGGGGATATGTTGAATGCTCCAATTCCAATGATTGGATCAGCAGATATGATCATTGCTACTGAAAAAAGCTGCATTTTGGATGTGTTAAAATACGCAAAACAGAATATGAGTACAAAATTAATCATATCCTCTTATGAGAAAAGGATAATAAATGAAAAATACCCTTCTGAAAATTATATATTAAAAGTCCTTAATGAAAATTCGGATAACATATACTTTATACCAGATACCAATATTGCGGAAAAGCTTATGAAAAATCTAAAAGCTACTAACATAGTTATATTAGGCTATATTTTAAGATTTTTACCGTTAAGTGATAAAGATATTGAGAACTCTTTAAAGCAACAATTTATAGGAAAAGATTTAGAAATAAATCTAAAAGCTCTTAAAGAAGGACAAAATATAAAATAGAGTTATATTATCTAGACCTATTATCTTATCCCAACCTTTTTTTTTCGAGTTCGATTAATTCTCGCCGTAAAATTTTACCTGAACCTGATTTAGGGATATCATCCACAAATTCAACCTCTCGTATCTTCTTATAAGCGGAAATCCTTTCAGCAACCCAATCCATAATTTCCTGGTC
Source organism: Promethearchaeota archaeon (assembly GCA_048938025.1). Lineage (GTDB taxonomy): Archaea > Asgardarchaeota > Lokiarchaeia > Sigyniarchaeales > SOKP01 > Loki-b32. Next base: position 4,630 of record JBHLMP010000006.1, read on the forward strand.
AGTTACTTTACCCTTAGACGCTGGTTTTAAAATTATAAAAGCTTTCGGTATTTGCCCGATATCTAGTTCTTTAGATGGTTTTCCAATAACAGCAGCATCAAATACATGTGGATTTTTAAATAGTAAATCCTCAAGTTCAGCAGGTGCAATAGCCCACCCTTTGTATTTTATCATTTCCTTGATACGATCAACAAGATGCTCGTATTCATCATCGTCAATGTACGCCATATCACCTGTTCTCAACCATTTTTCACCAGTTTTAGGGTCAATCCAAAAGGCATTTTTAGTAGCTTCAGGTCGATTCCAATAGCCTTTCATAACTTGAGGCCCTTTAATAACTAGTTCTCCAACTTGCCCCCGTTCAGGGAGCTCCTCACCAGTCTCTAAATCAATAATTTTATGAAAAGTATCGGGAATAAGAGTACCTTGAGATTCCATTTTAGGGCGATACATAGGATTTACAGCAACAACTGGAGAGGCTTCAGTTAATCCCCAACCATGTTGGACGGTCACTTCTTCAGCATTACACTTTTCTTTTGCTAATTTTTCAAATCTATCAAGAAGTTCAAGAGGTATCGGTGCAGCGCCATTGTTAAAAATTTTAAGGTTTGGCCAATCATATCCTTTTACATTTGGGTCTTCAAGATGTCGAACTACTGCTAGAAATATTGGAGGTACACATAGGCTATATGTAACTTGATATTTTTCAATGAGCTCACAGAATTGTTTCACCTCAAATCGTGGTGTTACTACTTGTGCTGCGCCTAACCAAATAGCTTGGTTCATACACACATTTAATCCATAGATATGATAAAGAGGAAGTACAGTCATAGCGATATCTAATTCGCTTAAATCGAAAAGTGGGCATACTTGGATAACATTTGACACCATATTGTAATGTGTAAGCATGGTTCCTTTTGGCAGACCTGTTGTTCCACTTGTATATACTAATGTCGCGAGATCTTCTTTTGAATTAAAGTTGTATTCAGGAGGGTCTGGACTGGTTTTAATCATTAATTCTGACCATCCAATAGTTCCTTTTGGCGTTTCTGGTTTCTTTTCATTTTTTTCTATTACTATAATATTTTTAAGATTTGTTTTATCCTTGATTGCTGCAACGTTAGGGTATTCTGGTTGTGAAACTATGATTGTCTCTACTCCAGCATCATTTGCTTCATATTCTACCTCAGATTCTTTGAATAATGGGTTCATCGGAACTAGAATTGCCCCTGCTTTTTCTAACCCAAAAAAAGAAATTTCCCACTGGATTGTGTTTGGTCCATATAAGGCGATTCTATCCCCTTTTCTCACACCTAAATCTTTTAATGCTGTCGCAAATTTGTCAACTTGTTCTTTAAATAGTTTGAAACTCATTTCTTCAGGGTAGAGAAAAGCATGTCTGTCTGGAAATCTTTCTGCTGTATCTTCCAAAATTTCATAAATGGGGATTTCAGGATAATAAAGATGACCCCTTTTAAATTTAACCACTATTTTCACCTATTTAAGTACTAAATTAATCATAATATACAATCTTTATTAATAATTTCTTGCAGTATAATCATAAGTATTTTTAGATCTTATATGAATATTAAGTTCTTAAGGGATAAGTTCCAAAGATTTTAGTAGTTTCAATCATCCACTTTAATCGTTCAACTGACATTTTGGGGTGAAAATTAGCTGGAGAAACCATGAATCCCCCACCATGCCCCATTGCTTCAATAGCATTCTTAACAGCTTGTTCTACTTCTTTTTTTGATGCATCTACTAAGATATGTCTTGTGTCGATATTTCCAGATAAACATAGCTTATCTCCTACCTTTTTTTTAACTAAATAAGGATCAACAAAAGGAGGCTCTAAACATTGGAGGCCATCAAACCCAGACTCAACTATAAAATCCAACAAACTGGTAATATCTCCATCTGTATGTAAAATATACTTAGACCCCCAATTGTGAATTGCTTCCGCCACTTCTTGATAACGAGGTAATAAATACTTATTAAAGTCCCTAGGGTTAATCATTGGACCTCCACTGTGTGCGATATCTCCACCTTCAAGAAAAATCTTAGCACCGCAGTCCGAATAAGCTTTAAATACAGTTAAAACAAAATCAGTAGTAAATCTGAAACGTTCTTCAATTAATTTTGGGTCATTCTTCAAAGCACGCACAAAATTTGGCATTCCCATTCCCTGCCATACAGGGGGGAATATAGATGTTAGCGCATTTTGAACAATAATACAAATCTCGTCCTTTATATCACGACACTTTCTTAAAACTCCTTTATAGAATTTTTTAGCTTTCTTGTATTCGTCTCTTAAGTCAGGTTTAGGATATTTTTCCCAGTCTTCTCGATTTTTTATATATCCTCCATAATAATCTGGATATGGATTTCCATCAATATTTCTTACTTTATGTCTCTTTCCAAATATATCTGTCATCTCAGTTTTACTTTCCAAAATGAATGGAATATATTGGACCCCCACTCCATCAAATCCTAATTCATAGCCAGCTCTAACTGTTTTTGAAAATACAGAAATTTCAATATCATTTAATATTGAATTAAGTCTATTAAGCCAATCATCTGGATATTGTTCTTCCAATTCGTCAAAAATTTCAAAGGTTGTTCTTGGAGGAGGACCTAAGATCTTATCAGCAACATTTCCATCAATATTTATTGTATGGGTTGGAATTCTATCAGGTTCTTCATGATTTAATGCAGCCCATATTCTATCAAAGCTATTCATATTACTATTTTCGAGTATAGATTATTTAATATTATATCTTATTTGTCATGAAATTTTACATTATAGATATAAAGAAAAGAAATTTTAGAAAAATAAAAAAGCAAGTTTTAAGTTATTTAATTTTATATTGACTTTTCAAGAAATTAATAATGTAATCTTTGACTTTATCTCTATCAGGTAAGCTGGCCACCATACCGTAAATAGCTGAGTCTCCTTCTGAACTCTTTTGGGGATTTTCAGCGACTTCTTTAACAGCATCTCTGAGATCTTTTAAGAAAGAATCAACAATTTGAGCATGATGGGGATTAACCATCATATGTAAAGCATTTGGGAATTGAATTCGATCTAAATGCCATCCTTTTTCATCCATAACATCTCCTACATGAAAAATATCAACTTCGTCAGAAGTAAAAGAAAAAACGCTCATTACTGGTTTTCCGATAATATATACCTCGGGAATTTGATTAATACCCGAAGTCAATTTTTCTGTTGCGTCCATAACAATTTTTGCTAAGTCTAAATAACCATCTATACCTAAAGATCTCAACGCGGCCCATGCTGCTGCGATTGCACCACCGGGGCGAGTTCCTCTCATAGTAGTTGAGATATAAACGCCACCGGACCAATCCGTATAAACAGAAAATTGATATTTCCAAATCCTTTCTTTTCTATATAGTATTGTAGATGACCCTTTAGCTCCGTAACCATATTTATGAATATCAGCAGATATGGATGTCACACCAGGAACCGAGAAATCAAAATCAGGAACTTCATATCCAAGTCTCTTCACAAAAGGTAACATAAATCCTCCAAGACAAGAATCTACGTGCATTCCAATGTTATGTGATTGAGCAATAGAGGCAAGTTCTGAGATCGGGTCTACAACGCCTCTCGGGAAATCACATGCAGAACCAACCATTAAAATTGTATTGTTGGTTAATGCTTCCTCCATTGCCTTTACATCTGCTCGGTGGGTCTCTTTATCTACTGGTACTCGCACTGCCTTTACTCCAAAATAATCAGCTCCTTTATCAAAAGCAGGATGTGCTGAGCTAGGCAAAACCATTTCTGGTTCTTTAATATCAGGAAATTTATCTCTAGCCCAATCTCTATAAGTCTTTACCGCCATTACAATGCTCTCAGTTCCTCCTGAAGTCATACTTCCGCAACACCTTTTATCGCCCCCAAATAAATCAATAACCATGGAAATTACTTCTGTTTCGAATTTTTTTAAACTTGGAAAAGCTATTGGACTTAATGCGTTTTTAGAGAAAAACATAGTATAAGCTTTTTTGAGCATTTCAGTATGTTTGTCTGTAGCATGATAAACCAAGCTCCATACCCTACCATCTCTCCAATTTATATCATCTTTACGAATTTCTTCCATTTCTTCTAAGATCTTATCTTCATGAATCCCATTTTCTGGCAATATAACCTTCGGTCTAGCCATTTTTTTTCACAAACAGATTGTATAATATTTAGGATATTTAAATTAATTAAGAGTTTAAAACCTTGATATACCATTAAATAAATTTACTTAATGAAAAATTAAATTAATTTATTTCATTGAAATATAGCGATTTTAACGAAATTTTCAATTATTTTTGAGGGTTTCTTAACTAGAGGAGGGGAATATCAATACTGGATCTATGGAAAGAAAAATCTTATAAAATAAATCAAATTTTAAATTAATTATTGGTAATAGAACTTATGTCGTCTTTAAATAGAGAAAAATTGCATACAACCTGTAGAGAATCCTTAGAGAAAGATAAAGATTTCATTCCTCGGAAATATACACTTACTCATTCAGATTCCACAGGAGAATTATATTTAACCATCGATTGTGATTATGATTACAACCAGATATCAGGCTTGTATACTCGTTTTATGAGGGATGAAATTTTAGCGGAATGGCAAAGAAATGAAGAAAAAGATGAATTGCATGTATTTGCCCATGTTAGTGGCGGAATTGTTTTTGGATGGGCAGCACTACGATATAGAATTTTTAAGCATCATATGCCAATGGTCCTACAAACTATTAGAGAGGGAGATACTCAACTGTTTGAGATTTTTCCAATTCTTGACAATGTTCCTATATTTGTGCATTTTTTATCACAAAATAAAAAATATAATAAAATTGAAAATTATGGAACTTTAAAAGATTATAAGTTGGATTAATTCAAAATCTTAAAAAAAATTATATTGCATAATTTTTTAAAAATTTTCAAAAATCCAAAAGGATTATTTCAATTCTAATTTTTTTTTGAAAAAGGATAAAGCGATTTAAATTATTAATAACTATTTGTTCTTATTAATAATATATAAAAGAGAAACAAATAATAATTAGTTGGATTTTTGAATTCTTAAAAGAAAGGAAACACAATGACAGTCATCACTTATAAAGTAGTTTTCGATGGTCGGATCGATGATAAATTAAAAAATAAGATTGACAACGGATTTTTAGAGGAAGTAATTGATGATGCCCAAACTCAGGTAGTTATAGGAGTAGATTTTTATGCTAAAGATTTTAATCTATATGGGAAAGGGATAAGAGCTCAAGTTTGGATCTTAAGTCAAGATCAAATGTTTAAGGCAATAAAAGCTATGTATTACAAGGGTGCGAATCTCGTCATATATGTGAAATCTGATAATTCATCTACTGTTGAAAAATTAATAGATTCTTTTAAAAATGCTAAGATTAATCCAAATAATATAATTTTAATAGAGACTACAGAAGATTTTACTGAAGCTTTTTTTGAATATGCAATTGTAATTACTTTGTATCATGATGGATTAATAAGTTCTAGTACATTCAGAGAGAAAAAAGTAGTTTATGAGAAAGGGAATGACCCAAAATTTACAGTTTTAAGTGATTATTTAGAATCAGAGGAATATGAAATTAAAAATTTGAAAGATTTATTATTAAGAAAAGAGGGGAAAATTGAAGAATTAAGAAAGCTAGTTAAATTTAAAGATAAACAAATAAGCAATTTAAAAGATTCCCTCCAATCGAAAGATAAACTCATAAGATCACAAATTAACGAAATGAAAATTATTACTAATTCTGTAAAGATTAAAGAAAAAGAACTTGAGGATCTACGAAAAGAATTAAAGCTTAAAGATAAGTAAATAAATGATTTAAAGAATTCGAAAACATCAATCGGTACTTTTCATTAAATATTTTAAAATTATTGTTTTTATATCTAATCAACAAAATGATATAAAATTACAATACATATTATCTGGGCAATATGATTATTAAAAAATAATGAATGTATTGATTATTACATATTTAAAGACTTACATAAAATTGATTCAATTAATAATTACGTAGTTAAATAGATATACACACTTATGGAATTAAATGGTTATATAGAGGATCCAAGGGTTAATGATGAGGATCTTGGGAAAAATTTAGAAGCGTTATTGCATATGTTTTTAATTAAAAATCCGAATGTTAATGCAGCAGTAGTAATCACCACTGAGGGCCTCCCAATTATTTCTGCTATTTCTCATCGTTTAGATGAAACAAGAATCGCGGCCATGTCAGCTACACTACTTTCTTTGGCAGAAAGGGCTATAAAAGAAATGGAGAGAGGAGCTTTCAATGAACTTTTTATTAAGGGAACAGAAGGATACTTAATACTGGTACAAGCAGGACCTCATGCTGTTGTAATGCTTTCTACAAACATAGATGTTCAACTAGGATTATTATTTTTTGAGTGTGAAAGAATATGCGAAAAGATTGCATACATCCTATAACTTAGCAAAGTTATTATTCTTTCTATATTTATCATTATTATGTTCTTCTCTAAACCAATAACTGAAATCATAAAAGAGCGTACTTCCAGGAGAACCTACTCTCCTAAACCAATCGAAAAAGGCAAAGAAGAACGGTTAAAAGAAATATTTACTCTTAAAAGTTTCTCAAGTCCGTTTAGTAATATTGCTGTTAGATGTCGATTTGAACTCATTGGTATGCCTGAATTTGAACCAAATGAAAAGAAAAAGCTAGGGACTTATGGATTAATCTCAGGAGCTAAAGAATTCATAGTGGGTGCTACTGAAGAATCAAAATATTATATTGAAAATTATGGTTATTTAATGGAAGTGATAATTTTGGCTGCAACTGATATGGGATTAGGTACGTGTTGGTTAGGGGGAACCTTCAATCGTAGCTTATTTTCTGCAAAAATTAATTGTAATTCAAATGAAATAGTTCCAGCAATTTCTCCTATAGGTTATAATCCAGAAAGTCGCAGTTTTAAAGAAAAAGTAATCCGTAAGATTGCTAAAGCAAATGATAGGTATCAGTGGGATAAACTCTTTTTTAATAATAATTTTAATACCCCTCTTAATCAAGAAGAAGCTGGAAAATATGCTCCTCTACTTGAAATGGTTCGACTTGGTCCTTCTGCTGGAAATAAACAGCCATGGAGAATTGTTAAAGAATTAGATAATAATATTTACCATTTTTATGTAAAAAGTTCGAAAAATAAACTTGGTATTAAATATAGTATGTTCGTACGTCTCGATATAGGAATTGCAATTTGCCATTTTGACCTAACTGCTAGGGAACTTGAAGTTGGAGGAAATTGGGAATTCCTCCAACCAAAAATTAATGAAAATGAAGGATTAGATTATATTATTTCTTGGAATGGCTCTTCCTGAAAATTTTTAATAGAATATTACCTTATTCCAACAGAATTTAAATATAAATATATCTTATGAACCATTTTTAACTATATTAGCACAAGAAGTTATTATATTTAGAATATGAAAAATTTTTTAAATTACTGGAATGCTATATCCTTTGCATTTATTAAACATGGTAGCCTAAAACGAAAGGCTAAGAATGTCCCTTATGTCATTCATCCAATTCGAGTTACTTCAATTTTAAGAGCAACTGGTTTTAACGAATTTGAACACGGAGATTTAATGATCGCAGCGTTGTTTCATGATCTAGTTGAAGACACTGATACCAATTTAATAGAAATTGAAAGCCAATTTGGAAAAACAGTTGCTCTAATTGTTGCTGAACTTACTAAACCTGATGGGGCTAAAGGTCGTAAAAAAGAAAAATATCTTGAAAGTTTCTTAGAAAAATCAAACGAAGCAAAAATAATTAAAATGGCTGATAGAATAGATAATCTTATGGAAAAGGGAGATATTTGGACTGAAGAAAAACAAGCATTATATGCTGAACAAGCGAAAATAATTTTAAAATCTTGTGGTGCTGCTAACAAAGAATTAGCTGATAGGTTAGACTATGAAATCAAAAGAGTTTTAGAAACTTATGCTCTATCAGAGTTCGAAAAGTGAAAATAATAAAAAAAAACAGGAATTAATTATTTTAAATCCTTAATTCTTAAATTAGACAAACCGCTGATTAATAACTGTTTGAAATTGTATATCTGACCGTGGTCGATTTTGATATCCGCCTCTCTTTGAGACTAGGTAAAACTGTGCCATGGTTTTATCATGAACTAAGGTAATTCCACGCCACTTATTACTATTGGAATTGAATTCTACTACGTTTCCAAGACCAACTCCTTCTCTTGTTGAGAATTCAAATTTTAAGCCATTTAAAATCTTAATAAGTTCATCATGATATTCAGTAATTTCTATTTTCTGTGGTTTGTCTTTAAATCTTAAGGCTTCAATTGAAAAAGCTTTAAGGATATCATTACTCATATATTTCCATGCATCAGAGTTAGCGTAAAATTCAATTCCGATAAATTCTCCATTTATAAACACAGCAATTCCACACTGGTTTTCTACATTCTTGAAGTTACTGACCATCTTGTCTGTTTGTTTTTCAGATTCTTGCGTAATTTCAAGATAACTTTGAGTAGGAGCTATAGCAAGGTCATAATTCATCTCAGCTCTATGAGACTGGATTTCCTCCCATACGGCACCCTGTCCTGCTGCTGAAATTGCCTCAAATGCAACATTAGGATGTAGTCGAGTATTTGACGATTTAAACCCTCGTCCTTTCTTATAACTCCATCTTGATTGTTCTACACATTTCGCAGGGATTTTATATTTCTGAGAAGGATTTCCAGGATTTTGCTTGACAATAGACTGTTTTCCTCCAACGGGTAATAAAATTGGTTCCCATATTGTTCTATCCTGCTTTCCGCCATGGACAGTCATTCCAAATGGAATTAAAATTTGTTTGTTGCTTTTATTTATAACTTCTAATTCTCCAACAGCATCAGTTTCAACAATTTCGATTAGTTCCAACTCTTCAGCTTCTTTTATTGTAATAAATTCAATAAATTTATCATCTTGAACAATGATGGGGATAACAGTCATATTTTTATGAACTTGAGGAGATTCTAACTTAAGAAAACCAAATGGATTTTTAAACATAGATTCTACAATTTGAATACTTTCATTTTTCAAACTTACTCATCCTCCTTTAAATTATTTTTATTTTTTTCTTTTTTTTTGGCAACGTCTTCTTCATAAAGCGGACTTATAAATTGGTCAACAATATCTTCTCCATTTTTAGTAAGTTCTACCCCATAAGAGACTTGGATTTTGCCATTGTCAGTTTTTCCATTTATTCTTGTACCTTTTTCAATTTTTAGATCAGGCTCAGGTATTTTTTCTGTGTGAGTTTTTATTAAGCCACCTCGTTTAAGAGCATTTAAATGATAATTTAAACTTTGTTTTTGTATACCAATATTATCAGCCATTTGTTTAGGTCTTTGAGGATTTTCCGAGAGTTCTCGTAAAATATCAGCTCTTACAGGGCTTCTAAATACAAGTCCAACTTTTTCAAAGATTGGTTTTTTCTTCTCTTTCTTTTTTGCCATAATTTTTCACATCAATTTTGGTAAAAATGTTTTTTACTATAAAAGTTTTTACTGTAAAAATATATAATGAATTGCATATTTAAATGTTTGTAACTTTCAAAAAATAATTTCTTTTATTAGAATAATTCAGATTTGAAAAGGAATAAAATAATAATTTAAGTAAAAATAGATGATTATTCAACTGGCTGAAAAATTCCCTTTTTTATTAAAGAAAGAATTGCTTGATAATCTTTTGGAGTACACACATTTTCCGGAAGTAAGTAAATGGCATAAAAGTAATTAAATTTATGTTGTTTCATAAAATCTAGCGCTCTTTTAATCATTTCTTTCTCATTTTGGTTTAGATCAGCTTTTTTAGGCATTATTATTTGTAATGGATAGACAAATGATGTATTCAAATTTTTTTCTACTAAATCCTTTATTCCTCGAAATGGTTGAAGATTTCCACTAAATTGGTCAATTAGTTTACCATAATTTTTGTATACATCATAAGCTAAAGACTCAATTGAGTATAAAAAGTTCTTAGACGGATTTTCTTTCATTATTATAATTATTCTTAAATTTACAAACTCAGACATCAAAAGAATTGATCCACGATACTCTAATTTAATTGTTCGTGAATCCTTTGTACCTTCCAATACTTCTGTTCCAAAATTATGCAAAGCTTGTAAGTATCCCGCGATTAATGTCAGATCAAATTCCTTTTTTTCAAATGACTCAGCATACAAATCAATACCGGATTTTTTATCGAGAACAATGACATATTTTAAATTCATAACATCAGTGCATTGTTCTAAAATTAATTCTAACCTTTTTCTACCTTTTGTTTCCCTTTTTCTAAGTTTTGTATATCCTACGAATCCTATGAAAGCGGCAGCAATTATGATTATGGCAATAATAAGGTATATTGTAAAATCGTCGGCAGAACCGGTTGAAACCGGTACAGAGATGATTGTAAAAACTTGTGTTTGAACTCCAGCATCAGTTTGATTATTCCAATATAAATATGCTATGTAGTTGCCTTCTAAAATACCCGAAGGTATGACGTAAGAAAACACATAATCATCAGGTGGAATGGTCTTCTTTATTTCAGTTTCCATAGAACCAAGAGGATCAATTAATCGAAATGTATAATTTCCAGGTAAAACAGGAGTACCAATCGAAAATGCTAATTCTTCACCAACTTCAAATTCAGTTGAAACCGTATTAATATTAAAGTTAATGTTTGGAGAATAAGCTTTTATTTCCCATTCTGCCCCATCTGTAATGATATTATTGGGTATTATTAATAGACTTTCTAGAGGATTGATTGTCACATTATCGATTATATTTATCAAATCTTTATAAACTGAAAAATTCTCCCATTGTGAAGGATAGGAAAATTCTACTGAGCAATTATTTGAATATCTTGTAATAGAAGGTCGTACTGTCCATTCATTTGTAGAATTAGCTTTGATTGTTACTGAGGCTGGAGCAGAAAATATATTGTGTGTATTTAATAGGTAGGTTACATCGAAAATTAGATTTGCTGAATTATTGCAAAAAACAGGAAGATTGATCTGTTCACTGTTTGGAGAAAAGTCTAATATTGTAAGCGGTAAACTACCAGATCCTATAGACGACCCATTTTGAATTTCATAAAATTCATTATCAATTTCAATAGTCATATTAATAGCTTTTGGATATACAGGAATTTCTGTTTCTCGAATTAATTTATATAAAAATGGTGAATTTGATATTCCTGTAGTCCAAGTTTCGGTGTTAAGAAATTGAGAGATTAATAGATCTGGATATATTGGATCATTGTCATTATAATACCAATGATATCTGTCATCGTCTACAGAAATTATATTTGAACCATTTAAGACCAAAAAATAATCTCCCTTTGGCAAGGTTAATTTTGAAGGAAAAGCTTGTAAATACCATCCTTCTACATCTGACATATTTATATCCATAGTTAAATATAATGTATTATTAGGGATATCATTTAAAGTATCATATCCTCTCACTTGAACTTGAATGATTTTGGGAGTAGTATGAATTTCTTTCTTTCCATAAACATATACACCTAAAAGCGTCTCTGATTCATTTAACTGAATTTGTACTGCTAAACCTTGTTTTCTGAAATTCATATTTTGAAAATAAATTTCCTCATATACTCCATAGCTTTTGTTTTCAATAATTTCAATCTCTGAGCCTAAATCATTTATATTTGTGAAATTTAATTCAATATCTTCAATGTTCCATGAAGAAGATGGCAATGTAATGTTAATTGAATCTTCTTTATCATAAAAACCTTGATTAATTGAATTTTCAATCATTTCAAAATTTAAGTTAATATCGAGAGAATGATCACTACCATTCGACGAAATAACATCTAAATTCTGAAATAATACTGTAAATAAACTTAGTAAGACTAAAAATGTAAATCCTTTTTTTATTAAATTTAATTTCTTCATAATTTCATTAAAACAGATTCTAGATTTAAATCTCCTTTCTTATTAAAAAATTTTTAGTTTATAATCTATTATGAAATTTCTATCAAATTTTAAGATACTGTTATTGAGATAAACTAATATTCTTAATTTAGTTTGTTATTAAAAATTTTCTAAGAAGATTATCTACATAAATTAAATTATATTATGAATACCTTTTTTTTATCCATATTACGTATTGTATTCTTGTTAATAATAGAATACCACCAATTAATAATGCAATACCAATAGCCATCAATAATGGGGATGCTTCTTCTGGTGAGCTTAAATATGATATTACCCAGATAATCAATAATACTATAGCTATAATTATTATTATCAAAGAATAGTTTCTAATCTTTGTGTCAAATGTATCTAATTCTTCCATTTTAACCTTAAATTATCTTTTAGATATGAAAGACTAAATGAATTAAAGGTAAAGGTATAAAAAAATGTTTCCTTAAAGTAGCTTGAAAATTAAAAATTGATAAGGAAAGCAAATAATTTATTCAATTTCCTATAAAACTTAAATCTTAAAAGTGACTACTATTATTTACTTTAATTTATTAATCAATTCTAAAAGATCTCTTGATATTTTATTATACGAACATAAAAAAGCCTAATTTTTCATTATAAAGTAATTATAATATAGAAAAAATAGATGGTGAAAATATTGGAAGAAGTAGCAAAAATAGAAGAAAAAAGTGATATTGAGGAAGTCAAGGAAGAACCTATAACGAGAACAATCATTCCAGAGATATGCACGTATGAGAATGAAGATAGCACAGGTTACATAATTGAAGTCATTTTACCTGGTGTAGAGAAAGATACTATTAAATTAAAGATGAATGAGAATTATTTAGTTGTATATGGTGAAACCGATTCATTAAATTACGGTGGTCTCTATCAACTATGCTGCTCAATCGATCCTGACAAAGCAAAATCGACTTATAAAAATGGATTGCTAAAGATTGAAGTTCCCTATCTAGATATAATGAAAGATACTGTTAATGTTAAAATAGAATAATTATCTCTTTTTTTTCTTTTTTTATTAAGATAGCTTAAAGGTTATTTATATTTTCTCGTTTAATCTACATAATCTATAATAGGATTTCTTAATTTGATAGAATAATATGGAAAATAAAAATTTCTCATCATCGAAAGTTTCCCTTATAATACAAGTAAATAATTTAATAACAATTTATGAGCAAAAAGCAGAATGTGGAATTTTTTTTAAGCTTAATCAAGAAAAATCACCTTTAGATATTATTGGTGTATTAGATTTTTTAAAATACAAGATTAAAAAATGGGGGAATACAAATCTCTTTAGCTATCATGGTGATTTATTTAATGGTAGTACTGTTCTTGTAGTTGGAGCAAGAAATCTTGAAGAAGCAATAAGTATAATGATTTATATGTTTTTAACTAAGTTTATAGATAAGGAGTACGAAATTAACAATCTTATCAAAAGATTAGGCTCTTCAAATGATATTGAACAGTATTTAAGAAATAACCTTTCTAAAAACACAAAAAAAGGATATCCAAGCAATTCAGACCTGGAAATGGAATTAAAGAATCATTTAGAAGGTCTTATTAAAAGTGAACATAATTCTACAACCTAATGTTTAGAAGTAAATTTATTATTTTTATTAATTCTGCTCTTTTTTAATATTCCGCGATAGATACGTTAAAGTAAAGAAAACTAGTAGCCCTAAAAATATAAGAAAATAGTGTATTGCATATATTTCAATCTCCATAACGTATCCTGCTATTATAGGAGTTAACCCAAATCCCATTCCTACAATAATTTCATTAATAGTTGCATATCTTGTTGAGTTCTCAGCTGTTCCATATTCAAGCATAATTTTCATTCCAACACCGTGAATTAATCCTAAGAAAAGCCCGACAATAGCTGTTATAATTGAAATATACCAAATATTTCCCAAAAGAACAATCGTGAATGCAATTAGGACGACTGCTATGAAACTTACTAGAGTGGCTATTTTTCTACTATAAATCTTCATTGAATTTATCCAGGTTAACCCTAATAATTGCATAAATTGTAGTCCACATTGTACAAGATAGGTTAGATAAGAAAATTCATCAGATAAAAGGGCTTTTAGAAGAATAGGATAGCCAAAAATAAAAATTGATTTTGATATTGTTAAAAACATTATACAAATCCATGAAAAGAGTACAGAGTATACAATCATAGGTGTTTGTGAGTTAACTACTAAATCTTCTTTTATATCTAAGTGAGAAAGGGGGTCTTCTGATTGATAAATTACGCCTTCTTCTAAAATAGCAGGACCTTTTTCCTTTTGTATGAAGAAACTTAAAGGAATTAATAGAAATGATAATAACCAAGAAATTATCATTGCAGAAAAATCATTTAAAGAAAATGCCCAAAGAAAACCGACAAGAAGCCCTATTATAAACCCAGAATTCCAAGAAAGATTAAATAAAGCAAAATTTTTCTTTGATTTTTCAATACTACTTACTTTTTGCCACTTACTTAATAGATTAAGACAATTTGGCCAAAATAATCCCAATGTTAATCCCAATAATATTCGACAGATAATTAAAAACCAAGCCTCAGGGTATAATATTTGAGCTACTGTTAGAAATGGGGTCAATGTTGAATTTATTATAAGAGCATTTCTAATCCCTAAAAATTTAGTTGTTAGTAATTGCCCTATTATGGGTGCAACGATATAAGTAATTGATCCTGCAGAAGATATGAAACCTAAAGTACTTTCTCTAATATCTATTACGAAATAAAGATAATTAAATAGAGCTCTTTCAAAGATTGAAAGATAAAACAACCTTACAAAGGCAAGCACAAAAATTGGCCATGTCCGATAATCTTCCCCCGAGTATTTGATATTAACTTTATTATTTTGATATGTAGGAGATTTTCTCGGGTTCATCATCGTTTAATACCTTTTTAAATTTAATTAAAATTTAAAATAATACTTTCCTCAAATAATTTCTTAAAGGGAAATATTGTTCAAAAAGGTACGAAATCTATTTGGAAATCATTAAATATAATTAATTTAAACGTGAAGTAGAAAATTAGCTTATTAAAGAACTTTGAGGGATTAATATGTGAAGAAGAAATGTACAAATATACAATTGATTTATTGTGCTTCTATTGAAATATATCAAATCCAGCGTTTTTGAATGCTTGAATTTGTTTTTCATTCAATTCGACCATTGCTTTAGATGGGTATCTTAATTTAAATAAAAATTGTGCATGATTTTTTATCTCCAACTTTTTCATCCTTTTTTTAACCAGTTTTATCCAACTAGTTTTATGTTGTTTATTTGCCTCAACAACTTCTATGTAGGCTTTTTCAAGATAAAGATCTACATTTTCATCGAAATCCCCATATTTATTATTATAATCTTCTGCTATCTCTTCATCACTTAAAATTTTGTATTTTTCATTATTAACAATTGTGTTGTATTTTAATTTAGGTATGTTTTTGGGAATAGATTTTGGATATCCTATTGATAAAACCATCATAGGAAGTACATATTTGGGTATTGAAAAATATTCCCTTGCATTATCAATCTCAGATTGGATTGAGCCCACGTAAACCGATCCTAGTCCATAGCTTTCAGCTAAGAGGACAACATTCTGGGCAGCACACATAAGATCAGCATAGGCTATTAGAAAGTGTGAAAGGGCGTTTTCTCCATGAAAGTCAGTATCAGATTTGATAGCCCATTTTTTTATCCTATAAAAATCAATACAAAAAATCATGGATAAAGGTGCATTTTGTACCCAAGGTTGACCTCCAACAAATTCTGTTAATTTTTTCTTTCCTTCGGCTCCTTGGACAATGATGATTGATATTGGTTGAATGTTTCCTCCTGATGGAGCATTATTAGCAACTTGAATAAGTTTTTCATGGATATGATCTGGAATTTTTGTATCTTTAAAGCATCTAATAGATCGCCTTTTTATCATTAAATCATAAAGAGTCATAATTCATTTGATTAATATTGATTTATTTAGATAATTAATGATCATTCAGAAGTAAATATTTCATTTTTGGAAGTGCTTATCTTTTTTAAGATTAGAATTTTATACATATTATGAAGTATCGAAAAATGGGTTCATTGGGTTGGGAAGTATCTGCTTTAGGTTTTGGGGCTATGCGATTGCCAGTGAATCAACAATTCAAGATTATTGAAGAAGAAGCAATTAAGATGATTCGATATGCAATTGATCATGGCGTAAATTATATTGATACTGCATATCCATACCATGATGGGTATAGCGAAGTACTTGTAGGAAAAGCATTAAAAGAGGGTTATCGTGAAAAAGTTCATCTCACTACAAAATTACCTATTTGGTTAGTTAAAAAAAGAGAGGATTTTGACAAATATCTTAACGAACAGATTGGGAGATTACAGACAAATCCGGATATTTATTTATTTCATGGATTAAACAAAGGACGATTTGAAAAAATTAAAAAGCTTAATTTAATCGAAAAAATGGAAGAAGCTAGAGATATTGGCTTATTTCAATACATAGGTTTCTCATTTCATGATAGTTTTGAAGTATTTCAAGAGATAATTGATTATTATGATTGGGACTGTTGTCAAATCCAGCATAATTATCTAGATATCGATTATCAAGCGGGTACTAAAGGATTAAAATATGCTGGAAGTAAAAACATTGCAGTTATTATTATGGAACCAATTCGTGGCGGGAAATTGGCTATTCCAGAGAATAAATTAGAGACAAAGCCAGAGATTAAGGAGGTATTGGAAAACTCGAAGGTAAAAAGAAGTATGGCTGATTGGGCCTTACAATTCCTTTGGAATCAACCTGAAGTTTCAGTTGTATTAAGTGGTATGAGTACTATGGAACAAGTTATTGAAAATGTAGAATCTGCTGATAAATCAGAAATCAACATTCTATCTGAAGAAGAGTTACAAACAATTTCAACTTTACGAGAAGCTTACAAAAAATATAATATAGTTCCTTGTACAAGTTGTGGATATTGTATGCCCTGCCCAAATGGAGTAACTATTCCAAGTGTTCTGATGTTAATGAATGAAATTGCATATTGGGGTGAAAGCCGTAAACTAAGAA
The DNA here is from genome assembly GCA_048938025.1 of Promethearchaeota archaeon. Lineage (GTDB taxonomy): Archaea > Asgardarchaeota > Lokiarchaeia > Sigyniarchaeales > SOKP01 > Loki-b32. Next base: position 21,781 of record JBHLMP010000006.1, read on the forward strand.
TTGCATTTTTTTACAACAGAATGACTAAAACCCAAGAAGAATTAGAGAAAAAGATATCAGAAGGAGAAGAAGTTGAAGGAGCAGCCTCTCTATGTATTCAATGTGAGGAATGTCTGGATAAGTGTCCACAACAAATTGATATTCCTAATATAATGGAAAAGGCAAATGCTATTTTTGAAGAGAACAAAAAAGTTCCAGAAGTATTGTGACTTTTTCTAAAAAAATTAATGGATTGGATGTTAGAAAGTTGAAAAAATGAAGACCATATAAGTAAGTGATAATCAATTCATAAAAATTAATGATTTTATAATTTTAAAGTGTTTAAAATGGTTGAAGTTAATAAAATTGTAAACCCTAAAATCGAAGTAGATCTTGATGTTTGTACTAAATGTAAAGCATGCACACGTGCATGCCCCTTAAGACTTTACTACTTTAGAGATGATAATTTAGTAATGAGACGGTCTACTGAAATTTTGTGTATGGAATGTGGACATTGTTTTGCTGTTTGTCCAGTTAATGCTATAAAGTTAAGAATTTACCCTGATGAAGAGAAAATAGAGAATTTGGTAGATTTTGAGCTTCCTACTTATAAATCAGTATTAAGCCTAATTAAAGCTCGAAGGTCTATAAGAAATTTTAAACCTGAACCAATTCCAGAAGATTTGTGGAATAAACTTATTGAAGCAGGAAAATATTCTCCAACAGGTCATAATGATCAACTGGTAAATTTTACAATTTTACGTGATCCTGAACTATTGAAAAACTTCTCAGATGAAATTACAAAGGGATTTATTGAACTTTCTAAAATTTATGCTGAACGTGATAAATGGAGAGAATACAGAATGTCTATTGAAAAAAGCAATCTAAAGATAATTGAGGGTACACTTCCATATTTTAGTGATACACTTAAGGGAATTGAGCGAGGTGAAGATTTTTGGTGCTGGAATGGAGAACTAATTATTATTCATGCCTCTAAAAAAACAAGCACACTAATTCCAGATTGTTCTGTAGCAGCTAGCAATATCATGTTAGCCGCTGAATCATTGGGATTAGGAACATGCTCGTTAGGAATGGCGACAACTGCTATAAATACGTTTGAGAATGTTTCTAAAATAATTCAATTTCCACAAAATCATGTAGTAGGTTATACTTTAGCAGTTGGCTTTCCAAAAATCAAGTATTATCGAATACCACCTCGAAGGTCAGCAAAAGTAAAGTGGTTTTAAACAATATATATAAATAAATTTCAAAAAGATAAAAAAAATTATTTTTAAATGGTTTTAATCATTATCAACATCATCTTGTACTTTTCAACAGCCTGTAATGCGTGAGGTTCATTTGCTGGCATAAGAATCATCTGACCTTTCTCCAAAATATGATCTTTTTTAGAAATTGTGATTTTAGCTTTTCCATCGAATATATATACAAGAGCATCAAATGGGGTAGTATGTTCGCTTAGTCCCTCACCCTTATCAAAAGAGAATAAGGTGACAGTACCTTCGTCCTTATTTATTAGTGTTCTACTGACAACTGAACCTTCTTGATAGTCGAGCATTTTCTCTAAATTATGTATTTTTACATCTTCCGTAATTAAATCTTTATCTCTCAAATTTCCTTCACAATTAAATTATCAGCTTTTTAAATTAAATAAAGAAATTCTACATATAAAATTAAATTCGAACATGTTTTATCTTTTCACATTTATAATATATTATATGTGTATTAATCAAATTCGAAAATCATTTGATATTTTATGAAGCGAGAAAAAAAAATTGCTATCGTTATCATCGTAACAACAATAATTCTGTTTGTATCTATTCTTTTGTTTATTATGAGTACTTCTATTAGTCCGTGAACGCCTTAAAATGGGAATTAATTTATTTAAAAAAGTGAATGACTCTTGTAAAAAATGTTAGTTACAAGAAGACAACCTTGTGCAGGTTTTAAATTGTTTTAATAAATAAATTTATTTAAGATGATTTTAATATGAATGAAACATTTTCCGAGCGAGTTAAACAACTAATTAAACAAATTCCAAATGGAAAGGTTTCAACATATGGTCAAATTGCTGCTCGTGCTGGAAATCCGAGAGCTGCACGACAAGTAGCATGGATATTGCATTCTTGTTCGAAGAAAGATAATTTACCATGGCATAGGGTTATTAATAGTAAGGGAAGGATTTCATTGCCTTATGATGGTGGTTATCAAATGCAGAAAAAGCTATTAGAGCTAGAGGGGATTGTTTTTAATGAAGATGATATTATTGATCTTGAAATTTATATTTGTCGAGTAGAGTAATTTAAAAATTCAAAAAAATTGAGAGAAAAGATATGGTAATAAAATATAAAGATATTTTGGATATCCTTGCGCCATGTGGGCTTAGTTGCCGTAAATGTTTTGCAAACTCTAATGGGGAAATAAGAAAAAAAAGCATGGAATTACAAGAACAGTTAGGATCTTTTGATAGATATGCTGAGAGATTCTCAACATTCCTACCCGTATTTAAAAATTACCCCTCATTTAAAGAATTACTTACATATTTAACACAAGAGAATTGTAGTGGATGTAGAAAAGGATCTTGTTTTTATCCTGATTGTGGAGTAAGAAGTTGTTATAAAGATAAAGGAGTTGACTTTTGTTTTCAATGTGATGAATTTCCTTGTGATAAAACTAATTTTGACCCCGATCTTAAGAGGAGGTGGATTCAAATGAATAATCAGATGAAAGAAGTAGGATTGAAATTATATTACCAAAATACTAAAGATTTACTAAGATATGAATAAAAGGAAAAAAAAAATGAGATAGTTAAATTTAGGATTTTATAGCCAAGGCGGAATCTGCATAGGTGCATCCACAATCCATTCCGGATAGATATAACCATTTGATGTAACAATTGATTTTGTTCCACCAGATTGCCATTGTACCCATAAAGCGACAGAATAAATTGTCTCTGTAATTGGATCATACCCTTCAATTAAATCATGGTATATATTAAATGCAATATTACCTCCAGCTCCTTCAAATGGATTAGTTTTATCTATAGTTTCTAATTGAGCTACAATATCATCAGAATCAATGGATTGTACTTTGTTAATCGCGTCTGACAGCATAAAAACAGAATCATAGGATCCTATTGCTGTATAAAAAGGATCCTTAGCCCATATTGCTGTATATGAATCCCACATTGGTATTGTTATACTTGTTTTATTAGTTCTTGTTGTTGATTGTACTACTAATTGATATTTACATGCTCCTGCTGAATATTGCCAGTAATCTTCAAATTCAGACATATAATCAATCCCAGCAATCATAAAATCGGGTTGAAGAGCCTCATATTGAGTCATCAATTTGATTCCACCTTGTGCTGAGATGAGAGGAAAAACGATTTGTGCTCCATCAGTGTGTAATTGGTATACATATCCAGTAAAATCTGCAGAAGTAGCTGTAATTGGATACGCAATTTCACTTACTATTGTAAAATTAAACCAAGGATTAATAGTTAACCCATAGTATCCATAAGGTACATAATAACCGTGTAAAATGTTTGACCAAGGTGTCGTCCATTCAAGATTTTCCCTTATAATTCCAACTTTAGTCACGTTTACGCCTAATGCTGCCTCCAAGGCAGGTTTAAGCGTTAAAGCATAAAATTCAACAATTTCCTTCGCTAAAGATGTAGAATTGATAGGCATTGTACGGAAACAATATTTATATTTAGCATAATCCATGGCAACAGTTGTACAGAATGAATCTGTAGATGCTCCTGTATTTATGAAAATTTTATGCTCGTCCATTACCGCTTCCCGATATGTCATTACTGCTTCTGTTCTATATCCACCAATGAAAAAATCAGGATCATGTTGAAGGATCAGATTCTCTGCTGCTAAGACTCCCTGACTAACATTTAATAAGGGAATAGCTTCGTAGGTATTTTCACCTACAATTCCAAGATAGTAAGTACCATTGGGAAAAGTCGGATCCATAGAATTATAAATTAAAATACCTCCAGCTTCGTTTATCTGTCTTATAGCTAAATATGATCCTTGAAATGTACCTTCACCCGATATATCAGTAAAATCAGCAAGGGTTCCAATCTTAATTATATGATCTTCAGGAGTATCAATTGGTGCCCCTGGGACAAATAAAACACCCGAGTATAAATAAGGAATATCTATGTTTACAATTTCACTATTAGTAGTCTCCTCATTACCAGCGTTGTCTATAGCATAGTATTCGATGGTGTGATTTCTTTTAGCATAACCCCCTAATGTGAATAACCCAGTATATGATGTCCATGGTCCATTATCTATTCGGTATTCGATGCTATCAACCCCTGAACCAGTACCATCATCTGCCAATAAAGTGAAGGTCGTGCTATTACTAACTATATTGGGCAAAGATTCAGGAGTATAAGATATAGAACTAGATGGGTTCATACTGTCGATGATCAATTGATAAGAGCTTACATAAGCAATATTATTTGTTTCATCAGACTCACTTACATCATTATCACTATCGATAATCCAACCTATATAAAATATTCCATCTGGGATTCCAATATCTGGAAATATACCACTCCATGTTGAAAAACTATAATTTAAAGAAGATATTGATGGGATTGTATCAACTCCTAACAAATAATCATCTACCGTAATAATAGTATTAGTTGAAACGTAATAGCTTACATTAAAGGCACCTGTTGATGATTGCCCAAGATTCTCGACATAACACCATACTTGAATTATAGTAAAGCCGGGTTTAACTGCCGTTGGAAAAAAATCAGAATAAAGTGGTCCTCTATCTGTCAAATCTGGTGGACTTTTTTTTCCTTTTGGCAAAAAACTTACCCAGGTGATCGCAATAGAACTCACACCAATAATAATGGCTATTAAAATGGCTATTATTGTTCTTTTTTGTATTTTCATTTTAATATTCTCCTAATTGGATATTCATTATAAATATATCAATAATAGATTTAAAGTTTTCCTTAAATCATAAATTTTTAGGGGAACTTCTAAATATTTCCTTTCTTGGAGGTGTTATGATATCTATAGCAAGATAATCACAATATTACCATTCTCTTTTTGTAGTATCTTTACTGGTGGATGAGGAAATTAAAAGATTTGTAAAATATTTATTATAAAAAGGATCTTGTTTATATCCTGATTTTGAAGTAAGAAACTGTTATTAAAGTAAAACTATTGAATTATGCTTCCACTGCGATGAATTTCCTTGTGAAAAAACTAATTTTGATTCTGATCTTAAGAGAAGGTGGATTCAAATGAATAATCAGATGAAAGAAATAGATATTAAATCATGCTATCAGAAGTCTAAAGATTTATCAAGGTATAGGTAAGATATTTCAAAAAAATAATTAAGTTAAAGATAAAATAAATTTTCTAATTTTGTTACTATATAGTCCTTCTTTAATTTCTTTTTTATTAATTTCCAGAGTTGATAGTGGTTGTTTATCACATAATTTTGCTATGTTTTCAAATGCTTTATGATCTCCTTTCCCACCCTTAGTACAGAAAAAGGCAACATTCTTAATCTTACTCCTATACTCTGTAATATATGTTCTTATTGGCGTACTCATTCTTTTACTCCATATAGGCGTTCCAATTATGATTAAATCATATAATTCAGGATTTTTTTCAATCTCTTTAATTATTGTTAATTTCTCTCTTGTAGCATCTGCACCAGCTCTAAGAAATCCTATAACTCCTGATCGCTTTTTAGTATCAAATATTTCTTCATACTCGCAATTTAACTCTCTTGAAATTAATTCACCAATCTTCTTTGTATTACCTGTTCTTGAGTAAAAAACTACTAAAAAACCCATAATAAGTTATTTAACTAAAAAAAACTATTAAAACTTTAGATTTCTAATTTAAATAATAGAAATGAATTTTTCAGTAAATTTAAAAGAATTATATTGAATAATTTAATATAAACCATTAATTCAAATTCTCATAAGAATATATTTTAAAGTTAACTAAAGTACATTATCCCGATTATGATCATTTGGATATTAGATTCCGAATCTGGAACAAAATTATTATATAAATCATTTTTGAAAACGAGTGCCGATGAGGATATTGTTTCTGGTTTTTTAACAGCGTTTCATCATTTTTCTATGGTTGAATTTAAGCAATCATTAGAATCTATAGAAATGGGTGGATTAAGATGGAGTTATATATTAGAGCCAGAGTATCAATTACTTTTTGTGGCAGCAGACACCAAAAGTGTAAGAACTGAAATGCTAATGGGGAGATTAAATGTTATAAGAGAAGCATTCGTAAAGGAATTTAAATCCGCATGGGAAAAAAAAGGTCACAGTTGGGATGGAAATATTAATATTTTTTTACCTTTTATTGATGTAATTGAGGATTATTATAATCAATGGGAAGAGGTTGAAACATTAACCCATGTTGCAGATTTTTTTGATATCTTGGGTGTTTTTCAACACATATTAATTTCAATTAGAAATATTATGGATCATAAAATGTATAGTAAGTCCAAAAATGAAATTTTAAATCTCATTGATAAATCGTATAATACTATTAAAAATCAAGCAAAATACAAAAATCATCCAGAATTGAAAAATATCTCCTATTCTAAAGAGGCTTGGTTTAATATAATTGATATAAACCTTATTAAGGGTGAAAAAAAATTAGTTATGACGTATTTGAAATCAATTCTTAGACAAATTGTAACTATTTTAAAGGAAGTAAAAGGAGAGAATTTATGTTTAAGATATTTTAGCGAAGAACATATTTATGCTTACATTTATAATAATATGAAATTATTAAAAGATTTAAAACTAGATTTGTTTTTTTTGGAACTTTTTCTATTATTATAATAATTAATCATAGGCTTTTGGTTATATATAGCCCTCATTTTAATTTAAGGAAGGGTCTTATTGCCAATATTATTTTATGATTTAGGTACGACTAAAAAGTTTAAATATGATTATGATAATTATATAATTAGTGGAGGTAAAAATAAGAGTTATAAGAGTCGCGTATAATATTAGATTCAAATGAATAACCTCCCAATAATTAAACATTTTATAGGAATCTAAAAGCATATATAAAATACTTAGTGAGAGTAGTGGAAATTATACCGAATTTTTCATTTGGGTTATTAAATGGATGGATTTATTTCGTATTCTATTTAATTGTTTTTATTTTAGTGTTGAGTACGTGTTCTAAAGAGGTAAAAAAGCGATTATACGATAGATCTTTATGGGATAAAAAAATAAAAATAATTACAGCTATTGGGAAATTATTTTCATTTGCTAATATTATCATGATTTTCTTAGCAACTATACAATTCGGTACAATAGAGTTTATTATTGGAACGGTATTATATTCGGTTGGTCTAATAGGTTTAGGAATCGCTATTATTAATTATCGAAATGCACCTTTAGATAAACCAATAACTATCGGATTATATAAAATATCTCGTAATCCACAAATGGTTATGATTTATATCATGTTTGCTGGAATGATTTTAATAATCGGTTCTTGGATTAATCTGATTTTTTTATGTATTTCGATTATATGTGCTCATTTCAGTATACTAGGGGAAGAAAAAGCTTTAACTGAACAATATGGAGAATTATATGATAATTATAAGACAAAAGTACCAAGATATTTTATGTTTTTTTAAAAGAATAAGAGCTAATTGAAAATGATTAAACCAATTATTATTAAAATATTTATTATCACAGTTATTAGTTTCTTTCTTATAGGATTGTTTGTACCTATGGCTATAATAAAAAAAAAAGGCAAAGATCCTCATGGAACACATGAAGGAGCTTCATTACTGACTAGATTAACGCCTTATACTATTTTTACTTGGTTAACATATATTATTTTATTTGTCATAGATGGTAAAACAATCTTAAATTTTTTAGTTTTTGAATTTGTAATTTCAGACATTTTCATATTTATCGGTATAATTATGATATCTTTGGGTTTACTAATAGATTTATGGGGAACAATCGCACTAGGAACTAACTTTAGGATTGAACTTCCAAAAGAAGAAATCTCTCTAAATACTACTGGAATTTATAGGTTAATGAGAAATCCCATTGTTATGGGAGTTTATTTGCTTGTTACTGGAAGTTTTCTTATTATTCCGACAATAATTTCACTGATCTTCTTAATAGCAAACATTTTGACTTTTGATTCAAAAATAAGAGATGAGGAAAGATTCCTTGCTAAACGATTTGGAGAAGAATATAAAAATTATTGCACAAAAGTAGGAAGATATCTTCCATTTAGTATAATAAAGAATAAAAGATAACATGTGTTGGTGATAAGATATCAGGGAATCAGCAAATTATGGAAATTGGGTACCATTAAATTTATTATACTTTTTAATAGGTGCAAATTTAATTTTATTAATCCCTTCCTTATTCCCAATTCCTCTAATCGTTAGAATAGTATTATGGGTAATTATAGGATTGCTTCTTTTACCATCTTCTTATTTATTTTATTTATTTTATAAATTTTCAGTAAATAATAAAGAGTTACAATATATGGTCTGGAATTTAGTCATCAATAAATTATCTTGGAATGGACAAGGCAAAGCGCTTGATATTGGCACCGGAGCTGGAGCATTAGCAATAGAGCTTGCTAAGAAATTCCCTGAATCTAAAGTTTGGGGAATTGATTATTGGGGAAAAATATGGAATTATTCTAAACTTAAGTGCGAGAGAAATGCTAAAGTCGAGGGTGTTGCAGATCAGGTTGTATTTCAAAAAGCGCATGCTTCAAAATTGCCTTTTAAAGATGGTGAATTTGATGTTATTATGAGTAATTTCGTATATCATGAAATTCGAGATGCAAAAGATAAAACCAAACTCATTAATGAGTCTTTTCGAGTTTTGAAAAAAGGAGGGGCCTTTTCTTTGCAAGATATCTTTAAAAGTAAAAAGAAATTTGGTGATATTGAACAATTAATCAGAGAGATTAAGAAATGGGGCATTGAGGAGGTTAATTTCATCGAAACAACTCAAGAAATTCCAATACCTAAGTTGTTGAAATTTGAACTCAAAACAATGGGTTTATTATATGGAGTAAAGTAGACTTAAAATGGGCTTAAAGCAAAAATTAGTTAATCAAATAAGAAAACCTAGTGGAAAAGTAGGACGAATAATTGCCAGGGGTATGAATAAAGGGCATGCAAAATTAGCAAAGTGGGGTTTATCTAAAATTGTTATAGAACCAAATTATATTATTTTAGATATTGGATGTGGGGGTGGGGGAAATATAAAGCGTTTTGCTGAGATTATAGTAGATGGAAAAATATATGGAATTGATTATTCAGAAACAGCCGTATCGGTAAGTAAGGAAGTTAATAAGAGATATCTTGAAAATGGAACTGTTGAAATATACAATGCTTCTGTTTCATCTTTACCTTTTGAAGATAATTTCTTTGATATCATAAGTGGTTTTGAAGCTTATTACTTTTGGCCAGATTTACCAACAGATTTAAAAGAAATCTATAGAGTTCTTAAACCAAAAGGAAAAATAATTTTAGTTAATGAAGGGTATTTATGTAATAATGAGAAAAAAAGAAAAAAAGCTCAAATGTGGTCAGAATTGGGGAAATTTCCTCTTCATACTCCTGAAGAATATAATGATTTATTAACTAATGCTGGTTTTTCTAATATCCAAATTTTTGAAGAAAATAAAAAGGGTTGGATTACAATTATAGGTAAAAAAATTCGCGTTATATGAGTATGAAGATGTTATAAAAAAATATGAAAATATGGACTATACAAATATTAAATACAATTGAAAAAATTGAATTAATAAGATTTTAAAAAATAGCTGATTTAAAATGAATAAAAAACGACATGAGGGTCATGAGAGGGAAATTCCAAATGCCCATATATTTCATGCCATATTACCAATAGGATTTGCAGCAATATGGATACTAGATTCAAGAATATTCCAATTCTCAACTTTTTTAAACAATTTTGTACCTTTTATAATTCGTTTAATACTCTTTGTATTAGTTTTTGCGATTGCTATTACTTTTATAATACTGTCTCACCGTGCCCTATTTAAATCACATCACCCACCTAGTAGCTTGATTACTAATGGAATTCTTGGATATGTGAGAAATCCAATGTATTTTGGCATTTTATTAATTTATGTGGCATTAATATTCTTTTCCATTTCATTAATTTGTATTGGTCTCTTTGTTATAGTATTTCTGGTTTATAATTGGATGGTAAATTTTGAAGAAAAAATTCTTCTGGATATGTTTAGTAATCAATTTTTAGAATATAAAAAAAAAGTACCAAAATGGATTCCAAATCCCTTTAAAAAGTAAAAAGAAAGGACCCGTAGTAATGGTTTCTGAGCAAATATGGAAAAAAATATGGTTGATATTTGGGATTATTTTTTTATTTATTTCAATTTTTATGTTATTTTTTGGCTCCTCACTAGCTTCAATAACAAGAACCAGACCGTTCTCAGATCGCGCTAGAGCTATGATAAGTTTCTTCTGGATTTGGATGTTTATATATAATGGAATAGGATTCATTTTACTTTATAAAAATACTGAAAAGTATAAAATTTTATTAATTTTAGCGATTCCTGCGGGAATAATCTTTACAATTCTTCAAATAATCTATATCATAATAGGGCTTTTTGAATTTGTATTCTCAGAAATTATGTGGGCGGTAAGTTCCTTAATATGGTCAATAATAGCAATAGTATATTTTTTTGATAAAAAAAGGCATGCGTAATGCATTTAATTAGTTGAAATTGTGAATTAGAATAACATGAAGAATATGCATAAATTTGTAAAAGTAGGATTTACAAACTGCTATCTATTAGAATGTAATTCTGGATATCTACTGATCGATACTGGATATCCACATCATTATGAGAAATTTGTATCCAAACTAAAAAGAAAGTATAATATTCATATAACTGAAATAAGATATTTGCTTTTAACTCATCATCATGATGATCATGCTGGATTTGCAGCAGAATTACTGAAAAACTCTAAAGCAAAATTGTTACTCCATGAAAAAGCTCTGAAAAGATTAGAATTAGGAACCACTGAAGAAGAAGGCAAACCAGTTAATTTTAGACTTAAAATTGTTCTTAAAATATTTAGTATATTTCACGAGTTTTCCTATCCTCCTATTATCACTTCTAAAAATCACATAATTTTAAAAGACTTTGAAGTCAATAAGGATCTTCTAAGAAATATTGGAATAGATGGAACTATTCTTTATACACCTGGACACACCAAAGATGGAATTTCAGTAATCTTAAAAGATGGTTCCGTCTTTCCAGGAGATAATACTATGAATTCATGGTATTTTAATATATTTGGAATAAAAAAAAGACCTATTTATATCCAAGATATCGGGTTAATTTTCAATAGTTGGAAGAGATATATCGAATTTGGTGGAAAATTTGTATATCCAGCACATGGTAAACCTTTTGACATTAAATATCTAATAAAATATCTTAAAGAAAACTAGGTTTTATTTTTGGATTTTAGCAAAACCTTATTACAAAAGAATACATACAATTCTTAATTGTTGCATTTTTAGCAAATGTACACAATTGTTTTAGGTTTTATCAATGGCAAAAGCAAAAGGAACAGTAAAATGGTTTAATAGTAAAAAAGGCTATGGCTTTATTACTCCTGATGATGGTTCGAGTGATTTATTTGTTCACTATTCCACTATTCAAGCCGAAAGTGGCGATTTTAAGATAATTTATGAAGGGGATATAGTAGAATATGAAGTCACTCAAGGACAGAAAGGGCCACAAGCCAGCAATGTCGTAGTTATTGAAAAAGGACCTCGACAGAGTTTTCATGGCCGGAAATCTTTTTATTAATAAAATAGTTTATTAATTAAGAAAGAGAATAGGTAATAAAAATAAGGAATTTTGGAAGATAGTAAATATGTGAGGAAAGATTTGTTAATTTCTTTTTAATATTTCTCTACGTCTGACAGGTTCCCTTTTTTTTTTTTATTTTTTTAACGCTCTAAATTGAAGCTAAGTAATAAAATTATTAAGAATAGTAGTGATTTATAATTAAAAATCATGATTTTTGTATAAAATGAGCCAGTTGAATGAGAATAAGACATGGACGAGAGAACGAGTTGAAAGATATATCCAATCAACGGAGAAATTAATTAATTATAGATATAAACCATTTGCCAAGCAAGTACTGGATTCTATAAATGAGTTTGGTATAGAAGGGATTCCAAAAATTTTAGATATTGGATGTGGGCCAGGCATTCTCTTATTTGAAATTAAGAAAATTATTCCTGACGTAAAGTTAGTTGGGGTTGATTCCTCAGAACAAATGTTAAATTTTGCCAAAGAGAAAGCAGAACACAATAATATTGATGAGCTTGAACTATTGAAAGGTTTGGCTGAAGATATTCCATTACCAAATGATGATATAGAGGTGGTTGTATGCCTAAATTGTCTTCATGATTTTAAGGATGCGAAACAGACAATAGAACAAGTATACCGAGTATTGCGGAGTGGAGGGATTTTTATTTTGAAAGATAAAAATGGTGCTTATCCTCGATGGAAAATGCGTTTACATTTTATTCCATTAATTCTTAGGACAGGTTTAAAGAGAGCTCGGGCTTATTTAAGAAGCGAGCCATTTTGGCTTGAACCGCATCAAGTATATGATTGGATGAGCCAATTAGGGTTTCAAGAGATTAGTGTTTCAAATAAACCTGATTATGTTATTATAGGAAAAAAATGAGTTTACAGTTTTAACTCAAAAAATTTAGCACCCTCATAAGGATTATAACGATAAGGATCTATTTCTTCAAATCCTAAAGAAAGATATAAGGTTATTGCTTCTTTCATAAATGGAAGTGTGTCTAAACGCATATGTGTATATCCCAATTTCCGAGCAGTATTAAATATTTGTTTTGCTAACGCTTTTCCTATGCCTTTTCCTCGATATCTTAATCGAACATAGAGCCTTTTCATCTCACAGATGCCTTCATCAAAATTTCTTAGAGCTACACATCCTGCTAATTTATTTTTATAAAATGCTAAGAGAAGAGATCCCTCTGGTAATGAATAATCACCAGGTAAGGATTCTAGTTCCTCATTAAAATTTTGAAATTCTAAATCTATGTTTAAGTAGTTAGCATATTCTTTAAATAGCTCGGATGCTTGTTCTATTCGTTCTTTAGATGTTACCTGTTTAATCTCTAGCATGAGCATCTAAGAAGAACATTTCTGTATAGTTTAAAAATAATTTGAATTTTGATCAAAGAATTTATATAAGATTTAAAAGTATTTTTCTTAAATTAAATATAAACAATAGAGGTAGAAATAAAGAATGGTAAAAGTAAAATATGGAACTCAAGAGTTTGCGGATGCTTATCGTGATGCCCTAAATAAAAATGAGAATTACAAGGACGCTGCTGCCGATTGGGAAGGTGACTTTGTCTGGGTAGCCACTCCAAGCGGAAATTTAGACCATGAACAGAGAATGTGGATTGGACTTTATCATGGTAAATGTACAGGTTGTAAAGCATTGGATCCAGATGATAAAGTAAGACTTTTACAACCAGGAGAAAAACCGAGTGGAGAAGGGTATGAAGTTGAATATATATACACTACTGATTATGAAACATGGAAAAAAATCACTATTGGTGAAGCAGATTCTATTAGAATGATGTTAAGTGGAAAAGCAAAACTCGAAGGAGATATGGCTAAAGTTATGAAATATACTAGAGCAGCTGCTGAACTTACAGTTTCTGCTCAACAACTTGATATAGAATGGCTTTAAAAAATAAATAGGGAAGTTGATAAATATAAAGATTTTTAAAAAGAAACGTTGAACTAATAATATTTAAATTCAAATTCAATTTAAATAAAAAATAAGTGAGAAATTTGGCTACTACAAAAGGTAAACTTACTCTTTTTTCCATCATATATATAATTGTAGGATTCTTACATATACTAATTCCCGTATGGGGTGTTGTTCTTGAGGAACCATTTAATTATGCAGAGTTTTATTGGTATTGGGGATTCTACTTTCATGCTAGTGAGGGAAACTTCGATACAGGGACCATTGGTAATGAAGGTATCCTATTTGCTGGTAGAACTGCTATGATAATGATGATAATTTGCTTTATAATCCTACTAATAACTTTTATTTTAGCTAGAACATTAGACATTTTTAAAACTGAGAAAAATCTAAGTCTTTTTGGAGTTATATGGCTCATAATGGGCATTTTACTATTAATTGCTCCATCTATATATGTTGCAGAAGTAAGTGATGACATATTTCATGATTATGTTTGGGGAGTCGGAATATATTTTTCATATATTCTAGCAATTGTGCCTTTATTACTAGGAATACTTATTCTCTATATGAAATCGAAAGGACAAAAAATTGGGACTTAATTCATGTAAATAGTATCTTAATGGAGTTAAGATAATTTTTTTTTTATCTCTTTTTATTTTTTTTTAAATAACAAAAGATATCTACTTATCGCCATTCAGTACCACAATGACCGCATTTATATTTATGACCATAAACTCGTGGATATGCAAATATTATATGAGTTTTATCAATTATTTCCCGAATGAGATCTTTGTTAGCATTTCCACATTTAGGACATCTACGCCTTCCCTCAGAACTTCCCTCTAAAATTATTTGTCCTTCTTTTTCTAGTTCAGGAGAGATGATTGATTTCAATTCTTCTACCAAAGAATAAGAAGAAATAGCCTGTTCTGTTTCCTCAACATTTAGCTCTTGGGTATCTATTGTAATCTTTTCTTCCATCTTTAATGCAGGTTCCATTAATTGTTCAGTCTCAACTTTTAAAGGTTTTTGAGAGGGGACCTTAAGTTCTTCATGAGGTTGAGGAATTGCTACTTCCACTACTTTTTTACCTTTTTCTTTAAACCTTTTATTTTCATCCTCGAGAGCGACTACTTGTTCTTGTAAAATAGCGATTTCTTTTTCTAATTGTGCAATATCCGGTTTTTGCATCTTTAAAAAGTCAATGTTATTTCTTAATAAATTGGTTTCGTTTACCAATTCATGGATTTTTTCATTTTTATTAAGAATTAAATTTTCTAATCTATTAACTTCTTCCATCAAGTTTGCTATAGTATTACGAGTACTCTCAATGAACTCAACATCAGGTTTTTCTTTCTCTTTGAGTATCCTATTATTATCCTCTAATTCAGCAATCATTGCTTCTAAATCTATAACTTCTTCCTCTAATTGTGCAATTGTAGCCAACTCAGTTTTTAAATCTCGGATATTATTTTTTAACACTCTATTTTCATGTTCTAATTCAGAAGCTTGATTTTTTAATGGTTCAAGATTTTTCTCTAATCTATGGTACTCTTCTGTTAAATTTTCGATTTTTTTAGTATACTCTTTTAAAATCAGGGGATCCACTGTTTCACCTAAATTTTCTTTTTGTTTCGAAAATTCAAGATTTAAATTTTCAATTTTTTTTTGTAAAATTTCACTTTCATAATCTTTCTGAGCTAACTCTTTTCGCTGTGAAGAAACCATATTTTTTAAAATTGTAATTTCTTCTGATTCATTTAAACTATCGGCGGTAACTTTGCCACTTAATAAGGTTCGTGAATTCTGTTCTTCTAATTGAGCATTTAACCTATTAATCTCATTATTCAATTTTTCTATAATCTTTTCCAATTCTGCTCTGTTCCTTTCTTCTTCTTCAGCTTTATCAATTAAATCCTTTAAATTTTCGCTCATCGTATTAAAATTTCCATAATTTTATTTAAACATTTCCAATTTTCTAGAAAGATAATGAAGTTCTAATTAAAAAATTTAAGGAGACTAGATTAAGAATAAAATAATATGAGCATTGCAGAAATCTAAAAAATAATTAATTAAATGTCATATTAATTTGGATATCAAAGCTTTATAAATAATTAATTAAAGCTTTATAAATGTTTGAATATTTACTACTCTTACTTTAAGGTTAAATCTTACAATAAAAATAAAAAAATAAATGAAGGGTAATTAAAATGGAAGATGTAAGTGATGAAATTTTCTGGAAAAATATAATTAAACAGTATTGGAAAATATTCGTCATTTGTATAATCGCAGTAATCGTATGTGCTATAGGAGTACTTCTAGTCCTTGTTTGGTTTATAGAAACCTCTACTCTTGGGGGGCAAGGTGAATGGACTTTTAATCAGTGGACATTAAATTATGTTGTTGGCTTTATGATTTTGATAATTCTTTGGGAGTTATTACTTGTAGGAGTTCCAGCAGCCCTATTTTTTGGTGTAGGGGGATATCTATGGTGGAAGAAATTACCTGATGAAGAAAAACAAGTATTCAAAGGAAGAGAAAAGAGGGAAAAGAAAAAATACAAACATTCAAAAAACTGGGGTGGCGGTGGAGGATTTAATATATTTATGTTTATAGCCTACTGTATCGTTATCGCGATTGATGGAAACTATAATACTAGATTTGGACAATTAGATTACAGCTATTTCATTTATGCTTGGTTTTTTACTATTATGTGGCTTTTGATAATTTTTGGCATTCCTGTGGTTATTATACTTTTGATTGTTTATTTTAAAGTATGGAGAAAAAAATTAGAGTAAAATTTTTTTTATTATTATTTTTTTTGCATAAAACCTCTTAAATTCAAGAAAAAAAGATATAAATTATTCTTTAGGTTGAAAGACTTTTTTCTTTATCAAATTAAGGATTGTTTCAGCCTCTTTTGCATCAAAACCCTTTCTTATTGATAATAGACTAGTAACAGTAAAATAATCCTTGTTTTGCTTTTTCATAATCACTTTAGCTCGACTTGCCATGGATTTTTCATCCGACTTAAGTTTAATATCTCGTTTAATTATTTCTAATGGATATATTAAAGCTGTTTGTAAATGTTGTTCAAGTAATTCACCGATTCCTTTAAGTGGTGTTATATTTCCATTAAAGCTTTCAATTATATTACCATATCTTTTATTAATATCATAAGATAAAGCTCTAATTGATTCTAAAAAGTCATGTGAAGGATTTTCTTTCATAATAAGCAAAATTCTAAAAGTCTTAAATTCTGACATTAAGATTTTTGAATCGTGATATTCCAATTTTATTGTCTGAGATTGTTCACTAGCTCCAGTTAATTCAATACCAAAGCTACGAATTGCTTCAAGAAATCCAGCAATTAATGAAGCATCAATAGATTTACCAGCATAAATCTGCTCGTATATATTTAACCCAGATTTCTTATGTGTAATAATCAAATAATCTAAATTTAAAACATCCATATATTTATTAAAAATACTCTGTCTGTATACCTCATGTTTTCTCTTAGAGATTTTAACAAGTTTATATGTGGTAAAACTAGCAATAGATAAAATTGCTACAGCAGATACTATTATAACAATTAGCATCGGATCTAAGACAAAAGGAATACTTACTTTAAATTCTTGAGTAATAACACCTGCATCCGTAGCATTATTCCAGAAAATGTAAGCCTTATAAATCCCTTCATTAGGACTAGATGGAAGTTGATAACTCAGTATGAGATCTTCTGTTCCGATTGAATCTATTATATAAACTTCATCTGGCTGAGCGGGATAACCTAATGAATTAATTAACCTAAAAGTAATATTTCCTGGAGGAATTGGAGACAGAACAGAAAATTGTATTTCTTGACCTGCTCCAAACTTTGTTTTTTGTACATTTAAAGGAAGTTGTATATTTGGAGAATTTGCTGTTATTCTCCAGTCCGATCCCTCTATTATTGTATTATTCTGAAGAAATATAAAGTGATTTATTGGATCTTTTATAACATCTATGGTAATATTTTCCCATCCAAAACCTATATCTCTATATATAGTTAAATTATACCAATTGTTTGGATATATAAATTTAATAGAATAGTTACTATAACATCTATCAAACTGTTGAGTCATTATCCAAGTATTTTTCAAATTCTCTTTAATTAATAATTCCCACTCCGTATCAAGAATATTTTGAAGTTTTATATGATAACTTAAATTGAATAATAACTCAGAGACTCGATTATTTACTATTGGTATATTATATATTTCAGATAAAGGAGAAATATCTTTACTGATATTTAATTGACCTGTTTCAGGTTCTGTTCCATTTAAGATGGGATAATAAATACCATCAATAATTGCACTCATATTAATTTCCTCTGGATCAAAAGATTTATCTACTCTTTGAATTAATTTATATAATAAAGGTTCTCCCTTAGCTTCCCAGTTCCATTTTGCTCCGTCATGTTTTGCTGTATTCAAATTAGCATTAATAGATCCACTATCATTGTAATACCAATTATATGCTGTTCTATCACCAGGAATATTCATTTCAGTTCCATTCATTACCAAATAATATTGACCACTTGAAAGTGATATTGGATTTTCGAAAGTTTGGATATACCAATCAAAATTATTAGTCATATTTATTGGTACCGTTCCATAAATATTATCATCTGGTATGTTTTCTGCACCATTATATCCTTGTATTTGTATATATGCTGGAATTGATGGATCTTCACCACTACGAACTCCATATATATATACTCCAAAAATATCTGTAGGTACGGTAATATTAATTTGCACACCATATCCATATTCACCCTTAAAACCGACTGTTTTGGTTTCATCTCCCTCTTCTTCAATTGTTATAATTTCTTTTCCTAACTTTATATCAGTAAAATTAAGCTCCATATTTGTAATGTTCCAAGTTGCTGATGGTAAAGGAATATTTATTGAACTTATGTCTATACTTATATTTATATTATCTGAATATTCAATCATAGGGACGTTTGAATTTATCTCAAGTGATTCATCATTATTTTGAGCATTAACAAAATTGGTGATATAAATTAAACTTACTAAGAAAAGAGTTATGATTGTGAATCCTATTATATAAGATCTTGATTTATATACCTCTTTCAAATATAAACCCCCGAAATATTAAAATCAAACTAAAATGCTTAAGAATATAGTCTCAATTAGTCTATTTAAATTTTGATTTTATTGCTTATAGGATTCATAAATAATAATTAATAAGTATTCAAAATTAAAGATTTGAAGAATTTAAGATTAAACAGCAACTTGAAAAATATTTTTCTCTATTAATTTAAGAATTATTTCAATATCTTTAGGGCTGCAAGTTGTTTCAGATATTAAATCTTTAATATGAAAAAAATCTGTACCCTTTTTTTTCATAATTGATATTGCATCATCAATAAAATATTTCTCATTAGGGCTAATTCGAATTTTCTCTAATTTATCTCCATTAACAAATTTTAGAGGATATACAATTGATACATTAAGATGTTTTACAAGTAAATCTTCTATAGTTTTAAATTTTCTAACATCTCCATCAAATTGATCAATTAAATTCCCATAATTCTTATAGATATCATAAGCTAAATCTTCAAGTGAATAGAGTAAAAATTCTGATGGACTTTCTTTTAATATGAGAATTAATCTAATATTTACAAATTCGCTCATTAATACAATTGAATTTCTATATTCTAATTTTATGGTCTGAGATTGATTTTCAACTTTCATTAATTCAATTCCAAATGAAGAAAGGGCTTGTAAAAACCCGGAAATTAAAGTACCATTTAAATCTTTACTTGTAAAACTTTGTTCATAAACACTTAATCCAGATCTCTTATTTGTCACAATAAGATAATCAAGGTTCATAATATCCATACATTTACTGAATTTTTTATGCTCTTCCTCAATCTTACTAGCTCGAATCTTTTTAATTGTTCGATAAGATATTAATCCCCCAACAATCCCTACTATTCCTAGTATAACACCAGTAACAATCCATATTGGATCTATAGTAAAGGGGATCGGAGGTTTAGCTACTTGAAAGTCTTGAGACTGAACACCTGCATCTGTGTTATTATTCCAATAAATTAAAATATAATATGAGCCTTCACGTGAATTTGATGGAATTGTATAAGAAAATAACTGTTCTGTAGAACTAATTTCTCTTGTTTCTATTGGTTCTTCATAACCAAAACCTAATGAATTGATAAAAAAGAATGTTAGATTACCTTCGGGTGCTGGTGCAGAAACAGTAAATTGTAATTCTTGTCCTGGTTCCCAATCCAAGACAGGAAGGTTTAAGTCAAAAATTATATCTGGCGAATTTGCAGTGATTCTCCATTCAGCACCACCAAGTATAATACTATTAGGAATGAGAATTGTATTTGTATTATTATCTATAATGGTACTAGATGTAAGGTTATCCCATGATAATCCTAATTTTCGAGATATTGTAAAGTTATACCAACTATCTGGATAATTAAACTTTACATAATAGTTAGAACCTACACTATTTAAAAGCGGAAATAGTGACCAACGATTATTAGATTCTTCAACAATTGCAGAGGCTTTAGTTGAAAAGTTATTGTTTAGAGTAATTGAAAAATTATAATCATAATTTAATATCAGAGACTGATTAATCATGATGGGAATATTTAAATCAATCTCCTCAGAAAAGTGAGTTAAATCGGATAAATTTAAGAACCCATCCCCTATAGTTAATCCATCAGTTATTTCATAATTATCTCCATTAAATTGAGCAGTCATATTTAATTCTGAAGGAAAATATAGTTGATTTGGATCAGAAATTTTCAATTTGCATAAGAAACTTGAATTTACTGTACCAATAGCCCAAGAAGTTATATAAGAGGAAGAATGCAAGAAAGGAATCTCAGGATCTAAATCATCTTTCTGCCAAAAATACTTTGCTTGATCATCTATAGGTAACCCAGTTCCGTTCATTACTAATGAATAATTTCCAATCGGTAATGTAATAGGATTTGTAATAAAATCTTGATAATACCAATCTAAATCAGTAGATATATTTAAATTGATAGATCTATAAATTATACCATTAGGTATGGAATTAATTTCGTTAAATCCTTGAAGTTGGAATTTAATTGTCTCGTTTGCCTGTGGGGTTTTATATGCTTTGATGTACACACCTAGTAAATCGGTTTCCTCCAAAATTTCAATTTGAGTCGCTAGAGCAAAGGTTCGAAAATTAACATTTTTATTCCATACTTGCCCCAATGCAGTTTCACTTTCTTCAATAACTCTAACATCACTTCCTAAACTTATGTCAGAAAAATTAATTTGTATATTTGAAATTGTCCAATTTGGTTCTGGTAAATCGATTTGAATTGAACTAACATTCTCTTTCAATCCTTCAATTTGACAATATTCATAAAATCCAAATTTAGATGAAATTGTAAAAGGTTCACCATTAGTTTGAGCATTTGAAAATCCTATGAAATTATTTAAAAATAAAAGAAAAAAGAATAGAACTAATATGATTCCTAAAACAGTTTTCGATTTAGATATACTTAGTCCCATAAAATTGATCAATATATATATTCTAATTGTGAAGATGCTTGATTAAATCTTAATAGCAAATCCCCGTATATAAAAAAATTCGTAATATTTTATAAATTTATGTTTGTTTTATTCACCTTTTTCAGCTAACTTTTTAGAATATCAAAATTTATTCTTTTCTACTCATCTTTTTCTAAGTAGCCGCTATTCTTTTTGGATTTTTTGTCTGAGCTTTAATCGCTTCATGAAGTAATTTATTCACTAACTTAGATCGCTCTATTAGGCATACAGGTTGGATTTGTACAGAAATGATTTGTAAACCTTATACCTTCTTTTGCCAATCTATCAATATTTGGTGTCTTTATAATCGGATTTCCAGCAAATCCTAAATGATCTGTTCTTTTAATTTTTCACTCATTTAATTTTACTTCGTTTTTTCAAAATATATTATTTTCTCATAATGTTGGTTCAACAGTCTTTCAGAGGAGTCATAAATCCACCAGCAGTTCTTTCTGTTAATGGACTCATTGAATTGCATTCCTTAATTTGAACATTTGTATCTAAATAAAATGTGCCAATCTTCTGAGCTTTATCATACAACTCGTTTTTTAAATTATCTTCGATTGAATTAAATAAATAAAACTTAAAAAGTGGTTCAGAATTTTCTTCAACATCCCAAATTCCGTTTATTTTTCCATTTATCAAAATAGTAGCTGCAGCATTACCGGACCGATCAAAAACTCTGTCATAATTACTATAGTTAATATATCTTCCCCGTTCTTTATATCCCATAAGATAAGGATCGAGTTCAGGCAAAAAATTTAAGACTTTTTCCTTAGAATTATCAACATCTTTTAATTGATTCATATCAGACTTAAAGATAATAAAATCACCCTCAATATTCAAGACTTTTATTCTCTCTAACTGTTCTTCGATAATTTTTAATGCTCCTCGTATCTTTGTCTTTGTTAAACCTGTCCACCAAGAAATATCACTTTCAGTTACTGGACCATATGATTTCACATATCTTTCGACTAGCTGCTTTATTGCATCTTTTTCATTAAATTCTGCTAAATGTATGGTTGGAAACTGTTCACTGAAGAGAATATATTTATTTCGTCTGTCTTTCCAATCTTTAATGGGTCTACCTCTAATTAATAAGCCATGATTACACATCAATTGAATAATTGCCGGTATATTTGATTCTGAATTCAAATCTTTCCGTATTTCAGATGCAGATAACTCTTTTCCTTTTAAAATTTTAATAATAGAATTTGATATCTCTTGGTAATCTTTTAAAGAAATTTTATGATACTCCATATATTTTTGGAAAGTTTTTTCAGAAAGTTTAAATGTTGCAGCATGTACAATAGGAATCATGTTTTTTGTTTGAATAAACAAAGTTCTGCGCATACCGCGAATTCTACCCATAGTTTTGTTTATGTAGAGTTCTTTTTCTAAATCAGCTTTTTTGAAATTTCGTGTTCTTATAAAAAGTGCCAAATAAGATGTTTTAAGGTCGGTAGAATGAAGGCCGCATAGATCTTCAGTTATTTGAATAATATCGTTAGTCTTATTATCTTCAGTTAAATGTTGTTTTTTTAAAACTAATTTATTTACTTGGATTAAATCGAAAGTATTCATATAGTATCGACTAGTAATATTATCATTAAAAATAAAAAAATTGATTAAAATTAAGATTTAATTTTTTTAAGCACAAAAGCAAAGTTTCTACCTAATCTCTCAAATGTTTGTATACCCTCTTCATCATTCAATACATCTCCCGGATCCTTACCCACTCCAAGGTTCCAATAGCTTGAGCCAACAACTATCATCTGCTTTATCAAGAAAAAATAGTTAATGCTAGAAAAGACATGAACCGCTCCTGCTCTTCTAACGGCAACCACTGCAGCACCAACTTTATTTTTTAAATGTCTTCCTGTAGCATATCCAGCTCTTTCTATTAATGCTTTTGTACTTGTAGTTAGATTTGAGAAATAAGTTGGTGATCCAATGATGATTCCGTCTGCTTCAAGCATTTTTTGGATATATTCATTCATTTTATCATTTGGTAAAACACATTTTTGATCATCATTGTCTACACATTGTAAACAAGCGGTACATCCTTGTAATTTTTCCATTCCTATCCAATTATAATCACATTCGATTCCTGCAGCCTTTAATTCTTTCATAACAGTATTTAAGCAATGATATGTATTTCCTTCCTTTCTTGGACTTCCATTAAATAATACGACTTTCACTTTTAGTACTCCTAAATTATGATTATTTTTCAATAATTATTATTATACTATTAATTTTACCAATGATTACATTTTAAAAATTGGAAAAAAAGGAGATTTTGATAAATAAGTATTTACTTTTTTTTTAGAAATAATCTTTCCATCCATTTTGGGAGCATAAAGCCTCCGTAAAATTCGATTGAGCTCGAAATTAAGATCAACCTAGCTACTATTAGTATGATAATTGAAATTCCACTCAAAATTTCTAATACTGAGCCCAAAACAAAGGATGTAAAAGCAGCAAAAAGCAATTTTCCTTTTAATCTGATTTCAGGACTGCCAGATTTTAAGGATTGGCGAGCAAAAAAGAAACCAGTTATTAGTACCATCAAAACAAGGAAAAGTTGGTAAGCTGTAACAAAGAATTCATACTCAGCATCAACAGGACTAGTAACTTCTCCTATTAATGTATGGTCAATTAGGAGTACTGTGAAAAATACCATTTCGAATATAATTCCAGTAATTGCAAAAATTAGTAAAATTGTTGTCTGTCTTTTTTTATAGAGAAGATCGGTGAAGGCAGTCATCCAAATATACGCGGTTATTGGTAATGGAACCACTCCAATTATAAAATAATACTGAGGTGCTGACATATAGCCATTACCATCAGTTAATAATGCGACTAAAAATGAAGAAGAACTCGCATACCAACTCGAGACAATTCCAAGCCAAACAAGACCGACGAGTAATATTATTCTATTTTTTGATTTAGGATATTTTGCGATAATGGTAATCCCAATTACTATTGATATCAGAACAAAGATTAAGCTAAAAATTCCATTTATAAACTCATCCGGAGTTAAAGTCATAAATATCACTTTTTTCTAATTCATTAAAGATGTTATTCATTGATTTAATATGTGTAATAGTCCAATAAATAATATTATATCACAAATTTATTAATTTATTATTAATCCATTAGAATCTCTCTATTCTAATCTTTCAATTCTAAAAATAACTGGTCTAAACCAATCAGTACATCCCGTAATTACGGTACCCTTTTGTTTCATGCCAATAATATTACCTCCTGATGCTATGGTCATTATATCTTTACGTATATCTGCCCAAGCCCAATCACAAAAACCTTCCGGTACACTTGCTAAATTCGGATCTATGATGAATTCTTGACCATCTTCAAAACGTTCACATAAATTTATATCATGATATCGGTCTATGATGTATTCTTCAATTAAATCTTTATTAATTGAACGTTTAAGTACAGTTATTTTACATTTTGGCATCTTAGAACCCATTTTGAAATCCTCTTTTTTAATTAAAATAAATTTTCGCTTTTTAACATAAATTATTTTAGAGCTGTTTTTCATATATTTTCATATAATAAAGAATTTATTCAAATCCATGAATTCTATCATACTTGAACGTCCTGAATTACTTGCTCCTTGTCAAGATTTTAATTCATTAAGGTTTGTTGTTGGGATAGCAGATGCTATATATTTTGGAGTAAGTAAGTATAGCATGCGCATAAAGGCAAAAGGTTTTAAAAGTGACGATTTAAGAAAAATTGCAGAGTTTTGCCATAACCAGAATCCACCTATGAAAGCCTACTTAACTACAAATATTTTAATTTATGATTCTGAATTACAAGATTTAGAAACTTTGATCTTAGAAGCTAAAGAAGCAAAGATTGATGCTATAATTGCTCATGATCTTGCTGTACTAAAATTTGCAAAACAAAATAAGATGGATTTTCATATATCAACCCAAGCAAATGTGTCTAACATTGAAGCAGCAAAATTTTATGAAGAATTAGGGGCTGAAAGGATTATTTTAGCAAGAGAGCTCTCTTTAAAGCAAATAAAACTCATTAAACATCACCTCTCAAAAACTAAAATTGAATCTTTTGTTCACGGTTCGATGTGTACTTCAATTTCAGGAAGATGTTATTTGTCTGCTACTGTTTGTGATTCTGAGGAATATTCAGCAAACCGAGGAAATTGTGTTCAGCCATGTAGGAGAGAATGGCGAGTTATTGACGATGAGAATAATGAATTTATCTATGATGGTCAAATGTTTTTGAACACGAAAGATTTGTGTATGATTGAATATATTCCTCATCTTATTGATGCGAACATAGATGCTTTTAAAATAGAAGGTAGATTGAAGGATCCACTTTATATAAAAGTAGTAACAGAATGTTATAAAGAAGCTCTTGATAGTTTTTTTAATAGAACTTATACAAAAGAAAGAATTAAAAATTGGCTTCAAAGACTATCTAAAGTGTATAATCGGGGCTTTCATACTGGTTTTTATTTTAGAAGACCTACTATTGAAGATATTCAATTAGAGCAAAGAGGTAATATTTCGCCTTACAAAAAACATTATCTTGGGAAGATTATAGCTTTTGATAAGATGAGTAAAACAGCCAATGTTCTGCTTGAAAGTTTAGAAGTACCACTAAAATTAGGAGATGAAATTATAATCATTGGGAATAACACTTATTCAATAGAAACCATAAAAAAAATGATTTATAAAGGTGAGAAGATCAAGAGTATTGTAAGGAAAAGATATAGCGATCCAGTAAAAATTAATTTACGTATTGACAATTGCGAAACAAACGATAAAATTTATATCATTTCAAAAACATAATCAAATGATTTTTGTCAGACTCCAATCTAATTATAGAAAATATTATCAGATACAATTATGACCTTTGAGGAGAAAAGAAGAAGATTGGTTGAAAGTCTTACAAGTCGAAAAATCTTAACAGATCCAAAAGTAGTTAGAGCAATGTTAATAGTTCCTAGACACAAATTTGTACCTGAAGAGGCTGTTTCTTCTGCTTATATGGATTCTCCTCTATCAATTGGTCAAGGTCAAACAATAAGCGCACCTCATATGAACGCCATGATGTGTGAATATCTTGAACTTAAAGAGGGAGAAAAGGTTTTAGAAGTTGGAACAGGTTCGGGATATCATGCTGCTTTATGTGCAGAATTAGTTGCCCCAAAAGATTCAGAATCAAAAGGGCATGTATACACAATTGAACGCATCAAACAGTTAGTTGAAGGAGCTAAACGTAATCTGAAAGATACAGGATATGAGAATATTGTAACGGTAATTCATGGTGATGGTACATTAGGATATCCAGAGGCAGCTCCATATGATAAGATTTTAGTAACTGCTGCTTCACCTAGCAAAATTCCTCAACCGCTAAAAGAACAATTAAAAAATGGTGGAGTATTGTGCGTTCCAGCAGGTTCGAAAAATTTTGCCCAAAACTTATATATTATTAAAAAAAGAGGAGAAAAATTCGAAACCAAACGTGTTTCTGGAGTAAGATTTGTTCCTCTAATTGGAAAATATGGATTTGATTAAATTATAGAATATTAAATTATTCTTAAAATGAGTTTATTCAGAAAAATTATGTTTTAGCTTTTTTTCCATTAATTTTTTACGAACACTTTTTACGTATTCGTTATTTTGTATTCTATCTTTTATAGATTTGTTATTATAGGCCCAGCCATTACGCTTTTCAAAGTTATTTCCTTTAATTGTAACTCATTCTCTTTTTTTAATGTTTCTTTACTTTTATTACTACATTAATATTTAAAAAGATAATCAAAACCGACAGAAGTCCTCCTAATCCTAACAAAATTGTAAAAGATATAAAAGTATAAATATTAAAAAATCTTTATTTGGAGAGTAATTTCAAAATTTTTACCTATTTTAATGAGAGGAGTAACATTTATTCCTTGATAGATCTTTTTATATCCTTCTTCAGTGTAGGCATATGCAATTATTGGAAATTTATTAATTTTAACTGAATCTACTTTACTCAAAATAGTAAATTCGATATTTAAGTTGTAAGAATCATCATATGCTTTAAAATGGGATCCCTCATATTGGAAAGGCTCTAGTAGATCTTTTTCCTTATCATCCTTGAGTTCTACTTGAGCACTCTCCCATCGGAATTTATTTGTATCCCCATTAAAGAAAAAGGGAAGATCAATTGCTAGCTGTAAATTATTAACAATCCTCTCTAGTTCTTCTTCTTGACCAGGGATTTCCTCAAAATTAACTCTTAGTATTGCTTCAATTTGGTTCTCTTCAACATAAATATCTTTTGTAATCAAACACGGATTTCTAAAATTTGTTTTGGTATCTTTTACTGTTCCATGTTTTTCCATTTCTAAAATTGCGAGTTTAACATCTTTTTCACTACTTGTAACCTTAAAATTACCGTCAATAAAATCACCAAACTCATAATATTGATCCGTATACAATTGTTCCAGATTATCATCTTTGTGTAAAAATCTTATCCGCAACATGCTCCGCCTAAATTTATCTACTAAAACCTCTTTATCTTTAAGTTTTTTACTTTCATGATAAGCTTCTTGCCATCTTGTTAATGTATTAAGTACATTATAAGATTTAGGTTTGTAATCTAATTCAAAAATCGTCCCACCGTTAGAGGGATTAATATAAAGATTAAGTAATTTTGATTCAATCAAATAATCTGTTTTACTATCTTTGTTAAAATCTAAAGGAGTTATATAAATATATGATTCTAAAGCTGGATTCATTAGAGTGTTTATCTCATCAATTAACTTCTCAGCATTAATTAAGTGAGAATATACTGAAAATCTTAAAAATTGTAAATAAACTCCTCCAAAAAGCCCATGCCAATAGCAGTCATTACACTGTGACTTATAAATCTCATCCCATGCTTCATTTATTTTATCTAGAATTTTTGGAATTAAGACGTCATCATCGACTTCTATTAATCGTTCTTCTGCCTTAATAAGTTTTTCTCTTACATAAAGCATTTTTTTGTGCATATTATTAGATTCAGGATATTTCACGAGAAAATATCGCCAAAATCCTCCCTTTAAAAACAAATACTCATCTTGTTTTTCAGGGTCATCTTTCAATGCTTTCCTAATTTTTTTAAAACGCTTTCGAATTGGTGTTAATAACACCCATTCTTCCATTTTATCATAACTTGCTGTGGGAAGATACACCAATCCTTTTGCTGCAAATTGCTCCATATATTCAGATAATGTTAAAGATTTAATCCATTTATTATTTTTAATCTGTTCAAAAAAGGAAGGAATAAATGGCTTTCCATTATCACCATCCTTATGTCCTTGGCCTTCAACATAGCAGATTTCGTGGGTTGTACCCCACACTCCCATCTTTTCTGCATCTGAGATCAGTAATGCTACTCTATCACCTTGAAAATCTGCCATTTTCTTTAAATAATCAATTGAATAATAACTTGGCTTCCATGGTGTCAAATATCTCAGCTCTTCATTGATTGGAAAGACTCTTAACGTTTTTCCATCATCTTCAGTAATATAAGTGTAAAATGTATTTTCTTCAGTTATCCCTGTTGATCGAAAATGATTGTCATCAACTATTACATATGTTAAACCAACATCATTTAGAAAGGAAGGATAATTGGGTTCCCAAACTCTTTCAGATAACCATGCACCTTTCACATCTAATCCAAATTCTGCTTGGATTAATTCTGATAACTTTTTTATTTGAGCAATCTTATCACGGTATGGTATAATAGAAAAAATAGGCTCATAATAACCACCACCAATTATTTCAACTTGGTTTCTTCTTGCCATTTCCTTTAGCTTTTGAATGAATTCAGGTTTGTTTTCAATAAGCCATTCCAGCAAATTACCTGAAAAATGTAAAGTAAATTTAATTTCTGGAAATAGATATAAATTTTCTACTAAAGGCTCATAAGACTTCTTATAAACATCCTCAATAACCCAAATGAAGTTATTAACTGGCTGGTGAAAGTGAAATACAATAGGGAGGTTTATAGTTTTTTCACTCATAATTCTAGATTGCATTTTTCCATTAGTTTAATATAAGTAAAAGAGGATTGCTTATAAAAAATAACATTATTAATATTAATTTTTTTTATTATACTAAGGGAAACTGAGACGATAACTAAAATTCAAAAAAAAATACAAATTTTATTAATCTACAATAATTTAGTTGATCATTAAATTTTGTGGATTTGGTATTTTTGAAAATCATAGATCTATACTTTATAATATTGAACTCTTAAATGGATGGCTTACATATGTTCACTAAAATTAAACGTATGTATAATGAATACCCCAATACATTTAAAGTGCTGACTCTTGCTAGTTTTATTGACCGCTTAGGAGGTTTTTTATTATTCCCTTTTTTTTCCTTGTATATAACCGATCATTTTGGAGTGGGGATGACCGAAGTAGGAATTCTATTTGCAATCTTAGCGGGAGGAAGTATAATCGGTAGTGCTATCGGAGGAGCATTAGCTGATAAATATGGTCGCCGTCTATTGCTCTTATTTGGTTTGGTTATAAGCGGGACAGGAAGTATATTGATGGGACTAGCCGATGAACTGTATATTTTTTACATACTCGCTGCATTTTTCGGCGTGATAGGTGATCTTGGAAATCCTGCACGACAAGCAATGGTAGTGGATTTACTTCCAACAGAGAAACAAGCAGAAGGATTTGGTATTTTACGAGTGGCAGTTAATCTTTCAGCAGTGATCGGTCCTAGTCTTGGTGGATTTTTAGCAACCCAATCCTATATGATCTTATTTATTGGAGATGCTGTGGGCAGCATAATTACCGCATTTATTGTTTATAGTGTCATTCCTGAGACGAAACCTCAAAAACTTGATGACGCACCAGAAGAGACAGTAGCGAAAACTTTCATAGGATATAAAGACGTGTTAAAGGATTGGGTATTTGTGTTATTTCTCAGTGTTTCTGCAATAACAGTATTAGTATATATGCAAATGAATAGCACCCTTTCAGTATTTTTACGGGACGTTCATGGATTCCCAGCACAGGGATTTGGTTTGTTATTAAGTATGAATGCGATTATGGTGGTATTGTTTCAATTCTGGATAACAAGAAAGATTTCAAAGTATGCTCCCATGAAGATGATATCTCTTGGAACGCTGTTATATATGATTGGATTTGGTATGTATGGTTTTGCCTCCACAGTATACATGTTTTTTATTGCCATGGCAATTCTCACGGTGGGAGAGATGATCGCAATGCCAATTGGTCAAACTGCAGCTGCATCTTTTGCATCTGAAGACAAAAGAGGACGGTATATGGCAGTGTACGGTTTCCATTGGGCGATTCCAACTTTATTTGGGGTTTATACCGCTGGATTAGTCATGGATAATATTAGTCCATACTGGGTGTGGTATTTGGCGGGGATTCTGTCTCTATTTTCAGCGGTAGGTTTTTGGCTACTCCATGGTCCTACAAAAAAGCGCTTTTCAGAAGTAATGGAAGTTTCAAAAGTAGTGGAAACTCCAATAATAATGGAAGCTCCAAGAGTAATAGAACCCATAAAAGAAGATTTACATAAACCATGATATTATTAGCGAATATATATTTCTTTATCATTTTAATATAGTTTTATTGCAAATATTCCAAAATTTATGATGATTAAATTTAAATTATGGAGATATTAGTAAAAGATTTTTACTTATAAAAGATAACTAGTTATAATACTGAAGATTGGATTAAATGAATAGTATGTTAAGCTTTATTGATAACAATTTGGTACAAGATATCTTTAATTCTAATGAATTTAAAGGATGGCTTCTTTCAAAAAGATGGTTTGGAGATAAATCTGCATTATCTAATCTTGAGTTCAAGATTAACCTAAATTATTTTGAAATTCTTTCTGAAAGGATACTACTAACTGTAATAGATATTCAAAAACCGGAATATAAAAAATCTTATTTCTTGCCTTTAATTTATTACGAAAAGATTCAAGAAATTCTTGAGCTAAATGAAATAAGTAATAAAAAAAAAATTCTGGCCCTTACAGTTAATACCTTTAGTAAGAAAATAGTCTTAAATATTGAAGGAGAACAAAAAATATTCACAGTAAATTTAGTAGAAGGTGAATATTGTCTTTTCTTCTGGAAAAAAATATTATTTGATAAAGAGATCTCTGAAAGCTTTCCATCTCGTTCTTTAGATTTAACACTTTATACTGAACAGTTTCAAGATGAGGCTAATATGAAAAAGGTTCAAAATTTAATTGAAACTAGTTTATATCCTGATCGATATTCACTCTCATTGACACAATTAGGAGGGGGAAATACCACAAATACCTTATTTTTATTATCAATTTTAAATAACAGAATGCCTGATCAAGAACCAAATACATATGTGTTAAAATCATATAAAGAATATTTGGAAAGTTTAGAACCAGCTACTTTGTTTATTTTAGTACAAAATGAATTTCCAAATGCACCTAAAATATATGGTACAATTAAATTGAGGGATAAAGAAACAATTGGTATCCTTGAAAACGTCCCTAATATAGGAAATTTGGGAGATATCTATTGGAGTGAACTTAATAACATGCTTAATAGGGAGTTTAAAGATTTTAACAAAGATTTCTCTCAATTAACCGAAAAATCTAACATTTCTCAAGTAATAAAGGAAACTTGTTATGAAACATTAAAAGTCTCTGATGAAATTGGATACTATATTAAAAGATTACATGAGTCTTTAATTTACCCAGAAAGAGAAGAATATAACTTAGAATCTGTAGAAAGTAATAAGTATCTTGCATCTTATACAGAGAAACTTAATTCAATGATTACAGAATTACAAAATACAATGAACCTTCAAACTGATAATTCATTTTTTAATTTACCTAAAATTAATTCAATACTAATTGATATTAAAGACATTATAGAGACTCTTAGAATTGATTTTAAAGAAATAAAAATTCAAATTCAACCTGTGCATCAAGATTTGCATATGGAACAAATTTTGTATAATAAAATAAATGATCAATATCAGTACTACTTTATAGATTTTGAAGGAGATCCACAATTAACTTTCACAGAAAAAAAAGGAAAATTTCCAATTGAAAAAGATTTAGCGTCCTTTTTAAGGGCATTAAGCTATATAAAATTCAATACATTTCTTAAATTCATAGAACAAAAAGTGATTAGGAAGGGTAAATATGAAGTTCCTGAAGAAATTCTTTATAACATAATTTTTAGAAGAGCTGCTAGACCCATAAATAAAACACTTGATGTTGTTCTTAAGGTTTTAAACATCTGGGAATCAAAATTAATTGGAAAAATTTTAAAAAATTTAAATGTACATTATACGCTAATTACCTACTTTTACATCGAAAGAGCATTACATGAATTAAACTATGAAATGCTATTTAGACCAAGTAAAATAATTGTGCCAATTTTAGGACTAAAAGAAATAATTGATAAAAGTTAAAATCTATTCTTCTTCTATTTCTGGCATTTTAGCGAATTCATATGAATAGTGAGATGATGAACGATCTACAGGACCAATCTCTTTTTTGTATTGTGTCCTTAAACTTTTACTAGATTTCATTTCTTCATCAGTATAATCATAAATATCTTTAGGATCATAGTTGATTAATTTATAGATGAAAACTTCAACGAATTTTTTTGGTCCCAGTTTCTTTGAAATTAAAATATAATTCTCCTTATCAATGAATTTAGGAAAAAGTCCTAAATGTTCACATAAATCTAATTTATATTCAATATTATCTATTTGGCCTTCTAATCTTGCTATATCGTTAATAAAGCGAGCTAATTTATTCCCTAATTCCATCTGTTTTGCTCCATCTAATGGTTCAAGTAGTTTTCTAAAAGTACTCTTTTTTAAAATAATAAAATCTCGATTATTCAACGATTTAATAGCATTATTTTGTATCACAAAATATTTTGACATGTCAAGATATTTACGAATGAAATCTGCTTTTGATAGACCTAGCTTAGAGCGCATTTTTTCAATGTTATTGTCCAAATCTTCTTCAATCCTTACCGTGATAACAGTAATCTTTTATTTCCTCCAATATTTGTTCATGTAATATTTGTATGCATAATATATCATTAGTATTTAAAGTAATAATAGTATATAAATGATTGTTTTTTACAAAAATTACAAAAAATAATCTAAAATAGTATAGTCAGATAAAAGCCGTCTGATAATATTCTTATTCAAATCATTTCATCTGACGTTCCATATTGTCTATATTAAATATTAATTTGGTTTTATCCCCTTTTCGAAAGAATATTTGAGAAAAACAATTGAAATATTATCAAGTTATAAATTTTTTAGAGTTTACCTTAAATGTAACTAATATTTTTCTCTTAAATGGGATAGGCTTAATTTTTTTATATTCACATATAACGATATGTAAAAAAAAAATTCCAAAAAATCCCTTTAGGAACACAAAAATGTTGAAAACTCAATATGGTGGGATAATTATGGTATTTTTAATAAATTTTTATGAACTTTTTATTATTTTTTGAATTGAACATAAATGGTAATTTAGTTGAAATTAATAACTAATTTTATTGAAACTTACAAAATTTATGTGATTATAAGTAAGAAGATTCACTTTTAAAGCAGAGTAAGTTTTTGATTGTTTTATTTTTGTTAAATGTTTATTTTATTTAAATAACTAATTGATAGACTTAAACAAATTTTTACATTTTTTGATATCAATTGTAATTATTGTAATCATACTATATCATTAGTCTACAAATAATACACGAGGTAAATATAAATACCCTCTAAAATATTGGTTTCATGTAAATAACCATAAAAGAATTATTAAGGGTTGATTAACAAGTAATGGAAATTACCGAAACAGGTATTTTGGAAGTAAATCTAAAAAA
Organism: Promethearchaeota archaeon; assembly: GCA_048938025.1. Lineage (GTDB taxonomy): Archaea > Asgardarchaeota > Lokiarchaeia > Sigyniarchaeales > SOKP01 > Loki-b32. Next base: position 56,184 of record JBHLMP010000006.1, read on the forward strand.
TAAAACGGATTCACTAACAATCGAATCTGATGAATTAATTGAAAAAATAGTTAAAGCCTTATCTTCTCGTACAAGACGCCAAATTTTACATCATATTCAAATTGAACCAATGGATGTTTCAAATATAGCTTCTAATTTAGAAATGACAGAAGCAAATATTTCAGCCCAGATAAAAAAACTTGAGGAGGCTGGGTTAATTTCATGTGATTATGCGTCTGGCGAGCATGGGGTTAGAAAGATTAGTAAGGTAAAATATGACAAGGTTTTAATTAAATTTTAATTCATCAGAATTATTATTTATCTCTTTTTCTAAAGCATTGTGTAATTTCAACTGAAATCAATAAGTTTCATAATCAAATTGTGTTTTAATTACTTAATTTAAATTATTTTATTAATTATATTTATTTACGTCTTATACTAAAGCAACAATTCAAATGAAAGAAAGAGTTTCTTTTAAAATTCCCGGTCGAATATGTATCCTTGGCGATAAAGTTGATTTATTAGGTAATCCAGTCATAGCCATGGCAATTAATTTAATGATGAAGATAAATTTTGTAGCAGAGAAAAATAATAGAGTAACCTTTTATAGCCATAATACCAAAGAAAAGACTGAATTTAGTTTAGGTGAATCTCCTCCTAAAAATATTGATCTAGGTTATTGGAGTGTTTTATATGAGCGCTTAAAGGAGAAGATCACTAGAGGTTTTTGTATAGAAGTGGATTCTGATATTCCAATTGGATGCGGATTATCGACTTCCGCAGCAGTATCTGTTGGATTTCTGAGAACGCTAAATGAGGCATTTGACTTGAATTTATCAAAACCTGAAATCGCTGAACTTGCATACTTAGGTGAGAATCATGATTTAGGAATTCAATGTGGGAGAATGGATCAATATAGTATAGCTTATGGAGGTGTGACTTTTATTTATACAGATGAAAATCCAAGAGTTGATATATTAGATATAAGTGAATTACCCATTGTTGTTGGAGATTCTATGGAAGAAAGAAAATCAATATCTGTATTAAACAGAGTTAAAAAACAAATAAAAGAAAAAGATAAAGCAACTTTAGATGCATTTAAAGTCATTGAAGAAGGGGTTTATCAGGGGCGAGAAGCTTTACTTAAAAAAGATTTCAAAAAGTTAGGCAAACTAATGAATAGACAACAGGAACAAGAGATTATTCTAAAAGCGGAGACTGAAAAAATTCATACTTTATGCGAAGTATCTAAAAAGGCTGGAGCTTTAGGAGCTAAGCAAATGGGTGCTGGAGGGGGTGGATGTATGTTAGCAATATGTCCTGGGAAACAACAGGAAGTCGCTAAGGCTATTGAAGATGCTGGTGGAAGATCGTGGATTTTTGATATTTTCAATTATTAAATTTTAGGAGATCTAAAGTAATAAGATAAAGTGGAGTAAAATCTAATTGAAGGCTATTATTTTATGTGCTGGATATGGAACTCGTATGAAACCTTACACTGAAACATACCAGAAAACTATGATTCCTATTCATGGCAAACCTTTACTCGAGTATCTTATAAAGGGCATTAAGTTAGCTGGTTTTAAAGATTTCATAATAGTAGTAGGATATAATAAAGAACAGATTATTGATTACTTTCAAGAAGGGAAAAAATGGGATGTTAATATTGAATATATAGAACAACATGATTTAAATGGAACAGGAGGAGCATTATTATTATGTGAAGATTCAATCACAGATCAGCATTTCTTTCTAACTTGGGGAGATACTTTAGTAGCTTATGATGTTTATAGAGAAGTCTATGAAGTGTTTAAAAATGAATCTCCGGATTTTATTTTAGTTACTAATTATGTTCATGATCCTTATAAAGGAGCTGCTGTTTATTGTGAAGGAAATTACTGTATAGATATTGTTGAGAAACCACGAAAAGGAAAATCAACTACAAATTTAAATAACGCAGGCATGTTTATTTTATCCAGAGATATATTTGATATATTAAAGATGCAAACTCCATCAAAACGAGGTGAAATAGAAGTACCTGATGCTATACAGCATGGAATAAAAGAAAAGCATTGGAAATTACGAGTTGTTAAAATAGAAAAAGATCAATTCTATGGAGATTTTGGGGATGTTAAGAAATACGAGAAACTTGTGAAGAATACTGATTGGCTTAATCTCTTATAATAATCATTTTCAAATTGTTACTAGAACTAAAATATAATTTACTATTCCACCTATTAATAAAGCAAGACCTATTTCAAGAGCAGATATTTGTAAGGCATATTTCCAATTAGTTTCTTTTGCGATTAATACTATTGTTGCAAAACAAGGGATATAAAGCATAGTAACTAAACTAAATACAACCATTTGGCTGGGTGATAATAATACTAAGAGACTTTTTCCCATAGAATTTGCTAAAACTGCTAGGAGTACTAGGGTTAATTCTTTTCTTAAAATCCCATAAATCAAAAAAATTCCTGTAATAACTGGTAAACCTAGCCAAAATCTTGTTATTGGTGATAAAATAAAATTTATAGGATCTAACAAGCGAAACTTAAATACTATTTCTAAAATAATACCAGCTATAATTATAATAGGCAATGCTTTATAGACAAATTCTTTAGTTCTTATCCATGTTTGTTTTAAAATTACAGAGTAATTTGGTGCTCTGTATTCATGCATTTCCATAATTAATTCTGTACATTGACCTGGCATCACCTTATTCAGTATTTTTCCAACAATAATTATAACTGAAAAATTTATTGAAAATAATATTAAAACCCAAATGATGCCTAGATATCGTCCAATCAAGCCCAAAACTACTGTCATAACCGCTGCACACGGGATTAGGGAGGTCAAAGCAATTGAAATCTTTTTCTCTCTTTCAGTTTCCATAATCCTACAACCAGCACAAGCAGGAACATTACATCCGAATCCTAAGATCATAGGAATGATAGTTTTACCATGAACACCTATAAAATGCATAAATCTATCCAGGAGAAATGCTGCTCTAGGCAAATAACCGGAATCCTGTAGAATCTCAATTATCAAGAAGAATGGAATAACATATACCAAAACACCACCAATAGCTCCAAAAAATCCACCAATACCACCATCCCAAAATATTAAAACCAATAGATTTTGCTCACCATATGTCTGATAAATTTTATCACTCCACATAGTAAAAACCTCCTCAATCAATCCCCCGAAAAAGTTACCGATAAGAAAAGTAAATAGAAATATACCAATAAGTACTAATGCTAAAATTACATACCCCCAGAAATAATGAGTTGTTATATAATCAAATTTTTCAGTTAAAGAAATCTTCATTTTTTCTGAAGGCTTTACTATCATTGCTTTTTCAATAACTGTATGTATATTATTGTAGATTTCAGCCGAAATTATTGTGTTGATATCTTCACCATGATATTCCTCTAGTTCTTTACGATATTTATCAACTAATTCAAGAATACTGGATGTTTTTTCATTACTTTTGAATAATTTTTCTATTTCTTCATCGTTCTCTAAAATTTTAATCGCTAGAAATCGTGGAGGAAAATTATATTTTGAAAAGTATTCTTTATGAGTATCTATTTTCTTAATTAGGCTCTTAATTTTTATTTCAACTTCTTTTCCATATGAAAGTATAGAATTTAAATCTGGAAATTGAAATGTTTTTTTAGCTGAAATATTTTGTATACTTTCTTTTAGAGAATACCTTTTTAAATGTTCTTCGTGAGTCAGATGTTCATGGATTTCTTTTCCCCCTTGAATATAATGAAAGTGAGGATGATGATACACAACTAATTCTATAGCTTCTTCAAGTAATTGATGTACACCTTTACCTTGAACTGCAATTATTGGAATAACAGGTAATTTAAAGATTCTTTCTAACTCTTCAAAATTAAGCTCAATATATCTTTTTCGTAAGAGATCCATTTGATTAATGGCTAATATCATTGGTATTTTTAATTCTAATAATTGGAAGGTAAAGAATAAGTTACGTTCAAGATTTGTAGCATCTATTACATTAATGATAATGTCCACTTCATCTGATACAAGATACTCTCTACTTACAATTTCTTCTAATGAATAAGTAGAAAGAGAATAAATTCCTGGTAAATCTACTATATTAAAATGATAACCTAAAAAGCTTAAGTATCCTTCCATCTTCTCTACGGTTTTTCCTGGCCAATTTCCAATAGTTTGAGAGAGTCCCGTTAATTGATTAAATATTACTGACTTTCCAACGTTCGCGTTACCAGCTAAAGCTATATTAATTGTATCCTTATACTTTTCTTTCTTTAACCCTAGTTTTTCTTCAGATTTATAACTAATTGCTTTTCTCACGATTTAATTTTTTGAAAAATATAATAAAATAACCTTTTATTTTGAAAATTTAAGGCGTATGCTCTATATTATTAAAGAGTTTAGGTCCTTTCTTTTTTTACCATAATTTTAGATGCTAAACCTCTACCAATAACTAAACAAGACCCTTTAACAATTATTTCTATAGGTCCTCTAAAAAGGGCTGATCTTTTTTTTATCATTTTTACTCCCGGGATAATTCCTAAATTAGCAAGTCGCTTCTTTGCCATATAACCGGCATGTACTCTTAATACTATTACTTCTTCACCATTTTGACAATTAGATAATCTATCAATTTGCCGGTATCTATGATGCCTTCTAGTAGAATAATTATTATGGATCAATTTCATCATTAATATGCTTTAAATCCCTAAATATAATATTGAAAATGAATATTTAAATTTTAGGTTTAACTAAAAGCATTACTAGTATCTTGTAAAGAGAGTTATTTATGATTGTATAGGATAAGTAGTTTAACTTTTTAATAGAATTTAATTTTGTTTTAACACTGGAAATAATAAAATTATAATGAATTTAAAGATAAATAACTATACAAATATTAGATTGAAGATCTCGAAATCACTCCCTTTTACTTAAAAATAAATGAAATCTTATTTTTGTTTATTTCTTATAAGAAGTATAAGCTTGAAAATTTTAACTTAAAACAGTTAGACCTGAAGCAATATGAATTGAATTAAAACTCTTTATAATAAGAGATTAATGTATTTTTTATTTTTTCAAAATGTCCTAAATGCACCTTTAAGAGATCATCTAATGTTTCTCGGAGTCCTGCCTCTTGTACTTTCTTTAAGATTTTAAAATATGGTGATTCTTTGAGATTTTTTTCTAAAGGTTGATTTATTTCTGTACCTTTTAAGAGAAATTCGAGAGAGTCAACTTCTTTTACATTTATATTTTTTTGAATAATTTCTAACAACATTGTGTCAAAAGTAATCCTTAAAATAACTTCGTGATCAAAATCACCTGTTTTAGGCAATAGAACCTCCTTAAGAAGTGATATTGACTTTTGAAAGAGAGTAATTGAATCTTGTCCTAATTCTTTTATCTTTTGTCCAAAAGACCGATTCTTAGTAAGAGTGAGACATAAAGTAGCTAGTGTTTGATATTCGGCTACAAAATGAATAAAGCGTGCTTTTGTGTTGAGAATTGTGTCTTTTGATTCTTCTTCACCTAAAAGTTCACCTAAATTATCAATAGATTTTCTGAAATATGTTGCTATTTCTAAGAATTTATTTGCTGAAGCTTCATAATCTTTGGCAGATAATAGAAGAAGTGCATTTTTTTCTTCTTGTTCATATAATTCATCAAATTTGTTAATTCTCATAACAGCTTTTAAAATCAATCGTTTTCCTAAATCTTTTTTAATACGAGAACGCTCATAAGCTTGTCCTGCTTTCAGAAGAAGAAGAGAAGAAGGGCTATGAAAGTCTTCTGGATCAGCTTTGATCAAATACTCAGAAGCTTTTTCCCAGCTTTCTCCAGCGGATTCCCAATCATTCATTTTATAAGAGAGATTTGCTAATCGCATGAGTAATTTAGCTGAGATTTCATATAGCTTTAATTCTTCAGTCTTTCTAATTATTGATTTTAATCGATAAAGTGCTTGAATATTATTCTTAAATTGAGATATAATCTGAACAATTCTAATAAATAATTCATCTAATTTGATATAACTCCCTAAATCAATATAAATTTCAGCAGCTTTCTCATAAAGATCGATAGCTTCATCTCCTTTACCTTTATCAGCAAGATTCTCCGCTCTATCAATTAATTGAATTGCTTCTAATTCTCTATCATCGTTATATGTATTACTAAACACCATACTTTTTCAGCTTAAAAAGATAAAATGATATTTTGATATATTTAAACCAGAAATTTTCTTTATTATATTTATATCAAGTAATTATCTAGTATTTTAATTTATAGAATTTAAATAAATAAACTCTTATTTATACTTATTTATACAAATAATTAGATGAAGGTTAGACTTTTTATTGATGATAAAAGAGCTTAATATTTCGATTTTTAACTATTTTTTTAAATTCGAAGCTTTGGTAAGCAGATGAGAATGATTCTTTAGCATCTTCTATAGCTCCATAAAAAATGAAATTAGAAAACCATGTTGCAATAGACATTATACTAGCTCTTCTATAACGTGTATGGAATTTAATATTTAGACGCGGTGATGAATATTGAAATAAGAATAGATTAGGTGCTGTGCCAACTGGAAGTTCTAGTGATGAACTAATTAAGCGTTGAGTTTCTAATATATGGGCTAAACTCTCCAAATTAATAACACCTCCATCAATCCAAATCTTTTTAACTCCTAAGTCTTTTAAACCTTCCAAGAGATTTACATTATTAGGTTGGTTTTTTTCCGTAATGTAAGCATATCTTTGAGTAGACGTCATATTTTCAGAGCTTATTATTAAAACCACTACTGAAAGTATTTTATATTTCTGAATTATTTTTAATTCTTTATCGTTCTTTAAATTCGAAATGGTATTATAAATATATTGGTCGGGTTTAATACCTCTTTCATTAAGATATTCGACTCCACAAATTCTAGACTCAAAATTTCCACCTAATACAAAAGGAGGATTAAAATGTTTCAAATAAAAAGCTAGATAACTAATCATAGCCTTGGGTGTAGATGCGGATATTTCAACTAAATTAGGTATTTTGTATTGATTTGATAATGAAATTTGTGTATTTATTGACTTTAAAGCTTTTCTCTCATCGAAAATTTCACTATTCTTACGATTAACAAACGATTGACCTTGATAAAAAAGTGTCCCTATTAATACAGGGGGTAAATCAAAACTCCCTCGACCTACTTTTATGTGTCCGTAGGAATAAAATTTTGATTCTTTCATCATAAAACATCATTTTGGGTCTTGCCATTTTTCGGAGGATATAATTAGATATACTTCAATTAATTCAAATATTGCTTGAACATCTTTAAAACAAGATATAGCGGCTATTATCTTTAAAATTATAAAATTTATCTAAGCTATTAAACAATTCTGTCTTTAGGTTTTCTTGTTTTTTTAATCTTTAACTTAATATCATGTTCTGAGATAAGCCAGACTAATACATCATAAGGTATCTTACGAAAATAGATTTCTGCCGCTTTTTCTCTGACTCGCTCTTTGTTCGTTAACCTTGGATCTCGTTGAACAAGTAATTCTCGTTCGGCGAGCATCCAACATAAATTGTCATATGTGTAGTTCCTTTGTGAAAGATAATATGCAGCAACATTAATTTGATCTTCTAAATCTATTTCTTTTCCACTCATTTTCACTCATTTTTATAAAATTTAATTTTTACTATGATTGCATTTTTTTTATTGAAGGTCAAGTTTGACACCACATTTTTTACACTGAGAATCTAATAATTTAACAAAGCAATCTTCATGGTATAGTTGACCACATTCTGGGTTACCACATTTAACTACTTTTTGACCTTTCTCAAAAATAAATTGGCATATAGGACAACTTAAATAGAGATCATCCTCTCTAAGCGCATCAATATTCATTAATTTTGCCGAAAATGTCTGTGGTTTCTGAAAACTAGTTTCTTTTTTACCTTTTGAAAGAACCCTTAATTTCTGTATTTGGGAAACTTCAGTTGGGATTTTTAATAGATAAAAGCAGTGGGGACACCTTGCAGTTCCAGATTTTTTTAATATACTGCTTTGTTGAGAATCTGCCCATGCTGCTAAACAATGAATATGAAATGGAGTTTGACAATTAGGACAATATCTACCAGTAATATAAAATGATCCTTTAGTATATGGATTTTTATCAGAAAAGCAGATTGAGCATTTTTTAAAATCAGCTTCTCCTCTCAACTGTTTTATACGCTGTTCTTGATCTTTTGTTAAATCTTGAACTCTTAATAAATTTGCAGCTATTTTCCTAAGGAAAGCTGGATTTTCAATATCGATTTTCTTTACTCCATAATTTTTTACGTTAGCTTCAGCAAATTCATGAGCAGATTGTAATAAAGTTCCTCCATCATTATTAAAATAATATCTACCTCCTGTGAGATCACTTATTTTTTTTAAGATATTGACTTGGCTCGCGTCTCCAATTCTAAAAGTATCAATTTTTATATTTAATCCTTCTGCAAGACGAGCCATTCTTAAAGGATCGATAGCTGTATTTTTTGAATAGTTTCCATCAGAAATAAGAAGTATTTTAGGATTTTTAGCAGCAATTTTTCTTAATTCAGCAATAACAGTTTTAATTGATAAAGCTAGCCCTTCTCCCATATCAGAATTCCCTCCTAGTTTTATAGAATCCAATGCTGAAAAAAGGCTATTTATAAAAGTTGAAGTTGTAAAGTCTATAACCTTTTCTGCTATATCAGAAAATTTAATAATTGCAAACGCACTTGAAGTATCTAATTTAAATCTATCAGTTATTAATTTTTTAACAGCTTTAATACAACAAATTAATCGATTAGGAGTATAATCTGTTCTAAACATTGATCTTGATGTATCGATGCAAATAACGATATTTTCAGGGACTCTTTGCTCAGACATCTTATTTTGAAAATCTTATTGAGAATTTTGTTAGACAAAATCTAATAAATCTATTTTATATATGTATATTAATTTATAAATAAATAACAGTCTTCAGAAAAATAAAGTTTTATTTTCAATTATACTAATATTTAATAAAACGTTTTACAACTATTAAAATAAAGAATATATTATAAAATTAAAAAGTAAATGTAATTTAATCTGATGCATAATGTCAGAGAATAGTGAAAAAGAGATTATTATTAAAGATTTTTTTAAAAGTAATGTAATTTTCTCAGAATTAGATGAAGTTTTAAGATTAAAGCCAGAAACTATGATTGGTATAGATAAAGTAAGTTCTGATAAATTAGTTGAACATAATATCAAAACTGTTGAAGATCTAGCCAATCTATCAGTTGATAATCTCCCTGAGATTGAAGATTTATTACCTAATATATTTAGTAAGTGGGTCAAAATAGCTCAAGTCATACAAAAAGCTGTAAAAGAACAGTTAAGACGTCATAAGAAGCTTTTAATGATCGGCTTAGATGCAGCGGGTAAAACATCAATCCTAGCAATAGTTCAAGATAAATTCTCGATTATAAAATCCTTGTTACCAACTAGAGGTGTAAAAAGAGAGAAACTAGACTTTTTCGGTTACCCGATTATAAGCTGGGACCTCGGAGGCCAAATTCAATATCGTGAGAAGCTATACTTCAATAGACCAGAATTATTTTTCACCGAGGCTGACCTTCTTTTATATGTTATTGACAGTCAAGATTTAGAAAGATTAACAGAATCAGCTAATTATTTTCGGGAAGTTCTAAATTCCTTAATAGATTTACATGAGCAACCAAAGATTTTAATAGTTCTTAGTAAAAGTGATCCAGACTTTCGTAAATCATTCCAATGGCAAAAAAATGTTGAAAGTATCAGAAATAAATTTGACAAAGTTGCCGATGAATATGAGCAATTCACTGTAGATTATTGTGATACATCAATATTTCAACCCACGACCATCTGGCAAATGTTTAGTATTGCCTTGAAGAAAGTTTCTGAAACTTCTGAAATTATCGAAAATATTCTTGAAGATTTTACTAGTCAGGTTGAGGGGAAAGCATCAAGTTTAGTTTCGATGGACGGATTAATTTTTGGCAGTTATACCAAAACTAGTACTGATGAGATGTTAGTAAATAATACAGCACTTCTATTGCAAACACTTTCGAATTTTTATAATTCAATTGGTCTTATTAGAGAAAAAACAATAAGTCTTGATTTACCACTTAATGGGTTTACTATTCGGGGTGAAAAATTGTTTGAGTATTCAGAGCTTCAAATACCTGTATATTTATGGCTGCTTTCGGAAAACCCAGAATTATTACGAGGTAAAATTGATTATTTTAGAACACAATTATTGCCTTTGATTAACTTGTTCATCTGATTTCAACTTTTTTTTAAAATTATCTTACCATTTTAATTTATTCTAATTTCTTATTAGCTGTAAGTAAATATTCATTGCACTTTTCCATCATCTCAATTGCTTTATTCAAATCATCAACAATTGAATCTAAACCTTTACTTTTTGCAATATCGCGCCATTTCAAAAATGATTCTTTGTGAGAATCATTGTGATCTGCCCAATGTTTCAATAATTTAGATAATTTTAAAATATCCTTATCTTGTTTATCCAAACAATCTCACAATTTGAAAACTAAAAATAATATTATAAAAATATTATGTATTATACATTAAATTTTTGACTTAAACTTCCAAACTTAGATTAAACTCAATAAATAATGCAATTTTAAAAAAAAAAGAAATATAAAAATTAAAAATAAATTATGTATGGCATAATCTCTGAAGGAGAGTTGGATCTATAATCTCTTTTGGTTTCCAGCCCCTTTCTTTTAGATATTCTACGATATCATCTTTCATGCTAATAGGAATATCTGCCTCTACCCTAATGAATTTTTCTAAATCATTTGGGAATTTAACGCCCTTATATTTGCGTTCTAAGTCAATCCAATGAGAAAGCTTTATCATTCTTCCTTTCGAATTATCTGCTGGTCTTAAACACATTTTAGCAGTTAAACAAATAGCTTGTTCAATGGTTTCAGCTGTAGTTAATAAGTGTTCTGGACCAGGTCCAACTAAATGATCAGGAGTTCCATCTCTTGCATTCCATACCCTCCAGCTATCCTCATCGTCAGATCTACCAATATACATTCTTCTATATTCTGCTGAATGTGGTCCAACAATTGCTGGTATACCCATACCATTTGCACTACTAGCAATACTAGCTGCTTTTTGGCTCATTGCACCCCACGCAACCCCCACAGCTCCAACTCTGTTTAAAATATAATCAGAAATCTCTTCATAATTACCCCGGAGTGGTCTTCGGGCGAAAATGTTAGCTATTTTGATTGCAGCTCCATTAATGTGAGGATTTGAAACACATGAACCTACATTGACTAAGCCTCCTCTATCAAAATCACCAGGATATCGGTCATATAATGTTTTACCTTCCTCATCTTTAACAAGCCCTATATCCATTGCTCCACAGCCTGATACAACTACAATATAATTACGTTTACAAAATTCTTCTGCCATTAATGCCAATTCCTGAATTTCTTTACCATAATTAGCACAGCCAATGATGGCAACAACTCCCGGAATTTCTCCTAAGACTACAGGAGCTCCAACATTCCTGATTTCAACATCTTGAATTGGTCCTCTCCCAACTCTTATATTAAACGTCTCATTTCTGATCTTTTCTCGTCCAGCATACATGAGCAGTGTGAGTGGGGATACGTTCTTCATACAATCGGCTTCACACCTACCACAATCTAAGCAATGATCAAAAGCATCAGCAAGAACAGAAAAATCTCCTTCCTTAACTAATCTAATTCCTTCAACAAGAGGTAAATCATTTGGACAATTTCTCTGGCAATTTCCACATCCATTACAATGATAAGCCATTTCAATACAACCCTGCTCTTCTGGAACAGCGCTTTTTCCAGCTCTAATTGGTTTTACTTTAATAGCAGTTTCAACAGCAACTTGACCTGCTTTTATAGGATCAAGAATTAGTACTCCCTCTGCTTTTCCACTAACTAAATCATCTATAATCTCTTCTACTGGATCATCTGTTCTATCAGGCAAACCATTCATATTTTTTTCATTTGTCGCTATAAAAGGAGCATTAACCAGTTTTGCTTGCTCATAACTTCTTAGATTTACACATTGTTCATCAACCATAACAACATCTGCTAAACCTGAACGGATATAGTGCATTTGTCGAGAAAGTGAACCAACAACTTTAGCTCCATCGTAATAACGAGTTAAATCTAGAGCTGTGCAGCAAATCGCACCAACATCTACTTTATCTGATAGATTTTTTTCTCTCATATAATCGACGAGTTCTATTCCAGGTGCTACATTATGACCTATCATTAGGATTGTTGATTTGTTTTCAGTATCCATTGTCCCCATACCTAACTCTACAAGTGGGACATCTGCTTCTCCCATTGGAAAACCATATGCTGCAATTTGTACAGCATCTGCAATTTCCATACCGACAGCATCAGCTAAACCTGCTAAAAACGATTTTGCCTCGTAATCCAAATAACTTGCTTCTTGACCGGTATGTCCTGCAGCTAATAAGTGTGTAATAGTATAATGTACCCATTCCATTGCGGTCTCTAAATCCTCTAACGTTTCAGGTTTCATACCAACAATTAAACGTGTACATGGCATTTCAACTTCAATGTTAGTTCCATAATTAATAGGTACATTGCCATATTTTTCTTTTAACCAATGTAATAAGTGATCTCCATGAGCGCTATGACATGATGCTCCAATACAACAAGCAATTTCTACAATTCTCGATTGTTGAGTCTCCATATTGATTCCACAGGCTCCTGTTCTGCCTTTTGATAAGTTACATTTACCAAAAGTACAAAGACAACACATGTCACAAATGGGCATATAAAATGGCTTATACCTCTCCATTAATTTGAAAAACCAACTACGCAGTGTAGGAATATGTGGTTCAGGAGTAGGGCCCATAGGTTCCCATTCTGTTTCGTCTCCGTATGAAACCTTTCCAGTAGTCAACTCGAAACCTTTTATTGTACCCAAGGGTCCTTTATAAGAGTCTATTTTGAGTTTTGCGCCTTTTTTACTCATATTTTATCATTTTTATTTATATAATTTTTTTATTATTACATATTAAATCTAATAATTATTCAAATTATTGATTTTATTAAAGGTATTCTATGAAGAGAATAAAATTGTGAATTTAAAACCTATTTATTATAATTTAAAGCAAAAGAGTGTAAACTTTGTATAATTTATGAGTGTGAAATTTCACACTACGCCTACTTATATTAAAATTTCTTACATCTACGATATGTTTAAATTCAAAAATAATAATTATTAGAATTTAAAATGCAAATATATTAAAAGGAATTATTTTATTAATAGAGTTGAGGAATTCTAGAAAAATGAACCTACCATTCTTAATTCCAAACATGAGTCAATATAATAGTAAAAATGAGCAGAGCCAAAAGTCCTTTTTATAAAATATGTATAGTAGGAGACACTGGAGTTGGAAAAACTACATTAATGCATCAATATTTAGATTATAGATTTTTAGCAAATATCAGATCCACTATTGGTTCAGATTTTTTTATAAAACATCTTCAATTACCCGAAGATCATCAATCATTTACACTTCAAATTTGGGACTTAGCTGGGCAACAACATTATAAATGGGTAAGAAATGCTTTTTATAAAGGAGCGAAAGGAATTGTTTATGTATTTGATCTAACTCGAAGAGACACATTTGAAAATATTCCAAATTGGAAAAGTGAGGTTGAAGATGTTATTGGAGTTGTACCAAATATGTTTGTAGGTAATAAATTGGACCTTATTGAATCTATAGGGAGATTAGTAACAGATGAAGAAACACAGAAAATAAAAGGTGAATTAAATTCTATTAGATACGTAGAAACAAGTGCAAAAAAGGGTTTTGGGGTAAAAGATATTTTTCTTAATTTAACAAGAGAAATTTACAGTTCATGTCGAAAATAGAGTGTAAAAATTCTCAACAATTGTCTAAACCATTCAATAGGTTTAAATTTATGAACATGACTTTAAAGGGTAGAGAGAAAATCAGAAACTGCTTCTTCTGACGGTTCTGGATCGACAACAGAACTATCTAGTTCTTCACCTATTATATCAAATGTATATGTGCATTTATCAGCACCTAATAGAACACATTCAGATTCCCTTCCATCAACATCAATTTTTAAGATTTCAAATACCCCTTGGAAGATGCCTAAGTAAAGTAAGCACAGGTTTTTAGCCATAATGTTATCTTCTTCTTGAGATGCTAGAGGATCATTTACACCTATTTGGATTTTATTTTTTCCAAAGTGTGCTCTTAATTGTCCATAGCCCATTAATTCCATAGATTCAAGAATACCTAGAAAAACATCTTTTTTAGTAGCAATATTTTCAAGAGCCCAATCTTTATTGTAAAAGAATTTTTCCATAAAAGATCTTCCCAGGGTTTTTCCTACCCAAGTTAATATATCATCAGCATTTGTACCAGCAAATTCAGTGAATTCGATTAAGTCAATAGGTCTTAACATTAATAAGCGCATATCTTTCTTTTTTTCGCCGAAAAATAGTTGTCCTAATTTCTCGTCAATCATTAGTTGTAATTCTTTTTTCAATCTTTTTGACATAGCTTTTCCCTATTTAAGTATTTCATTAAGATTATTAGGAATTTATATAATAGAAATTTAAGTGTCTAGATATTTAAATTTAATGTTAAAGTTAGTTGAAATCTAAAATTCAAATATTAGGATTATTAAGAAGCGACCAAATTAAAAATTGTTTGGATTACAGCATCAAGATTATGTTTAGTCTTTACTGAAGTGAAAAGAAATGCCCAATCTCTATGTTTAATATCTTCAAAATTAAAAAAATCATATAATTCTTCTTTTAATTTCTCTAGTTGATTTTCCCTGCTTTTTTCTGAAGATTTAATTAAATCTATTTTATTACCCACGATCAATAAAGGAATACCGAACAAATCATCTCTATTCACAATATTCCAGAATTCTTTTTTTGATTCTTCAAATCGTATTTGGTTAGCTATATCGATCATAAATACAACAATATTTGAGTCTTGTAAGCCAATCAACCATTTTTTTCGAAAATTTTGTTGACCTGGCATATCCCAAAAAGCCAGTAACCCTTTTTCTTGTTTTTCAATATATTCAATATTGAATTTTCGAGTCGGAGCAAAGAAATTATCATTGAATTCACCTGTTTTTATTCTTCTTACAAGGGATGTCTTGCCAACTTCATCAATTCCAAATAAAAAGACTTTAATAAATAATTCTTGCTGGTAATGATAGACAATTTTAGGAGGTTTTTCAATAATTTCATCCCCATATCTTCTAATATCAATGAACATCGAAATTAGCAAATTTTCTATTTCAATTTCATCATCAAAAGAATATACTGTTCCATTAATTAATAATTCACTCAATAATTCTTCAAAAATTTCTTTATAATCATAAGGATTATCTTCTTCATCAAAAATTAGACCAATAAGTATTTTTCCATTTATACAAGATGTGTATATATTTAAATCATTAACAATTTGTGCAACAGGCTTATCAATTTTATAATGATTTGATTTTTCAGTTAAATCAGGGTTATAAATTGATAAATTATTATGGATATTATTCTTGTTATTTAGATTTGCCTGATCATGACCAGTAATAATCATATTAACAAGATTTTTGTCATTGATATTTATAATTTCATTTGGATAGCTATAGATATTAAGATCTTTTAAGTCTTGAAATTTTTTCCCTTTAAATAGAAAAATGTTATGTAACAATGAAATTTCCAAAAATTCTTAATTCCTATAAGTTTGAGAATAAAGCCTAATTAAAAAAAGTTTGGAATCTTGCCTAATTTATAACTTTTAAAGTTTTTGGCTTAATAATTCTAGGAAAGTGACTTAACTCCTTTAAAAAACCTTATTAATAGATGAATAAGAAAAATTCAATTTAGAATTGTCTTATTCTTTGCTATCTTCTTCAACATCTGGAGTTTCTTGTTTATTATCAGAAGTTTCTGTTTCTGATGGAACCTCCGATTGCGGAGTTGATTTTGATGCTACAGGTGTTCCACAAATAGGACATTTTGACCAACCTGGTCTTAAACCGTAACCGCATTTTGAGCATTCTTGCATATCCTCATCTGGTTTCCATTCTGGAATATCTAAACCACCTTGTCTTTTACGAGCAAGTTCTTGTAATTCATCTTCTGTCCAAAACTCCATACCCTCAGGTAAACTGGAACCTCTCTCCTCGGCAAATTTGGTTAATTCTTCTTCCGACCAAATGGGCATATCAGGTTGAGTAGCCATTCTTTTTTGTGCTTCTTTTGCTAAATCCTCAGCTGTCCATGCTTTAAGCTCTTGACCTCCTGGAGTTCTTACTACACCTGGTTGTTGAGGAGAAATTTGACTAGGTGCCTCAGTACCCATAACGCCTCCACTAATAGAAGGTGCACTACAACACTCAGCAGAAAACTTTAAAAGTGCTTCAAAACATTTTGAGAAGTTATTTGGATCTTTCCCTTCATCACTAACTAACATTAATGTAGTTTTATCAGCTGGTTGAGGAATAGCAATACCACATATGGCAATATCTGATTTAAGTCGCCCTGATTCTATACCAGAAGTGAGCTTTTCCATTGATTTTGTCAAATCATCATCGTTCATCAAAAAATCACAGATTGGATCTCCGTGTCTCTGGAAACTATCATGATATTTAGCTAGTTGAGTTCTTGTTATCGTTGAGTTAAGAGATCTAATAATAGCATCTACATACGAAAAAATTTGAGACTTAGGACCTTTTTGAGATCCTTCTAGCTTATAACCACCTAAATCAAGAGCTCCCGTAATAGGAGCAAATAGAGATGTTTCATTCTTCATTTTACCATAGATTATTGGTCTTGAAATAACACATTTGATTTCTCCGTAATAGGCAATAGTATCATCAAAAAATTGAACTTTTCCATCATAGGTAATTCGTGGAACACTTCGGAAAATGACATCAGCCCAAGGCATTTCTTTTACTGGAATTATTACATAACATGTTTTATCAATTAAATCGCGCAATTTTTTAATGAATTCTTTTAAATCTTTTTTAATATCTTGATAATCTTCTTCGTTTAACTCTTCTTCTGCATTTTTCTCAAATTCTTTAAATTTCTCTTCATTTTTCTTGAGATTTCCCCCAAATGATTTAACTTCTCCAACAGTATTACCTTGTAAGATAGATGTTGCATTTTCTATAATTTTTTTTTGAAAATCGGATAAATCAGCCTCAGTTTCACTTGAAATAAGATAATCCTCGATATTGAATTGGATTTTATTAATAAAAACTTCAAACAATTTCTGTTCTGACAATTCCTTTACCTTTTTTCTATGCAATTTTAGTTTCTTACTTATAAATATAGCAATGGAATGTATATAAAAATTTAATTGAATCTCGTTTTCTATATTTTGAGTAAAATTAAATAAAACGCAGAAATAATAAATAAAAAATAAATTTAAAACTTAAATCTAAGACCCTTAGGACCAATGTTAGCCCGTATAACATAAATTCCATGTAGGTTCATAATCATGAATAAGATTCATCATAATATTATATGCTGCTGGCGTATAATAGTTATCAAGAGGAGGATAATCTCCATTCTCTCTAATCGCGAAATGCACATGTCCTAAGGAATCAAATTGTTGAAAATCACCAATAGGCCAACCTAGCATGATCCACTCTCCTATATTATCTAAGATATCTATTTTAGATAATGAAGTATTAACATCGTTCATATCACTTGTCCATAGCTCAAATATATATTCACATTGAATTATTTCATTAAATTGAATTGTTATATTTATAGCATAATTAGTTATAATTTCTAAACTATTTATTACTTGTATTGATTTAACAAGTCCAGGTGCAGCAGTATACACCCTTCTATTGTCTTTAAAATAAAAATCAAATCCTAAATGTACTGACCCCCAAGGACAAGCAGTTGTATTAGAATAGGTACGCGTTACATTATGAATATTAAGTCTTGAGGTAAAAGTAGTATTTACGTAATCTAATGGTGAGTTCTCATCGTAGCATAAATGTGGCCATTCAGGATGCCACATATGAACTAAACCCATCATTCTCTCATAAGCTGCTGGAGAATAGTATCTGTCAAGACGAGTACGTACATTATCCTCTATTACATCAAAATGTATATGAGCCCCAGGACCAATCTGTAAAAATCTACCAATTTCCTGCCCAATCTCGACCCATTCTCCTACGGAACAATTTATTAATTGTTTTTGATGCTCATGTTGGCTACTTTCATTAGTCCAAGGCTCAAAATTGTAATTTACATATACACTATTATTAAATCTTATAGTTACCTCAATCATATATCTATTTTCTGTAGTTTCGCCCCAATCTTTTTCTCGAATTATGCTTACTTGCCCAGGAGCTGCCGCCAAAACTTTTGAGTTGTTAATCAATGCAAAATCAAACCCCTCATGGGCTCTTGCCCATGGGCAGCTATTTGTGGAAGCCCAAGCACCATTAACAGCATAATTGTCGGACTCATTTTCAAAAATAACATCCATGTAATCTAAACGATCCCATTCGTATCTTTCTCCAGGATCAAAAAACTCTTCTTCCCAAGGTGAATCTTCTAGAATTAGAGGTAATATGAAAAGTCCTGCCATAATTACTATGGCAACTATAATAAGTGAAATGATACCTATTTTTTTCATAGATGAATGAAATAAAAAGAGATTTAAAAATATATCTGCTAAATTTAAATATTCTACTGATTAGAACCAATATCCGATACATTTCTTTTTCCCTTTTCTCATGAGAATAAAAGAAAAAGTTATTTAACTTCTGAAGAAAAAATCATATTAAGGTTATAATAATTTTTAATTATTATGAACAATATTTAGTTCTGTTCTAAGAAAATATAAAATTTTCATCCAAACTAATCTATTAATTTGAAAAAAAATTTGATATATTATAAAATTAATTAAAACTTTTTATACTCAAAAAGAACCTCATAATTAAGCACAAAAAATTGTTTTTAAAAGAGTAATGCTTAAATAAGCCATTTCGGTTTAATATATTAATCCGATAAAAAAAAATCTTTATATATTATCTTATCATTAAATGTTATATATAGAAAAAGTTAAGGATTAAGGCGATTCAAATTGAAGATTGTCACAGTCAATATTCCGGATTCGTTTTTAGACTCAATTGAAAAATTAGTAGGAGAGGATGGTCTGTATCCCTCTAGGTCAGAACTAATTAGAGTTGCAGTTAGAGAATTTTTATTAAAAGAGTTAGCCTTAGCTAATAGGATGGCTAAGTATAAAGAAAGCGAAATTAAAGATTTTGATGAAAAAAATTACGTGAGAGTACCTATTGAGACGACTGATGAAAATGATGAACCTGTAAGGGAGTTCAAAACGTACAAAATCGTAAGACGTTTAGAATATTAGAGGATTTGTTAGATCCTCAAAATATGAGTTAAAAAGGGATTAAATATCTTTCTCCTTATTCTTTTTATTTTTTTTTTTAATTTCAGTTGAAATAATATTTAATTAAAAATTTTTCAATATTTTATCTAAGTTAATTCATAATGAAATACTATTTATAGAACTTCGGGTATATAAGAGATAGAATTAAAAGAAGAGGTTATATTTATTTCAGGAAAAAAAAGTTATGAAAAACAAGAAGTTTATGAGCCTAAATTCATGGAATGGGGTATTATTAATAAAATTAATTTTAAAGATAAAACTACATATGATATTCCGATTAAGAGATGGGATCCTTTATCGACAGTAAAAATTAAATCTAAGGATTTTGGTCTTGGAAAAAAGCGTGAAAGGCATTATGGGCATTATTCCTACTTAAGTCCTATTAGAGGCAAAAGACCAAAGGGTTATGATGAAGTAGAAAAAAAAAGTGAACTTGAGCATTGCCCAAAAAAGATTTTTGCAAGAGTAAAGGATGTTTTTATGGCAGTCACAGAGGGAAAACCTATTTTTGATGATTGGGGTTATCAACTCGGTGATGGTTTCACTATCATTATAAATCAAGATGAAAAAAAGCTTGACAATCCTTTTTCAGATATTCCTCATCGAATTAAAAGACTTCCTGATTCTTGTAAAGCAGTTACTTTGATAAATCGATATCCATCAATGGCTCGGATAATAGATCCTAAAATAGAGGATTATATTGTTGAAAAATTACCTCCTCATCTAAAACTTGCGAGGGGTATAAATTTAGTAACCATTTCGAGAAAATTTTATCCTTCATTATGTTTTAATTTAATCCCTGAAGAAATTATTGCTGCAATTTTTTTATCTATGAAAGCAGCAATCCTCTATTGTGTTCAAGAATCTATAGAACGTGATTATTACGATATCCCAATAAATCCTTTTTTTAATATAGGAATGAAAGTAGGAGGGTCACAACCTCGAATACATAGTCAGGTATATGTTGATTTGAATGGTGATGGTCATGGAGGTAGATTGGAAGGATATTTAAGGGCGTTTAAAGAGATGGGTAATAAGTGTCATCTATGTGAAACTACACATGGAAATACAGATCGTATTATTTTAAATACCGAATTTTGGACTTTTTATACAACAGGAAGTCCAGTGAGAAATTATCACATTCGTTTTCATCCAAATGAGCACTTAAGAAGGTTTTCTCAATTGAAAATTAATCAATTAAATGATTTAGCAAAAGCTATAAGAATTATCTTTCAGGCACTTGATGATATAGAAATAGATAAGAATAGAAACCTTTTATTTAATTGCTGTCCTTTTGGATATGATGATGATTTTCATTTATTTGGTGATATTATTCCACATGAGGTAATTGGTGGAGCAGAAATGGCAGATGACATGCGAGTTGCAAGGAAGTTACCCCATATAGCTGCAGCTGAAATCAGAAAGGCATTAATTAAGTATATTAATTAATTTTTTCTACCTTTTCTATACTTATTTAATAACTTTTAAATTTCAATTAAACTTAGATTTATATCTATTAATTGTTTAATAATTTGTGAGGATTTTTTTGAGGAAATCATATTGAGAGAATGGTCTGCGATAATTTTAGCAGGTGGAAAAGGTAAGAGGTTAATGCCATTAACTGCTTTGATTCCAAAACCACTTGTAAAAGTCACCAATGTTCCTATGGTAGATTATGCAATCGCTCATTTAATATTTGCAGATATAAAGCACATTACGCTTGCGTTGGCTTATATGGGCGAGGATATAAAAGATTATATTAAGAAAACATGGACTCCAGATAAATTGGGAGATGTAGAATTAGAATTTGAAATACAAGACAGTAAGGGTACTGCTGATGCTTATAGGCTTTTAAATGAGCATATAGACTCAGAAAAGGTTGTTGTATCGATGGCAGATATAGTTACAAATCTTCCAATGAAAGATTTTATGAATTTCCACTCTGAAAAAGAAGGATTGGCAACAATTTCAATGAAAACAGTTGAAAGTCATATTTCTCAATATGGCGTTGTTTTATTAGATAAAAATAGGAAAATTTATCTATTTTTGGAAAAACCAGCTCCAATGGAATTATATTTGAGTAGTATGGCTCAAAGAACTGATTTGTTTTTACATACAAATATAATTAACACAGGGATTTATTGTTTTAATAAAAAAATTGGAGATATTCTCCATGAAACTGGTTTAATGGATTTTGGGAGTGAAGTATTTCCATATCTCCTCGAAAACCAGTATGATTTGTATGGGTTTGTAAAAAATTATTATTGGCTTGATTGTGGTAATAATCAAACCTATATGTGGGCAAATTGGGATTTATTGCGGCATTATGCCTGGCCAATCACACCTAATGGGAAAGAATATGATGGAATTTATGTTATCGGAATTATCAATTCTGGTCAAAATATTACAATTGAAAAGCCAACGTGTTTTGGTGAGTTTGTTCAGTTAGCAAATCGAGTCAAAATTAAAGAACTTACATCTATAGGCAATAATGTTACAATTGGAGAGGATACTGTAATTGAAAAGAGTGTTATCTGGGATGAGGTGAAAATTGGAGCTGGTTGTATTATCACTGAAAGTATAATTTGTAATAATTGCGAAATAGGAGATAATGTGGTTTTAGAAAGAGCAATAATTGCTCCTAATTGCAAAATTAGTGATAATTACCAAATAAGAGAAAAAACTCTTGAAATTGGTCAACAAGTTTAACTATTTTTTAGCGAAAGGTTCAAGATCTAAAGCTTCAAATATTCCATCATTAGCTTTAAGAGTTCCAAGAAAGTGCCACTCACCTTCTTCTACATTTTCCCCTTTACCATATGTCTCTGCCATATTGTAAAGTCTTTTAAAATTTTCATAATGAAGTGCTACTCTATTTTCGGCATAGTCTCTCGCGCTCCACGTTGTTATGAGGAATTGCCAATCACTACTTTCTAATAATAATAGTTCTCTCGCCATCTGTTTAAGAATTTTTATTAGATTTGGATCAGGAGTATCTTTATATTTTGCGATGATTTCTTCGCTTTTCGCTTCACATTCGTATATTCTTATCCACGTCCAAGTTGTCCATTCGTTTAACCACACCCAATGAGAACTTGCTTGCCCCCATGAACCTTCAATAATCTGTACAACCTTATTTGGAGGATTTTGTTCAACATACAACCTTGTATTTGTTAATTCAATTTCAGGATCATCTTCCATCCAACGAAGAACTCTTGCTAACCACCAGTTTCCCTCAAACCACCAATGTCCAAATAATTCTGCATCATAAGGTGCTATAACTATTCCATTTCTCCCAAACTTATTTTTAAAATCTCTTAAGATATCTTTTGTTAGATTTAAATAATGACTAGCATTTTCATCTAGTTTTCCAGGAACATCTTCTGGCCAATATAACCATTTTTCTCCTAAATCCAATTTAGGACTGGTAACCTTCCAGTACCTCAATCCAGAGGGCCAAGACTTCTTATGAAAGTCTAAGTATTCAGCACATCCAGGATAACCATGTTCTCCGCTCCATACTACGATTCCTGTTTTCTCATCTCTCGTAAAAAATCCAACTGGAGAAGGTGTAGATGGATCAGTTGATACTAAATATACCTCATATTGAGACTTCTCAAAAGAAGTTGGAATTTCCTGATATTGTGATTCAAATTGCTTCCATAGTTCAGCAAGTAATGGAAATCGAGCAGCATAAACTCCTTGAGACTTTCCACCTAAAAGTAGTGTTGTATCTATAAAAAAATATTTCAATCCATTTTTAGCGAGGAAATATTCTACACCAGGTCTTTCATATTCTTCTTCAGTAATAGGGTTTTTCCAGCGATAACCAGGGCGATAACCACACTCAGGTAACCAAGCACCAGTGGGGGTTCTTCCAAAATGCCTTTTATAATTGTCAACAGCAGTCTTAAATTGAGCATCGATGGATGTATCTTTTGAAAGAAGAGGCGCATATCCATGGGTTGCGCCACAAGTAATTATATCAATTAGGTTCATGTCCTGAAGTGTTTTAAATGCTCCTACGATATCCTTATTATATCTATGAATAAAATTATCTTTTACGCGTTCATAGAATTCTTGCCACCATTTAGTTAACTTTATTCTTCCTTCTTCATATTTATTTACGGTAAAGTCTTCATAATCATGAAGTGCAGCATTATATTTTTCATCTATATACCCTAAAAATCCATTAATAAAGGATGGGTGACGTAACATTTCACATAGCACAGGTGTAATTCCAACAGTCAATTTTGGGTGATATCCATCATCAATTAACTTGTATAATTCTATTAATAAGGGAATATAAGTTTCAGCAGCTGCTTCATTTACCCAGTCCATTCCATGGGGCCAGATACCATGCCCTAATACCCAAGGTAAATGTGAGTGTAATACTAATGAAAAAGATCCTAATGATTTAGTCATGTTTATTTAATTTTTGATTTATAATTATAAATTATTTAATTGTGCATTTCTTAAATACTAATCATCATTCTAATATTCTTGAAAACACAAAAAATATATATAGTAGATTTAGTATCATATACATACTCTCTATTTAACACATATTAAGAAATTCAAAAATTACTAGATCAAAATGGTTGAAAATCTCAAGGACATGATCAAAGGAGGCAGAATTGTCGGTAGAGCTAATTATGTCTTTACTCCTGAGATATCAAGTTCTATTGGCTCTATACACGGTAGTTTATTTGGTCAAAATGAATCAATTGTAATTGGGAGAGATTATCATAATGATAGTAGAATGTTAAAAAGAGCATATACTTCAGGAATTATGTCTACCGGTATTGATCTTTTAAACTTATCAGATTGCACATTTCCTATGCTACAATTTACTATTCGCCGTTTTGGTGCAAGTGGAGGAGTTTACGTTTCTGGGGGACATCTATATAGTGAAGATGTGGGGATTAGATTTGTAAATGCCGGTGGAATTGAATTAGCACAAACAGAAATTCAAAAAATAGTTAAATCCTATAATAACTATCCAGAGAATGTAAGAAGAGTTGAACCGAACGAAATTGGACAGATTACAGCAATTCCGCAAACTGATGATATTTATATTAAGTCTCTACAGCAATTTGTTAATAAAAAAAGAATAAAAAAAGCGGATTTAAGAATTGTTGTTGACTGTTCTTACGGACCTACGGGAAAAATTACTCCCCTTTTACTTAATGATATAGGAGTAGAAGTTATAGCTCTAAATACACATTATCGTGAGAGATCACAAAATCCAGTACCTAATATCAACACAATAAGAAATACAGCAAATATAGTTAAAGCATCAAATAGTCATTTAGGTATTTGTTTTGATGTGGATGGGTCAAGAATTTTAGTAATTGATGAAAATGGTTTAGAAGTTAATTTTGAAGAATTATTAATGCTTTTTGTATCATATGATGAAAGGATTCAAAAGTCAAAAGGAAATACAATTATAACAACACCTTCCATTTCACCTATAGTAAAAAGATTTATTGAAGATAATGGATTTCCCGTAAAACAAGTTGAAAACCTTCCAGGAGAGATTTCTAGGCAAATAAGAGAAGAACGTGCGTGTTTTGCTGCCTCTGATACTTTAAAGTTTTATCTACCAGAATATTCTCCATTTTCAGATGGTAATTTCATTCTTATTAAGATTCTTGAGATAATGACTAATCAGAATGATTTGCTTAGCTCTCTAACAAGAGGTTTTCCTAAAGGGATAAAAATTAATAAATCAATCTCAATTTCACCTAGTTTGCTTGATACTTTTCATAATCAATTAATAGAAGTAACGGAAGAACATAGATTCAAATATATTGATATAATTAATGAATTAAAAATTATTGATAATGATGTTTTTACTACAATAAAAGTTGCTCTTAATAGAAGCGCTGTATTATTATCAGCAGAATCTTGTGTCGAGGATACTAATGCGGCAAAAAAAATGATTCAAAACTTAGAAGGGATAATACAGAATATGCATGTTTAAAAAGTTTTATGATTATTCTTGTGTCTATCTTTTCTAAATGAGTTTAAAATTTAAAAAACATACAAATAATTATATAATAATATAATATTTTAAAAATAAAATTATAGGATGATATAACCTTGGCAGTTGACGTATATCAAATAATAATATTAGTAACGTTATTCATTATTTATGGGATCTTCTTAATGTTTGATTTATTTGGAAGAAACGAGAATTATGGCTATTTAGCATATGTTGTAGCAGTTATCCCCATTAATTATCTCTGGTCTATGGGCTCAGATTATGTAATAGCAGCATATTTTATACTCTTCATCTTATGGGATATTACATTAATACGCGATACATTTGGGGTTTATTTTAAAAAGAATAAAGAAATTAATGAGATATTATTATACTTGGTTCTTGGAATTATAATACAAATAATAATTTCAGCGATTTTACCTGAAGGAGATTCTGCTTTACAAGTTAATACTGAACAATTATGGTTTTTTTGGTTGCCTAATATTCATTCAGCAGTTTTTGAGGGAGAATCGCTCATTTTAGGCTTTAAACTTGCAGCGAGTTTAATGGTTTTGCTTATAGTTTTACCATTAATTCTAGATATTAAAGATGAAGAAATCCCACTTCCTATGTTTATTATCATCATCGCAATTTTTATCATTCCTTTTCTCTATATTAGTTATATTTGGCTTCCTGGTCCTGAAACATTAGGGGTTTTAACGTTCTTATTTTCAGTGATTCTATTTATAATCTTACTTCTAATAACTCGGAGTGGAAAAGAGACAAAATAACCATAAATTAATAATTATTTATTACTGGGAGTGGTAAAGAAGTTAAATACAAAAATTAATATTTTTTGTTTTTTCTATTAATTTTTTATTATTATTTTTATATTTATATAATGATAGAATATCAAATTTAGAGAAAATCTAAATTAAAATCAATAAAAAGAGAATATCATGGCAAAAAAAGTAACCCAATCTGATGAAGAGAGCGACGATAAAAATAAAAACTCAAAAATTTCACACAGTCTCAAAGATCTTCCTGGTGTTGGAGATGCAACAATAAAGAAATTAATTGATGCGGGCATTGTATCTATTAGAACTCTGGCAATGTATCCATTACAAAAATTAATGGATGAAGCAGGGATAGGGGAAAAGACAGCTGAAAAAATAATTAGAGCAGCTCAGGATATCGAAAAAATGGGTTTTAAATCTGCAGATTTAATTTGGGAAAAGAGAAGAGCATTAAATAAATTAACTACGGGAAGCTCGAATTTAGATGAATTATTAATTGGAGGTATTGAACCAGGTGCGGTTACAGAACTTTTCGGTGAATATAGAACTGGGAAAACCCAATTAACACATCAACTTTGTGTTAATGTACAACTATCTTACGAACAGGGGGGTCTTGAAGGAGCGGCTTTATATATAGATTCTGAAGGAACTTTTAGACCAGAAAGAATAATCCAGATGGCGTTAGCTAAAGATTTAGATCATAATAATATTTTAAAAAACATCATTATCGGACGAGCTTATAATAGCGATCATCAAATTCTCCTTGTGAAAGAAGCTCCGAAAATAATTTCAGAAAAAAATATAAAAATAATTGTAGTAGATTCATTAATAACGCATTTTCGAAGTGAATATATTGGAAGGGGGACTCTATCAGAACGTCAACAAATTTTAAATACTCATATTCATGATTTATTAAGATTGACTGAAACCTATGATGAACTAGCTGTTGTTTTTACTAATCAGGTTTCAGCTAGACCTAATGTGTTTTATGGTAATCCTTTAATACATACAGGTGGGAATATTGTTGCTCATGGAGCAACTATAAGAATCTTTTTAAGAAAAGGAAAAGGAGAACAGAGAATAGCTAAGGTTGTTGATGCTCCTCATATACCTGAACAAGATACTGTTTTTTCAATAACTGAAAATGGAATTTCAGATTAAAATATAATCTCTTTTTAAAAGAAAATTATAAATAAAAGATTATAAATAAAAATTACTAATAATTAAGATTTACCTCAACATCAATTCCTTCTCTCACAGCTTGGGTAACAGTACAATATTGTTCGAACATTTTTCTACATTGATCTGCTCTTTTACGGGTTTCAGGATCATCAATTTTAGCAAAAATATCTACATCAATTTTCCTTACTCTCCAAAATCCTTTCTCATTTCGAGCAATAGTTACTTCAGCTTCAGCTTTAAGATCATTAATTTTAAAATCTTTTTTTTGTAAACAAAATATAAAACTCGCACTTAAGCAACCTAATACTGCCATTGCTAACATTCTGGAGGGATTGGGACCTAGCATATCCACCTCATCTTTATGAGCTTCATCAATATAGCAATCTTTAACTTTGATTTCTCCAAGATCGCATTTAAATATCATTTCTTCTTCTAAAGTCAATCCTACTTTAGTTTTCATTACTTCCGACATTAAAATTTACCTCTATTACTAGATTTTTAGATTTTTTTCTAGTTCCATAATAATAATATAGGAACTAAGAATTTCTTAAATATTTTTTATATACTGTATAAATAAATTGAATTTATAACAATTTTTTAATAATTATTGTGATTCAATTTTCTTTAATTTAAAGTGACGATATAAATGGAATAGTATAAATGGAAAATAAAGTAATATGAGTAAGATATATGGAAATGCTAATATTGTTATAGATAAAATCATTAAAAAAAAAATTAGAACTTCTATTACCATACAAATTTTATTGTTATAATATTTTTCATCAAAAAAGGAAGCAGGATTTTTATATTTACTCAAATAGTCAGATATGTTCTCAAATTCTTCTTTTGAAATTAAAAATTTGGGACCTATCTGTTTTTTTTGAAAATAAAAAAAATTTGTACCCCAATCAAGGGTGTCAATTAATACATGAATTGAGTAACTGTAACCACTTAGATATAAAGCTGGCCAATCCATCATATACCCTAAAATTATAAAAAATAAACTTGGAATTATTGAATGTGTGATTAACATTCGGTGGTTTTTATCTTTAGCATATTTGGAAAGTAAAACATCAAAATCACTAATAAATGCAAAAAAGATTATCATAGAAAATTCAAATAAATTAAAGTTAAAATAGTAATTAAGAATGGATGCTAAGATTACTCCTATTCCAAAATGAGTATTAATATGTATTAAAATTCACCATAATTTTATATAATATATCTTCTTTGGTGTATTCTTTTTAAAACTTTTTCTTTTCTTTTAAAACCAGAAGGTCCTTTCTTTTCTACTAAAAAAGAAGCAGCTGCAGAAGCTAAATGAGCAGAATTCTCAATTTCGTTCCATGATTTATCGGAATGTATAAATTCATATAAAAATATCGAAAAATAGACATCTCCAGCTCCTGTTTCATCAATAACCTTTCTAGCTTTAAAAGCCGGAATTTTCAAGATTTTCTCTCCTTTTTTAATAAGCATTGAACCTCTCTCGCCCAAGGTCATAATGAAGATTGCATTATTATCGTATTTAAGAAAATGATTCATGACTTTATATATATCTTCATTCTCACCTGCTAATAATTTCATTTCTTCTTCTGAACCTTTAAGGATCAATTTATCTCCAATTAAATTTATTATTTCATCCATGTTTGAAATTATCTGTTCATCATATACATAAACAACTTCACCATCTTCTCTGATTTTTCTAAGAAAACCCTGAAGATCTACACCTAAATATATATTAGGAAATTGTTTCAATATTTGTGAAATATAATCAATTGAAATTTCATTACATAAGGGCACTAGTACAATAATATCAGGCGGGTTGTCAAGATACTCTACTGGAATATCATTAAATTTTAAATTAGGACTCCGAGATTTGAGAGTTAAGGTTCTAGAATGGTTATAATAGTCTAATACAAATTGAGTATTATTTACGTCTGAGTATTTTATTCCTTTTAAATCAATATTTTTATGATTAATTCCATCTAGCAATGAATAATCAAAATTTAATGTCCCTAGATGTGAAATTATACTAATATTAACATCTTGAGAATAAGTACTCAAGGCTAAAGAACAATATGATACACTTCCTCCCAAGCTTGGCTTACTTCTTCGTTTAAATCTTATAATTGTATCAATAGCAAAGTGTCCTGTGAAAATAATGGAGGAGGATTTTTTATTTTGAAAAGTCATTTATGATGATTTTAATTCTTCAATAATTTTATTCTTTTCTTCTATTGTCAACTTTAACTTATTTATTCTATTCTGCAAATCTTCAATTAAATCAGCCATTGGACCACTAGGGACGGCTTTCTGAGCAGGTTTTAACGTTTGTAATTTTGTAATTAAAATATCCTTCTCTTTTATTTGTTCTTGAAGATCCTTTACTTTATTTTCAAGATTATTAACTAAAGTTGCTGGTTTAGTTTCTTCTGATTTTAATTTTAAAGAGTTTTGCAATTTCGAAATTTCATTTCTAAGATCTTCATTTTCATTCTTAAGTTCTTTTATCTCATTAGGTTCTAATCGAAAACCGCCTTTCGCTAAAGCTTGCTTTAATTCTGATTTTTCTTCGGTTAATTGCTTAATTATTCCTTTAGTTCGATTTAAATCAGATTGTAAATCTTGGCAAAGCAGCTCAAGAGTGGTTGATGGAGATTGAGTTGATTGTGGCTTAATTTCTGGTTCTTTAGATATTTCGACAGGAACTACATAATCTATTGGTAGTGTTTTTAATTTTTCAAGTAATTGTTCATTAAGAGCTTCATTTTCTTGCATCAATTCATCAATTTTTGTATCTTTAGTTTTGATTGATTCTTCATATTCTGCAATTAATAATTTCTTTTTCGATAATTCTGACTGTAAATCTTCAATTAAAGTGTTAGTTACTGTTAATTCTGAATCCGATTCAATACTAGGCTTAGGTTCTGGTTGCCTTGGTGTTGAATAACTTTCTATTCTTAATTCAGCAATCTCTCTTTCTTTTTCATTTAATTCTTCGTCTTTTTCAAGAATTATTCTTTCTAATGTTTTTACTTTTTCCTTTAGTTTGATGCTTTCTTGTTTGATAATTTCAGTTGCAGCTCCACTTCCAATCTGTCTTGGTTTTAGTTGTTCTTTTAATCTTTCGTTTTCTTCAATAGTTTCTTTAATAACTTTTTCAGTTCTACTAAGTAAATCAATGTTTTGCTTGATTTTATTTCTTAAATCTTCGTTTTCTTTTTCTACATCTTTAATTCTCTCAAAGGTATCTCCTATTACACTAGGTTTTTTCATTTTATTTTCCATCTTTTGTTTCCACAAACCGATAAAATCTTCTACTTTTTCATTATCTTCTGGCATTTTTCAAATTTTTTTTTCTTTTAATTATATAATTTATCTCTTTATTTTATAATAATTCCAGAGAAATATCCAACACAATAACCAAGATTCTCTGTTATATCATAAGAAGTATAATATTGTAAAAATTTACCTTTTTTTGCATCTAAATTTTTACAAGTTAGCATTAATGTAGTTATCGTGTGTTTACCACATACGCTTCTAAAAGCAGCTTCAAAAGCTTTTTTAGGATTTAATTCAACAAATGCATCTATTAAATTTTGATCTCTTTTCTTGAATTTTTCTATTTCATTCGTGTCATAAACATCCTCATGAGACATATCTGAGGATGCTATAATAACAATATCTTTATTAAAAGAGTTTATCGATTTAGCAATATCATTTGAAATTTTTTCCAAGACTTCATAATTATCTCTGAATTTACTAGCAATTTTTATGGGAACTATTTTTACATCTTTATCATTAGCGCAATATTTAATTAAAGGTAATTGAATTTCAATATTATGCTCTCTTCCAAATGGATATCCTATAAATGCTGAATTATCTAAGTTAATTATTTCACTATTATCTAAAATTTTTTGGGCTAATTCTGAATCTATTTTTAAATTTCCTAAAGGGGTTTCCCATTCACCCTCTTTCATTAACGCTATTTTATCATACCCAATATGATCAGTGCCTAATATTATAATTGTATCAGGGATTTTGTCTTTGAACAAATTCAGATACGAAAATGCAGCACATCTTCCAGAATATGCATAACCCGCATGAGGCGAGACTGCTCCTATTATTGTTCTTGTTTCTTGATTTAATGACTTTGGTTCTGTTCCAGGTCCAAATTTTTTATCTATAAAATATTTACTTAAATCTTTGATTAAATCTGATTTATATCGAGGATACCAACTTCCTGCGTGTATTGCGCGTCTAACTTCCATTTTTAATCACAATTTTTTTGATTATTACCTATAAAATAATTAATATTGAAATTTATATAACTTCACCTAATCTTTAGAAATTTGAAAGATTTAATAAATTATTTTTAATAACTCTATAATGATGAATGAAGAAAGGGAAGCTCAAATTTCGCTTGATAACATTAAAGAAGAAGATATCCCCAAAAAAATTCCTACTAAATTTATAAATTCAAGAGTAATCGTTTTTAATCCTTTATATGCTTCTTATCTTTATGTTAAAAAAAATTTTTTTGGGAGTCCTCTTGGAATTAATAAACCACGCTTAGAATATTTCTCTAAGCCTTCAGAATTGTCATTAATAGAGGCGTACTATTTATTGAATAAGGATGAAATAACTATTTATCATGTTAAAGAAGATAAAGAATTAAACCCTAACGAATTTCATAAAATTGCTAAAGAGATTCATCATAAATTTGAAGAAAAATATACTATATATAAAGATCTTAGAAAAAAAGGCTATATTCCTCGACCAGGGCTTAAATTTGGAGCAGATTTCGTTGTGTATAAAAAGGGACCAGGATTAGAACATTCACCTTTTATTGTTCATGTATTACCTCATGATTCTAAAATCACAGCTATAGATATGGTGAGAGCTGGAAGATTAGCAACTTCTGTAAGAAAAAAATTTGTAATCGCAAACCCTCTAACAAACAGCTACTACTTTTTTGAGTGGTTTAAACCCTAGCTCTTATTCTTTATCTTTAGAAGTCAAATTTATAATGAAATATTGTTGATAACAATGAATGAAAAGATTGGAAAAATTAAACTCTCAAAATATTTAGAAAAATATGTATCTCAAAATATTCCTCATAAAAATGATTTAATTGAATTGATGAAGGTTATTGTTGAAGCTACTATCCCAATACGCGGATTGCTTGAGAGAGGAATAACATCCCGTGAAATTCGTTATAGAATGGAAATTCCTACACCTAATGGTGATTCAATAAATATATATGATGAACAACAAATTCATGAAGATGTTCTCACACATTCCATAATCTTGAAAGCTTTACAAGAAGGAGATGCAGATTTTGCGTTCGTTGCTTCTGAGGAGGCTGAGCCTGTTTTAGGTAATGGAAAATTCGGAATAACAATTGATCCTGTAGACGGTTCTTCAAATGTTGCGGTTAATAGAACCGTAGGAACAATTGTAGGAATATATTATGAAGGAAGAATATTCTGTTCATTTTATATACTTTATGGAATCTTCACAAATCTCATTCTCGCTATAGATGAAAAAGTTTCAGAATTTATTTTAGATCTAACTCCATATAGTCCAACGTTTTATCATTATGTATTTCATGGATGGTTATCATTACCTGACAGAAAAGAAGGAGGAATTCGTGCAATGGGAGGTGATTATACATATTGGTCTAGTAAGTGTAGGAATTATGAACAATTACTTATTGAAAACCGTTTCAAGGACAGATATAGTGGAAGTTTTGTCGGAGATTTCCATGCTATTTTATATTACGGAGGAATCTATTCGTATTTCCCTTCCCCAAAAGGCAAGATACGTTTGTATTACGAATGGGTTCCTCTTGCGTTTATTGTAAGAACTTTAGGAGGGGATTTTTTAATAATAGGTGAAGGTATTCATCTTGATGAGACTAAAAATATGGAAGATATTGAGCCTGTAACAAAAGAAAATATCATTAGTGTTCATAATTTAACATGTGGAGGGCTTATCGGGAGTAAAAAGGCAGTGAATTGGTTTAAACAAATATGATCTTTACTCAATCTCGTTTTTAAACTGGAGATATTTTAGTTTTTAATTATATCATTCCAAATTTATCACATTTTATGAAAGTTAAAAACCGTCTCAAATATGCCATTATAAATTTCTTTATACTTTTATTTGACTTTTTAACACATCGAAATGATCTAAAAATCTGTACTATTTCAACACCTTCTAATGTCTTTGTATTTTTATTATAGCATGCAAAGGAAAATATCTTTTAATTACAATACAATATTGAAAAATTCTCCCGAGATTGATTAATCTTCTAATTAAAGAAAATATTATTAAAAGAGAGCTTAATTTCATAGAAATAATAAATTATTTTATTTAATAATTTAGAATAATAACAGATGGAGGTTTATAATTTAAGGAACAATGAGAACAGGAACCTCTGATAAACGGATAACTCGATCTGTAACATGTCCTATGATATAATCCGTAATATGTTGCTTACCTCGTGCTGCTATTACAATAATATCGAAATTTGGAGCCATTTTTATTATTTCTTCAACTGGATCACCTAGAAGAATTTTACTCTCAATATTCTTATCATCGAATCCTATTATTTTAGCTTCTTGTTCTGCCCTTCTACAATATTTCTCTCCTTGTTCGATATATTTTTGTTCAAGTTGATCTATATTTAATCCTTCGTACATTGAAATTTGCTTTATTTTGTCCTTATTTATTATATGACAAATTGTAATTGAACAGTCCCTAAAAAATAATGCTAACTTTAGAGCATATTTAACCGCATTAAAACTTTTGTTAGAACCATCAATTGGAACTAAAATTGAATTGTATCTAATTTCGTTAATCATATTTAAATAATAATTTTTTTATTTAACAATATTTTTTTTAAGATTAAAAAATTTAAAAAAAATTATCAAAATAAAAGAATTTAACATAAAAATTTTTTCTTGTACAACCATTTATGATTTTCTTTTAAAATATTTTTAAATCTGTGTAAATTAAAAATACTCTTCATTAAATTAAGCTTACTAAGTAAATAAAAAAAAATTAAATTTATCCCCTAATTAGGAGAAACTGCTTTTTTTAAGAGACAAACATTAACTTTAAAGAATCCTTTAAAGTTTGGTCTTTCATTTTTTCAATTTGATCAAAATCTTCATTAGGAATTAAATAATTAATGTTTTTAATAATTTTTATTACATTATCACCTTGACTTTCTTCAAATTTAAAACCTTGTTTTATGAGAGCCTTTCCCTCCTTGTAAATCAAAAGAATTAACTTAATTAGCGTCAATAATTTTTTATAATCTGTAAAAGCATCTATTTTGTCAAATGCATTTTGGATTAAAAAACTATTCCTGATTAATTTTGCCATAAAAAGTTCGAATCTTTGATTTTGTGTCAATTCAATCTCCCCTGTTAACTGTACTGCTAGTTTAAAATCATTTTCCTTAGACAAAATTTCATTAATTTGCTTACGGCATTCATACCAATCAATATCTATATCCATCCATTTAATATCTTTTTCTCTCCACCAATTTAAAATATATTCAGAATAATTTGAATATGAATTAAGCCAATCAATAGCAGGATAATGTTTCAAGTATGCTAATTTAGGATCTAATGCCCATAAACCTTGAACAATACGTTTAATAGAGGCAGTAACTGGTTCATTAAAATCACCTGCTGGAGGTGATATGGTGCCAATAATTGTTAAAGAGCCAATTCTAGCTTCCTTAGAAAGAGTTTGTTCATAATTTAATATAGATCCTGCTCGTTCATAAAAACTAGAGAGTTTTGATGGTAAATATGCAGGATATCCTTCCTCTGCTGGCATTTCTTCTAATAAACTTGAAATTTCTCTTAAAGCTTCTGCCCACCTTGAAATACTATCGGCAATAACTGCAACATCATATCCCATATCTCGATAATATTCCCCTATTGTAACTCCTGAAAAAAGACTCGCTTCTCGTGCTGAAACAGGCATATTTGAAGTATTTACGACAAGAACAATATGATCCAATAATGGTCGTCCAGTTTTAGAATCAAAATTTTCAGAAAATTCCTTCATAAGATAGGCAATTTCATTTCCAGGTTCTCCGCAGCCTATAAAGATAATAACATCTGCGTTACAATATTTAGCAATACTTTCTTGAATTACTGTTTTACCTGTTCCAAAGCCTCCTGGAATAGCAAAAGTTCCTCCTTTCGCTATAGGAAATAACAAATCAATTGACCTTATCCCAGTGAGTAATGGTTTTGTTGGATTAATTTTTTTTTTAAAGGGTCTTTTTATATTAATTGGACATTTTTGTAACATACAAAAAGATTTTTCATTACCATATTTTTTCACTCTATAAATCTCATTAATAATAGTATAATCTCCTTCACTTGCTATAAAGGATAATTTACCTGAAACATTATAAGGTACTAAGATTTTGTGCTCGATAATTGGAGTCTCTTGGACAACTCCTATTATATCCCCCCCTTTTATATTATCATTTGGCTTTTTCTGTGGTATAAAATTCCATTTTTTCGTTCTTGATAAGGATTGGAATTCAAATCCACGTTTTAATTCTCCTCCTTTGAATGTTTCAAAAGATGTTTCTAATGGTCTTTGAATACCATCAAATACATGCGATAATAATCCTGGAGCTAGTTCCATTGATAATGGTTGTTGTAAATTTATAACTTCTTCATTTAACTTTAAATTAGTAGTATTATCAAAACATTGTGCAATTACATGATCTTCATAAATTTGTATAATCTCACTTAAAATATTAATATCGGAAATTTTAATTAAATCATAAAGACGTGTTTGATTTCCTAATCCTTTTACTTCAATTAAGGAACCATAAATTGCAGATATATATCCACGATTAGATTCTATATTAGACTCGACCATTTTTTTCAATTATATTATATGAATATGTTTTGAATTTCATTCATTTCTTAAGAAACAATTCTTTCACCGCAATTAGGACATTTTTTTACAAAACTTGCCAACATAATTCCACAATTAGGACATTTATTTATAATTTTTTTACGATATTTCAAATTAAGATTAATATAATCAACTCTCCTAGAGTATGGATGATATTTTTCATACTCTTCTAAAAATTTATCTTTTTTTCCAAGATATTTATTTTTTTTCCGTTTAGATTTAAAAAGAAGAGATATATCTTTAGCTTTAAATAATACCCCCAAAAAAATTAAAAAAGCAAAAATGAGAATTAAAATAGCAAGAGGAAAAGAACTTCCTAATTTTCTTAAAATTTTATAAAGCTGAAAAAGAAAAATTACATAAACTATTATTGAAATTAGTACAAAACCATAATATTTCCAAGAATGTTTTCTTTCACCTTTTTGATTCTTGAGTGTCATTATATCCTTAATTAAGTAAATTAGGTCTCAAAAAAATTTATTATATATAAAATTTCTTGCTTTTTCAATAATTTCTTTAGTTTTTTCAGTTTCGATTTCTTTTTCTATTTCTGTTGAGATTATGTCTTTTTCAGCCTCGATTTTGAATATAATTTCTGAGAAATTATCCTTTAAGATGAATGGAATAAAGTCTGTACCTCTACCTCCAAAAAATTTGAAAAAAAACTCATAGAAATGAAGCCTTAATGCATTCAAAAATACAAGTACTCCTTCTAAGAGAATTACTATTAAATTCCCAAAAACTATAGATATCGTAATTAAAATTTGTACGAATATGCCTTCTCCTGGAATTGTCGATACCATTGCAGTAATTGCAAGCATTAAAGATATATGGGCTAAAGCTAATGCTAATAACCTTATATATGAAAGAACGTTACTCGGTACCGATAAAACTGTTTCAAATGTATCCATTGTCCCTTCTCCTATTAATTGCGCATATGAGGATTTTTTTAAATATGATACTCCAACTATTTTCCCTATCGGTTTAAGAATTACTAATAAGAGACCCGGTATTAAAGGAAACAGAATAGGTGGAAATGGAGCAGCAAACCATGAGTTAAGATTTAATCCCCATCGAACAAGTAAAAATATAAAACCATCTAGAAATAAAATTTTCATTAAAGATCCGCTAAATGCTTCATATTTTTTAGATTCCTTCCAAAAATTTATAAATTGAAGTATCCAACCTAAATTAATATGAATAATTCCGATAAATATTGTTAAAATTAAAATCGTTACTACATTATCTAAAGGATCATAAAGAGTTACTGTTCCTATGAAAGGGAGAGGTATTGGAATTGGTTCAATGTGATATCCTAGTATTTCTTCAGATCCAAAAAATTCACCATAGAATAAACCTCCTAACATAGCCCATAGACCACACCAGAAAATTATCCAACAAAAATTATGAAAATCTCTTCCTTTTTTTTTATAGATTAAAGAACCAATTATTCCAGAAATTACTAATACCAATCCATGTCCTATATCTCCAAACATAATTCCAAATAATAAAGGGAATGTAATAAATAAAAATGGAGTTGGATCGATTTCAGAATATGAGGGTGTACCATACATCTTTGTTAAAGTTTCGAAAGGTCTTATTATCCGATTATGAGTCATCATCGTCGGAG
Source organism: Promethearchaeota archaeon (assembly GCA_048938025.1). Taxonomy (GTDB): domain Archaea; phylum Asgardarchaeota; class Lokiarchaeia; order Sigyniarchaeales; family SOKP01; genus Loki-b32. Next base: position 94,299 of record JBHLMP010000006.1, read on the forward strand.
TTTCTTCACTCAATTTTTCCCAATTTTCTTTTATTTCGCTTGTAGAATCTTCTTTCATAATTTTTTTAGTCGGCGATTTTTTTATTGTCCTATCTTTTATTAGTTCTCCTCTTTTTCCAATATTAGTTATTTCAATTTTAATCTTGTCGTGAAAAACTTCAGTTAATTTTTGTTTTATTTCTTCCTTTTTCGCTTGAATAACAAAAAATTTATAACTTAACTTGTTCAATGATAATTCTTCGAATTGATTCTCCGCCCAATTGTATTCCTCTAGATTTGAGGTAACTTCATTAATTGCTGCAAATTTTAATAAATTATGTTCTTTAATTCCTCTTATTTCTTTTTCATATTTTAGCAAATAATTTTCTACTAGTTCAATTTCTTTATTGATTCTATCAAAGTTGATTCCCTTTGAAGTCAAATATTTTTTTAATATTGGCACTTCTTCAGCATGAATAATGCTAAGCTTATCTTTAAAAATACTTTCTTCATCTTTAGGATAAATTATAAAGAAGGTTGTTCTATCACTTGATATAGGTTGTGTTTGAATAATATTGGGTAATTCAGAAAATTCAAAAAGAGAATCTAAAATCGCTAAATTTTTTGAAAAAGTTGTATATGCTTTAAAATTAAATTGAGATAAATAATTGAAATTATCTCGAGACAAATCAAATTTTTCTAGAAATTGATATGTTTTATTTAAATTATTTATTTTTTCTAATTCTATTTTTGTATTTATGATATACTTTTCTAATTCATTGAATCTATTTGTATAAAAATTTATTTCTTCTAAAAGATAATTAATTAACTCATGTGAGTCCTTTGCAACGTAGTTTAATTTATCATCTACTTTGCCTTTTAATACATTAAAATCAGATTCATTAATTTCAAGTTTTTTAAATAAAATATCTAAATTTAACCTTAAATTCTTGATTTTTTCTTTAAAAAGCTCTTCTTCTTCTGTATTTCTTTTTACGTCATATTCTATTCGTGATTTTATATGAGTTATCTTAAATTTTGCGAGATTTAGTAACAGTATATCTTTATAGTTCCTATCTATTGTTACTTTAAATAGACTCATCTTATTATCTAATTTCATTTTTATCAATTTCCTTATAATTTAATCAAACTTTTTGTTTTTTTTAATCTTACAAAATTTTCTCGATCAAGTTCTTCTAAAAGCTCTTTAATTGTTT
>JBHLMP010000007.1:0-19780 GCA_048938025.1 Promethearchaeota archaeon
AGAATATCTATTGAATATTGGGTGGGGAATATTACTTCTTGGTTCTTATTGAAAAAAAGAAAACTTGAAAAAAAATAATAATTTCTATAAAATTAATTTATTGTAAGAATTTTTTTAACTATATTATTATAATACTAAAAAATTTCTCCTGAAACAGCGGGAGGGTAGTCTAGCTTGGTATGATTCTTGGTTTGGGACCAAGGGGTCGGGGGTTCGAATCCCCCCTCTCCCAATTCTTACATTTTAATATTTAATCAATTCTCTTTAAAAATATAATATAAAATAAAAGCGATTATTTGTTTAATACGAATTTTAATTAAGTAGATAAGATTTTATGATATTTCATCTTTCATTTCTAGTGGTTCTTGAATTTCTATTGATTCTTCTGTATTGAAATAACTTTCAGCGATTAACTCATGAACAGATGAGATTAGAGACAACATTATAGCAGGATTATTAGATGTAATTCTATAGTAGTCATAGATCCTACTTTTTATGGAATAATTTACTTGATCTTTGAAAAATCTTAAGATTTCTTCAATATCCTTATCAAAATCTTTATGTTTTTGTATCCAAGCGATAATAACTTTCTTATTATGCTTTTTATCGGTTTTTACTTTAACTTTTACAATCATTTTACCATTTACTTAGAATTTTTTGATTTAAATATGCTAAGGTCAACATTATTATATCTTAATATATTTAAAGAAAAAGGATTTTAAATAAAAAAAAGAATTTTGAAAAATATTAAGTTTTTTTGATCTTTAATTAACAATTAGTTTATTCAATGCTATAAACAGCCATCCATAATTACTGAAAATTTAGTATTAATATCTAGAATCAGTTACTTCGAAAAAATTTTTTGTAGAATAAAGAAAAAAAGGAGGAGTTGGATGTACAATACCTTTAAATATTAATTTTACTAAATTGTATATTGATATAATTTTTTACAAAATCGGAAAAGTCCAAAAATTAAAGGTGGAAAAAGATTTCTGAAAAAGAAAGTGATACAGAGAAAAACCTCTCTGAAGATTTTAAAATTACTGATGAGAAAATAAAGAGAAATTATTATATATCTCTTATAATGGTTATCATTATGCCAATAGTTGCTGTTCTCTTCCTTAGTCCTTTATCTTCCGCTATCTTTGGATCTCTTAGTCTTTTTATACTTCCTATAGGAAGTATAATCATAATTGGAATTTATAGATCATATCTAAAAAAGATGAGCGGAGAAACAAATAGAAATAAAGGGATAGTAGGAATAGTAAATGGGATAATTATTCTCAGTATAGGATTATCGTGGATTTACTTTTTTTTAATGATAATGATAGATACTTCTTGGCGGGGAACTGCTTGGGGTGTTGAATATGGTATTCTAATTTTAGGAATTATTTTTATTTTAATTGGATTAGTTATAACTCCTTACGGTATAATTGGTATTTATAAATCAATTCATGAAAGGAGAACTTAATCAAGCTAAGCTCATGATTCTTGCGAAAAATTAATAGTCACAAAAGGACCATACTTGCAAGAGTTTCGGATATATTGGTTCTCTTTACTACTCCATTGCTAAATTCCTTCATATTTAATTTTACTCCACAAGCTCCTTCTATCAATTTTGAAAAAAATATTTGAAAACAAGTTGTATTACATTTTTCTTAATCGGATTAGTGATAATTTAGTACAAAAAAGAGGTATCTACTGATTCTAGCCTTAATTTTATTTATTTAAAGATTTCTTCAGTTCTTTTATTATCAGATCAGTTTTTTTATCTTTTATCCAATATCTTATTTTCGAGGATTGTAGGAATTTTTGGACTTTTTCATTTAGTTCATTTAATTTTTTTCGATCTTCATCAGAAAGCTGAGGGATTTCTTCTTCTATTTTTTCTTTTACTTTTTTAACCTCTTCTTCAATAATAGGAATTTCTATTTGTTCTTTTCCATGAATAAGTCGTTTTCTTAAGATTTCTTTAATACCTTTTATCCACCCTTGGATCCATGGAAAATTACCTTGTTTCTTTGGATCAATTATATCAATGTTTTTTCTAGCAACAATTATTAAATCATCAGGACAAGAATTTTCACATGCTCCGCAATAAAAGCATTCATCCTCATTACAAGCAATTTTTCCATATTTTTTTACATCTGCGGCACTTTCTGGGATAAAGAAAGATTCAGTAGGACATATATTCACACATGCTTTACATCCCTGTGGATCACATTTATAAAGCATATTTTTTTTAATAATTACTTCTCCTTTAATAGGAGAATCAATATGAAAACATTGAGTTGGACATTCTTTTTCAATTCTATAGTAATCCTGAATGTTATTTCTAGTTCTAACATTTAAACATAGAATACATATCTCGTTTTTTTTATCCTCTATACATTTCTTTTTGTCAATATTAAAAAAATTTCCAATTGAAGGATATTCATCCATATCTATTTGCCCTTCAGGTTCAATAGATTCATGAAAAGCGTCATTTGGACATACTATTGCACATAACATACAATAACAACATTTATCATAATCTATTAAAATTTTAGGATTACTCTCATCTAAAATATTTTGGGCAATTTCAGGAATAGGTCCAAGTTCAATTGCATCAACAGGGCATACTAATTTGCATAAACTGCATCCAATACATTTTTTTATATCATATATAAGTTTTTTATTAACTTCTTTAAATTTCCAATTAAGAATGAGTTGTTCTGGAGTGATCTCGATATTTTTATTTATTTGTTCCTCTTGAGTTTCTTCTTCGGGAGACGTTTTTGAAATTTTTATTCAACCATTCATTCCATTTTTCGAATCTATTTAACCTAAATAGTGCTTTATAATTAATTTTAATGTGCTAAATATTTAAAAAGAAGTTTTATTAAGAGTAATAAGAGTAGCTTTCTTTATCAAAACCATAAATATATTCAATAGAAATTCCATCAGGTTGAAGATCTAAAGGAGCATAAATTAACGGCAAGTTCGGAAAGTAGGTTCCGATTCCTTTCTTTGCTAATATTATAGCAGGATGATCTACATCATTATAAATTTCTTCGCTAATTATTAATGTTATCGCTCTACATTGTTGTTCATCTAAGATTCCTAAAGAGTGGACATATTCATGTAAAAGGATATGATATGTATAAGCCCAGACTATATCGTTAGGTTGTTCTTCTAAAATGATCTTTAAAGGAGTTTTATTTATGAGTATTTCTGTACCAGGGTAAAAGTGCATCCCACCTATAAAACCTCCACGAAATATACCCATCTCAACTAATCCTAAACTTAATCCTGCTCGATGGCGTCCATATATTTTTCTAACATCTTTTTTTACTTTTTCAAAAATTTCTGGCATTATTTTTTTAAAATCATGAAGATTCATATAATAACCTCAAATAGTTATTTTAATAAACAAAATTAATGAAAAGTAAGACAATCTTATATATCAAAAAACCAATCATCTTCATCTTCTTTTAAAAAATCCATCAGATTAGACAAATCTCTTAATAAATGTCTAACAGAAACTTTATTTTGATCCCTACTAATAAGATCCATGTCGGAAAAAAACATATCATCTAATAAGCTATCGATATTGATTCTCTTGAAATACTTTATTGGATTATAAAATAGTGTATAAAAAATTTCTTTTTCCAAAATAGAGCGTCCCTTCCTAAGTTGGCCTTCATATTGTTGTCCTATTAAATTTTTAAGCTCTACTATAAGACATTCTTTGTTTTGCAGTAAATCACTTCTTTCCTCTTCTAATTCTATAATGTTTTGTTCAATTTCTTTAATTTTTTCTCCTAAAAATCTTAATTTTTTGTTAGGGTTTTTAATTTTCTTGTAATCAACATTATATCCAATATCTTTTAGCTTAACAATTTCACTGTTTTCATCTATTGTAGCAACATTATACTCAATATTATAATAATCCGGAGTTAAATCAATTCTTAAAGAGAGATTGCTCATTATCCGATATTTCCCACCTCTTGGTTTGGGATCTATATTTTCAATTATACCATTATCAGATAAAATTTTCAATTGAGAATGAACTGCTTGACGAGAAATACCTAATGATCTCGCTAATTCTGAAGCACCATGTGGTACTTTAGCTAGTTTTGCTAAAATAACTCTTCTTGTAGGATTACCTAATATTTCTAGTAAGGTATCTAAATTAATAATTTTATTTATGTTTTCTTGATTTTCTATTACCATATTTAATCTCTCTTTTTTCGTAAATAACTTAGAAATTGATTATATTTTTATTATCTATATAATTCCTCTGAAGGTTCATTTGAATATCTTTCATGAGATTTCTTTGCTTTATCTGCTGATTTTAATACTTTTTCAAATGCTTCATTAAATTCAGATTTAGAAATTTTCACTTCTTTTACAGATTCTGCGTCTCGAGTATTGATATTTTTATTAACAACTGCCTTTCGAATAGTTAGTAGAGTAGCTTCTTCACAAATTGCTTGAATATCTGCTCCTGTATAGCCTTCCATATCTCCCGCCATTTTATCAATATCCACATTAGCTGCCAATGGCTTGTTTCTAAGATGGATTTTAAAAATATCACTTCGTGATGTTTTATCTGGCATAGGTATCTCAATATGCCTGCCAAATCTACCTGACCTTAATAAAGCTGGATCAAGCATGTCTGGTCTATTAGTAGCAGCAAGTAAAACAACATCTTTTAACCCTTCTAATCCATCCATCTCTGTTAATAACTGTGATACAACTTGCTCTGTGACTTGAGAACTTGCAAATCTACCTCTCAAACCAGCTATAGCATCTATCTCATCAAAGAAAATTATACAAGGTGCTGCTGATCTTGCTTTTCGAAATGTTTCTCTCACTGCTTTTTCACTTTCACCAACCCATTTCGATAAAAATTCTGGACCTTTTACTGATATAAAATTTACTTCGCTTTCATGAGCTAATGCTTTGGCTAATAATGTTTTTCCTGTTCCGGGAGGTCCAAAAAGTAAAATCCCATTTGGAGGTTTTGATTTTAAATGTGAGTACAATTCAGGATATTTTAATGGCCACTCGATTACTTCTCTTAATTGGAGCTTAGCGTCCTCTAGCCCCCCAATATCGTCCCAGGATTCAGTTGGTTGGCTAATTAATACTTCTCTTAAAGCAGATGGTTCGATACCTGTTAATGCTGTTTCGAAATGATTCATTTTAATTTGAAGATCCCTTAACATTTCAGGAGGAATTGGCTTATCTAGATTTATTTTAGGCAAAATTTCTCTTATGGCTAACATTGCAGATTCTTTTGCTAATGCCTCTACATCAGCACCAACAAACCCATGAGTCTTTTCAGCGATTAGCCGAAGATCAACATCTTCATATAAGGGCATTCCACGTGTATGGATTAATAAAATTTCATAACGCCCATCAGTATCAGGAACTCCAATCACAATTTCACGGTCAAATCTACCAGGTCTTCTCAAAGCAGGGTCGATATCATTTACTCTATTTGTTGCGCCAATTACAATAGTTTCACCACGCCCTTCTAAACCATCTAATAGTGATAATAATTGCGCAACAACCCTTCTTTCAACTTCACCAGTAACTTCACCTCTCTTAGGGGCTATTGAATCTAATTCATCAATAAAAATGATTGATGGTGAATTTTCTTTAGCCTCTTCAAAAACTTTACGAAGATTTTCTTCACTTTGACCGTAAAATTTGCTCATAATTTCTGGCCCACTTATTGTTATAAAATGAGCTTCAGTTTCTCCCGCAACTGCTCTCGCTAATAATGTTTTTCCTGTTCCGGGAGGTCCATGAAGTAAAACCCCTTTAGGTGGATCAATACCAATTCTTTTGAATAGTTCAGGATGTCTAATTGGTAATTCAATCATCTCACGGATTTTCTGAATTTCTTCTTCTAAACCTCCAATATCTTCATATGTGACTTTTCTTCTTTCTAATTCCTCAAATTCTTTATGTGTCTTTTCTGAAATAGTAATTTTAGTGTCTAAATAGATCCTAACAGCCTCAGCTTTAGGATGGTAATCAATAACAACAAAATCAATTCTACGACCCATAGCATTAAAACTTAAAATATCTCCCTTAGTAACTACTCGGTTCTCTAGTATTTGTGTTATTTGTTGAGGGGTCCTCAATATAATGGACTCTTCTAAACCTGCAAATGTTATTCTTTCTGCGAGACTAGCTTCTATTTTACGTATTTCTACTATGTCATCTAAAGAGGCATTTAAATTTCTTCGTAACGAAGAATCAATTCTGATGGAATTAGTACCTTTATCTTCCTCTTTTCCGGGATACAACAACGCAGCTGTTTTCCTTTCTGCCACCGGATGTGAAATTTCGATTACATCACCAGTTCTGAGGTTTAATTCCTTAATTAAGTCTGGATCGATTCTGATTCTACCTCTTCCTGCATCTATCTTATAAGCGTCCTTTATTTTAACTTTTCTCCAATTCCCTTTAAATTCCCTTGTTATTCCACTCATCTTTTATCATCATCATATATTCGTGATAAATCCTATTTCTAAAATATTTATTAAAATGATTATTTTATAATTACTAATTTATTTACTTAGTTTCTTCACTTTTATATATGCAATTCCATTATTTACATCTAACTCATAGTTTACCTTTAATGACTTAGAAGGAAGATTAATCTTTTTAAAATATTTCCGATTTTTATTTTGAGCGGTAAGCAATAATATTTTACCATCAGCACTAAAATCTATCTTAACATCTCCTTTTTCAATCCCTGGAACTTCAATTAGAATCTCAATATATTCTTTATCTTCATTAATCTCAGTATATGGTTCTAAAACATATATTTCTTCATCTTGCTTTAATGTCTCTAATGTAAGTTCACTCGCATCAATCTCTTTTTTAGAGTGTGAATCAAATAGTTTCTTTAACTTTGGATATTTATTCATATCCACATTTTTTAAGAAGTCCTTAATTTTTTCATCATCAATATTACCTTCAATTTTTATCTCAGGTTTATCCATACCTGTTTCAAAATGATATGATATCTTAAATCCGTACAATTTTTTATCATAAGGCTTTAATCCTAAATCAATATCTTCTTCTGGAATAAATAAAACATCTATATCAAAAATATCTGAATCTACCTTAAAAAGCTTCTTAATCTCATCAATAATATCATCAAAATCATCCTGCACAGTTTTCACCTTTGATTTTTATGATTTTAATTTTTTTGTCATTCCTCAATTGACATATGAACCTTTACATATAAAAATCTATTGGTTTTAGAAAAAAAGTGTTCTACTAGTCTTTTTTAAAAATATAATAGATATAAAATATAATTGAAATTTTTACAAAAATGTTTTTATATATAAGATTGATCTTTAATTACGAAAAATAATGGATCGTAAAAGATTAATTTTTGCTATTTTCCTCACTAGTTCATTAATCTTTGCATTATCTTCTTTTGGAGTTGGAGAATCCTACCCAAATTCATCATATAATTATAATAATGACGATCTTTACGACATAGAATATTTTGAGTTAATAAATAAAGCATTTGAATTAAAAAGTTCAGAAAAGCAATTATTAAACGATAATAAGTTTGTTGTTTTAAATCGAATGGGAACGGACGATATATTAGATGCTTATAAGTTTTACTGGGAGAATGAGTTGCCCATTTTCATAACAACTGATACCATGCTTCATACATGGCATTTAATCTTTGATTATACTCTTAAAAAGCTCGAAGAAAAAATCTTCTATCCTCTTCTTAGTGAACTAGCTGATAAGATTGCCTTAAATGCATTAATGGAATATAATAATAATTTTTTAATGGGAGATACTCTAATTTATCTTATAGTAGCCTCTGAACTAGCGAACTCGACTTATAGTGAAGGACTCCCTCCAGATATTAAAAATGCTTCAGAAAAGATCTTAAATGCCATAATGGATGAAATTTCATTAGAATCAGCTATCTCTCAATTTGACACTGAATTAACAAGGCGATTTATTGATGATTTCAGTCAATATAAACCAAGAGGACATTACATCCTTTCAGAAACCTTGCAAAGTTACTTCCGATTATTTAAATGGTTTTCTCGAATCCCTTTCTTTTTTGATGATTATCTAGGGAAATGCTTTCTTCAGACAAACCCAAATGATATGATTAAATCTACATTAGAGACTACATGGCTATTGAAAGAAACAACTATTACATGGTTAGAGAATAATGTGTCTGGTCTCGAAATTTGGAATATATTTAAATCATTTTTAGATGTAATTGTTGGTCAAACTTATTCAATATCTCCACTTATGATTGATAATATTTGTAAAGATCTTATAGGTGATTTATGGAATATTGGTGATATTGATAATAATTTAGTAACCCAGGTCCAAGAAAATGTATTAAATGATCCAACAATTCCAAAACCTAAATCCCCTTTTATTATTGATGTTATAGCGGGTGCAAATTATTCTCCTAAAACATTTGTGGTGTTTGGTGAGCGATTAACCCTAGACAGCTATGCTCTTAATCACTTCGTCTATCCCTATGTTGGTAATTATAGATTTTTACCAACTAGTTTAGATTTCGCAGCAGCATGTTTAGAATCAGACCGCTCATTTGAGCTTCTTATAAATGAATTTGATAAATATCCAGGATTACTAGAACAAATATTAGAGATGCAGGAGGAATTGGGTAATCTTACTGGATTAGAAAAACAAACTGCTCATTGGCAGTGGATTGAATCGTTAAAAAATATTGCTGTTACTGAACCTGAATGCAATGGAAGTATTATCCTGCCTGAATTCATGAACTCATCTGCTTGGTTAGATGAAAAACTCACAACTATTATGGGTTCATGGACTCAATTGAAACATGACATGATCCTCTACTCAAAGCAATCAATGACAACTCTTAGTGCAATAGTACATTATAACACACCTATAGGTTATGTTGAACCATATCCAGAATTTTACAGAACCTTAAATCAATTAAGTCAACTGTATAATTCTTCGTTAAAACCGTTAGAAACAATTGGATATAATTTTTCTACCAATGATTATGATTATTTTTGGGCATTAGATAATTTTTATGAAGCAGGTGTAATGCTTGAGACAATTTCTTACAAAGAACTAAACGGTTCACAGTTAACTGAAGAAGAAAAGCAATTTATTAAATCAACCTATGGAGAAGATTGGATTTCTGGAGATAAGGTTGTTGTTGGATGGTTAGGTGATATAATTAGGAAGCTTGATATAACTTACGGAAAAATAGAAATTTGGCCAAATACACGCACATCACTAGTTGCTGACATACATACGGACACAAATACAGGGGACATCTTACACTTAGCTACTGGTCTTTTAGAACCATTAATAGCAATCGTTCCTGGATGGGATGGTGAAGATATAACTGTTGCAGGTCCAGTATTTTCTTTTTATGAATTTAATTTATCTGATTATACACGATTAAACGATTATGAATGGAGAGGAATCCTCAAATTATGGTTGGAAGGAGGCTGTGATAGTTGTGATTTTGAAAGATTTCAAAGGGGTTTTTGGGCTGAAAGTTATATGGTTTCAACAGAAATAACTACGAGTAGGATTTTTTACGATTTTGAGGATTTTGAACCTCCAGAATGGTTTGAACCAGGACGCACTCTAGATGGAACTAAAAACACTATTTCAAGCTACAATATTCTAATAATACTTACGTTCATTTCGGTAATTTTTGTGATTATAGTAGTTAAGATAAAATGTCAGTTAATAAATTATTAATTAATACTACTATATCATAATTAAGATTTTGTGAATAAATAGGCTAATACATTTCGAATATTTATTTAGAATTGCTTGGTAGATTAAGCAATTTAAGAACTATCTTTACTTTTAAAAGAATGATTTCTCTTATTCCAGAATTAGTTGCTTATACATTAAGATATGGTATGAAAGTAAGTAATATACGTATTAGCCAACCGGATGCATTTTTTTACCCCAAAAGCTATTTTAAAAGGAATTATATGTGATTCAAATTGAAATTTTTGTTTACACGGATTACACGTTTGAGATTCAATTGATTTTCACATATTTTTAACCCCATTGACTAAATACGCAATATTACTTATGATACCTAACTAAAATACAGTTTAATATTTATATCGAGATTATCGGATTTTTAATTTATAAACATTTAAATATTCATATTGTTATGTTTATACATTTAATTAATATAGTGAAAAAAGAAATCAGATGTACTAGTTTAGAAAATAAACTATTTAAACTATGGGTTCACATTAGATAATGTAGATGAATTCATGAGAGAAAGAAAGTGTTTTAGATGTGGTAAAGATTTAGATTTTGAGAGTTATATAAAAAATAGTAGTTCTAAAACTAGAGAACATTTAACTATGCTTTGGAATAGTGATTATATAGAGTTCTATTGTTGTCATTGCTATAATATTAAAGTGAAGTATCAACCTTACCTTGATTTAGATTAAGAACTCCACAAATAGTTTAATTACTCCTTTTTTACCTCTTCAATGACTTCAGAAGTCCGATGCAACAATTCATAAGCCACTTCTGGCATATACCAGCCTGACAATCCACAGTCAGGACCTACAAATTTTAAGTATTCTCCATAATGTTCTATAGCTTCAAGCAAATTATTTTTAATTCTTTCTTTTGAATCAATTAGACTCATTGTTCCTTCAATAGTTTTTAAAAAATCATATGAAACTCCTGAATCTAAAGCTTCTGCCATGATATTATTAACATTAGTCCTTGTAATACCGACACGGATAAATTTATCATGGTGCTCTAGTTCTCTTTTTGGAATTTTGTTAGTTTTGTTTGAAGCATATTCACAAGTTAAAACATCAAAATTTTTTGTTTGTAAAGGAATTGATGCTAAATTAAGAGTATGAATATGGAATTGATGTATAGCCTCAATTTTTTCTATAGTTTTGTCAAAAACTTGTATTAATTCATCATTATCAATATTAATTAAATCAACGTAACCAAAAGAAGGTTCATCGACAGAAATGATTGAAGTTTTCATGTATTTTGTATTGATAATGGAATTTTTTAAGAAAGAATTTATTGATTTAGCAAAATTTAATGCCATATCTAAATAAATCGTAAAATTTAATTTCTTAATATACATTTCTATAGGTCCTGTTATACATAATTTAATATTGAGAGGCTCATCTGTTTTTTCATAGTATTCCACCGCAAATTTATCAAGCACGAACATTTCTGGAATAAAAGCTTTATCTGGATCTATTAAATTTGGCTCAGTTTCATAATCAGATAATGGCTTTAAAAATTGTTTGTACATATCCATATGCTGGGGATAATTAACTATTTCTACTCCTGCTTTTAATTTAAACTGAAATGATTGAAGAAGTGGGTGAATAAAATAATTATAAATTCCTCGATGCTCAAAAATATCCACTTTATTTATTATTGCTTTATAGGCAGTCCAATAAAACTGCTTAAACACTTCCTTATCCACATAATTCGGTAATGGAAAACTACCTACATCATCAAACTTAGGAAACTCACTCAATTTAGTTGACCACATTTATAATTAAAATGTGAAAAAATCAAAAAAGAAAATTTCGCAACTGTATATTATTCTTTTGAATTCTTTTGCAATATTTGTTCTATAACTTTAAGATCTTTTAATTTATCAATGAAGAAGTCTTTTAATAAAGTATATATATTCATTTTTAGCATTATATATAAAGAACATGCTTTAAATAGCTGAAAGCTTTAAAAAAGTAGTAATCCATTATTTTATTCAAATAATATTAACAACTTGTATTGTAGTCAAAAAATAATTTTAGAAAGAAGTGAATATTATGTCAAAAGCAGAAAAATTGCCCAAAGAATGTATAGAGTATATGACTCCAATGGAAAGGATAACGGGTCTTTTATTACGAAAAAAACTGGATAGAGTTCCGTGCTTTCCATTCGTTTCAGCAGCAGCAGCTCAGCTTAGACGGTTAAACTATGGAGAATATGCTACAAAACCAGATTTATTCTTAAGATGTCAAATAGAAGCTCAACAGCTTATTGGGTATGATGGTATTACAGCAATGCCAGATCTTTGCGTTGAGGCTCAAGGTTTTGGAGCAAAAATCATATATCCCCCAGATAACGCGGGTTATCCAGATCCTTATAATCCAGTTCTTAAATCTCCAGATGATTATAAAAACATAGGTAAATTATTTGATTGGTCCCATGCTGACAGGATGAAAAATCAAATAAGAGTAGTTAAAACCATAAAGGAGGAATTACCTGATTTAATGATAGGAGGGATGACAATAGGTCCATTAGGATTGATAAGCCGGCTTCGTAATATTAATGAACTCGTCCGAGATTTCACGTATCATAAAGACAAGCTCCATGAAGCTCAAGAAATTGTAACCGATATTCAAATAGAATATATTGAAAAACAAATTGAGGCAGGAGCTCGAACAATCATGGTTCCTGTAGTTTTAGCCGAAAGAGAACTTATGAGTAAGGAAATGTGGTTAGAATTGGATATGCCTTATCAAAAGAAGATTGCCAATTTTGTGAGAAAAAAACGAGTTTTTTATATGGTTCATACTTGTGGTAGAGGTCCCTATTTTGATCTGTTAATTGAACATCTTCGACCAGTTCTTATTCAAAATGCATACTTACCTGATGGTATAAAAACTGAACAGGAAATGGTTGAAAAATATGGGAAGAAATTAATATTTTTAGGATTTTTAAGCGTTTCATTACTTGCATGGGCACATCCTTATGAAGTTATAGCGGAATGTAAAAGGCAACTTGAAGTTTTCGGAAAGTCACCCGCAGGTTATATTCTTGGAGCGTCTTGTGAATATCCACCCTATGCACCCTTATATAATGCGATGGCTGTTGTTAAAGCTGCTAGGACATATGGTAAAAATTTTCAAACTGGTAAGGGAGCCAATTATGAAGAAGAAGGAGGTTAAAAGCTATGTCAGATGAAGAAATTTTAAAGAAGCTTAAGGAAAGTGTTCTAGATTTTGATGAAGAGACTGCTAAAGAAGCTGCTAAGGAAGCAATAAAGGCTGGAATTGACCCATTAAAAGCAATAAAGGAGGGACTATACTTGGGCTTAAAAGAAATTGCAGATCACTATGAAGACACTTTCTTTATAACAGATATGATAATAGCTTCAGATGTATTCTATGCGGGTGCGAATATTTTAAAATCTAAAATAGATCCAGAAAAAGCTAAAACAGATAGTAAAGGAACAGCTGTTATTGGCGTTGTGAAAGGAGATATTCATGATCTTGGCAAGAACATGGTGAAATACCTATTTGAAGCTGAAGGTTTCAAAATTATTGATCTGGGATTTGATGTTCCTGCTGAGAAATTTGTTGAAGAGGCAGAGAAAAACAATGCAGATTTTATCTTAATTTCGTTAATGCTAAGCTCAAGGTTTCCTGAAATCGGAAAAATCGTTAATTTAGCTAAAGAAAAAAAGTTACAAGCAAATGGAGTGAAAATTATGGCTGGTGGGGGCCCCGTTTCAGAAAAAATAGCCTATGAACAAGGTGCTGATGGATGGGCACTCACAGCGCCTTTAGCGGTTAAAAAAGCTTTAGATTTGCTTAAATAAGATATCAAATAGGATTGATATTAATTAACAATTATAGAAGAAGTTAAATAAGAGATTAATCTCTTTTTCTTTTACCTTAAATAAATCGAAAATTAATTTATCAATTCTTACTTGAATTTCTTTTCTATTCCCGCTGGATAGAACTAATTGTTTTGTTAATTTTTTTATTAAAGATATTTTCTTACAGTCCTTTTCTGATGTAAAGTTTTCTATAAAAGGGATGGGCAGATCATATTCTAATTTTGTCTTACTTCGCTTTATCCGAATATTTTTTGCGTTAAATAAAAAACGGACTAATTTAGAATTCAAATACGCTATCATAAATGTGTAATCAATAGATTTTTGGATAAATCTTGGCCATAAGAAATATGTATCAGATGTAGCAAAATATGATGAATTTGAATATCCGAAAATATTCTCGTTAGATATATACTTAAAAAAGATCTTTGTACCCTTTTCATAAAAAGGTTCAAGATCAATTAAGGTTTCATTGGAATCATTTTCATTTCTCCGGATAAACGTCCCTCTTCTTGGAAAAAAATAATCATTTGGATTCTCTTTCGCATTAACTAAAATATTTTGTAATTCTGTTTTATATTGTTTTAGGTATTGAATTAGATTTGGATATTTTTCTTCAAAAAATCGATTTCTTTCCTCTATATTCGCACCATTAAATTCATTTTTATTAAAATAGATAGCATACCCGGTATGATCACCTTTATAATAACTGTAAGACTTTATTGATTTACTTTTATAAATTTTCTTAAGTCTTTCTTTCTCACTATCTAAAATCTTTACAAATTTATTATTAATTTTTATATATACATCTCGCTTCTCTATTTTAAGATTCTTTCCTTCATTTAAAATAAATAAATTATCTTTAATAAAAATTATACCATTACGTACTATAAATCTATCCTTAAGATAAGAGATTTTACCATTAACGATACATTTTTTTTCAATATTATCAATAATCTCCTTAATCTCTTCCGGATATAATAAGTTCCAACTTCGATCTGGTTTCAAATCATTATTAGTTATAGCAGATTTATACTTTCTTATGCTTCTATTATCATCTCCTAATAATCCCTCTTTAAAAATCAATGTATTAAAATTTTCATTATTATTACTTGAATTTCCATTCTTTGTAATCTGAATTACTTGAATAGGTTCGTTTACGGATCGTTGCTTCTCCAGATCTGTTTTTTTCCTAAGAATAAAAATACAATTATGCTGCCCCTCTGCTCCTTTAAATAAAGTCATATTTGATAAGTCAATGTATTGAAGTAAAAAACATTCCTCTAATATATGGGGTTTTAATAATTTTATCCCTGTTTTTTTAGATTTTGTTAACCAATAATTTGTTGTAATAAATGATAAAATTCCACCTGGTTTAAGCTTTAAAATCCCTAAATGGATAAAGTAATAAAATAAATCCATATTTCCTACAAAATATTTTTTACAAATTGGAAATTTCTTTATATAATTTTTAAATACATCTGCGTTGTAATTTTGACCTAAATAAGGAGGATTTCCAATAATTATATCAAACTTTTCATTTAGATCTGAACCCAAAAAGTTTTCAAAAATAAATCTTACGTGAGGATAATTCTTTAAAAGATTATTCTTCAAACGATTATCCATTTCATAAGCAGTTATGTCTAAAAAGTTGCTTTGAATAAGATATTTCAGAAATATACCTTCTCCTACAGATGGTTCCAAAACTTTTAAATGATGAGTTTTTTTATCGGTCGTAATAAAATTAGATATGTTTTTAACCATAAATTTTGCGATATATTTAGGAGTAAATATTTGTCCTATTAAATTATATCCTCTTTTTTTATCATTTTTTAAAACCATCTTACCTTAATATTAGGTTATAAAGTCTAAATATTTGCTGGTTAATTCATTTTGAAAAGCAAAAAAGTAGGAAGAAAAAAAGATAGATGTATTGGATTAATGATCATGATTACGGTGATGCTCGTGATGCTCCATTTTAATATTTATCGGTTGTAAATTACCAATTGCCCAACCTGTCACCTCATTAAGTGAAGGATGAATAACCATAGAATGATAAATTGGCATAAATGACCCACCTTCTGGACAAGCGCGGGCAACTTTAGGAATATTGACTTGTTCAACAGATTCTGGTAAAACGCAAGTAAATCCTGAATTCATCAAATACACAAATGGTTGAACGAGAACGGCTGCATGAGGGCCAACAACATGGGCTCCTAAAATTCTATATGATTTATCAACTATTAATTTAACAAATCCATCATCTTTGTCACCAGTTTTAAAACCCATGGCGAAACCTTTTGCTACGGTTGAGTAATTTTTTTTAGCTACATAAATCTCATGCCCTTTTTCTATTGCTTCTGCTTGAGTCATTCCAACATGACCGATTTGTGGATAAGTGAAAATCGCCCATGGAACAGAAGAATATTCTACTGAACGCTTTTGATCTTCTGAACCAAAAATATTATTAGTGCAAATTTCTGATTCATAATTTGCTTTATGACGAAATTGATACAGACCATTAGCATCACCGATGCACCAAATATTTTTTTTATTTGTTTCCAAATATTTATTTGTTTCTATCCAACCTTTCTGATCCTTTTCGACACCAGTATTTTCAACCTTCAATAGATCTGCATTTGAACGTCGACCTGTAGCTACAAGAATTTCTTCTGCTGTAATTTCAACTTCTTGACCGGTCTCCATATTTCTAGCAATTACTATTTTTGTTTTTTCCTTTAATTTTGCTTTAATTGCTTTATGATTAACATAGACTTTCATATATTTCTTAAAATTTTGTTCTAAAAATTGACTGATTTCTGGTTCTTCAGTCGTCACTAAACGAGGAAGCATCTCGATGATTGAGACTTCTGTTCCCATAGCTGAGAATATATGAGCAAATTCCGCGGCAATTACACCTCCTCCAATAATTATAAGACTTTTCCATGGTTGATTTGGAAATTTGTCACCAAAAAAATTTTCATTAGTAATATAGCCTACATCTTCTAATCCTTCAATTGGAGGAATAAATGATCTCGCTCCAGAGGCGATAACAAACCTCTCACCTTTAAATTTACCAAGAATCTCCTTTCCATCAGTAGATTTTACTTGCATTTCATATTCTCCCGTAAATTCTCCAACACCTTTATATAATTTAAAATTGGAAACCTGTGATAAGCCTTCCTCTATCTGCTTACTTTCGTCAATTTGTGTCCACATCCTTTTGGAAATTAAATGCCAGTCGATTTTTTCTACATTAAAATGAACTCCCACTTTAACTGCATGTTGTGCCTCTCTAATCAAATCTGCAGGGTGAACTAAAACTTTTGAAGGTATACAACCCCGAGTTAAACATGTCGCTCCTAGTTTTGTATCTTCTACAAGCGCACATTTCATGCCTACCTGGAGACCTACATTTAAAACATTCAATCCTGCTCCACTGCCTATAACAACTAAATCGTATGATTCCATAAGTTCATTTTTATTAATATCATTTTTAAAGTTTTTATTAATGATTTAGAAATAAATTCGTAAATGAGTTCAAGCTTATTAATAAGAGCTTTACGTCTAAGAACATTAAAAAATAATCTTTCAAAAATAATAAAAATATAAAAAATTTATTTAATTTGAACTTTTAATTACTGCCTCTAGCTTTGGAAAGATTCGAGGATAATGAACTGCCATACAATGGATTCCGCTAAGTAAATTCTTTCTTCTTAATTCTGTAATAAAGGGCTTAAAGAACTCATAATTTGCTTGATCATAAACCTCATTTTGCATTTTTTTGTCAGTAGAATATTCTGTTTTTATCGATTTCCATTTTGCTAGGATGTCCTTTGGAACAGAAACACCCGGAACGAATGTATCGAAACCTTTTGCAATTCCATAACTTTTCATAGGAAAAATTCCTAAGAGAACAGGAACTTTATATTTTCCTATTTCAGTTAAAAATTCAATGGTTCGATCCAAATCATAAACTACTTGTGTTTGTAAAAATTCAGTACCTGCTTCAGCTTTGCGTCCAATTTTCAAGATTTCTGCTTCCATTGGTTCTGCATTCGGATTCGCTGCTGCCCCTACATGAAGAGTTGGTGGAGATTCAATTTCATGACCATTAATCTTACCAGTATCGACCATTTCTCTAACTATCTTTACTAAAGTAGCGGAATCTAAATCAAAAACAGGTTTGGTTTCAGGCATATCACCTAATGCTGGGTGGTCGCCAGTTAATGAAAGGATGTTCCTTAATCCTAAAGCATGTCCACCCATAATCATACCAGCAATTCCAAGTTTATTAACATCTCGTACGGTTAATTGCCAAATAACTTCTAAATTTGCTTCTTTTTGAATAATATGTGAAGCAGCCATACTATTAATTGTTACGATCCCAAGAGGACTATCTGTCACATTGGCAGCAATAACATAAGGTGCCATATCTTTTGCCTCTTGGATTGTATGAGAAAGATCACATGTTTTTTCAGGTTCAAGTTCACCTGTGAGTATGAATTCACCATTTGCAAGTGCTTCTCCTAATTTTGAATATATTTTTGTCTCAGTCATTCTTTACATACCTCCTATCTAAATACAACTTCTTGTTGATGTCCACTTTCAGACCAATCTCTAGCATCACGTAGTTGACTAAATAGATCTAATCTACCAATTGCTTTCAAGCGATTAAAAATTAAAACCCAACCGCAATCTTTTTCATAATTACCGACTTCACATTTACCATCAACCATACCACCACAAGGACCGTTCATGAGACCTTTAGCGCAGGTTGCAATAGGACAAATTCCACCTGTATAATTTAAATAACAATCACCACAGGCTCTACATCGCATATAAAACCTACCGATTCTCTCAGTCATACCAATAAATTTTGTGTTATTGGAGACAAGAACTGGTTTTTTTGGATATTTGTTCTCTAGCACCTTTACTATACTCTGAACCCCTAATCCACAACTAAGGGTTAAGATTGCTTCAGATTCTTGAATTTCGTCATCAATTTTGCGAAGATCCTTTTTCATAACTCGATTATCACATACATCCTCAGAAACTATAACAGCAGTAACCTCATATCCTTTTTCTACTAAAAGGTCATTCCATTCTTTTGCACCTTCTGTCCCTCCAGTTTGACAAAGAGCAGCACAAGTACCACAACTTACAATAGCTAATTTCTTGATTTTATAATTTTCCAACGCTTCGATTACTTCTTCAGTTGGTTTTTTTGTTGTTATAACAACCATTTTAAGTTAACCATATTTATTTATATTCTATAAAGATATCCTTAAAAAGGGAAATTAACAAATACATAAAAAATTAATTATTATTTTTTATCATATTTATTAAATTGCATAGTTCGAAAAGACTAAATTTATTATTATATTGATAAAAATCATATTCATTTTGTAAGAATTATACACTTTTGTTGCTTTTAGAAAGATAATTAATGAAATTTAATCATATTATTTTTCAAATTAAGTAATTAATTTATAGAAAAGTTAAAGAAAAAAAGAAATCTAAAAGGAGGCTAAGGGTAACTATAAATTCTTCAAAAAATAGTATTATTGAGATAATAAGTTGAGCGAATTTATTATTTTTAGAAAAAAAGGAAAAAAAGAAAAGTCAAAATTATTTATAGTAATGCTGGTAAAATCCTTGCCAGAGGAACTGCTAAACCGCCGATTAATGAGCCAATAGAACTGAATTTTTTAAGATAATCCTTAACATTTTTTGTAACTTTTACTGTTCTCGTCTTACCCTCGATAATTGTACCATCTGAAGAGAGTAGAAAGATTTGGACTGTTTGTTCTCCTGTTTCTCTTGGTTCTAAGGTTAACCATGTTGTGTCCCCATTCTCTAACATCGAAGATAACACACCAGCAATATCAGTACTCCCAGAAGAAATTAATGGTATAGGCTTATCAGGAATCATAAATGTACCACGCCCTTCAACTTTAATGTCAAGAACCATCTCAGTAGGATCAAATCCAGGTGCCACTATTTTTACAGTATACTTTTTACTTTCAGGGGCGTTATTGTAAAGAAAAACCATTATATTTAACTCAGAATTTAGGTAAACAACTTCCTGTGCTGTTGAATCCATATATATTGGATCTTTTGACATCCGTTCAA
>JBHLMP010000007.1:19880-92614 GCA_048938025.1 Promethearchaeota archaeon
ATTTAACTCAGAATTTAGGTAAACAACTTCCTGTGCTGTTGAATCCATATATATTGGATCTTTTGACATCCGTTCAATATTATCAGCTAGCTCTAATTGTAATCTGTCTATGATGTTGAAAAATCCAGGATTGAATTTTTTAATGTAATTAAATAATTTATAGATATCTTTTACTGAGAAATACCAAGCGCTTTCCATGAATACACCTTTCTCAACATCAAAATTATCTGAATTTACATCAATAATTTCTCTTAATTCTTGAATTAATTGTTCTTCTGATAAAACTTCCTGAAATTTCAGATAATAGAGAAATAGTAGCTTTTCAATAGCAAAAGTAATAGGTAATTCTTCCTCTTCTTGCTCTTTTACTTTTTGAATGAAATCGGGAGTTAAAATTTTATTTAATTCTGCTAAATATTCGTCCCATTTAAGAAATGTAACTGGATCTAAATGGTTTGATAGGATTTCTGCGAAAAAATTATCCAAAAATAAGGAATGAGTTGTTGGCTTGTAAAAGTCTTGAAGACCATTTACATCATGGATATTGAGGTTTAAACTACGGATTAATATTGATAATCCTAAACCTACTAACGCAAAACCAGCAGCAGCAAATCCTATGTCAAGAACATCAAGGGTTAACATAACTACAAATAATATTATTGCAGTAAAACAAATAAGCGAAATAAATTTTAATAAATTTGTAACTCTTTTAACGCTGCTCGAAAGTAAGCCAAATCCATCAAGACTATCTATTGGTCTCCCCCTCTTTCGTTCAAACTTTAATCTCA
This sequence comes from Promethearchaeota archaeon, assembly GCA_048938025.1. GTDB lineage: Archaea > Asgardarchaeota > Lokiarchaeia > Sigyniarchaeales > SOKP01 > Loki-b32. Next base: position 20,669 of record JBHLMP010000007.1, read on the forward strand.
TTTTAAGAGAGCTTTCGGTAGAACTTGCACCTAGTAATAACATAAAGGAGTTAAATCCATAAATGACTATAACTACTAGATAAATTACTTTTAATGTAAAATCAAGGGCCCCAACTGCAAAAAAAGCAAGAAGTGTAATAATTAACAAGACTATAGGTAATGTGAATAGTAAGAGTTTCCCCACCTTAGAGATGTAACTTATCATTTTACCTTGAAATCTTTCTTTCTTGATAATTGCCTTTAAATCTCTTTCTAATACGGCTTCCATACTATTATCACTTTTTTATGAAATTTGTTATTTGCATTATTACAGAATTTAAATTTAAATTTTTATAAACATTCTAATGATTTTTAAAATTTTCTATTTTCATCAAAAATTTCTTTAAAAATTTAGTATTCTAATAAATTACAAGAAAAAAAGTAGAAAAAGTGAAAAAAAAAGATTAAAAATGTTATTTTTTGATCACTTTTTCCTTGGCAGTTTTTGTTGATCTTACGACTTTTTTGTTATCATTTTTTTAATAAGGTGAGGAATTAGTAAAAAATAGTGAGAAAAATGTCGATATTCAGTCAAAATGAGAAATGTAAAATCATGAAAAGGGGGAATAATACCCTATGAAGATACAAATTCCGGATTCCTTCATGAGAGTTCTTGAAAAAGTCAATCTTCTAAATTTTTGCCTGATAGGGTAAAATCCGTAAAGAATTTTATCCCAATACATTTAAATATGAAATAGATCTAACTTAAGATAGAATTAAAAATATTAAAAATTAGAAAAAAAACAAATAAAAGTGAAAAATATGGAAATGCTAAAAATTAAAGAAAAAGTAATGGCATTAACTGATGAAAAAATTAAAGAGATATATTCATATGCAAATAAGGTTAGTATGGATACAATAGAAGATTTGGCACCTGGTTTATTAAAGATTTGTTTAACTGCTGAAAAGGGAGAATTAAAGAATGAACTAGGTAGAGTTATTTTCCATTTACAAAAAAATGAGCGCCTTGATACTAGAATTGGTCTTGAAAAACTATTGGATGGTGCTTTAAGAGTTAATGCTGAAAAAGTATTTACACTCCTTGAATCCTCTGAACCTGATGCTCAAGGATTAGCTAAAGATATAAAAGGAATTTTAAAGGAATAAGTTTTTTTTTATTACTTCATTTTATTTTTATATGTCAGAATTCAAAAGCGAATCTGATATAGATAAAGCTTGGGAATACTACGAAAAAATTAGAGATGCACTAAACGGACTCTTTGAGATTTTAAGCATGAGTTTAGATGAGGATAATATTTTTTATCAGTTTGGTGTAGATAATTTAGTAAACTTAAAAGAAACGATAATTGATTTATTAAAACAGGATTATAATCCTGCTGAAATAAAAAGAAAGTTGAGAGATTTAGAATTTGATATAAAGAAAGGGCTTTTTTTTGATAAAAGTCAAGAAGAACTATAAATTAAGTAGTAAATTTCTTTTGACGCTTAAATAATGGACTATATATAATTTTCATTAAGAAGAATTTTTATCTACAGTAAGGTTATAAAATTAAAAGTTATCCAAATATAGATTCTATATTGATTAATTTCAATTTGATATGATCAATTTAAAGCTGGTATTATGAGCGAAATAGAAGATTCTGTAATGATTGAGATTAAAGATCTTAAAAAGCATTTTAGAGAAGTGAAAGCTGTTAATGGTGTATCATTGAAAATTAAGAAGGGGGAATTATTTAGTATACTTGGTCCTAATGGTGCAGGAAAGACAACATTGGTCCGGATGTTAACAACTGTTTTGACACCTACCTCTGGAGATGCCATAATTAAGGGATATAGCATTTTAAAAGGAAAAAATGAGATTGTTAAAATTATTGGTGTATGTCCTCAAGAAATTACGATCTATGAAGTATTAAGAGCTGAAGAGAATGTTGAATTTGTTGCTAGTATGCATGGAATCTCACGTAAAGAAGCAAGAGAGAAGGCAAAAAAATTATTGGGAAAATTTGGGATAGCAGGGAGGAAAGATTGGTCAAGAAACTTCTCAGGTGGTATGCAAAGACGTTTAAATCTCGCAATGGCTTTGGTATTCGATCCTGAGATTTTATTCCTTGATGAACCTACAGCTGGCCTTGATCCTCAAGCAAGACGGCTTGTTTGGGACTTCATACAAGATTTGAAGAAAGAGGATATTACTATTATTTTAATGACGCATGATATGGTTGAAGCTGATTCTCTTAGTGATCGAGTTGCGATATTAGACCAGGGAAAAGTTATTGCTTTAGGCACTCCTACTGAACTTAAAGAGAAATATGGAAGTGATAATGTGCTAGAAGTATCTTTTTTTGAACAGGATGATCTTGAAATGGCAAAAAAAAATCTAGAGCAAATTTCATTAGCTACCAATTGGACAGAAATTAGTAGGAAGGAAAGAAACATATTATTAATTTCTTTTCAAGGTGGCTTAAAAAATCTTGTTCAAATCCTTCAACAAGGAATTATAAACAATATTAATGAGGTTGAAAATATGAAATTTCGGCAAAATTCCCTTGAAGATGTATTTTTAAATTTAACTGGAAGGAGGTTAAGAGATTAATTTGACTTTATTAGATAATAAAGCAATTCAAATATCTATAAAGAATTTAAAAGATAAATTACGACATTGGCAATTTTTATTCTTTTCACTTTTACTTCCGATCATGTTTACAGTTATGTTTTATTTTATGCTTGGTAATGAAGAGGATCCTACTGGCAGAACTGGTTTTGATTATGGTTTTCCAGGTATGATAATGTATGCCGTCGGTATAGGAACTATGAATGCTGCTATTATGTTTGCTCAAGATAAGAAATCAGGTATGCTAAGTCGTTTAGATACAATGCCTACTGGTAGGAAAAATATGTTTTTAGGGGCACTTATCTCTGAATCTCTCTACTTGATGCTTCAGATTCTTATAATGTTTATTATAGGGTATGCAATTCTTGGCTTGTATTTTGTAAACCCATTAGCTCTATTTATTGGGTTTTTAATTACTGTTGTATTTGGGATTTCTTCGGTTGGAATGGGGATAATGATTGCAAGTGTATCAAAAACTGTTGAAATAGCTAATGCGTTTTCGTTAGTAGTATATATGGTACTAATTTTTCTTTCTGGAAGCTTGATGCCTTTTGAAAGTCCTATAGTATATTTTTTACCACCATATTGGGCAAAACAATTATTTCTACAAATCACTGTTATGGGCGATGGGTTTAGTGATAATTTATATAGTAGTTCATTGATAGGCCAAGGAGCGAAAGCTATTCCAATTACTCTATGGGGTGGACTTTTAATTGTATGTGCATTTACTATTGCCTTCACATTATTGGGTGTTTTACTATTTCAGAAAAAGACAAAATTTTAGAAATTTTTTCTATATTATTACTTATTTTTTTGATATCGTAAAATAGAAATTGCTTAGAAATTTTCCTTATTAAAGCAAAAAAATGATATGGTAATAAATTGTATAACTTTAAATTCGAAGTAACTGAAATCGAAGGAGTCTTTCAATTTAAAATTGACGTTCCATTTGCGGTTAAATTTGTATGCCTTTATCTCTTCAAATTAGACGAAAAAGTAATTCTAATTGACGCAGGCTTAAATATGGGTAATTGGAAAAGATTATTTTTTAAAGCTTTAAAAGAGGTAAATCTATCGATTAATGATATTGATTATTGTTTTATAACCCATATCCATTTGGATCATATGGGTTTAGCAAAAACCTTGAAAAGAAAAAATCCAAATCTTAAGATTCTAATGCATGATATTACCAATCAATTAATGAAATGGGAGACTGACCAAGCAGATTTTAAAGAGTTAGAGCAAGAAGCTATAAAAGTTTCTAATGAATTGATAAGATATGGAATTAGCGAAGAACAAGGAAAAAAAGTTATTCAATTTTTCACATATTGGCCAAAATTTCTGCAATATCAAGAGCCAGATATTGTTTTACATGATGGAGATAAACTCTTAAACAATTTAAAAATTATTTGGACACCAGGCCATAGCTTCGGTCATATTTGTATTTTTGATGAAAATAAGCGATTTTTGTTTTCTGGTGACCATATTCTTTCCAGAATCACTCCTCATATTGGAAATTTTGTAGTTCCTTCTGATCTGGCAGAAAAGTATAAAGAATACAATTTTAATAATATTTTAAAGCACTATTTAGAGTCCTTGGATAGAATAGATAAATTGAATCCAGAAATAATTTTCCCTGCACACCAAGAGATAATATATAACCCCCATGAAAGAATTTTAGCAATTAAAGAACATCATAAAAATAGGTTATTTGAGATTTCAAGTGTAATTAAAAATAATCCGCGCACACCTTTTGAAATCTCTAAAATTCACTTTGGTGAGGATTTGGATGACATGAATTCATTTATGGCACTAAGTGAAGTTTTAGGTCATTTGTTTTATCTCGAAAATGAAGGGAAAATCCAGAAAATTGAAAAAAATGGAAAGCTCTATTATAAGAGTTAAAAAATTATATTATAAATAATAAAATGTAAGTGGATTAAATGATATCATGGATAAATTTCATTGTAATGACACTTTCTAGTTTATTATGTAGTTTTTTTATATTAAAAGTGTACAACCGGCAGCTCTGGAGAAGAAGAATAAAATTTGTTTAAGATAATTATATACTTTTATTACCATTTTTAATGGTTTTAAGACAAACACAAACCCTCTCAACACTTTTCACATCGCTTCTACCTCGAAAGTTTTCTATTAGCGCGTCAAGTTCTGTTATCTCTGGAACATTAACTTTTATTAAAATCCCACATTCTCCAGCTAAAAAATATACTTCTTCACATTGAGGTATTAGTTGAGTTTCTCTGATCAATTCTTTTAATTCGGACTGATTCTTAGGTATTAAAGTTATAAACGCATAAATACACCTCTCTTCTTCACGGCACACTTTTATAGTAAATTTTTCTATCACTCCATCTTCTTGAAGTTTTACAATTCTTTTTCTTACTGTGGATTCTGATAAAGGTATTCCTTCTTCTGCTAATAATTCTGCTATATCTTTATAAGGTCTTCGTGAATCCTCTATAAGCATTTCTAATATTCTTTTATCTTTCTCATCCAGATTTTTCATAATCAACCCTCTTTAATAATGATCAATTATTTATAATTCCAATGCAATTTATAAAAAAATTTATTTTTTAATATAAAAAAATTGTTTCTGTTAGATAATATCACCATTTTTCAGAAATCTTTAAGTAAGGGTCCAAATAATCTCTCATATTCTACAGCCATACAATGTATTCCTGCTGCTTTAGTGTTCTTCTTAATCTCCTTAATGAATGGTTCAAAGTACTCAAGATTTATTTTATCGATTGCAGCATATTTCGCTGACTTATTTCCTTTATTTTCTTTTTCTGCAGTTTTTAGTGATTTAAGTAGATCTTTCGGAACAGAAACGCCTGGTATGAATTGATCAAAATACCAAGCTATCCCATATGATTTTAAAGGGAAAACACCAAGTAATACGGGTACATTGAATTGCTCCAAGTCCTTTAGGAAATCCTTTGCTTCATCAACTTCAAAGGCAGTTTGGGTTTGGATAAAATCAATACCTTGTTCTACTTTACGCCCAACCTTTAGGATTTCCGGTTCTCTAGGATTGCTATTGGGATTGGCAACACATCCAAAATTCATTTCTATTTTACCTCCTTCAAGTTCATTACCTTCATAATCAGTACCTTCATCTATCATTATAGAAAGCATCTCTGCAAACTGTGTACTATCAATATCATACACTGGTCGACTTCGTTTATGATCTCCTAATGCTGTGTGGTCTCCAGTGAGTGTTAGGATATTTTTTAACCCTAAAACAGCTCCTGCTATTACATCTCCAAAGAGTGCAATACGATTACGATCACGAACAGTTACTTGCCATACTGCTTCCATACCTACCTTTTCTTGAACCAAATAGCTTGGTACTAATGATGACATATATGCATCGCCTTGGGGTCCATCTGTTACATTTGCAGCTACTATCTTACCAGTTTTCTTCATTTCTTCAGCAGAATGTAAGATTTCACTTAAATCCAAGATCTTTTTAGGTTCCAACTCACCAGTGAACACAAATTTTCCTTTTTCAATAGCTTTGCATAAATTACTATATGCTGGTCTTTTTGCCATTTATACTTCCCCCTCCTTTTTTTCCTCTTCTTCATTGGTATATTCCTTATAAATTTCCATATATCCTGGACTTGTCGATAACCGGAAATCTCTTGGACCTCTATATTTTTTAAACAGATCAAGTCTATTAAATTCTTTCAACCTTTCCCACATTCGAACCCATGCACAAGGTATTGTATATCCTCCTACTTCACACATACCATCAACCATACCACCACATGGACCATTGCTCAAATGTTTTGCACATCCAGCACGTGGACATATTCCACCTGTCTCTCCAATTATACATTCTCCACAAGTTTCACACATTTCAATGAAGTTATTTTCGCTATTGTACTGAGTACCTCCGAAGTGACTATTTTGAGCTGGAAATGTAAGAATACTAGTTAGGATTTTATTCATCATTACAACTCCAAGACCACACGCCAATGAAACAATAGCTTCATATTCGTCTACAAAAGGTCTTGTTGTTGTTGCAGCAATTCTATCATCACATTGTCTGAGGACAGTTATGGCTTTCCATTTTAGATCTTTCCCTTCAGTACGTGCTTTTAATTCTAAGAGTTGGCCTAAAAGCTTTGCTTCATTAATAGAACGTGGAGGTTGGCAACAGCCATCACACCCTGCAATTAAAATTTTATTATATGGTTTTATCATTTCGTATATTTCGTTTATATCCTTTAGTTGTGTAATTATCATCTTACAAAACTCCTATTTTTTCCATATTTCTTTTTTTTCTTAAATTTGATTCTTTAAATAACTTAAAAATTTTAAAAATCACATTAATTAGGTAGTTAATTTTTCAATTAACTTAGTTGGTTTAACACTTCTATTTTTCAGATTGAGCTCTTCTAATTCTATACCTAAAGCAATCGCCATCAGTTCTGGTAAATAAAGAACTGGAATATCCAAGTCTTTATCTGTTCTACGTGAGATTATTTTCTCCTTTCTATCATATTGCGTTACGCAAGCGGGGCAAACTGCAATTAATGCATCAATATCTTCTTCAAGTTCACATAATTCTGTCATTTTATCTTCAACTAATTTTTCTCCTATTTCATCTTGTAGTCGAGCACAATAACCACAGCACTCAAGTTTACTAGCAAAATCAATTGTTTTGGCACCAAGAGTTTTAAGTATGAGATCAATTTTTTCAGGTTTTTCTGGATGATCAAATCTCATTATTTTACTTGGCCTAATTAAGTGGCAGCCATAGTGTACAGCAAGGGTTAAATCATCTAACGGTTTGACGACTAAGCTTTTTATCTTTTCAAGCCAATCTGGTTGCGTAAATACTTCAACAAAATGATATACTTTAGTTTTTCCAGCATAATTATAATTTATCTTCTTTAAGATGCCATTTATTTTTTCTAAGTACTCTCTATCTTCTTCCAATAGGACGCTAACTGTTTTTAGCGTTTCATAACAACCAGAACAGATTGTTAAAACATCTAAACCCATTTTCTCTGCAATTGATAAGTTTCTAGCTCCAAGAGTCATCCATGTGTCTATATTTAACGATTGCATTGCCACAGGCTCTGGGCAGCAGCTTACACCTTCCATCTCCTTTAACTTTACATTTAAGATATTAGCAACTTGTCGAAAAGCTTTTTCAAAATGTGGAAGCTTTAAAGGGATTGTACATCCTAAAAACATAGCAAACTCCATTGTTAATCATCCTCCTTTTTTTTTACGAGGTCTCCTAATCCCGTTTCTTCAATAATAAATCTAATTTCATCTAGGTTTGGCGGAACAATTTCTGGTAAGCCCATTCTATTTCTTCTTTTATTGATGTTATCTTTTAATCCTCCGGTGTAAGGAACAACAAAGCCGTTGTCATAGAGAACCTCAACCGTACCGGAATACTCTTTAGGTATTTTACCCTCCTTAACTGCCATATTTCGCAAAAGAGCCAAAATAAAGGAATAATCCACATTTTTTGGGCATCTTTCAGTACATCTATGACATAAGGAACACGTCCAGATTGCTTGACTTGATAGTACTTCCTTCCTTAAACCTAAGAGACATGAAGCAACAACTCTGTGGGGTTGCATGTCTACATATTCAGTAACTGTGCAACCAGAACTGCATACTCCACATTGTATGCATTTTAATAGGGATTTAGCACCTACTTTTTCACTAATTTCGTAGCGAAAATTCCTATCTAAATCGCTGGCATTTTTTTTAATCATTTCAGTCATTTTTAGACACCCTCCTTAGCCTTTTCTTTTTTTGGTCCAATTTTATCTCCTCTTTTAGATAAAGGACCTAATTCTTTTATTTTATTTACAAATTCAGTGACTACTTCAGAAAATCTTTTTCCTTCGCTTGCAGACACCCATTCAAGACGATAGCGTCTGGGATTAATTCCAACTTTCTCTAGAATCTCATGAATTTCATTATATCGCCTTAACATGTCATAATTACCTTCTAAATAATGACAATCTCCTATATGACATCCTCCAACAAATACTCCGTCTGCACCCTCCAAAAATGCTTGCAAAATAAAACTTTTTGGAATTCTTCCTGTACACATAACCCTAATAGGTCTGATATTGGTAGGATATTGGAATCGGCTTACACCACACGTATCAGCACCAGCATAACTACACCAGTTGCATAGAAAAGCAACAATTCTGGGTCTTTCATCAATAAAATCCCCTTTAAGTGCCTCTGAAATCATAGGATAAATTTGATCATCAGCAAAATGACTCATTGTAATTGCTCCTGCAGGACAAGCTGCCGAACAATCTCCACATCCTTTACACAGTAAAGGATTTGATTGAGATACTAATATATCAAGATCAAAATTTACTCCAATTGCTCCAAAATTACATACTTCCTCGCATTTCTGACAAGCTATACATAATGCAGGATCCACTACAGATACTAAAGGTTCATTCTCAACCTCACCTGAGATAAGTGGTATTAATGCATGAGCTGCGGCTCCTCGTGCTTGAGAAATCGCATCAGCAATTCCTTTTGGACCATGACAGGTTCCTGCAAGATAAATTCCATCAGTAGCAAAATCAACAGGCCTTAATTTAATATGAGCTTCTAAGAAAAAGCCATTTTGATCTCTTGCACACTTTATTAATTCACCAAGTAGTTTAGTGTCATATGGTACTAAGGGTGTAGAAAGAACAACTTTATCTGCCTTAATAGTAAGATCTATTTGAGTTAGAATATCATTAACATTAACTTTAAGCTTGTCATTAGCAATATCTACTGTTGGATAATCATTAAATCTTATATAGTTAATACTTTCGCGTGCTTTCCAATAATAAGGTTCCTCATCAGTTCCTACTCTAATATCTCGATATAAGACATAAATATTAGAATTTGGATAATTTTCTTTTACATATAATGCATGCCTAATAGATTCAGAACAACAGATTAACGAACAATAAGTAAATCCATTACCTCCTTCTGGCTGTCTTGAACCTACACAATGAATAAAAACAAGGGTTTCACCATCTTTTAACTCATTATTCTTAAGTTTTTCAGATAATTCAAGTTGAGTTATTACATTTTCATTCTCACCATAATGATACCAACCCTCAGGTTTATACTCATAAGCACCTGTAGCAGTAATAATAACCCCCACATTCAATTTAGTCTCTATATTTTCTGAATTCTTTTTAACTTTAATTTTAAAATCACCAATTGATCCCTTAACGTCCACCACTTCGGATTGTAAATATATTATAATATTTTTCAACTTATTATATTCTTTTAATTTTTCCTCTAAAAATTGCTTCGAATCTATCTTGTCAAAATTAATTTTGTAAATTAGGTTCAATTGGCCTCCCAATTTATCTGATTTTTCTATAAGGTGAACTTTAAAACCTTTTCCAGCTATTTCTATAGCCGCACTCATTCCAGAAATTCCACCACCTATGACCAATGCTTCAGGAACAACATGCCCTCTAATTTTAAATTCAGGTTTTTGCTTTCTAACTCGAGCTACACCCATCCTGATTAAATCTTTTGCTTTATCGGTTGCTTTTGGATTATCATTCATATGCACCCATGAATCTAATTCTCGGATACTTACGAAATTAAAAAGATACTCATTTAAACCTGCTTCTCTTATAGTTTTTTGGAATAAAGGCTCGTGAGTTCTGGGGGTGCATGCTGCAACTACGACTCTATTTAAATCAAGTTCTTCAATTTTTTCTTTAATAATATCTTGAGTTAATTGTGAACAACTATACTTATTTTCCATAGCATATACTACGTTTGGAAGAGTCTTAGCATAATCTACCAAGGTTGGTACATCCATGTAACCAGCAATATTGATACCACATCTACAAATAAATACACCAATTCTAGGTTCTTCATCTGGTTTAATATCTTTCAATTGTGGAAGTTCAACTTTTTGTTCCTCTTCACTCATTGGTATGGCATGCGTAGCAGCAAGTGTCGCTGAACCTCCTGCTTTTGCTACAGAATTAGCAATATCATCAGGTGATTGACATGAACCTGTGACATATATTCCTTCACGTGTAGAACGTAGATCTTCTGTAGAGTCTTTAGTTTTGAAGAATCCAAGCTCATTCCGTTCAATCCCTAAGATATTTGCTAATTTATCAGCATCCTTTCGAGGAATCACAGCGTTTGCGAGCACTACAAGATCAAATTCACTTACCTCGACTTCACCAGTATCGAGGTTTGCATGCTTAACATAAAGATTATGATTTTCTGGATTTTCACGGATATCTCCGGGAATGCCTCTATAGTAAACAAGACCATACTCTTCTTTAGCTCTCTCAATAAATTCTTCTTGATTCTTTCCTATTACTCTTATATCATTAAAGAAAATAGTAACATTTGTATCAGGAGCATGCTCTCTGGTAACTACACCTTCCTTCGTTTGATACATACAACAAAATTTAGAACAATAGGCACAAAGATCTTCATTACGAGACCCAACGCAGCTTATGAATGCAATTTTATGAGCATGTTCATTATCTGAAGGTCGTAAGAGCTCTCCTCCTGTAGGACCTGAGGCACTTAATAACCGCTCATATTGCATAGCTGTAACAACATTGGGATACTCTCCATAGTGATATCTGTCTAAAACTGAAGGATCTAATTGATCATAACCTGTAGCCACAATAATCGAAGCAACATTATATTCCACGACCTCATCTTTATCATCCCAATTAATTGCTCCTGCTTCACATTCTTTCTCGCAAAGCTGGCAAGCTTCTTTAGTGAGATAAAGACATTTCTCAGCATCAATAACTGCTTTCCTCGGAACAGCTTGTGGAAATGGAATGTATATAGCAGTTCTATTCCCCATTCCCTCCTCAAACTCGGAAGGTATCTTTTTCATGGGACACTTTTCAGAGCAAGCTCCACACCCAGTACATTTTTCCCAGTCTACATACCTTGCTTTTTTCAATACTTTTACGGTAAAATCTCCAGCTTCACCAGATATGTCTTGAACTTCAGAATACGCAAGAAGTTCAATGTTAGGATGTCTGGAACTTTCTACCATTTTTGGTGCTAGTATACATATACTACAATCCAAAGTAGGGAAGGTTTTATCAAGTTGAGCCATTCTACCCCCTACTGAGGAGGTTCTTTCCACGAGGATCACTTTATATCCTTGGTCTGCTAATGTGAGGCTAGCTTCAATTCCACTAATACCTCCACCGATAACCATCACTGAACTTAATCTATTTTTCACCATATTTTTTCAATTTTCGTAATTTTTTATTTAAATTTTAGCAATTTCAGATATTTATTCAAAATTTTTGGTTATTTTTGAAAATTTTTATTAATTTAAATAAGAGAAAGAATTTTGATGATCATTAATAGACAAAAATCTATATAAAACTTTGTATAAACTTACAAAAAAATGAAAAATATTATTGAAAAAGGTCATAAAAAGTTAATGAAGAATCGGGAAATTCTATAATTGCTGAGTAATAGTAATTTTAATATTAAATTTTACAACTTTCAAAAAATAATTTTTCTGTCAAATTCAAAGTAAAAGAGATTAAGTGATAAATGAAATTAAAAAAAACAAATAAATAACACATATCGTAGAAATTTACTTCATTCTAAAAAAAGATAGAACATTTAAATTTGTCGAATCTATTAGATTGTTAGATGTTAACAAAGTACTAATAAAAAAAGTATTATATTTCAATATATTACATTACTTTAAATATAAAAATAAGTAGTTGATAAATAAAAATAGCATTTTGGTGATACAATATAAAAATTGTGGTCTCTGGTCCTCTTAGTAGCGGAAAGTCCAGTTTCATTAGGTACTTAGATGAAAATGCACTGAATGTTGAAGCTAAAGGCATAGATGACAGATATTACACTGTAGGAATGGATTTGGGTAGCATTAAGTTAAATGGTTTTGATGTATTTTTATTTGGGACTCCAGGATTATTAAGATTCAATGTTATGAGAGATGTAGTTGTTAAAGGTACAGATGGAGTTATTTTTATCTTTGATGCGGCTCATCCAGAAAAAGATGAGGATGCTATTGTTATTTTAAATGCTATTAGAAAAGTTATCCCTGCTGATACACCAATAATATACTTGGCTAATAAACAAGATATTGAGGATGCTCGAACTTCTGAGGTCGTGCGATCACAAAATTACCTACCGCAAAATGCAAAATTTTTTCCCACTAGTACTAAAACTGGAGACAATGTAGAAGAATCCTTAAAATATATTGTAAATCAGGTTTTTGATAATTATTCCTCTCTCCTTCAGACTCTTCAAATATATGAAAAAGATATAGAAGGATTAGCAAAAGAACTAAATAAAGATAAGTTTGAAATGAGAGATTTCTTGAATAACCTTGAGATAAAGCGTTTTATTGATATTGATAGGTTAAATAAGACTTATAAAGTCAAAAAAGGATTAAAACTTCTAATGTAAACACATATATTAAACAAGTTTTATAATTCAAAGGGAGAAATTACATCCTTATTATACTTTTTACTAAGGGTTAACAATTCAGATCTTTCTATTTCCAAAACCCTCCAAAAGAAATCTGGTATTTCTTTTTCTTTCTTGTACATTGCTTCAACTCTGTCTAATTTTTCAAGCAGATATTGAATTCTAATTGAAAATTGTTCTATATAATCATTTTCTGAATACTCTTTATTCAAATAAATCTTAAAAATTTCTTTCAAGTCTTTATATTGAGGAATGAAACCAATAGGTGTATTTATTGCATCATAATCTCCATTTGTTCTTCCTTCAGCCCATATCACCCAACATAGTTTATCTAATATACCATTTAGATACTTTCCATTCCGAGGATTTTTGAGAAAATAATTTGTGGCAAAAACTCTTGGAGGATATTTTAATCTACTCCCAAATTTCTGGTGGTTTTTTAAATATTTTCCTAAGGGAACAACTATAAAATCTAAATTTGCCATTGGTTGTTGGGATCGTACACCCTCTGCACCTAGTGTCGCAGAGGTTGTTTCAGACTCGATAGAAGCTCCAAGGAAGACTCCATGCTCCCAATTAAGGCATTCTAATACTGGAGGCATTGTATCGCTATCTCGACCTCCATAAAAAATACCATGAACGGGTACTCCGTCTGGATTATGTAAATTAGGATCTACATTATCTAATTCTTCAATCCTAATAGTATATCTAGCATTGGGATGAGCATGAGGGATTTCTTTACCGTCCTTATCTTTCTTCCCGATGTTCCATTTGCCTGAGTAGTTTAAACCCTCATTGGGAATATCTCTTCCATCCCCAAGCCAATAAGGTGTCCCGTTAGAGATTAATACATTAGAAAAAATAGTTTCTCGAGGAGTGGTAAGAGCTTCAAAAATGACAGGATCATCTTCAGCATTTACATCCTTAATAATTCCAAAGATTCCTCGTTCGATGTTAGCAGCATGTGCATAACCATCCTCCCAAACTCGAAGATATGCAATATCATCCCCTACAATCGTTTGTCCTGGGAGCATTGCAGTACTAGTTTTACCACAGGCACTAGGAAAAGCTCCACAAAAATATGATACACGGTCTTTTCCTTTGGGATCTACACCCATAATAAAGTAATGTTCTGCCAACCAATCCTCATTGTTAGCTTTGTAGATAGCTAACCTAAGTGCAAGTTTTTTTAGTCCCAATGAATTTCCAGCATATTGATTATTAACTGAAAGAACTCTAGCTTCTTGTAGATCTACATAGATCCTGCGTTTTTCAAGATTCTTGGTAACAGGAGTGTCTCCAATTAATTCTCCCGAGGAATGGATAAAATAAAAAAAATCATTAGAGCCATTTAGTCTTTTAAATTCCTCATAACCTGTTCTATAAAGAAGATCCTCGGAATGGGCAACATAAAATGAATCGGTTAATTGAAGTGCTAGTATAGAAAATTTAGAATTTTTTGGACCTAAGCAAAAAAATCTTATTATACACTCATGACCTTCCATGCATCCATCCATAATTTCTAAAATTTCATTTAAACCTTTTTCTCTTTCCATTGTATTTATCCAAGGGTAAGAACCCTTTTCTTTTTTAGATACTAAAATCTGAGTATTTGTCTTGTCCCTTGCTTGATCATGATTAGACATTGTTAAGAAGCCATCATAATGGATCGTATGACCCTCGAGAGTTAGATTTTCTTCCTCTTTTACCTCAATAGCTCTTCTTCTTACATAGTCTATATCTTCTTTACTATCAGTTATAACTGTAACTTTACTCGGTTTACATAGATTAATAAATTCCTTTACTATCCCTAAAACATTTTTATTATTGAGAGCATTTAGTTTTTCAAGATTTGGTTGACTTATTACTTCCATAGCGATAAATTTCCTGTAATTTTATTAGAAAATTAATTTAATTGATAAAGATGTTACAAGAAAATTATTTCAACTCTTTTAATTTTATCTAAATACTTTTCAAGAAATTGAATAAAAAAATAAAGAAAAAAATTAAACAAAAATATTTATTACTTCTCTTTAGAACCTTTAGAGCTAATAATACGATCTATCCTAAGTATCAAATTTGCGAGTTCGCTTCCAGCTTTAATTATATGATTAATTAGAGCAGCAGGTTCAACTATTCCTTTTTGAAAATTATCTCCAATTGAATTAGTAATAGTATCAATCCCAATCCATTTATTTGCCTCTGTTTTATGTGCTGCTCTTAATTCAGTCATTTTTTCTATTTCTTCCAAGCCAGCGTTTTTTATTAGTGTTTTAGGAATTTCTTCTAGTGCCAATGCAAAGGCAGAAACAGCAAGCTGTTCTTTTCCACCAATCTCATTAGCATAAGTTCTCAATCTTTTAGCTAATTCTATATAAACTGCCCCTCCCCCTGCTACAACTGTTTGTGTATCCATAATTTTGGCGATGACAGATAATACATCATGTAATGAGACTTCTGCTGTATTTAATATTTTTTCAAGACCACCCTTTAGTAAAATTGACACTGATTTTGGATTTTTACATCCAGAAAATAACGTATATTCGTCATCTCCAATTTTTTCAAAGTGTATTTTTTGAGCAAATCCTAAATCATCTTCAGTTAATGAAGTTAAATCATCTACAAGCTTAGCACCAACCGCTTTTAGAATAGATTTATAATCGCTTTCACCAACACTTTTAATAGCTGCAATTCCCTCCTTTGCTAAATATGCACCAAATTTATCAGAGATATCACTATTATTTACAACCATAGTAACTCCTAAATCTTTAAAATTTTTCATGTAATTTTGTAGTATTTGATCTTCTTGGTTAAGGAATTTTTGAATCTCTGAAGGGCTCGAAATTCTGATCTGAGCATCAAATTCAGTTTTTTTAACATCTAATTTTCTTCTTATAACAGCTATTTTTGCATTTCTTAATGTCTCTGGCATCCCAGGATGGACTTTCTCTTTTTGAATATATACCCCATTTATTAATTGTGAATCACTTAGTGCTTTTCCAGCAGCTTTAACAATTTTAATATCCCCTACTTTTGTAAATGTGTTTCCATCGTCATCTTCTATATGTTTCACTGCTTTTAAAGTCAATTCTGAAAAAAAATCTTTTAGTGGAGCAATATCTTTTGAGTTCATTGCAGTTTTAGCTGCACTTTTGAGGATTTTATCATCATCCTTAGATATTTTAAATGCAAGTTCGTTTAATATTTGAAGTGCTTTATCTGCTGCTAATTTATAACCATGGGTAATGGGTTTAGGATGGATGTCTTGCTCAATTAGTTCTAATGCATTTCTTAATAACGAAGCTGAAAAAATTACTACAGAAGTCGTTCCATCTCCGATGTCATCATCAATAGATTTTGCCACATTTACCATCATATTCGCAGAAATGTTTTCAATGTCTAAATTTTTGAGGATCTCAGCCCCATCATTTGTAATTGTCACGTCACCTAGCGAATCTACAAGCATTTTAGACATACCCTTTGGACCGAGGGTTGAGCGGACTGTTTCGGCTATAGCAACCATTGCATTAATATTTTGCTTTCTTGCTTCATTCTCTCGAACTTCTTCAGTACCTTCTTTAAGAATTATTATTGGTACATTTCCAAATGACATTCATTTTCACTTCCTAAGTACTATTTGAATTATAATCCGATTTTATTTTTTGTTTATTTATAAAGATCTCTATGTCATAAAATTAAAAAACTTTGTTATTTCAAGTGAATAAAGAAATAAGAGTTTTTAAGAGAAATTCTAAGTTTTTTTTGCCTTTTCGACTTCTTTGAAGTCGATAAAGCTAGTATTTTTATACTCCTTAAGGATCATATTTGAGTTAGTTCGCACGATATATTCTTTTTTATTCAATTCTCTGATAAAATTATGAACATCCTCAGATTCTTTAAATCTGCATATTAGTGCGGCTGATTGTTCTCCTGTTGTATGGAAAACTGAACAAACTTCAGGGATCTCAGCGATCTCACCTAGGATATCTTCTGTATGTTTACCATCAATATTAATACGAATTAAAAAAGTTAATTTATAACCCAATTTTTCATTGTTGAGTTTTAGAGTATAACCTTCAATAATTTGATTATCTTTAAGTTTAGAGATTCGATTATGGATTGTTCCAATTGAAATTTTCAATTGATTTTGAATTTCTCGGTAAGACGTACGAGCATTATTTTGCAATATTCTTATGATTTCCTTATCAATATCGTCAAGTTGTTCTTTTTTCATTGAAAATCTTACCTACATATTCTAACAAATAGTTAATTAAATTTTTAAAAACCAATATAAAATATTTTGAAGACTATTTATAATTTTATAAAATTTAAACAAAAAACAATCAATTTTTGAAAATTGTTTAAATATCATTTTATAAATATTAATGGATTAGGTATTAGCTCTTCATTTATTTTCGAATAGTTAAAGATTTATATCTTCCTTTATTTGTTCTTTGGAAAAATTCTTCATATGTATCAAAATTTTTTATTTAGATTATCCTTTTATTATTAACTATAAAACTAAAAAGGAAATTAAAATGCCTAATATTGACCCATGGGGTTCCACTCCTATTGAAGAGGAAGATTATGATAGAATAAAAAAGGAGTTCGGAATTGAAGAAATAAGCGAAAGTTTGCGTCAAAAATTAATTAAAAATCGTTTTATTAGAAGAAAGATAATTTTTGGACACCGTGATATACTAGATATTTTAAAAGCTATAGAGAGAGGGAAGCCATGGGCTGTTATGAGTGGAATCAAACCATCAGGACCATTTCATTTAGGAACACTTACAACAGCACTCGAAATTGTAGAATTTCAAAAAATGGGTGGAAAAGCGTATTATGGTATTGCCGATATTGAAACTTGGGAAGATAATGGATTGACTTATGAAGAATCAGAAGAATTCGCTATAGATAATCTGGCTGATATTTTAGCGTCAGGCTTAGATCCTGATAAAGCTTATATTTGGAGACAGTCAAAAGAGCCAATAGTGAAAGATGTATGTTTCAAAGTTAGTAGATTAGTAACACAGAATATGTTAAATGCCATTTATGGCGAGAAAACATTTGGACTTTACTTATCAGCACTGATACAAGTGGGTGATATTGTATTACCTCAAATCATGGAAAATCCACAACCAACAGTAGTACCAGTTGGAATTGATCAAGATCCTCACATAAGACTTACAAGGGATTTAACTCGTAGATATTATAAAGGCTTTTTTTTACCTGGGGCGACTTACCATTATTTACTAGCTGGAATAGATGGTTCAGATAAAATGGCAAAAAGGAATCCTAATAGCTACTTTACATTTAATGAGCCCTTAGAATCGATAGAAAAGAAAATTATGGGCGCCCTTACAGGAGGAAGAAAAAATAAAAAGGAACAACAAAAACTAGGGGGAGAACCTCAAAAGTGCATGATTTATAAAATGTTGATGTATACTTTTGAGGAAGACGATGAAAAGTTAGCCAGCGATTTTGAAAGTTGTATTAAGGGAGAATTAATGTGTGGAGATCATAAACGAGAATGCGTTGAGAAAGTATTGAAATTTATAGAAAATCATAGAAAGAAAAAAGAAAAATTATTAAATAAAGCTAGAAAACTTTTGATTATTGATTAATCCTTTTTATATTGCTATTTCTTGAATTTTTTTAGATATATCAAATTAGATTAATTCGTTTAAAATTTTCGTTAAATCTTCAAGAAAATCGGGAAATTTATCTAAAAAATCCTCCTTTTGATTTTCTTTAATTACAACTGAAGCAAAAAATATCTCTGATTTAATCTTCAATCTGTGAAGATATGTTAGAAGTTTATCTTCAATTGTGAAAAAATTATGATTTTCATCATATGATTCCTCTTGCATTCTTTTGAGCAAAAATAGATGCTCCTTTATTGATTCTAAAAGCTCAATATAAGTATCTGTCTCTATTTCCTCGCTATAATATTCTGAAATAATTATTCCATTTCTATCAAACACAATAAGAGCTTGACTATTAAACTGTTCCAAATAATTCTCTAACAATTCAGAAAGTTCAAAAAATTTCTCATCAAAAACAGAAAGCCCATATGAAACTAATTGTATAACAGAAATAATATCATATATAGAACTTCGTTGAAATAATACCTTAAATGTTGAATATTTGTTACAAATCATTTCTCTTAATTTTTCAATATTGACTAATATTGTTTCATCATTCTTCAAATCAGGGTCATATTTATGAAAAGTAACAATAATTGGTACATTCATATCACTTTCTTTAAAAAATTGTAAAATAGAGTTCAAATATTCAAGAGAGTTATCAAATCTGTTTGGATCTTGAATATCAATTACATAAATAAGCAAGTCGGTCCCATCAAAATATACATCCTGATTCTTTTGATAGATTTCTCTATAGATTTCTTGTCCTCCCATGTCCCAAAAATTTACTAATGTCGTTAGAAAATTCATTTTATGATATTCGACTCTAATGGTTGGCTTTAGTTCCATGATATCTCTTTGAAAATCATATTTTTTATCTAAAGCGGTTAAAATTGACGTCTTACCTGCATTATCAAGCCCTGAGACCACAATTTTTTTTAAGCTTTCCATTTAAATCCCACTTGTTCTATTTAGCTATTTTTTGAGTTTAATAAATATTATTTTCAACGAATATTCTTTATAGATATTTATTAATTTTAATAAAAAAAAAGATTTATTTAAATTACTATTATTTTTAGTTTTATTTCAATATACGGAACATAACTAATTCTTTTTGACTTTCTTATTTTTATTATATTTATTTGGATATTGTAAAAAATTTATCTGGATATTATCTATATATTCTATAACTTTTTTATACGTTAAAGGCGTGTTAAAACGCCTAGTTTTAATGCTGTTTTAATAACATAAGTATGATATACCTATTTTTTAACGGGGATAGAGTGTTTTCTATCAATTATTAATAAAATGTAATTTTAAGAAGGTGTATTAATTGATTGATTTGGAAAACAAATTTTTGGAAAATTTACATTTTCGTATTACTCTGAAGAAACAAACCATTAAACCATTTAAAAAATTCCCCGTTTTTACATCAGAATTAGAAAAAAGTGAAGAAGAATTAGTAAATATTCACGTACGAGATAAATACCAAATAATAATAGAAGAATTGGATAACCTAATGAAAAAATCCTAATAAATAATTATTTTTTTCTACTATTTTAGATAATCTACTCCCCCACAATAGTACAATAAATCGTTCTAGATCGCGGTTTTTCATCACATTCAATAAAAATAATTTGTTGCCATGTTCCTAGGATTAACTGTTGGTTTTTAAAAGGAAAAGTTTGGGAAGTCTTGAGAAGAAAACTTCTAAGATGTCCTGCTCCGTTATTATCACCCCAAGTTTGATGATGTTTATAGTTCTTATCGTAAGGAATAACTCTTTCTAGAAATTCCTTTATGTCATGTTGGACTAATCCTGGTTCAAATTCAACAGTAGAAATAGCTCCAGTGGAACCTCCAATATGCACATTAACCAACCCATCTTTAATTCCACTTTTTTTTACTGAATTCCAAACATGTGAAGTTATATTGATAACGTCACAATATGCTTTAGAATTTAATTTAAATGATTTGAAAATCACAGCCATTTTACTTCAATTCTAATTTATTACATATATTTATTCTTTTAATTTGCTTTAATACCGATTTAGGTAATATTGTTTCATTACCTTCCAATAATGCAAAAATTTTTGACAAAATAAGAAGTTCATCTTGGTTAAATCCCTTAATATTACTCCAACCATGTGATCCTGATTCTGCTTCAATACAAATAAAAAATGGTGCTTTTTTATATTTTAAACATTTTTTATCTTTGCATTTTTCGCAGACAATAGGAAAATAATACACATTGCCATTTTTAAGATAAATAGAGAACGTGCCAAAGTTTTTATTCTTTATTCGAATCCAATTCTGATATTTATCTTCAACTTTAATCCCAATTTTGGATAGAAAATTGGTTAAAGCATTTATATTAATTTTTTTATATATTTTTTCGCCATGAGGCTGCGGTTCATAATAATCATTACAATTATCTCTAACTCCAGAATGATTAATTAGTGATTGTAAAGGAATTAGATTAATAATATAACAATTTTCCATTTCTTTTCTTTTTATCTTACTTAAGCTGATTGAGCAGATTTGGTCTAAAATTTCAAAAGGTTCTGAAATTTCATTAATTTGAATATTATTATTTTTTACTAAAAATCTAAAATCTTCATTTTCAAATTGAGCATTGACAATCTCTTCTTTTGAAAATTTTTCAAGAATTACGCAAAAAATTATCGTTATTGCTGGCATTCTAAGTCTAATTTCACTAAAGTAATGATAAATTTGATCTATTTTTGAATCTGATATAAAAACTAGCATTGCTTCAGCTCCATTGTAAAAAACAGTCCGTAAGAAAGACCGCCGTTGCCTGCAATCTATATTCCATAAAAGAAACTCAAATTTTTGATGTCTTTTAGTTAATTGATAGAAATATTCAATTCTGCTTATATTTACACCAATGTTCTCCTTATTTTCTATAGGAAGACAATTTGAACTTATTTTTTTCTGAAATTCATTTTTATATAACTCAGTTCCCCCTAGAAGACAAATTTTCTTTTTAAGGTAATGTTCAATAGGTTCAAGAAGTTCACATGAATTCAATGTAACACCTCTAGATGTAATAGAACTTTTTTATTAAAAAATTTTTTTAAAAAGTTTTTTTATTAATTCTAATTTATCCATTTTAATAAGATATGCTACAATCAAATTTTATGATTTAATAATGAGCGAGAAATTAAAGGATTTCTTGAAAAAAATTCATGATCCTAAAAATAAGATTCCAGAATATGCTTCTATAATAGTTCGCCCTGGAAAAAAATTGATTGATATTAAAATTCGTAAGGAAGATGCTAATATTTTGAAAGTGTCTGCTCATGATGATCAATCATCTGGTTGGTTTTTACACTCTGTTCATATTCCTATTAAAAACTTAGGCATACCAGAGGATTCTAAAGATAAGAATATATTAGAGTTTTTATCCAATCCTAATAAAATTACAAGTAATAAGCAAACTAAGGAATATATTGAAGATTTATTGAGAAAATACGTTGAAATCTTACCAGAAAAAAAGAAGCACTTTTTCAAAACGGAAAGATTTAAGAAAAAGAAAGAATTTAAAGTAGGGACCCAACTCAAGGGATTTTAACTATTTAATTTTACAACCTGGAGGAATAGATCTCCTTCTTTCATCAATTTTGAGTAAATACGGCTCACTTTTAAAGTCAGCTGCGAGTAGCATACCCTGGCTTTCAATACCCATAATTTTTTTGGTTTTTAAATTAGTTAATACGACAATCTTTTCATTAACTAGTTCTTTAGGTGAATAATATAATGAAATTCCTGTCAGAATTTGTCTAAGATTTTTTTCACCGCAATCCACCATCAATTTATAGAGATTTCGGGATTTAGGGATATTTTCACAACTCTTTATTAGTCCAACTCTTATATCTAATTTAATAAAATCTTTATACTCAATTTCCATAAAATTCTCAACTTCTTAATGGCATTCCATTCAAATTAACATATTCTTTCATTTTTGGCTTTATTTCTCGATATGGATTTTTAACATTTTTAATTTTTCTTCCAAAAGTCAAGTATCCTGTATGACCGATCATTCTTACTTCTGGACGTGTTGCATTTTCTTTAACTTGTATTCTTCTTTTCAGTAATTCATATGTATTTATTTCAACAAAATCATTATTTCTTAATGCGAAAGTAGTTTTTTTTACCTGCTCAATTGTAGGGGAAAAGGAAACCAATATCCCACTTAATTTTAAATAATTTTTAACTTTCTCCACGGCTTTCCATGGTGTTGCTATATCTAAAATAATAGCATCGATATCTTTATGATCATTTATATCAGTTAATATGTCTCCATATTGTACAGTAATAACATCTTGTAAGTTAGCTTTTAGGATGTTCTTTTTTGCTCTTTTAAGAGATTTTTCACGAATATCATATGAATAGACATGTCCACTTGGTTTTACATAATTTCCTAAAATACAAGTTAAACCTCCAGAACCACAGCCCGCTTCAATAACAATACTTCCAGGTCCAATTCCTGAGTAAATTATAATTAATCCAGCATCTTCTGGATAAATAATTTGTGTTTTTCTGGTCATATGAAGAACATAATCAGAAGGTATAGGTTTTAAAACTAAAAATCTATATCCTTGACTTTCATAAGGTTTGGAGAAAATCACAGACCCAAAAGGTTTTCCAATAATATTATCAAATTCAATAATTCCTCTATGTGTGTGAAAACTACCTCCTGCTTTTGCTTGAATTAACCATCTTCTTCTATCATCAAGGATTAAGAAGATTAAATCATTTTCTTTTATTATATTTGCGTTCATAATATCTTTTAAACTACTTTTTCATTTATTTCTATAATATTTACATATCTTTAATTTTTTACCATATAATTCCTTATATTATTAGCTTCTTTACAAAAAATATATAAAAAATATTATATTTTCACACATAACTAAATTTATAAAATTCTTTTTTATAAATATTCATTAATGAATTAATTTATGAGCAAGGATAAAACCCATAATTCTCAAAACTATAGAATATCCTTTAGGGACCTCCAACATCAAATTGAAGACTTTAGACAAAAAAGAGACGAATTAAATGTAAAAACAAAGGATTATATCAATACTTTACAAGAAATTGAGATAGATATCAATAATACTTTAAAAATTGCGAAGGAAAAATATAGAAAAAAAAGAGATTATTGGAATAATAAAGTAAAGAAATTAAAAGAGAAAAAAATAGAGTATAAGACCCTATTGGACAATTTTATAGAGGAAAAGAAAAAAATTCAAAAATCTACTAATGATGGTAAAGCTTCAAAAAGTTTTATTTCTATTAAACAGATTGAACGTAAAATTGATAATTTAGAAAGAAAAATAGAAACTGAAAATCTCAATATTGCTGAAGAAAATGCTATTATTGATGATATCAGAAAATTAGCTGAAATGAAGCAAGAATTTTTAGGTGAACGTCAAAATAGTGATCTCTTTAAACTTGAACGTAAAATTGAGATAGTAAAAATCAATCTAAATAAAATCTATGAGCAATTAAATAAATGGTC
The DNA here is from genome assembly GCA_048938025.1 of Promethearchaeota archaeon. Classification (GTDB taxonomy): domain Archaea; phylum Asgardarchaeota; class Lokiarchaeia; order Sigyniarchaeales; family SOKP01; genus Loki-b32. Next base: position 44,982 of record JBHLMP010000007.1, read on the forward strand.
AAATAAATCACAAGAGAATCATGCTAAAATGCAAGATCTCTTCCAAAGAGTAAATACCTTAAAAGAAAAAAAGAAAAAAATGGAGGAAGTGTTAATAGAAAATAAAAAAACAGCTGATCATTATCATGAACAGTTTTTGAAATTAATGAATCAAAGAAGAAAATTTTCTAAAGGTAAACGACCTTATTATACAAGTAAAAAACCTACTCCAAGTACTAAAAAGAATGAGTTGCTTGAAAAATTAAAGCAAGATAAATTAGAAAAAGCGTTAGAAAAACAGAAAGCTGGTAAAAAATTAAATTTATATGAAGCAAGATTAATTTTAGAAAAATCAAAAGGATAATTTGATAAAATTACTGCTTAAAATTTTATCAATTCTTATAAAAAGACTTTATTGTTTTTGAATTATCTTAATATTTGAATTAATTGATAAATTTAGAACATAATAGTAGAGCTTAAAATTCGAATTTTTGACATAAGATTTAAAAAAATTGAAAATTTATTATTTTATTAAGATTTAAAATAAAATAAAAAAGGATTTGAGTAAATTTGAGTAAGAAACTAAGTGAAATCCGAAAACTTTTGATGGAGCATCATGAATGGTTTAAAAATAGTATTCCATTAATCGCTTCGGAAAACATTACAAGTCCAGCTGTAGATGAAGCTTGTTGTTGTGATTTTAGTCATCGGTATGCAGAAGGATGGAGTGGACAACGTGTTTATGCGGGGTGTAGGTATATTGACCAAGTGGAAGATATTTGTATGGACCTTGCTAAAGAGTATTTTGATTGTATTCACGCGGATGTTCGTCCAGTTTCCGGAGTTGTAGCAAATTTAGTTATGTACAATGCCTTTACTTTAGATAATAATGGGAAAATGTGTTGTATGTCAATTGTTCGGGGGGGTCATATTTCACATGGTCCGCGATTTGCCAAAAGTGGAAGAGAGATCTTTGGTACAGCTGGAACTACAAGAGGATTAAATGTAGAATATCTTGCTTTTGATAATGATGAAATGAATCTTGACATTGATGCTTCCGCAAAAATTATAAGAGAATTTGAACCAAATTTAGTACTATTTGGTGGATCAGTTTTCCTATTTCCACATCCGGTAAAAGAACTTGGTGAAGTTGCAAAAGAAGTTGGAGCTTCTGTAGGTTATGATGGTGCTCATGTTGCAGGATTGATTGGTTCAGGCTTTTTTCAAGATCCTCTAAGAGAGGGTGCTGATGCAATGACAATGAGTACACATAAGACACTTCCAGGTCCTCAGCATGGTGCTCTAGTATCGAATAGAGAAGATCTAATTGAGACATTAAGATCTTGCGCTTTTCCAGCTTTATTATCTAATCATCATCTCCATAATGTTGCGGGATTAGCCATAGCGCTAACCGAAATGCTCGAGTTCGGTAAAGAATATCATAAAAACGTCATCGAAAATGCTAAAGCTTTAGGAGCCGCTTTGCATGAACGAGGATTAAAAGTGTTAATGGAACATAAGGACTTTACGGAATCCCATCAGATTGTTGTGGATATCACCGATTATGAGAAAACTATTGGGTTAGGAGGAGATATCGAAAAATTATTAGAAGAAGCAAATATTATAATCAATCGTAATCTTTTACCCTACGATATCGCAGAAGGTCGGCATTATCAAAATCCAGGAGGATTAAGATTAGGAACATCTGAAGTTACAAGACTCGGCATGGGTAAAAGTGAAATGATAGATATTGCTGAGTTTTTCAAAAATTTGATAATAGATAAAAAAGATCCAAAAAAGGTTAAAGATGAGGTAGCTGATTTTAGAAAAAACTATCAAGAGATTAAATATTGCTTTCAAACTCCAAATAAAGCTTATGAGTATCTTAAGTTTTTTTAATACTTAATTATCTTCTTTTTTAATTAGAATAATAAAACTTATCTAAAATGATAGATTCTCTAGTTTATTCGAATTTTATAAAGAAAATTAAAATATTCAAATCATTATGGATCTCGAAGTTCTTGAAAAAAGTGATCATAAGTTAACCTTTGTTGTTGAAGGATTGTCGATTGAAATGGCTAATGCCATTAGGAGAATAGTTCTCGCCGAAATTCCAGTTATGGCTATAGATGAAGTAATTATTCTTAAAAATGACAGCCCACTATATGACGAAATTGTATCTCATCGATTAGGCATGATACCTCTTAAGACTGATTTAAAAGCGTATAATCTGCCAAGGGACTGTACTTGTAAGGGATTTGGGTGCCCATTGTGTCAGGTTTCCTTAACCTGTGAGGTCACTAATACTACAAATATGCCTTTAGATATATATTCTGGTGATTTGAAATCAAATGATCCAAAAATTATACCTGTTGATCCAAAGATTCCAATTGCAAAAATCGATAAAAATGACAAAGTTATATTAGAGGCTTACGCAATTTTAGGGTTAGCTAAAGATCATGTAAAATGGCAAGCAGTTTCAAATATTTTTTATCGATTTTATCCAATTATTGATTTTGATGATACTAATTGTATAAAATGTCCTGATAAATGTATTGTATCTAGAATGTGCCCAGAGAAATTATATGACTTCTCAGACAAAAAAACACCTAAATTAGTAGAAGATTACTGGAAATTATGTACACTATGTAATTCTTGTCAACAAGTTTGTCCAGAAGGAGCCATAAAAGTGAGTTGGAAAGAAAATACTTATATTTTTTCAATCGAATCAGACGGTGTTTTACCTTTTAACATACTTATTGAGAAAGTTTTTGAAATATTTTTAGGTAAAATTGATGAATTTACTGAAAGGCTTGGAGATATTGAAATAGAATCGTAATGTATAAAAAATTTATTAAAATATTAAGAATTTTAAAAATCACATTTTAAAAAAGTGTTTTACTCTTATGTCTCATAAAATAACTGGTCCAAGCAACTATTATCATAGGAAATTAATAAGAGATCTATGGAAGACACAAATTAAAATTTGGAGAACAATCTCGAAAAAAATAAGTGGTTCAAGAAAAAATAGGGTTAAAGCGAATTTGTATCGTATTAATAAAAAAACAAGAAAGAATGATACTATAGTAATTCCAGGAAAAGTTTTAGGGATTGGTAATCTGGATCATACTTTAACAATTGCCTGTTTAGAATATTCGAAATCTGTTAAAAAGAAAATAGAAGCTTCGGGAAGCAAACTGATGTCGATTGAAGAATTATTAGAACAAAATCCAAAAGGGACAGGTGTAAAAATTTTTTATTAACAAGAGGGAAATCAACTGGATAAAGTGTTAAATCTATGGTTATTGATTATCAATTATTAGATGCTAAGGATAAGATCTTAGGGAGATTTTGCAGTCAAGTTGCCAAAAAAGCGTTATTGGGTGAATATATAGTAATTATTAATGCTAAAGATGCCATTATAAGTGGAAATAAAAAAGATATTCAAGAAAAATATTTAGCCAAACTTAATATTAGTACAGCTACAAATCCAAGGAGAGGTCCATTTTGGCCAAGAAGACCAGATAATTTTATGAGAAATGTAATTAAAAAGATGCTCCCTAGAAAGAAAATACGTGGCAAGGAAGCTTTTAAAAGAGTCCATGTTTATATCTCAGATATTCCTGAACGTTTTAAGAAACAGTATCAAAAGTTAACTCCTATTGATATTTCCCACTCAGATAAAAAACGTTTGTCATACTATAATAAATATATAACACTAGAAACCTTATGCCATCGAATCGGTTGGAAAAAACAAATTGTTGAGGTTTAATTAATATGTCAATGAAAATAATTCAATCATCAGGAAAAAGAAAAACAGCAATAGCAAGAGCTGTTCTATCACATCCCGCAAAAGGACAAATTAAAATTAATAATGTTCCCTTAGAATTATATAACCCCGAGATAGCAAGATTTAGAATTCAAGAAGTATTAGAGATTGCTAGTCATCCAAAATTGAACAAGTGTGATATTAGTATAAAAGTAAAGGGTGGTGGTACAATGAGTCAAACCGAAGCTGTACGCATAGCAATTGCTAAAGCTATTAACAAGTTTATTGGAACTAAAACTATCGAACGAAATTTTAGAGAATATGATGATTCATTATTGAGTGGCGATTCAAGAAGAACGGAGCCAAAAAAATTCGGAGGGAAAAAAGCTAGAAAGAGAAGACAAAAATCTTTCAGATAAATAAATTAAAAAAAAAAAACACTATTTTTAGTTAAATTTAACCCCTAACTTTTTCAAATCATCAATAAAATGAGGATATGAATCTCTAACTATCTCAATATTTTTAACTTTTGATATTGAATTAGTATATAAAGCAGCAATAACGCATGCCATTGCTATTCTATGATCATTTTCATGATCGATAAGTGATCCCTTTAAATTTTTACAATGATACACAATTAATTTATCTACTTCCTCTATAACCTTTACTCCCATTTTACTTAATTCTCTGGCAATTACAGACATCCTATTACTCTCCTTCAAACGTACATTTGAAGCATTATAAAGTACTGTTTTTCCTTTAGCAAAAGCACCAAGAACAGATAAAACTGGAAATAAATCAGGTATTTCTTGACAATCTACTTCTATCCCTTTTAACGGATATTTATTAAGACTCCCATTAATGATGATTTGATTATTTTCTTCATTATATTCAATATTTGCACCCATTTGTTTTAAAATTTCAATAATCCTTTTATCTCCTTGAGAATTGTGAACATTTAAGTTATTGATTATTACATGTGAAGAATTGCGAGATATTATAGCTGCGACCATAATAAATGCTGCAGAAGAAAAATCTCCTGGAATTTCATATAATTGAGGTCTATATTTTTGCCTACATAATACAGTGAATTTTCTATTCTTGATATCTTCTTGTATATTAATCCCAAATGCATTTAAAACATCAAGAGTAATCCTAACATAAGGATAAGGAATTATAGGAGTAGTTAGTTCTATATCAATATAATTTCTTTTTTCACAATTTAATAAAGGACATACAATTAATAAAGCTGTAATGAACTGTGAACTTATATCTCCACGAATTTTTATTGATTGACATGTTTGTTTTTCTCGTTTTATCTGAATTTGATTTTCTAATATTTTAAAATTTCCTCCTAAAGATTTTAAAGCATTTAGAAGTGGAAGAATTGGGCGCTTACGCTCCAAAAATTCTCCTGTTAGTGAAAGACCTCCCTCTATTATTAATCCCAAAGAGCTGAAGATTCTTATTGTAGTTCCTGAATTTTTACAGTCAATAGATCCCTCAATAGGTTTGAAAGATTCGTTGATCTTTTTAACAGTAAAGGAGTTAGCATTTACTTTTATTATTTTTACACCTAAAGATTTTAAAGCATTCATAGTAATTTCGACATCTCCAGTTGTCAAGGGTTTTTTGATTATTGAGATTCCGTCAGCAAGACCAGCTGCTATAAATGCTCTATGAGAGTAACTTTTTGAACCGGGTGCTATAATTTCACCCTGTAAACCGGTTATTATTGGATTTATTGTTATATCCATTAAATGATAAATAGAAAGTTATAGATATAATATTAATTAATAATATTGTAGAATATTGAATAATTATTTTGAAAAGATGTAATTAAAGTGGGAGAGAATACTTTTGGTGAACGTTTTAAAATAACATCATTTGGAGAGAGTCATGGAGATTTAGTGGGGATTATTGTAGATGGAGTACCAGCAGGCTTAGATATTGATACAAATTTTATACAACATGAATTAGATATGAGAAAACCAGGACAGTCTACCCTAACAACATCGCGTATGGAACCCGATAAAGTGATATTATTATCCGGTATTTTTGATAACAAAACAACTGGAGCCCCAATTTGTTTGATTATTGAAAATAAAGATAAAAACTCCTCTAAATATATAAATAATAAAAATATTTTAAGACCATCTCATGTAGATTTTACTATTTTAAAAAAATATGGTGGCTATGCAGATTATAGAGGTTCTGGAAGATTTTCTGGCAGAATTACGGCAGGATTCGTAATGGCGGGTGCGATAGCTAAACAAATTTTAAGAAAGTACAATATTACTGTTTTTGCATATACTAAAAGTATAGGAAATGTTGTAGATGGAGAGAATTACGATATCGATAATTTTGAAAAATTCATTATTTTGAGAGAAAAAACACTTGTGAGAGCAATTAGTACCGAAAAAGCAAAAGTAATGGAGGAATTAATAAAAAAAGTTAAAACTCAAAAAAATTCTATAGGGGGAAGTATTAAATGTATTGTAAATAATTTTCCAGCAGGGATAGGTGCTCCCATATTTAATAGTATTGAATCTAAGATAAGCCATGCAATCTTTTCAATTCCATCAATAAAAGGTATAGAATTTGGAGCAGGGTTTAGAGCCGCGAAAATGAAAGGATCTGAGCATAATGACCCTTGGATAATAAAGGAAGGTAAAATACAAACGGAAAAAAATGATTCTGGTGGAATAATTGGTGGAATCTCCTCTGGAATGCCAATTGAATTTACAGTTGCTGTTAAACCTACAGCTACAATAGGTATTCCTCAAAAAACAGTAAATATAGAAACAATGAAGAGTGTAGAGATTGAATTTCATGAAAGACATGATCCTTGTATCGTGCCTAGAGTAATATCGGTAGTTGAAGCTATGACTGCTATTGTTCTTATTGATTTTTTGTTAATTGAAGGAATAATTCCTACTGTATTTAAACCTTAAGGTATAATTAACGCCCTATTTAAAAAAGAGTAATTAATTATTTCATATATTCATTTAAATACAAATAAGAAGTACTATTAATTAACAATGAAAAATACATTTTGAAAACTAAGTTAATGTCATCCAAAGAAGATTTTATTAAAAAGATTATTAAAATCATTGATAGATGGTCATTCGAACAATGTGCCTTTTGCGATGGTGGAGCAATGAGTTCACTAGATGGTATGCTTGACTTTAGATGTAATAAATGTGGGAAATCAATGGACCCTATTATTTATTTAGGAGAGATTGCTAAAGCTGTCTTTAATTATAGAAAACAACAAGAAAATAACAAAGAAGGAATAATATAATAGTAAGGTCTTTTTTTAATTCAATATTGAATGACAAATATATTTTGACTTTTTAATATTTATCAACTCAATTATAATGATTCTTCTCTTGAGAGTCATTTAATGGCTTTTGCTGCCCATAAATCTCGCTTGAATAATTGTATAATTGATATGAAAGAATTTCGAGAGCAAGTTGATATGTTATAAACTTTTTAAAAAGTTCTAAGTACTAATATTCATTATCCAAATCAACAATATTGATGAAATCATCTCTTCCTTTAGCCAGACGAGTTATATTTTCAATAACTTCATCCCATCTCATTAAATCGTTAAATGGGGAATATCCTCTATGTGGAGATAAAATAATATTATCGAGAGTATGGAAGGGAAAGGAAAAAGGGTATTTTTTGCCCTTTTCGTCACTTTTGGGATGATAATTATACCAAACATCAATTGCCGCACCAGTGATAATTTTATCTCTTAAAGCGATAAATAAACTCTCTTCATCAATAATTTCGCCTCGACTAACATTAATCACCAATCCATTAGAACCTAAGAGTGTTAATTCTTGCCTTGCAATCATACCCTTTGTTAAATAAGTAAGAGGGAGGGCTACAATTAAAACATCAATTTCTTTAAGAAAATCATGAAATTGTGAATATTCATATTTTTTGCTCGGAGTTGGTAGTTGATTTTTTTGTTTTGCCCAATCATAACGAAGAATGGAAAATTCCACGTCAAAACCCTGCAAAAATCGATGTACTTTTTGGTTAATATGACCATAACCTAGGAGACCTATTTTTCGATACCTTAATGGCATCGAAGCAGCTTCTTTATCCCCAGTTCTCCAATTTCCTGAACTCATCCAAAGATGATGCTCTAATACCTTATTCATCATTGTTAAAAGAAGAGCAACGGCATGTTGAGCAACAAAGTAGGAATTTCCATGCCCATTAACTAGTAATACTTTTCTAGATCTATTAATCTCTCTAAATAATTGGATTAAGTGAGATACTCCCGCCCCTGGGTTAATATATAATTTCAACTTTGAAGACTTTTTTAATAACAACCTTGAAGGACGCCAACCAACAATAATGTCTGCTTCGGGTACTATTCCGATTAAAGATTTTTCTGATACATCAATTGGAAATATTAAATTAACTTGAGGTAAATTTTTTAATTGCTTTTCCAAGTAATTTTTCAAACGTTCAGATACATCGAATGTAAAACAGACTACAATTTTTTGATCGGTTAAATCATTAATATGTTTAAATTCGGGCAAAAAAAGTTCATCCAACTCTTTTAGATTAAATTTATTTAAGCTCAAATGAGTTATATAATTTTAAAATCAATAAAAGTGTCTATACTTTTTGAAAATTATAAAGTGGTTTTGAAAATCTTCTCTATTTAACATTTTTTAGATAATTTTAATATAGTAAAGAACATAAATTATTATATATTTGAAATTAAAAATTTTCCCATTAAGAAATTATGGATAAAAAAATTGACACATCTGAACAATTCATAGAATTCTATAAAAAGAAGGGAGATTATCTTGTATCACTCTCTGAAAATCATTTTAAGAACATAGAATATCGGAAATGTCTTGAATTATTGAATCAAGCATATAGTATGTATATGAAAGGAAATTATACTGAACTTGCGGAAAAAACTAAACAAAGATTTATGGAGATTAAAGAGAAATTTTTTAAAAAATGATATTTTCAATCTAATTTATTCTTTAATTTTGATATAATATCTATAATATGAGTTCCATACCAATAAATTTTCTTGCATTGTAAATTTATACACTGAAAAAATTCATCATAATGATTAAATGTATTTTTTAATACTAATTCCCTAATTAATTCTTTTTCTTCAATTTTTTTTAATCGTGAATTACATATAGAACATCTTGCTTTTTCAATATTAAACTTAAAATCCAAACTTAGCTTCTCTTTAAGTTGTATTAGATAATTGTATACTCCTTCTCCTTCTAAATATATACTTTTTTCAAAGAAACTCTTATATAATGGGTAATCTTTTGTAAGGATTATCCTATCATTTTTCTTAGCATATTCTATTAATTTTTCATCGGGTACAGGATTAACATGAAAAAATTCTTCTAAATCATTCGCATAGATAGTATCATAACCAAAAATTCTAAGAAATCGAGATAATTTGCCTAACATTCCATCGGTTAAAAATTTCATATTAGTAAAATATGATAATAAATATCAATTAAATCATTCTATAAATTATATAATTAATTCATCATTATATAAAACATCAAATTTTTATTTTTCTAAAACTTATAATTTGAGTACAAATGGAAACTAAAGACCTAATGGAAAAAGCCGTACGGTTTCATGGGCACATCTGTCCTGGCTTAGCAATGGGTGTTTTAGCGGCTAAGTATGTTTTAGCACATGGTTTTAAATATTCGCATGATGAAGAATTAGTTGTTGTAGTTGAAAATGATAATTGTAGTGTTGACGCACTCCAAGTAATTTTAGGAACTACTTATGGTAAGGGTAATCTTATTCATAATGATTATGGAAAAAATAATTATAACTTCTACGATCGAAATAACAAAAAAGCTGTAAAACTAGCACTAAAAGCGAGTATTTTTAAAAATAAAAAGTCAACTAGAGACGAGAAAATTCAAATTTTGATGAATTCAAAACCGGAGGATATTTTTAATATATATGACATTGAATTTGATCCTCCTGGAATGGCAGAATCGGAAGATTCATCGCCCTGCGAGATCTGTGGAGAACTAACAATGTCATCACGCCTTATGTTTTATAACGATATGGATATATGTGTTCCATGTTATAAGAAACTTCGTTCAGAATAATAATCTTAAATGATATCTTTCCTCAATATGTATTAAATTTGGAATAATCTCTCTTGTTGTGAAGTAATTTGGAAAAAATTAATTCAAAAATCTTACCTGGTGCTGGACCTTTTTATTTTGATGGAAATAAAATAGGGATTTTAATGATACATGGTGGGGGTGGAGGAACATGTGCAGATTTGAAACCATTAGCAGAAGACTTGAATAAATCAAGGGGGTACACGATTTATATTCCCTTATTACCCGGATTTGGAACCTCACCAGAAGAATTAAGAAAGACATCAATACGCGCATGGAAGACCGCATTAGAAAAAGAAATAAATAAAATTAAAGAGAAATGCGGAAATATAATCGTTGGAGGTCATAGTATGGGCGGGATCCTCACATTAATTATGGCGACTTACCACGATTTTGATGGAATCTTCACAATTTGTGCCCCAACGGGTATTCAGAGATTTGGATTTAAACTTGTACCCCTTGCCAAGTTATTCATGAAATATCATTCCATTACATCGGATAAATTTCGAGAGGAAACAAATAATCATTGGGTGGGTTATGATAAAATTCCAATTAATATTGCGATAAAGATAAAAAAATTGATGAAGGAGATGAATGAGAATCTATTTAGAATAAATTGTCCTACTATATTATTTCAAGGTAGGTTAGATTCTGAGATAAAAAAAGATAGTATGGATTATATTTATGACAACATTAAATCCAAGAATAAAAAAAAAATTTGGCTTGAACATAACGCACATTCAATATTAGATAGTCTAGATCATCACATAATTGTATCGGAGCTTCTAAAATTCATTAATGAGATTTACCCTTAAAATATAAATTATTGTTTTAATTATTAGAATATTATATTTAAGATACTTTCATTTTTAAAAACAACATGAACATAATAATTAGAGAATTTACTGAACAAGATATTGATGAAATTACAGTTTTGATGAAATATCTTTGTTCTTTAAGGAATCAAGAATTTGACGAAGAAGCATGGAGAAGCGACTTAGAATTAAAAATGAAAGAAGATTTAAATTCAGAAGTAATTGTTGCATTTGAAAAAATTACAAATCAAGTTATTGGAATGGGACTTTGTTCTATTAAAACCTCAAACAATGGCAGATTCGGATATATTTCTAATTTAATTGTAAAAGAAGAGAAAAGAAGAACAGGTATTGGAGAAAAATTAATTAGACATATGATTGATTATTTTCGAAGGAATCATATTCAATCAATTAGATTAGCATTAAAACCAAATTTAGATGAAGCTGCCAATTTGTTATTTACAAAATTGGGTTTTCAAGAAATCTTACGCTTTTATGAATTAATTATATAATGCATATTAAAGAGAATGATGCTAAATCCTAATTCAATAAAGACTATAATGATAAAACAATATTTTTAAATAATTTAAAACATAAGATTATTAACTTATGATAAAGAAGATAAATAAAGGGCACACATTATTAGTAAAAGGACCTACAAGAGTTACTTTATTAGAAGGTAAAATAGACGTTTTTGGAAAGCTTTTTATACCAATAAAAGAAGTTTCTGGTAAAAATATATCATTTAGTGAAAGTCAAGATGTTTTAATAGTACCCAGTGCCCATAATTATCCTCTTTATGCATTAGAGAATTCAAAATTAGAAATATTTACTAATTTAGAAGAAAATCTTGAATTAATAGAAGAAAATTCAATAAGTTATAAATGGAAAGAAGTTAAAGATTCAATTTTAGATGATTTGAAAAAAAACAATAGAGAATCACCTTTAAAAATAATGGTGTTAGGGATTAGCAGTGGTAAAACTACACTCATTAAATATCTAGCAAACAATTTTTTTAAGGAAGGATTGAAAGGAGGATATCTTGATTCTGATCTAGGACAACAAATTATATATCTTCCAACTACTATTAACATTGGCAAATTAAATGATTATATTATATCAAGTGATAATATCGATTCTGAGAACACTTTATTTATTGGAAGTACTTTCCCTAAGGGAAATTACAAATTTATCGTTTCCGTATTATGCAGAGAATTAATTAACAATTATTTAGTAAATAATAAAAACACAGATTTTTTATTAATTGATACAGATGGATGGATAAAAACAGAAGCAGGGATTATTTATAAGAATTTTTTTATTAAGACTGTTGATCCTGATGTATTAATCGTATTTCATGATGAAACTATCGAAGAACTAAAGAAGATTGAAAAAATAACATCAAGTCAAAGAAAAGATAGGAAATTATATCTTATCAAGGAAAAAAACAAATATTTTTATGAAAAAAGTAAAGATGAAAGAAGATTTTTAAGGCAAAGTCAATTTTCTAAGATATTTGAGAATTTTAGAAAAATGTCAATCCCCTTAAATAATATGAAATTTATAAAAACCGATTATGATAAAGATAACGAGAGAATTATTGAGATAGAAATTAAAGTTAATGATTTAATTAATCTCCCATACCATTATGTTATTATAGCATTATGTACTGAAAACTCTGAGTTGATAGAAATAGGACTTCTTTTTACTATCAATGTTGAGAAAAATTATATATTATTATTTTCCAACTTAACCTATAAGCAACAACTTGATATAAAGAAAATTCTTTTAGGAAGTCTTAGACTTAGTACTAAAGGCAATCATCAAGGATATCTTTATCTATAATGAGATGTTTATCGACAATACCTTGAATAATTTCTTTTACCTATATAAATATATAAAATAAAAAAGAATTGTTGTATAATGATAATATTATTTAACTTAATTACTAATGAACGATCTTTATGGAGACGGATCTACTAACTAAATTTTTAAAATTAATGTCAAAAAGCATTACAAATTCGGATTTAGAATTAATAAACTTAGGGAGATCACTTGGATTAGACTTGGTTTCATTTGCAGAATTAAGAGCTTCACAGAAGGATAGATTTGTAGATATAGTAAGAAAAAAAGCTTTATATAAAATGGAAAAAGATAAAGATAATTATTTATCTGAGAAAGACTCCTTCTATGCAGGAAGCATTGATTTTATGGTTTCGGATGAACCTGAAGGAAAAAAATTTTTTTTACTAGAAACCAATGGAGGATCTCATAGGGGACTCTCAATTATCACAAAAAAGCAACAAACTATTTTGTATGATGGATATTATGAAGCTATTATTCAAGCAAGAAAATTAAATAAGAGAAATGATAATAAAACCTTAATTTTAATTGGAGTGCCATATAATGATGCTTTAATTCATGAAAAAGTTATAATGGTGGAATATTTCAGAAGAAAAGTAAAAGAGCAAGGATATTCAGTTAAAATTTTTAATACAGCTAACTATAATAAAGATTTTAAAGCAGATTTTGTGTTCTTAATAGCTGATTATAAACAACTTTCTACTTATTTAACATTTTCTGATAATTGGGTTAAATACCAAGATGAAAATGCAAGTGTTTTAATAGGGGATGGAATTGCTCGCCGCCTTAATAATGAAGAGTTTATTAGATTAATTAAGGAAGATTTTCATAAAATAAATACTATAATTGTAAATCCAATTTTTAAAGTTACTGACGATAAATCTCTAACATATTTAGCAAGTTATTTTAGTAAAGATATCCTCGAAAAGTATAATTTAAGATACCTCTTATTTACTAAAGCATATAATGAAGAAGATTTAATAAATAAGTTGGTATTTGCCATAAGAAGATATAAAAAATCTTTTATCATTAAACCTAGTGGTGGTTCGGGAGGAGCTGGAGTTATGCCAATATCGAAAGATGAAGATCCGGTGAATATAAAAAATATCATTAAAGAGAGTGAAAAAGAGTTTTTTGCTAAATTCATGAAAAGTAGAAATCCTTATCCTTATACTATTCAAGAAATGGCAGATTTTAGTTTAATTCAATGGAAAAATGGTAAACATACATTTGATATGAGGATTTATTTAGCTCAGAAAATGGGAAAAATAATTCCTATTGGCGGTTTGGCTAGAATTGCTCGAGGAATATATAGTGGAAGTTTAAATAAGCAAGAATTCGTTGTAAATCTATCTGGGTATAATGGACAAATAGAAGTTGAACGTGGACGAGCTATCTCAAAACAAGATGGTAAACTTTTAAACTTAACTGTTGATGATTTTGTTAATATGTTTTGTATAGGATGTGTTCTTTTCAAAAGTATTGTTGAACATTATAAAAAAATTATTAATTTTTCAGATTGGGATAAATTACTTGACTGAAATGAAATGAATCTTGAAAATTTAAAAAAGTTATTGAATATCTCTGATAGAAAAACATTATATGATGAAATCTTAAAAAATTTGCAGAGTTTTAATAATTTAGAACATGTTCAATATAATGAATATGAAATTTCTGATGGTATAATCCCAGTTTTAACAATCACTAAAAATTTAGATATGAATCAGATTAAAAATGTAAAATTATTCATAGGGGCACAGCATAACGAGTATAATGGTCTGTTTGGGATATTAGAATTTTTTAAAATTCTTCAAGAAGGAGAAATTAAAACTAGTGATGTTTTACAAAATAAACAAATATTGATTTTCATGCCTTTAATGAATCCATATGGGTTTCTAAACCCTCAAAAAAGTAATAAATCTGGATATTATCTAAAAAACGGGGAAAATCTTAATAGATTCTGGCGAAGAGCTTTTGTACCCGAATTTAAGAATGAAACGGAGGATTTAGATGAATATCATCATCCTGAACAAATAAAAATTGTTAAAGATTTACTTGATAATTTTTGGAAAAACGAGACAATACCAATATATATATTAGATTTTCATGAAACTTCCTTAATTGAGAGATTTCCAATTGAATTAAATAAAAATCTTTCACCATATTATAAATTTGATCACTGGCTCAAGGAAGTAATTATATTTAATATTATTAAACTGTATAATATACACTATTCTAGAAAACCTTTATTTTTTAAATGTAATCCTTCAGCTGATCATACTCATATAAATTTAACCTATAAACAAATAGAAACCGTATCTGAGGCATTGCAAGAATATATGTCTGAAAATTTTGGACTAGGTAAGTTACCTTTTTACTTCTGTTATAACAGTAAAAGTAAAGGTTATTGCAGAAGATTGGCTAATATTGTTTATAATAAACTAAAAAGTAAATTATGGGAAACCTATTTTCCTGCTCTTAATCACTGTTTCATAAATCATGGTTGCTTTATAAACATGAGCGATGCTACAACCAGAGAAAAAGTTATTTCTATGGAGTTGGAATCTCAAAAACAATTCTTTAACATTTTTGATGAGATTGAAAAATCAAAATCAGAGTCAAATTATTTTGAAAAAAAATTGGATTTAATCAATTTGAGTATAGAATTAACTCTAGAAACCATAAAAGAAATGATAAATTTAATTTAAAACTTCTGTAAATTATATTAATTTCATTCTTTTAATTAATTGGAGCTATTAGTTTTTGTTTAGAGTGTTTTTTTCCATTTAGACAATCAATATGGTAATATATAGTCTCTTCCCCATAAAACTTTCCATTTATAGTATTTCCTAAGGTAAAATGAAAGACTTCTTTTAAATTTTTAATTCCAATTTTCACTCCGCAAATCTTACAATTGGCCATTTTGTTACTTATTTAATTCCTTTTGATATTAGTTTAAAGTGAATTATTTAAACTAAACAGATAAAAGAATTAAACAACAAATTATCTATGATTCAAAAAAATTCAATGTTGCTCCAACTAAGGCTAACTCATTCTTTTTCTGAGTATGACCCCCTTTCCTTAAAATTAATTGATGGTTTTCTTGGGTTTCTAATAACAATTTATTTTGAGTAAAATTTTTCAATTTAATTATTCTATCATTTCTTGTATGAATTAACATGACTTTTTGAGAAAAATTTCTCCATTCTTCAGTTGAAAGTTTATTTTTTACAGCCTCTATAACCAAATATGGAGATAATTTTACGTCTTCATTTTTTTTAGGAAATAATTTGACTCCTTTAATAAGATAGCTGAAAATCACTAAAGGATTGTGTTTTGGGATGTTTTGCTTATAGTATGACATTGAAGATATCGCAACAATTTTCTTGATTTTTTGATTAGGAAACCCTCCACATAATACAGTTATAGCTCCAATGCTAAATCCAACACAGTATATTTTCATTTGGGCAAATTTCTTATTTGATTGTATCCAATCAACAATTTTTTCAAAATCGTTAATTCTTCTCAAAAATTGGCTTCTTTTTCCCGCTTTTTTAGATTCTCCAATCCCTCTTGCATCATAAGCAAGAATAATATAACCATTGTAAGCTAAAGGAAAATAGTAGTATTGGAGTGTTATTTTTGTATCAGAAAAACCGTGAGAAATAATTATAATAGTATTTTTTGATTTAATTGCTTCTCGGTTTTTCGGAATGATTAAATCAGCTGATAGAAATCTGTTCTTTTTCTTACTTTTGTTATTAATTTCAATTCTTACTTCCGAAATCTCAAGATCATTCAGGTAAAGTGGCGCCCATCTTTTAAACCATATATCTCTAAAGCTAAAATAGATCTCAAATGGAGTAAATATAATTAGAAATGTTGTTGTTGATAAATTAAGACATGTTTGAAATGTATTGCCAAAGATATTATCGTTAACATGCCAGATATAGGCACTAACTATGAAAGATACAATTATTACTATTATACGTTTTTGATTCTTGGATAGTATAGTCTTCACCACCTAAAAAATGCAACAAGAGTTACTAAGATTGAATAAAAAAAAAAATGAAATAAAGATATTGAATAAAATAAATTTTCGGCTAAAAAATGCCTATAGTTTTCGAGATCTTTTATTTTTTAGCTTTGTCTGGAGGACATCCAAAATCATCCCTGATTTTACACTCGTGTTTACTTGAACTACCTGGACAAGGTTCACATTTAACTTTTCGTAATATTTTTTCTACTTCCTCTATTTCTTGTCCAAATCCTTCTTCCTCGGTCTCATCAGCTAACATTTCATCTTCAATATGGTTAAGATCATACTCAAGATCCTCTTCTAAATCATCTTTCTCAGAATACAAGTCTATAATTTCATCTCCTTCATCATCTACTTTTCCCTCAGGAATTTCATCAATCTCAGATTCTACAGGTGTAATTTTTTTCTTTGCCATTTTACACACAAATTATTTTATATGAATTTTAACTTTTCATTATTTTAACTATATAATACTTGTTAAAATTTAATTTTATTATATTTTTAATTAAATAATATGCTAAATAATCTCAAACTGAAAAAGATCTTTTTATCCTTTCTAAAGATAAATTTTTATAAGAAACCTTTTCCATCTGATTTAATATTTTATCATTTTGATTCAATTCCTTATAGAAATTATTTATTGCGGAGAATATAGAATTTAACTCATTATTCTGGTAAGTTTTAAAGTTATGTAAATTAAATCGCGGTAAAATATATTTGAATTGAATATTTGGAATATGATCCTTACTATAAAGTAACTCATTTAATAAGTTGAACCGGATATTAGATTTTGAGTAGATCTCTTTAAAGTATAATATATTAACTAAAATGTTGGTTAATTTTTTATAAAATTTTAAATTTGTATTAATTTCTGGGGAAAATTTATCTTTAAATTGATTTAATTCTGAATTTTTGAATATTTTTAATTCAATAGAATTTAAATCATATTGTAATTGGGAAAGAATTTGATTAATCTTCCCTAAATAAGATAATGATAAAGGAATTTCTTTGGGTAAAGGTAATCTCCTAATAAAACTCCCGTTAAATCTTAAATATCCACCTGACATGTGTAGAGAACTAAATAAAGATTTGAAAGATAAATTTATTGTATTTGAATTCATAATTGCTAGTAAACTGAATAACTGATCAGTTGAAAAAGAAGGGATAGATAAAGAATACAATCCTGTAATATTTGTATATAAACCGGGATCATAAACCCAAGTGAGATCTTTAGCAATTTCTCTAAAGATTAATTTTTCAGTTATGAGAATGTTCCAGATATTTTCAAAACGGGGAATAAATTTGAAGTATGAGATTTTTAAATCTTTTTTGGCAATTCTGATATGTTTATCAAACTTAATGTGATATTTTCCTACATTTCCAGTTCCAATTAATAAGAGATCATTGTCTGTTTCTTTCATTTCACAAGTATTATCAAAATATTTGGAATAATTTAAAAATCCAAATGGCCTATACATAATTTTTAAATCATCAATCACTATAGCCATTGGTTTAAAATTATCATATAGATAATTTAATAAATTTATTTTACCGAATATTGGAATTGCTTTAGCAGGAAGGCTTTTTATTGAAAATTGAGGCAAAATTTTTGAATCACTGAGATTATTTTTATGCATATCCAGCAAACTGTCGAATTTTTTAATTAAAACTGAATTATCATTACTAGGCTTCTTTTTTAGAAAAGAAATTATGATTGGATACGCCGATATCTTTTTGAAGATAGGTAATGAAGAAATATTGACTATTTCCTTAAGTGTAGTATTATTTACGAGTATTTCTCTAATTTTAATTCCATAATCGGCTGATAAGAATTTGTTTGTAGTCAAAAAAGAAAGGCAACCTACATTTTGTTTTAATAATTCTAAAGATTTCTCTATAAAAACTATAGAAATATCAAATAATCGATAAGCTGATTTGAATTTCTTAATTAATTTCCTCTTATAATTACTATTTTTTACTTTTTTATTTTCAATATAGGGTGGGTTTCCAATAATTATATCAAATTGATTTGAATTATATTCAAAAAGAAAATCTAAATTATAGATATTTAATTTGAGATTAAAGCCATCAATAATTTTATCTAAATTCTCATACTTTAAATTTTCAATATTTATTTTATTAGAAGTGAAATTGGTTATATTCTTAGAAAAAAGCCATAAAACTAAGCTCAATTTTGAGATAGTATAAGCAGATTTTTCAATTTCGATTCCAAAAAGATGTTTCTCAATTATTTCTCTTCTTAAATCAAAATTTTTCTTTTCTGGATTAAGAATTTTATAAATATCATACAGTTTGTCTGCAGCAGAAACTAGAAATCTTCCAGAACCACATGCAGGATCCAAAATTTTTATGTTTTTAATTCTCTCTCTTAATTCTTTCTTTAAATTTTGATTTTTATTTAAAATATAATTCAAAGATTCAAGATTAAATCCATTTTGGATTAAATTTTTAGTATTTATCGATTCTTCAAAAAATATTCTTAGAACATTAGATACAATATAATCAACAACTTGGTTTGGTGTGTAAATTATTCCAAGATTCCGATTAACCTCTTTTCCAAAAATTTTATTATGTTCAAATGATTGAATTAGTCTTCCTGCAAATGATAAAAATTTTTGAATTGGCTGTTTTTGCATTGAATTTTTAATCCTATTTATATAATTATTAATTCTGTTTATGTTTATTTTTATTTTAAATTCCCTTATTTATAAAAATATTAGGAACTTTAATAAAAATAAGAAAGTTAAGAATTTTTTTAAAAATTGATTGACAATAATTTTTTACAAAGTTTAATAGAAAAGCCTCAAAAAATTTCTAATTTAAAATTTGAGGATATTTCAAAAATTTTAAAGGAAGCAAAAGACATTTTTATAGAAGAAAGTCTATTATTAGAATTTCAATTTCTTGATAACAATGAAGAAGTTTATGTTATTGGAGATATCCATGGTAATTTACATAGTTTATTAAATATAATCGAGATTATTAAAAAAAATAAGCCAAAAATTATCATTTTTTTAGGAGATATAGTAGATCGTGGAATAAGACAATTAGAATGTCTAATAATTATTTTAGCATTGAAAATCCTTAACCCTAATCGAGTTTTTCTTTTAAAAGGGAATCATGAAACCTTGGAAATGAATCAATATTATGGTTTTTTTCAAGAATTTGTGCAAAAATTTAATGATCAAGAAAAATTTAAAGAGATCTTAGAAGTTTATTATGTTCTTCCTTTTTGTGCCATAATTAACGGCATAACTTTATGCTTACATGGTGGGATTCCTGAAGATATAGAAATCTTAAAAAAATTAAAAGGTTTAAAACATGGAAAAATTAATTCAGTATTTAAATCAGTTGTAGAAGGTTTATATCAGATTATATGGAATGATCCTAAAGAAAGACTCAAAGGATTCACTGAAAGTTTCAGAGGTCCGGGTATTAAATTTTTTGGGGAAGATGTGTTTAATAATTTTTTGACATCAAATAATCTTAAATATCTTATTAGAGCACATGAATGTTTTCCAGAAGGATATAGATGGTTTTTTAATAATCGCTTACTATCTATATTTTCTTCAGCAAATTATAGAGGATTTTATTCACCAAATCCTGCCTCATATGCTATAGTTAGAAATGATAAGATATTCCCAATTAATATTGAGGTATCATAAGGTTAATTAAGAAGATATCTTATTCAATTATTGAAATGAGATTTATTCTAGTTTAAGTAATTTGAGAAGCATCAGGTTTAATAAAGAGAAGATTATTACCACGAATAAATATCTCATTATATTTAGCCACAGGTGATCCGTCCATAATTTCTGTGCAATTTTCTAAGATTAAGTTCATATAAGCATCAATTTCTTTTAATAATCCCTTATATTCTGTCCCATCCTTCAATCTTAATATAATCACACTATTCTGTGCATTCTGAAGTATGGTTAAAGGACTTTTAGATTTTTGTTGGTTGTTATTTCTTGACATTCTTTTAGTACCTTAATTAAAAAATATGATTTAATATTTGAAAAGATAATTTAAAGATAAATTTTTTTGAATTAAAACCTTTTTATTGGTTATTGAGTATTGGTAGATTAAAACTTTTTTTGGTTATTTTTTTTGAAAAATTTGAATAAGACCATTGGTAAAAAAAAGAAGATTATAAGTAATTATAATAAAACAGCATCTTTTTACGACAATCGATATAGAGAAATTCAAGAACAAAAATATAAAATTATTTTAAAAAATTATCAATTCAAGTCCAAACTAATTTTAGATGCTGGATGTGGTACTGGACTCTTCATTGAATTTATAATCGCGCTAACAAATCAAAAAGATTTCATTCCTTTTATTTACGTTGGTACTGATATCTCTTTAAATATGTTAGATAAATTCAGATTTAAACTTCAAAAGTTAAAATTGAAATATGAATTTAATTTGATCTTATCAGATATAGAGAACTTACCTTTTAGAGAAAATGTTTTTCAATGTATATTCTCTCTTACATCTTTTCAGAATCTGCCTAATATTGATGAAGGAGTTAGAAATCTGTATAGAGTAGGAAGAGATAAGGCAGATTTAAATCTTTCAATCTTAAAGAAGAATTGTAATTTGATAGAATTAATGAAATCGTTAAAACCATTGGTAAAGAATCTTAAGACAAATAATAAGGAAAATTTAGAGGATATTATTATTCACGGGAAAATTTTAAAAAGATAATATAAAGAATCTAATTTTTATAAAAAGATGTAATTATCTTATTTACATCACTTTCAACCTTATATTTCTTTTGAAAGTAATTACATATGTTTCTAATATCCCTTTCCAAAACTGAGGCTGCATTTGGATGATCACTAAGAATCCACTGTAACCAATCTATGATTAGGATATTTCCTTCCTCATCTAATACAATATTAAATTCTCCTAAATCTCCATGGATCAAATTAGCTTTTTTATAAATTATTTCCATTTGTTTTATGATTTCATAAAAAATTTTTTCAGGGTTTTTAATACTTTTATAATAAACTAACTCTTTACCCCTTAAATAAGACATCACAACAATATGTCTATTATATCCTATTGGTTTAGGAGTATTTAAATTAAGCTTATGTATCATTTTTAAAGCTTCAAATTCTTTTTTAGCAGCAAGTCTATTTATATATAACCAAGAAAGATGGCTTCTTTCACCTATTAGATCCCTAAAACGCTTAATACTTTTAAAACTCGTTCTACCCATTCGATATATTTTTAATGCATATATATTTGCATTATCATCCATACAACTGTATACGTCTGATTCTTTTCCTTTTCCTATAAGAGGTCCTAATTGACTAATAATATTTTTTTCTACTAAAGTATGTAGAGCTAATAGATCATAAGATATTGAATTGAGTGTATATCCTATTTCATATTTTGAGGAATCTCTGATAATTAAATCAAGTTTATGAACTTTATTCAAGCGAAATAGCGTCTCTTCCAACTTATATCTGGAATAAAATCTAATATTGTTAATAGTTACATATTCAGATCTTTTCATCCCAATTTCAATTGCCATTAATATTCTTAAATCCTCTTTTTCAAGGTCAGGGAGAAGTTTTGCTGCTTCCACATACTAAATTTCTTTTTTTAATTTAAAAGATTTATTAATTTGCAGTAATAAATTGCTTATCTTCTATATTTTGTAATGATTAAATGATTTTTTATACAAAAAAATGGATTTAGAAAAATATAAAAAAAAAGACAAAATAGTAATAATTTTTTACCAGATTCCTCATATTCAATTATTTAATAAAAATTCTCCATGTAAAAGTCAATCTTAAGGAGTGAATCTGCCATAGCTAAAACAGATCGATATAACAATAAAAAGATTAAAAAAATTAGAAATAAATTAAGAAAATATTGGAGTTGGAGTTATTTCACATTTATTCTAAAATATGAATTTTCCATAAGTCTTTAGAAAAGTTATGAATTTATATAAATTTGGTATTTCAAACAAGAAAATTGCGGTTAAGTTTGAAATTAAAAATATTAAAGCATCTTTTATTCGTATTAAATAATTAGTTAAGGTGGATCCTTCTTGAAATTTAAATAAGAATATCCCTTGATTTAAAAATAATAATATTCCTATACAAATGATAAAGCTAGAAATGTTAAAAACTATAACTTGATGTTCTTGTTCAAAAATTCCAATTGTTACATTGATGCCTAGGATTATTAAGGTAATGATTACAATAGTTCTAGAGAAAATTATCATATAATCATATATACTTGCGCTTACTATACAAATATTACCTGAAATATGCCAAAATAGGGAAGAATATAAATTTAATATTAAAAAAATAGGTAAAATAACTGAGATCATAGAAAAAGTGAAAAATAATTTTATGGTTATTAATCTACTAAAAAGTAGTTTACCTTTCTCTTCTCCTTTTCTTACAGATTCCAACATTGTACTAATTTTAATTTGGATTTCTTCTGGAATTTCCTTTTTAAGCACTTTTAATTGAAAAGTTGAATCGGGATAATTTGAGATCAAATTTTCAACCGAATTATAACCATTCTTGAATTTTCGTTTAGAACCCTTTGGACCCTTCCATATATAGATAATCTTGTTTTCATCATCTAAAAATGCGCAAATATCGTGTAATAATAAATTTGTTTCTTCAATCCATGCATATTTATCTTCATAAAACACATAGCTTCTAAGCATAATCTGTCATTTAATCTTAAATATCATTGATTTTTATTTTTTCCTACATTTTTTAGAAAAGAGATAAATTTATTTAAAAGTATGAAAAAAACTTATTGCTTTTAATTTTATTCTTGGCTTTCAATTCTTTTCTTTATTTCTTGCCACATATCATTGATGTAAGTTTTATAAATTTCAATTTCTTTGACACTTAGAGTTTTAAATCTTTTCTGTACGCTTAGATATTCCTCTATAGGTTTTCTTTTAGAAGGATCTAGATACTTACTGCTTGGTTTTGATAAAATAAATTTGCCGTTAATCACTTCATATAAAGGCCAGAATCCAGTCTGTACGGCAAGTCTACCTATCAATATTGTATCCTTAGGTTCATATCCCCAACCAGGTGGGCAGGGTGAAAGGATATGGAAATATTTCGTTCCAAATATATCTCTTGCCTTTTTAAATTTTTCAAATAAATCAAGTGGATAAGATACAATACCCGTAGTCACGTAAGGAATACCATGAGCTTCTAAAATCTTTGGCATATTTTTCTTATGCCCTAATTTACCTTCAGGTGTAGTTGTAGTTCTTACTCCTAATGGTGTAGAGCCACTTCGTTGAACACCTGTATTCATATAAGCTTCATTATCATAACATGCAAAGATAAAATTTGTACCTCTTTCAGCAGCACCACTTAATGCCTGTATTCCTATATCAGTTGTCCCACCATCTCCTGCGAATGCAAGTACACAAATTTCTTCATCTAATCCCTTATCTTCTAAGGAAGCTCTTATTCCAGAGGCAGAAGCTCCTGTTGTTGCAAAAGGTGTGTGATAAACAGATATTTTTGTTGAGCAAAAGCCTTGCATCCCATGTAGTACTGTTAGACAAGAGGCGGGTACTGTTATTATAGTTTTAGAACCTAGTGCTTTTAGAGCAATTCTGTAAATTAGAGCCATCCCACATCCTGCACAAGCTCGTGTACCGGGATAAATATATTCTTCTTCAGGAAGATCCATAACATTTACCATTTTTTCTTATCCTCCTTTGAAATACGTTGATTCATCATAATCTTTTAATTCTTCCAAATTTAAACCTAAAAAGTCTGTTTTATTGGTAAATCCTCCTTCTTTAAATGCATCTAAAGCTTTATAAACACCAGATATAATATGTTCTGTTTTAACATCTCTTCCACCTAAACCAACAATAAATCCTTTAATATTTGGTCGATTTTTTAATCCATAAAGTGCAGCTTTTAATTCATAAGATAAAACACCTTCATAACCATAACCTATATCTCTGTCAAATACAATGATATTTTCTTTATCTTTAAAGAATTCTCTCAATTCTTCAGCAGGATAGGGTCTAAATAATTTTAAACTCACCAATCCAACCTTGAGTCCTTCATTTCTAAGTTTTTCAATTGCAATCCTTCCTTGAGATGCTACTGAACCTATTGCAAAGATTATAGTATTTGCATCGTTTGTATCAACTGTTTTATAAATTCCATTTCCATAAGATCTGCCAAATTTCCTGAAATATTCATCATGAACTTCTTTAATTATATTAATTGAATTTTCTAAAGCTTTTTGCAAAGTATATCGATATTCATAATATCCTGGCGCGGTTCCTTCCGCTCGTTTGATAATATTAGGAGTTGTAACGGGATCAATCCCCTTTACATTTGATATATCCGATAAATTGATATGATGTTTAAGAGGTGGTAAGAACCCATCAATATCTTCTTGATTCTCTAATTTAACAGGCATCATTGTATGACTAAGTATATATCCATCATATGCAACTATAGCGGGTAGAAAAACACGGGGATCCTCAGCAATTTTAAAAGCTTGGAGATTGGTGTCATAGATTTCTTGATTATTTTCGCATATAAATTGAATCCATCCAACATCTCTTATCGTTATAAAATCTTGATGATCAGTCCAAACACTCCAAGGGGCACCTAAGGATCTAGTTGCTAAATTAATAATTATAGGTAATCTATTTCCTGAAGCCCAGGGTAGCATTTCATACATAAATTCTAACCCATGAGCAGACGTTGCTGTGCCAACTCTAGAGCCTGTAGCAGAAGCAGCACAACATACTGCAAGTGCGGAATGCTCAGACTCGACTTTTACAAACCTAGCTTTCAATTTTCCTTCTGAAACAAATTCAGCGATTTTTTCTACTACAGGACTTTGAGGTGTTATTGGATATGCTGAGATAACGCCAACTTTTGCTTGTCTAAAAGCATGCGCAGCGGCATGATTACCTGTTAAAATCATTAAGTTTTCATCAGTAAGTTCTTCTTTCTCATTAGATACAGTCACTCATATTTCACCTCTTCCATTGAAATAGCTTTTACTGGACATTCCTCCATACAGATTCCACATCCCTTACAATAATCTAAGTCAATTTTAGGAGGAATTACTCTTGATATCACTGCTTCAGGGCAATATAACCAACAAGTAAAACAACTGGGTTTTCCAGATTTTGCGGGGATGCATTTACTTAAATCAATTACAGGTATCCATTTTGCCCATGAACCAGTTTTACCAGCTTCTCCTTTAACAGGTTTTTGGACAGAACCAAGAATTTTTTGATAGTCTTTTTTTGATTCATTCATAAAAACACCAAATTTAGATTAAATTTAAAGCCTTGTATAAAATCAAACGCAAATAAATTTTTAATTCTTACCATTTAGAATAAAAACGAATAAGGCTAAATTTTAATTAAATTATTAGTTTTTCGGTTAATACTAGATTAATTTTCTTATGGGAAAAATAAAGACATAAATATTACTTATTTTATTATTCACTTTAGATAACGTATTAGGCTCCTAAAATAGTAGTATAATTTTTTAAATTTTTAACATATGGAGAAATATTGAAAAATAACAGTAGTTGAGGTTAACGTTGGACACTTCACCCGATACGCTTAAATTAATTACTGAAATGGAAAAATATAAGAGTATAATTGATAACATAAAAGAATGCTATTTCGAAGTTGATCTAAAAGGTAATTTTACATTTTTCAATGACTCTGTATTGAAACTTTTGGATTATTCGCAAGATGAACTTTTAGGATTAAATTATAAGTATCTTGCAGATGAAGAAACCAGAGGTAAAGTCTTTAAAGGATTTAATATGGTTTATGAAACTGGTAAGCCACTAACAGATTTTCAATACCAATTTAGAAACAAAAAAGGTGAGAAAATAGTTGGTGAAACATCTGTATATTTAAAATATGATGCGAAAGGAAATAAAATTGGTTTCTGTGGTTTATTTCGCGATATAACTAAAAGAAAGGAAGAAGAGCAAATATTTAAAGAAGAATTAGAAAATAAAGTACGTTTAAGGACTAAAGAATTAAGAGAATCCGAAGAAAAGTATAGTAATCTTTTCCACCATTCTAATGATGCTATTTTTTTACATGATTTGAATGGAACGATTATAGATGTTAATCAAAGAGTATTGGAACAATTCGGATATACTAGATCAGAGATTCTAAAACTTAAAATTCCAGACCTTCATCCAATAGAGGAACATGAATCATCTAAGAAAGCATTCGAAGAAGTTTCAAATAAAGGAGTTGTAAGATTTGAAATTAACTTTAAAAAGAAAAGCGGAGAAAAATTTTTAGCTGAAGTGTCATCCAGTTTATTTGATATAGGCGGAAAAAAAGTTATTCAAGGTATTGTAAGAGATATAACTGAACGTGTTTTAACAGAACAAAAATTAAGAATATCGGAAGAAAAGTATCGACTTATTACTGAAAATGCTAATGATATGATAGCTATTATTAATAAGCAATTTAAATTAGAATTTACTAATGAAAATACAGTTAAAAAGAAATTAGGATATTCAAATGATGAGATATTAGATAAATATATATTGGATTTTGTACATCCTGATGATATTCAAAAAGCAATTAAATCATATAAAGTAGGAGAAAAGAAAGGTGAAAATGTAGCAGATTTACGATTCAAACATAAGGATGGTAATTATATATGGTTAGAAATTACAGGAAAAAGATTTGTAACTCCAGATGGAGAATATAAAGGTATCCTAATTTCAAGGATCATTACTGAAAAAAAAGAAATAGAAAACAAATTAAAAGAATCAGAGGAAAAGTATAGATTGATTTCAGAAAATGCTAATGATTTAATTAGTATTACAGATGATAAGATGAATTTAGAATATGTTAATGAACAAGTTCATAATAAAATAATGGGATATCTTAAGGAAGATCTTATAGGAATAAATGGTATAGAACTAATTCATCCTGAAGATCGTGAAAATGTATTACAGGTATTTAAATTAGTCTTAATATCAGGAGAAGGATATGTAGAAGCAAGAATTAAACATAAAGATGGTCATTATTTATGGACTGGAACCAATGGTTCAGTATATATTGACAGAAATGGGAAGCCAAAGGTTCTTTTAATTACGAGAGACATAACCGAACGTAAGTTGGCTGAGCAGAAATTAAAGGATTCTGAAGAAAAACACCGAAACATGATTAATAATCTTGATTTAGGATTTTATCAGTTAAGTTGGGATGGAATATTATTAAATCATAATCCAGCTTTTAGCAAAATATTAGGGTTCCATCCATCTGAAAATTTAATCGATAAGAACATCCATGATTTTTGGCAAAATCCTGAAGAACGGATAACATATTTAGATGAATTAAAAAAGTTAGGCTATGTTAAGAATTATTTAGTTCATGCAAAAAAGAAAAACGATGAAAAAATAGTTTTACACCTCAATTCTCATATTTTGGAAAAAACTAAAGGGAGTCCCAATATAATTCAAGGATTAATAACAGATATTACAGAAAAATTCAAATTAGAACAGAAATTAAAGGAATCCGAGCAAAGATATCGAAATCTTTTTGAATCTATGCCTTTTTCTATAGCACTTCTTGATCAAAAAGGAAGGGTGATTTATACTAATCCTGCTTCTGAAAAATTATTTGGATATAGTATGGAAGATTTACTTGGTGAAGAGTTTAGAAATCTTTCAATCATTCATCCTCAATATTTACCTCTAATGTTAAAAAGATTTAAAAAGACCCTTAAAGGTGAAAATCTATCGCCAATAGAGATTCAAATATATAAGAAAAATGGTAATTTAACTTGGATAAACTATCAGACATCATTAGTAAATCTAGGTAATGAATCATTGATGCAAGTTATTATAAATGATATTTCAGAGCAAAAAAAAGCTGAACTTCTTATCAAAGAAGAAGTGAAAAAGTTAAAAGAATTAGATCAAATCAGGAAAGATCTTATTTCTAGAGTCTCCCACGAGTTAAAAACACCACTCGTATCTGTGTGCGGAGGATCTGAACTTATTTTGGAAATATATAAAGGAAATTTGGATTCAGATGTTTTAGAGTTATTAGAACTCATAGAAAAGGGTGGAAAGCGCTTAAAATATTTGGTTGATAATCTACTTGATATAACTCGAATAGAATATAATAAACTCAAACTAAATAAAGAATTAAGTGATTTGAGTAAAATTATTAAAGATTGCGTTAAAGAATTACAATATTTAGCCAGACAAAGAGAATTAAATTTGGATTTAAAATTAGTAGATCACTTATATTTAGAGATAGATAAAATTAGATTAGAACAGGTAATTATTAATTTATTATCAAATGCCATAAAAAATACCCCACCTTTGGGAAATATAACAATAAAATTACAAAAAAAGGAAGATTGGGCAGAAATCTCAGTTAAAGATACAGGGATTGGATTAACGAAAGGAGAAATGGATATCCTATTCACAAGATTTGGCAAAATTGAACGATATGGAGAAGGGTTAGAATATATAGATATTCAAGGTTCTGGATTAGGGTTATATATCTCTAAAGAAATTGTTGATTTACATGGCGGCCAGATAAGGGCAGAATCAGCAGGAAGGAATAAGGGAAGTACATTTATTGTGAAATTACCAATTAATTAATTTATAATAAATAATTAAAAATTTTTTTATTTAAGTACAATTTATAGAAAAAAATGAAGTATAACAAGGAAGAAATAAGAGAAAAGTTTAAAGATCTATTTGAAAATTCTTTAGATTTAATTTATGTTAATGATCTAAAAGGTAATATTCTTGATGCTAATGATATTGCTTTAAAGTCTCTTGGATATAAAAAGGAAGAAATGTTAGACATTTCTTTCATAAATTTAGTTGATCAAGAGAATTTGCTTAAAGCAATAAAGGTAACTAAAGAAATAGTGGAAAAAGGAAGGCAAACAGAACGTAGTGAATATAAACTTAAAAAAAAGGATGGGAATTTTATTTATATTGAGACATATGCAATTCCTTTAAAAAAGAATGATAAAATTTATGCGATTTTAGGAATTGGAACTGATATTACTGAACGTAAAATTGCTGAGCAAAAGCTAAAAGAATCCAAAGAAAAGTATCGACATCTATTTGAAAATTCTCCTGATTTTGTAGGGTTAGTAGATTTAAAAGGAAATTTGATAGACTGTAATAATCGAGTTGAAGATTTTCTTTCAATCCATAAGAAAGAAGATATTATTGGAAAAAATTTCAAAGAAATTTTCTCAATTAATGAAAAAAACAAGTATGCTATACCTCTATTTGAAGAAATTTATAAAAATATACTTAAAGGTGAAATTCCAGAACCTATTGAATTTAAATTATATAGAACAATAGGGAGATTTTTATGGCTAAATCTCCGAGGTTCTTTAATAGATATTGAAGGAAAAAAATTAATTCAATTTATAATTCAAAATATTACAGAGAAAAAAGAAGCAGTCCAAAAATTAAAAGATTCCGAAGAAAAGTACAAGAACTTAGTAGAAAATGGTCAAGAAGGTGTTTGGGCAGTGGATGAAAATGATAATACAATCTTTGTAAATCCAAAAATATGTGAAATGCTTGGATATAATAAAAATGAAATGATGGGTAAAAATTTAGATTTATTTTTAGAGGACTCAATGATGGAATTGATCAATAGCTACCGAAAACGTAGAGAAAAAGGTTTGAAAGATACTTATGAACTTGAATTCTTAAAAAAGGATGGAACTATAATACAGACAAGTGTAAAAGCTGCTCCAATCTTAAAAGAAAATGGAGAGTTTAAAGGTTCATTTGCATATATTAATGATATTTCAAATAAAAAAATAGCGGAAAAAAAATTAAGAGAATCTGAAAAAAAATTCAGATCAATTTTTGAAGCTATACCAGATCTCTATTTTCTCGTTGATAATAATACAACAATCTTAGATTATAAAGGGAAAGAGGAAGATTTATATTTACCTCCAGATCTATTTCTTGGAAAAAAATTAACAGATGTTATACCTATAGAAATAAAAGATTTATCACTAAATGCTGTAAAGAACACTATAAAAACACAAAAACCACAATTGATGGAATATGCTCTTCCTATAAAAGATATAACTCGATATTTTGAAGCTCGTCATCTTTTTTTCTCTGAAGAACGTGTTGGTATATTTATACGGGAAATTACAGATCGGAAAAAAGCTGAATTTCTCATCAAAGAAGAAGTTAATAAATTGAAAGAATTAGATCAAATTAGAAAAGATCTTATTTCTAGAGTCTCGCATGAGTTAAAAACACCACTTGTTTCTGTTATCGGCGGATCCGAACTTCTTCTTAATAATTATAAAGAAAAAATGAAGGATGAAGAATTAGAGCTATTAGAGATTATTCAAAAAGGAGGGAAAAGATTAAAGCACCTTATTGAAAATCTACTTGATATTACTCGAATAGAATATAATAAATTTAATTTAGAAAAAAAAGAAGACGATCTAAGCGAAATTATTAAAGATATATCAAATGAAATGAAGTATTTACTAAAGGAACGTAATATCATATTAAATATAGAACAACCTGAGAGCTTGCGCTTATATATAGATAGGATTAGAATTGAACAAGTTATAACAAACTTATTGTTAAATGCTATCAAAAATACTCCAGCTATGGGAAATATAACGCTAAAATTACAAAAAAATAAAGATTGGGCAGAAATTTTGGTAAGTGATACTGGAGTAGGGTTAACTAAAGAAGAAATGAATATTATTTTTACTAGATTTGGAAAGATAGAAAGATATGGACAAGGTTTGGAATATATTGATATTCAAGGTTCTGGACTAGGATTATTTATATCAAAAGAAATTGTTGATTTACATGGGGGTTATATTAGAGCAGAGTCAGAAGGTAGAAATAAAGGGAGTACTTTTATAGTAAAATTACCAATTCAAAATAGGTATAAATGAATTTTATATTTATTATAGAACTGATTTGAAGTTTAAAAATGAAATATAATAGAGAGAATATCGAAGAGAAATACCAAGATTTATTTGAATATTCTCTAGATATGATTTATGTTAATGATCTAAAAGGAAATTTTCTTGATGCTAATGATATTGCATTAAAGAAGCTAGGATTTAACCGAGAAGATATTCCTGATCTTTCATTTATAGATTTAATTGACAAGGAGGATTTAATAAAGGCTTTAAAAGTTGTAAAGGAAATAAAAGAAACTGGAAAACAATCGAAACATCGACAATATAAACTCAAAACTAAAGAATGTGGTTTCATCTATGTAGAAACCTTTGCTATACCTTTAAGAAAAAAGGGTAAGATTTACGCCGTTTTAGGGATTGCAAATGATATTACAGAGAGTAAGTTAGGAGAACAAAAACTAAAGGATTCAGAAGAGAAGTACCGAATTCTTTTTGAAGATTCACCATTTTCTATCGTTTTAATTGACTCAAAAGGAAATATTATTGATTGTAATCCAGCAACAGAAGAACTATTAGGATATAAGAAAGAAGAAGTAATACGTAAAAAATTTATGAATCTTGAAATATTCCCAACTGATTTTCTACCTGTTATTCTTGATCTTTTTACAAGATTTTTAAAAGGAGAAGAATTGCATCGAATGGATGTAAAAATGTATAAGAAAGATGGAGGTTTGATCTGGGCAAATCTGCAAGCTTCTTTAGTAAAATTAGATGGTGAAACATTTGTACAAGCAATATTTCATGATATCACGAATCAAAAAAAAGCTAACTTGCTTATTAAAGAAGAAATTAAAAAATTAAAAGAATTAGATCAAATTAGAAAAGATCTTATTTCCAGAGTTTCCCATGAGTTAAAAACTCCTCTGGTATCTATATATGGAGGATCTGAACTTCTGTTAAGAGTTTTTAAAGATCGATTAGATATAGATAAGATAGAATTAATAGAATTAATTCAAAAAGGAGGCAAAAGGTTAAAACATTTAGTTAATAATTTACTTGATATTACTCGAATAGAATATGATAAATTCAAATTAGAAAAGGAAAAATATAATTTAAGTGAAATAA
Organism: Promethearchaeota archaeon; assembly: GCA_048938025.1. GTDB lineage: Archaea > Asgardarchaeota > Lokiarchaeia > Sigyniarchaeales > SOKP01 > Loki-b32. Next base: position 77,684 of record JBHLMP010000007.1, read on the forward strand.
TTAAAGAAATCTCAAAAGAAATGAGATATTTAATAAAAGAAAGGAATCTTGTATTAAATTTAGAATTATCAGATGAATTATATTTGGAATTAGATAGAATTAGAATTGAACAAGTTCTTACAAACTTATTGTTAAATGCTATAAAAAATACTCCACCTTGGGGAAATATAAAGATAAAATTACAAAAAAAGGAAGATTGGGCAGAATTTTCAGTTAAAGATACAGGAGTTGGATTAACTAAAGAAGAAATGAATCTTATTTTCACTAGATTTGGAAAGATAGAAAGATATGGAGAAGGGTTAGAATATATAGATATTCAAGGTTCTGGACTTGGATTATTTATATCAAAAGAGATAGTTGATTTACATAAGGGTTATATTAGGGCAGAATCAGAAGGTAGAAATAAAGGAAGCACCTTTATAGTACAACTACCAATTCAAAATAGACATAAATGAATTTTTTATTCGTTATAAAATCTTAGCAAGATTAAATCCCTGTTCAATCAGTTCAATATTTTGATGGGCTAAATTCTCCCCCATTCTTTTTGAAATTACTCTTTTAAGGTTTTCTAAGCTTAATTCTGGAAGAACTTTTGAAAGTAAACCTAATATTGGAGTATTGATTACAGGAACTCCGTCAATAGTAAGATCTTTTTCTAGAGATAATTTGCTTATGTCAGCTAGAACTAATTTAACACCTTTAAGGTTAAATTTTTTAACGAAATAATCAGGATCTTTTTCAGAGTTTATTATAAAAATTCCCCCTTCTTTAATAGATGATGCGATTTCTTGATTTAATACTGTCTCATCAAAAACAATTAAAACATTTGGATTTTCAATCTGAGCACGATCCCATATAATTTCAGTTCTAGAGAGTTTAGCATATGCCTGAACAGGCGCGCCTCTTCTTTCTGCCCCAAAAGAAGGATAGGCATGAACATCAACAAAACTACCACTCATAAATGCTGCTTCTGCTATTATCTCACAGGCGGTAACAGCTCCCTGTCCGCCTCTTCCATGTATAATAATTTCTACATTCTCTTTTTCAATCATAGAAAAACCTAATTACAAGAATTAATTATTGATCATTACTAGAATAACAGAATTGATATTTTTTAATATGAATTATATGCAAAAATTAAAAACTTTACCTTGTTTTGAATAATATGAACTACATTTTTTCCCCGATTTAACCTTTGAAAATTTTAACTAAATATTAATAATGATAAAAAATCAAATCATATTATAATGGATTTACATAAAAAACAAGACTTTATATTGTGATAAATATGAAAAATGATACTGGTTATTTCGAAGGAAGAGAAACCAAAAAATTATTCTATCAATATTGGTTACCAGATTCGGAAGAAATTAAAGCATATATCATAGCTATCCACGGATGGGGGACACATTCAGATAGAATGAAGATTCCTGCTGAATATTTCACAGAAAAAGGATATGCAGTTTATTCATTTGATTTAAGAGGACATTGGAGGAATATTGGTGATTTTCCAGGACATATTGATAGTATCGATCATATCCAAAAGGATATAGTACTTTTTATGGACCTTATCCGAGAAGTAGCAGATGAGAAAAAGATCTTTCTTATGGGACACTCATTTGGAGGGTTAGTAAGTTTAATTTATGCTATAAATCATCCTGGTTTACCAGGTGTGCTTATTTCCTCACCATTATTAGGTGTTTTTTTGAAACTATCAATTGGTAAAAAAGTTGTTAAAACTGTTTCAAAAACAATAGCAAAATTATCACCAAATAAAATTTTAAATAATAATATTGACCAAAACCAATTAACTAGCGATTTGAAAATATTAAAACAACATATTGCAGATAAAAATAAAACTGATGTAATTACAGTGAAATCAACATCAGAAATTTATAAATACTCTAAATGGGCTATGGAAAATGCATCCAACTTAATTTGTCCTACATTAATCATGCAAGCTGGTAATGATAAAATAATTGATAAAAATAAGACTAAAGTTTTTTTTAATAAAGTAAAAAGTGAAGATAAAACGTATAAAGAGTACCCTGGCTTTTTGCATGAGTTATGGAATGAAAAAGGAAGAGCTCAAGTATATCAAGATATGTTTGTATGGCTTGAAAAGCATTTAAAATAAACTTTAGTTATTTAAAATGAAAAAATTCAATTTCTAGTTTAATCAATCTCTAGATATTACTCCTTGGATTTAAATAGAGAATTCGAATTATTAAATTTATAATAAATATAATTAATTTCTATTAAAAACTAATACCCTTGTAGTATTTAATTCTAAATTAAGACGTAATATTATAATGTCTCAAAAAAAACCTTTTGAAGAGATCAAATTTAAGGATCTTACTCCAATGATGAAACATTGGTATTCTGTTAAAAAGAAATATCCTAAATACTTGCTCGCCTATCGAATGGGTGATTTTTTTGAGTTCTTCTATGATGATGCTGAGAAAGTCTCAAAACTCTTAGGTATAACACTTACTAAACGAAAAATAGGAAATGATGCCTATCCTTTAGCTGGAATTCCACATCATTCAGGTCATAATTATTTTAATAATCTCATGAGCCTTGGTGAAACTTTGGTAATAGTCGATCAATTAGAAGACCCTGCAACTGTGAAAGGAAGAATTGTTAAACGAGGTGTAACTCGAATATTATCTCCAGGTACAATTATTGAACCAAATATGTTGAAATATAATGAAAATAACTATATTGCTTCGATGGTTAAGGAGAGAAAAGGTTTTGGCGTCGCGTTTGCCGATATATCTACTGCTGAGTTTATAGCAACTGAATTTTCAATAAAAGATCAAGATCCTCAAGAAAAAATGCTTAGCCTATTTTCTCAGTATGATCCTGTAGAATTAATAATACCTCCTGAAATTAAAAAAGATGAGAGGTTATTTATTTTATTAACTGATCTAACAGAAGCCATAATTAAATCATATGAGGAACATGTATTTTACTATGATGAAGCATACACTTTACTTACTCGACATTTTAATATTTCTAATTTAAAAAGCTTCGGATTAGAGAATAATCAAATGGCTATTCAAGCAGCTGGTGGTTTACTGGCCTTTTTAAAAGATACCCAAAGAGATATAATTCCTAATATCTTCAAAATCAACATCATTCAGGAAAAAGATATTCTACACTTAGACTATATTACACAAAGAAATTTAGAGTTAATTAATTCTTTATGGGAAAAAGCAAAGGATGCTACATTATATTCTATTTTTAATCTTACCCATACACCTATGGGAGCACGTTTGTTAAAAAAATTTATTCTACAACCATTAACTAACATTGAAGAAGTAAATCAAAGACTAAATATTGTTCAAAAATTCAAAGATGATGTCTTTTTAAGATCTGATTTAAGGGAAGAATTAAAGGTTGTAGGTGATCTTGAGAGATTTATTAACAGGATTAATTATATTGGCCGTACAAATGCCAGAGATTTAATAAATATCAAAAACTCTTTAGAAAAAATCCCTAGGATTAAACAACTATTAGAAAAAGCAGGTATTCCTGAAATTTCAAAGTTTGTCGAAAAAATTAATACGTTTGATAAAATTAAACTCCTAATTGAAGTAGCAATTAAAGATAATCCACCAACAACAGTTAGAGAAGGCAATATTATTAAGGATAATTACAATGATGAAGTTGATGAGCTTAGAGATATGATACATAATGGAAAGGAATATGTGTTGCAATATGAACAAGAACAGAAAAAGAGGTGGAATTTAACTACAGGATTAAAAGTTGGGCATAACAATATCCTTGGATATTATATCGAAATTACCTTACGAACTCTTAAATTCATCAAAAATGTACCAGAGGAGTATGTAGAAAGAGCAACTCTTAAAAATGCTAAAAGATATACAACTAAAAAATTAAAAGAACTCGAAGAAAAAATTGTTAATGCTGAAGAAAAAATCAATGATTTAGAATACGAAATTTTTAATACTATTCGTGAAAGTGTCGAAAAAGAGACTAAAAATATCCTTGAAACCGCAAAAAATATTGCTATAGTTGATGTTCTCGTATGTTTTGCTGAAGTTGCAGAACAATACAATTATTGCAGACCAATTATTAATAATGACAACAAAATCATAATTAAAGAAGGTAGGCATCCTGTAGTTGAACAGATAAATTTGGATGAGCAATTTATTCCAAATGATTGTTATTTAGATAATGAAAATGACCAATTATTAATTATAACTGGTCCTAATATGGCAGGAAAAAGCACTTATCTAAGGCAAGTAGCTTTGATATGCATTATTGCACAAATGGGATGTTTTGTTCCAGCAAAATCCGCCACTCTTGGAATAATTGATCAAATTTTCACACGAATCGGTGCCTCAGATGACCTTGCTAGAAAATTAAGTACTTTTATGATAGAAATGACAGAAACGGCAAAAATTCTTAATTATGCTACACCAAATAGTCTTGTTATAATAGATGAGTTAGGCAGAGGTACCAGTACCAGTGATGGTCAAAGTATAGCAATGGCAACTTTAGAAAAACTTCATGAAGTACAGGTTAAAACTCTTTTTAGTACTCATTATCATCAATTAACAGAAATTAGTTTACCACGAGTGAAAAATTATCACTTAGACATTATCGAAAATGATGATGGAAGTATTAACTTTGTGAGGAAATTAAGACCTGGAAGCACAGATAAATCATATGGAATACATGTTGCTAAGTTAGCAGGAATTCCTGATGAAGTGATTATAAGAGCATTTGAGATTTTAGAACAAATAGAAGAAAAGGATTCTTTTAAAAAAACGGTTAAAGAAAATGGGAATGATTTATCTATTAAACACCATGATAAAATAATCAGCGAAAAAAGAAATGTGTTAGAAAAATTAAACAGGCAATTAGAGAATAAGAAGGATGAATTAACTAAATGTGAAGCATTGTTAAGTGAAAAAGAAAAAGTAATCAATAACAAGAATTTTGAAATAGAAAAACTGAATAAAAACCTAGAGAAATACACCGATAAAAAACAAAGAACTAAGAAAAAATTTGTTCAGACTACTTTCTTTAAACCAACAGTGTTAAAAGAAGAAGTAATAGATGAAAATTTAAAAGAGGTAATGGATTTATTAAAAGAACTTGATATAAATTCTCTTTCTCCTATTGAAGCGCTCAAGAAATTAAGTGATCTTAAGGATATGTTACTATAATTTAAATTAATCTAAGACAACAGGTATAATAAAAACTATAATTGTGAGATAAACATAATAAACAGTTATAATTGATACAAGTATGGTTCTATAAATCTTTTTCCTCTTTTCATCTTTAATATTTTCAATAAATATTATTAATAACAATCCTATGAACATCAAATGGGATGGTTGTAAAGCCTTCCATAAAATTGAATCGATTAATAATAAACCTTTAATTTCAGCATCACTGTGACCCCAATTCTTTACCATTTGAAAAAAGTAATCTGGGAAAATCATATAAGGAATACAAATAAGAGCGAAAGGAATTAAAAAATATATAAGATCCTTAAATCTTAGCTTTTTAACTATAAGCAATACAGGAAGAAATAATATAGCAGTTATCTTAAATGTCGCAAGTGTGAATAAAATTCCTGCATTCCATTTTTTATCTTTTTCTAGGAAATAGTATGACATAAACAAGAAAAAAGCTATCAAAAAGTTTACATTATTATAATAAGCATCTATACTATACCCAATTGTGCCTAGTATGTAAAAAATTAGTAAATTCTTTTTTTCCTTGAATAATTTCGGGGATTCTTTTATTATTACTATTGATAATATAAGCCTTAAAATATCCCATACGTACACCCCAACAATTAAAGGAAACAAATAAATGGGGAAAAATAGGAAATACCAAAAATAAAGATAATAAGGAGGCCAATCAGAAATTTCAATTGGATCATAAAAATTAATCAATCCATTATCCATTCCTTCTAAAAGAATTTTGAAATCAATATCCTTTGTCTCTTTAATCCAAGCAGAAATATCAATAAAGTATAACAGAATTCTTAAAATGATTAGCGAACTTGTAATAATTATTAGGATATAAACAAAATATGTATGTAATGGATAGTTTTTCTGGTTATTCATTATAGTTTATGGTTCATAATTCACATTATAAAATAGATTAATATTAAGTATTAAAGGAACTTTAAAAGAGTTACTTAGGTAAAATTAAATAAAAGTTAAATGAAAAGGCTTTTTTTAAAAATCTACTAAAATAAATTTTAATATAAGATTAATAATAATTTTTAAAATTTTAGCATTTATTTTTAATTTTTAATTGAAAATCTAATTATTAGAACTATACTTTTAAAATTACATTTTTCTATGACGGAGCTGTAATTTTTAAATTCAAGTTGATGAAAAATATATATATTTTATAAAACTATGAAGTTTTGAAAAGAATTGAAAACAGACAACGAAAAAATTAATAAAATAAAGGATTATGAAAAAATAGCTGCTGGAGAGGTTATTGAAAGACCTGCGAATGTTGTGAAAGAGTTAATAGAAAACAGTATAGATGCTGGAGCTAAAGAAATAAGAATTATTATTAAAAAAGCAGGAAAAACATTAATCCAAGTGATAGATGATGGTAAAGGTATTCCTCCCGATGAAATAGAACTCGCCTTTGAAAGATATACCAGTAGTAAAGTTCATAGTTTTGATGATTTGGAGAAGCTTTCAACTTTAGGATTTAGAGGAGAAGCATTGGCTAGTATATCAGTAGTAAGTCAGATTGAAATTATTTCAAGATTTAAAAAGAATGAGAGAGGTTTACAATTATTTATAGAAGGTGGGAAAGTTTTAAGAAAGAAAGAAATATCATGTCCCATTGGAACAAATATTAAAGTTAAAAATTTATTCTATAATATTCCAGCTAGGAAAAAATTCCTTAAAAAAGATTACACAGAGTTAGGACATATCACAGATATCATCCAAAGATATTCATTAGCGTATCCTGATTTGCAATTCATTTATCAACATAATGAGTTAACCATTTTAAATTGCCCTGCATCTAATGATTTAAAAACGACTGTTTTCCATATTTATGGGAAAAATATTGCTAAATTTATGGAATATATTGATTATTCTGAAAAAGGAGAACTATTTAAAATATATGGATTAGTAGGTCAAGCTCAGATTTCTAAAAAAGATAGAACAGCATCTAGTTTTTTTCTTAATCGTAGATATGTTATTAGTGATATTATATTTCGAGCAATTAAAGAAGCATATAAAGGAACTTTGATGATCAATAAGCATCCATTTTTCATATTATTCTTAGAATTAAATCCATCATCCATAGATTTTAATATTCATCCAAAAAAGCTTTATATTAAGTTTGAAAGAGAAGATTATGTGTATAATAGGGTATATACCATTATCCGAGATTTTGTAGAAGAAAAGTTTATGAAACAGGAGCCGAAGTATTTAGATATTGAACTTGAAGATTTCATTCCAAAAGAAGAATTAGTCGAGGAATCAAGTTTCAAAACTCAACAATCAGAAACAGGAAATCTTGAAACTGAAAAAGCTATATTAAAAGCTGATGGAATAGTAGAGACTGAAGAAAATGTTATTGATGAGTCTGTACAATTACATCTTTCTGAAGATATCATCAATCATAAACCCTTTAAAAAACAAATACCAGAAACTTTTTTACGAGAAAAATTTATAAAAAAGGAAGATTTTCCTAAACTTCGCCTAATCTCTTCAACTGGCCAATTAAGTAATAAGATATATATTGTATTAGAAGGTTTTAATGAAACTAATGAACCTGGTTTATATATTCTAGATCAGCATGCTGCTTCTGAAAGAATAAATAAAGAAAAGCTACTAGAATCATATGAATCTTCAAAAACTAGCAAACAAAAACTTATTTCTCCATTAAAAATTGACATTTCTCATAGTGAAAAATTTTTTTTGAGTGACCATTTAGGTGAAATTAAAAAACTTGGATTTGATTTTGAGCATTTTGGTGGAAATACTTTCATTTTGCGAAAAATACCTACAATTATGGGAAAAGTTCCAGATATAAATGTAATAAAAGATATAATTGCAGATATAACAAAAATAGGTAAAGATAAAAGTTTTTCAGAGGTAAAAGAAGAGATCATTAATTATTTGGCTTGTCATAAAAGTATTCGAGGCGGAGATGATCTTTCTTTAGAAGATATTAGGGATCTCATAATTGAATTAGCTGATTGTAAGGATTCCTACCATTGTGCACATGGAAGACCTACATTGAGATTTCTCTCATTTAAAGAATTAGATAAGCTGTTTAAAAGAATTGTTTAATACATAAAAACAAGAAATTCTATTATTTATTTATGCTTTAGAAAAAGCAATTCCCTCGATTCCTTGTAAACCCTCAACTTGTCCAAATAATTCTTCAATTCTATCTGTACCGCCCCATTCTTCCGGATATCTGACTCGAACTCTTGCTTTTTTCAGACCAAAAGCAACAGGCATAACTTCATACATCTCAATCAAGCATGTGTCAGGTAAAACCTTTTTTAATTTACTGACTAACTTTTCAAAATCTACATCTGTATCTTCTGGAATAACATCTATTAAAGCAATAAACTCTCTCATATTTATCATTTAATTTTTTTCTTAGAACTTTTAAGGGCCCTCAAATTCACATTTTAAACATCTATAGGTTTTTCCCATTTCTCTACAGCGTTCACATCTCCAAATTGTTACATCTCCACACGCTGGACATGGAAAATGTACTGCTGCCTCGAATGGGGCAATTGGTCGCCCACACCCAGAACAAGTATTTTTCCTTAAACTTGACATCGTAATTTACTATAAACCTTGTAAAATATAATGGTTAAGAAAATAACTTATAACTTTAATTGTTTTCGGTTTTAAAACCTAGCTTTAAACTAGTTAAATTATAAAGTTTTCCATAAATCTCTATATTATTTTAAGTAAATCATTTTAATCTTGCAAAGTTAATTAAAATTTAAATTAAAAAACAACATAATTTACATATAAGTTATCTAATTATTTTTAAAATAATCTATAAATAAATTGGCTTAAGTATAGTAAAAGGTGAAAAACGATACCAGAAAATAAGGTAAGGAAGTATTTCTCATTAATAGAGGCGTGGGCGTGGTGTGATATATGTGAGGATATGGTTGCTTTAAAGCTTGATAAGAAAGAAATTATTAATGGACTTCAAATGGGGATATATACAAAAGAATTTAAACATGCTAACCAATATCCTGATACTGAAGATCCAGATGATTTATCTGGAGAAGAGCATACGATTTATGTCTACATTAATGATAATTATGATATAACGGGAGTAAAGAGTTTCTTTGGAGAATCTCCAACCACAGAGGAAATCGGAGCGACAGTGCAAGCAGGAGGTGAAGTGAGGATCCCTATTGTCGTTAAAGATATTCCTCCAATGAGTGTACAGTTAGGGATGATTACTAAAGAGGAGTTTAAAGTTTTAAAAATTTGTGATGGAATGAATACAATTGAAACTGTCGCGGAGATTGCTCAGAAAAGTGTAGAAAAAATAGAAAAAATGATGGAAAAGCTCAGAAGTAAAGGATTGGTAAAGGTTATAAAAAGAACATAAAGAAATTTATTCTTAATTTTGCTATTTTTAGAGAGAAGTTTATCCTCTTAATTTTATAATTTTTCTCCATATAAGACTAAGTGTCTCGATAAGCCTTTAATTGACGGTTCTTTACTCAATTTTAAAACCATCTTTAATGTTTGGTTAAAGAATTTTTCATCCCATGAGTGAGATTCTAAAACTTTTTTTGGAATATGGAGCACATCTGTCCAACCACAAACTCCGTATATATCGATGACATTGACTCCCTGTACCTCAAACCAATTTTTTGCTTCTTCAGGGCTTAAAACTATATATATTCCCTCTTGATCTTCTAAACAACTTGGTATAGACTCGATTGAAGATAACATTTTATCTGGTTTTTTATAGAAACTATTTATAACTGCAGCCCATTTATTTACAAGGAATATTGAAATTATAGCCCCCTTTTTAGTCACTCGCATTAGTTCTTTTGTTGCTAGCCCTTCTGTATCATCAATATTGCCATTCCAATAAATTACAAAATCAAACATTTCGTCTTTAAAATGGAGATTACGAGTATCACATTTACAAATTTTTACTTTATCTATTACTCCTTCTCTTTGCATTTTTAGTTGTGCTAATTCCAACATTTTAGGAGAAATATCGCATAAAGTCACTGAATAACCCCTTTTGACTAATGGTAAGGTTATTCTCCCCGTTCCTCCCGCAGCATCTAAAATTTGAATTTTTTTATTTTCTGGCAAAAAGTTCTTTAATAATTCCCAATCAACATAATGTTCAATAGCACCTTGAAAAGTCTTATAATATTCATCGTATCTAAAAGCTCGATTGTTCCACATTAAATAAAATCATTCATCCTCTTTTAATTTAAAATTTTTAATCTAATGATAAAGATGAATATTAAAAATTAAGTATTTACCGATCAATTTTTAATAATTTTTTCACCTTCTTCTAGTCCAAGATGTAATGCTTTGATGTTTATATCGGGATCCCTAAGCCACTCTTTTATAACTTCCTCATAATGCTCGATTTCAATGAACGGAAGTTTTCCTGTTGGAATAGCGAAACCAAGCATTATTATATTTACTTGTTGATTTGAATTGAAATGTTTTAGGGCTAATTCTGTGCCATTCATTAGATATATTTTATTTGAATATCCTCTTAGAATCTCTTCAATTTTTTCAACTGAAGGATACTGTTCCAAATCTGCAGTTATCATTATACTGGGGATGGTCCAACTATTTAAAACAAAAGAAGTTTTATGAGACGCGAAGATACCACGGCGTAATGCTTCAACGGGTTCTAAGCAAATATATAAGTCTGCATCACCATAGCAAATTAAGGGAGATTGAAGATTTTCCCTTCCATCTTTGAATATCTTCTTCTGATATCGAGTATGACTTATAATAGCTCCTTCACGCTGAGCAAGTCCATGCATTATATGCTTATACTTGAAATAAGTTATAAGATTCACTTCCAAAGACTCGCTCAACGCCCGCTTTCTGAGCAGCAAATTCAATTAATCTTTTTAGAGTAATAACTCCTTGCCCAGCTGTTCCTGCAATAACAATATTTATTATATCACTTTCTTTAAAGTTCACGCCATCCCACCTCCATATCTAATGCGTTTATAACTGATTTATGTATTGCTCCATTTGGACAAATTTCATAACATACACCACATCTTATACATCTATCATCATCAATCTGCATGGTTTCAACTCCATCTAATTCAACTCTCCTTATAGCTGGACAGCTAAGGATTCTACTACATTCATGACAAAGCTGACAACCAAAAATTTGGTATGAAATTTCTTGTACTTTTTCTCCAGCTGTTTCAATCTCCTTTATTTGAGACATTCTCCAGCGATGTGCTTGTAATCCACACTCTCGTTTTATGATGATTACTTTTAAACCTTTAACTTCAAGGGCTTGTTCTATGGTGTTAGTTAATCTTTTAGGATTATAAGAATCCTCAACTTTTAGCCATGGTACTCCTAAAGCTTTACAAATCTTTTGAATTGACAATCTTCCTTCAGTTAATCCTAAAACTGGTTGATGTCCCGTCATCGCAGTCCAACTATTCTCAAAAATAAATAATAGTAAATTTGAATTATAATTTACAGCTTCTGCTAATGGATTCATTCCAGTATGTAAAAAAGTAGAATCTCCAATAAAAGCAATGACATTTTGATCTGTCTTTGTTGACATCCCAATTGCAGCACTAATTCCTCCTGACATACAAATGATTAAATCGCTGCATTCTTGAGGAGGAAAAAAGCTCATAACAAAACAGCCAATACAACCACTAATAATTGTATTTTCTAGTTGATTTGTTGCTTTTAATATTGCATAAAGAGTTGCTCGTTCAGGACAACCAGCACAAAAAGTAGGAAATCTGCTTGGAACAATGTTTTTATATGAATTAAAATAATCAATTGCTTTAGTCATCTGCTCACTTGGCTGTTTGTTGAAGATTTTAGCTAGAATTGTTGCTACTAATCCTGTAGAAAATTCATTATACTTAGGAAAATATTTTTCTCCAATTATTTTTACATTTATCTTGTGATTATGAGCAATTTCAGCAATTTTTACTTCCAAAAATGGTTCAAGTTCTTCAATAATAATAACTTTTTCAAGATTATGCAAAAAATCAGTTATTTCCTTGTAGTTTAAAGGATATATTAGACCAAGCTTTAAGACGGGCACATTATTTAATCCTAGCTGGTTGAGTGCTTCCATTGTGTATCCAAAAGGCATTCCACTTGTTATGATCCCTATCTTATAATCTCCAGGAATTATTTTATTTACATTTAATTCAGGAACAATTTCCCTAATTTTTTCTATTCTCTCATATAATCTAATATGGTTGTTTATCGCATGTGGTGGCAATGAATTAAATTTAGGAATATTTCGAACAAATTCTCCTTTTGCTTTTCCTTTATATAATTTTCCCAATGTTACATATCCTCGAGAATGGGCACTTCGCGTCGATGTTCTGATTTCAAATACAGTATCATATTTTTCAGAGAGTTCGAAAGCTAGCTTTGTGTAATCCTTACATTCCTGTGGATTTTGAGGTTCAAAACATGGAAAATGAAGCATCCATGTATAAAAACGTTCGTTTTGTTCTTGGTGGGATCCTAGACTTCCTGGGTCAGCTCCCACAAGAATTACCATTGCCCCAGGATTTGGTCCATTTAATGAGATTACGCTTAAAGCATCACTTGCGACATTGAAACCTACATGCTTCATAGGATTTAAGACTCTACATCCTGTCCAAGCGGCACCTGCGCATTCTGAAGCAGCTACAGCTTCATTAATTGCCCAGTGATGAATTAAGTATTTATTTAATTCTGTTTGTTCTCTTAATAATCGCTGGAAAGTCTCTCCTATATCAGATGTAGGAGTACCTGGATATTGTGCTATATAACTAACACCTGCTTCAAGACAACCTCTCACAACTGCTTCATTTCCTAACATTAGAGCTTTTCCTTTCTCATCAATAAAACGGTGGTCAAATTTCATAAATCTATCCCAAAAGATATTTTTAAAAATAATCTATAGATAAAAAGCCAAATGAAAAGAAAAAATTTATGGATGTTAAGTTGAAAATTTTGATTATTTAAACCTTTACTGCATTTTCCATCATTTTGCGGGTAATTAGCTCAAATACTTCTTCAACATTATCACCAGTTTTAGATGAACACTCAATATATCCATCTAAGTTGTGAAATTTTGATACCTCAATAGCATCTTCAGGAGGTACAGAACGCTTTTCATCTAAATCTAACTTGCCCCCAACCATAATAATTGGTATTTGAAGCTGTTTTTTCGATGCGCCCTGCTTAAAAAAAGAGAGCCAATCATCTATATTTTTCATGGTGGTATATCTTGTTATGTCAAACATAAAAATACCTCCATCTGCTCCCTTAGCAAAGCTAGGTAAAAGAACTCTAAAACGATCTTCCCCAGCAAAATCCCAAATACGAAGAACTACTGTTTTTCCCTCATTCTCTAATTCTTTAACACTAAAATCTGCTCCTATTGTCATCTTTAAATCCTCATCAAATACTCGAGTAAGAAATCTATGTGTTAATGTGGTCTTTCCGACTCCACCATCACCAAAGAGGCATAATTTAAATTTTAATTTTCCCACTACTAGAACACCGTATTAATCTAGAAATCTTATAAAATAAATAATTATCATTAATCTTATTTAAACTAAATGTATAATAAATTTTTAAAAAGTCACAATCAACTTTATCTAATTATTTAATGATATCTGTTATAAAACAAGTTTCTATTATCTTAATTCCTTGGATTTGTGAAATTTTTTCTTCAATAAGTGGATTAAACTCTTCAATTGATGGAATGTCAACTTTCAATAATAAACCGCAATCTCCCGATAACCGCCAAATATTAGAAACTTCATTAAGTTCGCATAAATCTCTCAAGATTCGTTTAATCTCCTTAAAATCGGGAATAATTTTTACGGTGGCACTAACTTTTTGTTTTGTATCTATATTATACTCAACTGTAAAGCGCTGTATAATACCCTCATCAAGGAGTTTCTTAACACGCCTTCGTACTGTAGCCTCTGTTTTATCTATCTTTTTACTGATATCATTGAATGAAATTCTACTATTACTTTTTAATTCCTCTAAAATTTTGAGATCGATTAAATCTATTTTTTTCGACAATTTTTAAACTTTTTTTGTTGAATTCTTACAACTTAATTATAAATTGTGATAAATAATATAATAAATTATGTCTTTCTCAAAAAAAAAATTAAGTCCGTAATTTTTAACTTACTTTTAATATTGAATTATTATCTAAATCTTCAACGATATTTTTTTTATCTTGGAATTATTAACATGATAAAATATTTCTATTATGATCTAGATTGATCATCACAATCCTAGTATTTATCATGATTCAAAATTTTAAAATTTTTAATTTTCAGAATCTTTAATATTTTTTAATATTATTAAAATAATTAAATTATTTTTTGTTTTTCTAAAATAATTATTAATATTGATCATCCTGCTATTCAAAATATTATACAATTCGAGTTTGAATTATTAATATGTAGATTTTGTTACTTTGTATATTAGTTTTTCAAAAAAGTGGGTGAATTAGATCATCAAATTTGCTTTGAATATCAGAAAGTTGTATAATGATCAATTGCAAGATAGAGGTCGGATATTTTTATATAAATCAAAAGTTTTTTTGTTTGAGATAAACAAAAATGATCATATTTAAATATAAGTTTGTCTAATTATAATCATAGATACAAAATTATTATTTTAATATCATAATAAAAAA
>JBHLMP010000008.1:0-88524 GCA_048938025.1 Promethearchaeota archaeon
CGAAACATTTCTTCAGAATCTTTTAATTTCTGTTCAACCATAACAACTATACCTATAAGTAAAAGAATTGTGGCTAAAACAATGGTAAATACATTCACAAACTCATCAGCATCCCTCCATTTTAAAAAATCATCAAGTAAGTTTCCCAATGAATAAAATAAACAGCTGATCATTAGTGAAATGAGGAATAAACTCGTCGCGTTATTTTTCTTAACAAATATAATTATCGTTATGAATATTCCAACAATAAAAAGGCATATAGCAATAGAATTCATAAAAAATTCAAGCATCTAATCCTCACCAGAGTATTCTTGATTAGGTTTCTTTTTTCTTACTGCTTGGTTTTCTGAGATCAGTGCTTTATATTCATTAAATACTGCTATAATCAATAAAATTGCCCCTAATAAAAGAAAAATAATCTCTAATAAACTGAAAAAATCGGATAATACAAGATCATCGAGAGAACTAAATGTTAAGACTAATATTAGAGAAAATAAACCAGGAAGATATTTTATGAAATCTTTTCTTTTTTTAAATATTATTGGAAAATTTACAAAAGATATAATCGAAATAAGCATAGCGATGAATTTCACTAGCTCAAATTCAGCCATTTAGAAAACTCTCCTTAAGATTGCCTTATTTACTTTTTAAATATTATTATATAATTCCAATTAAATTATTAAACTCATTCATATCAAAAGGCTTTAGAAAAAAGCCATCAGCTCCACTTTCATTTATCTTCTCATAAATTTCAGATTCAGGGACAGCTGTTATGTAATAGAGTGGGACTCTTTTCAACTTGTCATTAGATTTGATTTTCTTACAAATTTCGTGTCCATTAATATCTGGTAAAAGAATATCTAACAAAATTAATTTTGGCATAAAAATATTCAATAATTCAAGAGCTTCAGTACCTAAAGACACATCTTTACATTTATATCCTTTTTTTTCAAAATATTCTTTTAGTAGTGTAATAGTCGAGTGATCATCATCTACTATTAATATATCATATTGAAGATTTTTTGTATCTGGCTTGATAATTTTTTTTATTATTTTTTCAAGATTCAAACTTTTGTCAAAAATTTCTTTAATCTTTAATAAAATATCCCAATTTAGATCATCTTTATAGTTTTCAATCAATAAATGTGAAAATCCTTTAATACTATTGAGATTTTCTTTCAGTTCGTGTAAATATTCATTAAATGTATTCAATTCTGATAATCTTGGATTTTTTTCAATATAGAAATCCACTGCCTCTCTGATTAGCTTAGATAGTGTCGAAATGTCATTATTATTCGCGAAATTTTGCCAATTATTTTTCTTTTCTTCAGTAACCAAAATATTTATTCTTTCTTTACCCTTAGGATATATCTTTTCTCCTTTTTGCCACTTTTTGAATCCTTCAGTTACTTTACCTCTCCATAATGCTTTCTTTCCTGTTTCTTCCTCGTAGCTTTGCATTTCATCATTTTTTCCTTTCCTATTAGAGATTTAAAATCACCACAATACTATTAAAAATTCTATACAATAATTTAAATATATCATGATTTATGTATAAAATTATTTACTTATAATTAATTAATATATTTCTTAATATTAAAAATTCTTGTGAAATAATACCACTAAATAAATTTGGAAAAAATGTATAATATTATATAATAAAATTAAGTTCATACATATATTTATATATAATAATGTATATAAAAACACTAATACAAAATTTTCTATACATTATAAAAAAGTGATAAAAGAAAAAAAGAGGATATACGATGAATATAGATAAAAAAGTATTAGCAATCTTTTTAGTTATTCTTGGGGCATCGATTTCGCTTTCAATTGTAGGGACTTATTATATATATGATGAATTAAATCCAAAAGAAAGTAAAAAATGGACTGAAGAATTTAATATTGAGGATTGTACTTTTTCAACTACGGGAAATAATACTTATTTTATTCTGGAAATTGGTTATCAATTGATCTTAGAAGGTATTGATGAGGGAGATCTTGTTCATCTTAATATTACGGTCTTAAATGAGACCGAGATGATTGGAATTTATGACACTAGAGTAGTGCAAGAAGCAGAGTATGTTAATGGCGAATTAATTGAGATTTCTCGCAATTTTTTTGCATTTTGTGAAGAGACTAGATCAGTTTTTTACTTTGGAGAAGATGTTGATATTTACGAAGGTGGGGTAGTTGTTCTCAATGGTAGCGAAGCAGGCGCATGGAGAGCCTTTGAAGGGGACAATAGACCAGGGATAATAATGCCAGGACAAACTTTAATAGGTGCTAGATATTATAATGAGATTGCTCCTGGGGTTGCCATGGATAGAGCAGAAATTATGGATAATAATGCAACAATCACAATTCCATTTGGAACTTTTGAAGGATGTTTAGTAGTAAAAGAAACGAACCCTGTGGAAGCTGGCGCGTTAGAATATAAATATTATGCACCTGGTATTGGATTAATCATAGATGAGGTTGAATATTTAATTCAATATGGTTAATCTAGGTAAAGATAAGAAATTACCTAAATACTAAAAAAATAACTTTTTTTTTAACAATAATCTTTCTAAAATTCAGAAATAAAATATAGGTAAAATTTAATATACTATATTTTCACGTTTTCGCACTTCCCACTCAGCTCTTTTGCCTGAATTATACCTATTTACCTCACTATAATAACCAGTTATTCTAGAATATACTTTTACATCTTTAGAATGACATTGAGGACAAGAAAATTGTCCTCCTCGAAACATTCTCCTACATAATGGGCAATATGTAAAATCTATTGTATACGCAAAATAAGCTGTGTTAGTATTAAGACAAATGTTTTTGGTAAGTTCCCATAGTCCATTAATATCTGGCTTTTGCTCTCCAAGCCAAATATGTGTTATTACACCACCATTTACTATAGGATGGAAATTCCCTTGTTTTATTATTCTTTCTGATAATGAGATATCGGCATCATATCTGAAGTGATCTGAATTAGTGTAATAAGCAGAATTGCCAGATGATTGAACTATTGCTTTTTTTGGAAAATGTCTTAAATCCAATCTTGCTAGGCGATTAGCTGCCTGTTCACTTGGTTGTTCCCAAAGAGAATATGATTTTTTATCCCTTTCTGTCATGGTATTACATTTTGCAACCATATAATTTAAGATTTTTTTCCCAAGTTCATAAGAGGTATCATCTTCATGTAATTCATAGCCAGTTAAACTTTTAACTGCTTCATTTAATCCTGTAAATCCTATTGAAACGTTCTGATCTTTTATATTGAAAATCGGCTTGCCATTAATTTTACCACTACAGAGAGGTAAATGTCCAGTTTTCAATCTCTTTTCCATTAAATTCCATTTTTTACGTAAAATTCTAGCAGAAAGCTCCATTTTCTCATCCAGTATTGTAAAATAGTTATCTTCATTTTCAGACAAATAAGCATACCGAGGAAGATTTAAACTTACACTTTGTAGTGAACCAATAGTAACATAATTATCCCATATATTTGCTATTTTCTTTTTTTCAGGATCAAGAAAACATTGCTCAATAATTTGATTACCACTTAGAAATTTTCTGCAACATTGACTATGAATTTCATCTGGCATCCAATCTGGACACATGTTGAGAAAATAAGGAGTTCCCATTGTCGCGACTTCTTCCATAATTTTTAGATAAGATGATTCAAATTCCTTTAACCAATCCTTCTTTATTTTAATTTCATGTTTAGGAAAAGCAAAAAGCTTACCATTATAATCACCTTGAATATAGACATCAGTTAAGGCATCAAATAATTGAAGGCATTCATCCTTATAATCCCCATATTTTCCAACTACTTTTCCATGAGGTCCAACAGCAGGAATATCTAACAAACCTTTTGGAATAGTAGGAGTACAAGAAATTGAGGTAAAAGGCACTTGACCACCTCTTGCAGCAAAAATTTGATTTGTCTCAAAAATTAAACATTGCATAGATTGTTCAATTTCTCTATCAGAAACTTGTTTAGCATATGGTGCCAGAAAGGTAGTAATATAATCATAACCTTGACCACCTGAAAATTCACCCTGAATGATGCCTAACCATTTTGCCAGGTGAGTAACAGCTACCCGCAAGCTTCCTGCTGGACCAGATCTGCTACAATGGGCCCAACTATCAACTGGAGGTAAACCATGCTCAAGAATTAACCTAGGATCCCATTCCTGACAGAATGGACGCAAATCGAAATAACGGAGCATATGAATATGAATGTCTCCATAAAGATGGGCGTGAGCTTCTTCTGAATCCAAAATTCTTAATAGGGCATATTCATCTGATATTCTATTTGCTGCCCAATGATGGATACTTTCTGGATTCATATCTTGATTTGCATTTTCATTAACACCATTCTCTAAAATAGCTTCATAATCCATTAATGGCATTCCAATTCTAGTATATAACTTTCTTTCCTCTTCAAAATGTTGTTCTGATAAGATAGAACATACTATTTCTCTAATATGAGGACCAGAGAGAAAACGAATACCAGATGAGATAATTCTTCTCACTACAAATTCAGTAATCTTATCAGCTGCGTCTTTATCTAATCCTGTTTCTTTAATAATACTTTGCTCAATTTTTAAAGGATCAAAGGATACTACGTCACCTTCAGTTCTAAAAACTCTCGGTAATAAATTTTTTAGTAAATTACTTTTTAAGTTTTTTTCTTTTTTATCTTTTACAGTCTCAGAATTTGGAACCAAAACCAAATTAAACCATCACCTTATTAATTTTTTACTATTCTTATACAATAAAGAGGGATAATATTGGACTAATAATCAAATAATATTGTCGGCAATATGAACTGAACTAAAAGAATTATTTAATATTTATTTATCGTTAATATTTTACCTCTTTTGATATAAAAATTTATTTGTTTTTTCAATTTAAATTTAATTTATTAACTCCTTATTTGAAATTTGAGAACTTGGCTATTTAAATTACGAAAAAAATGTGTAATTTTCAGACTAATTCTAAAATGTTATACTGTATCTATATGATTCCAAATTATACGTAAATTTGTCGTTAAATTTGTGTTTTTTATTAAGTTATCAAAAAAAATTTTATAAGAAGTAATGATGAGTATATTTAAATAAAAAAATTTGAGAACTAACAAGGTTATTCTTACATGAAGAGATATACAATTAATAAAAATGAGGTTCAACCAACAAAATCTTTGGAAGGAATTTACCGAAAAACACTGATATATAACAATGATATGATGCTTTGTTTATTTATACTCAAAAAAGGGGCTGAAATTCCTCTCCATAACCATAAAGAAACTCAAATTGGATACATAATCAGAGGTAAACTAAAATTTTTTACTGAGGATAGTGAATTTATTGCGAAAGAGGGTGATAGCTACGTTTTTGAATCAAATGAAAAGCATGGAGCTTCTATTTTAGAAGATGCTGAGGTTATTGATGTGTTCAATCCTTCTAGGGATGATTATAAATAAAATCCAAAATTCTTGGTTTAATATTAGAGGAGTAAAATTTTGAGATATAAATTTACCACACATATACCGCAACAGCAAAAATCGCAAACACACAGAAAAAAAACTCCCCTAACAACCAATCGTAAAAAAATTCCTTTTTCTTATCCCTATTATTTTTTATTTTTGTTGCCAATCCAAAACTTATGGCAGAATTAGTTCCTAAAAAAATTATTAGGCTAAACGATATAGCACCTATTGTTATGTCAATTACTCTTAAAAAGATATCAAAAAGTATCCAAACACCAACAAATCCCCCCAAAGCGAATAGAAAAAACCATCCAGAAAATTGTATAATTTTCTCAAATCTAATATCTATTTCGTACCTACTGGTTGGTTGTATAATGCGTTTTTTCTTAAATTTTGACATATTAGATTATAATTTATGATTCTTTAATAATATAAATTTTTATGATTCTTAATTTTTATTTTTTCAGCTAATTAAAATAAATATTCCAAATTTAGTCCAATTTATAACAGAAACGTTTCAATTAAGGTCTATTCTTTAAGAACAGAATAGCTTTAGCAATGTCTCCATTACAATCTCTTAATACAGATTCGGCTTCTTTTGGATCTACATTTGTTTGTGCAGCAACTAACATTATATCATTTTCAGTTATTGTAGGTTTTATTTCAGATTCATCTAAAGGTTCTGCTTCTACTCTCTCCTCCTGTTCTGAAATAGCTATCTCATCCGGCAAGAATTCTTCTGTTTCTCCGATTACTTGATATATTTCTTGACCAGCTTGCTTCATTAAAATCACTTCAGGTTGGTTAATAACTAATGTTTTATTAGGACTTTCAATTATTACTCTAGTTGCATCTACTTGATCCATTTCTATACCCTGCTGTGCCATTCTTCTACGCATCTGCCTTGATCCAAATTGTGCTCCTTCTCGGTTTTTAACGGTCTGCGGTCTTTTGGGTTTACTCTTTTGCTTTTCTTGCATTTCTTTTGGTAGTTTTACCATTTTTATCACAATATAGACTATTTATCTAATAATTATAATTAATTGAAATTTATATTTTTGATTTATTGACTCCTTTTCTAACATTTATAGCAATACCACTGGAAAAAGATTTTATACAAGGAACAGGAATTTTTAATCTACCAATAGCCAATAACTCATCATCTTGATTTACAATAATAACCTCATCTAGTGGTCTTAATATATCGTCAATCTCAACAACATGTTTACAAAAAACATTTCTGCCTTTTTTGATAAATTCTGATATATCACTTAATACTACAACTCTTAATCTCGGAGTTGTGCAGTTTTCAATTATTTTTTTAGCAGAGTATAAACTTAATGTAAAAAAACCGTTCTTAGGCTTTAAAGTGAGCAATAAGTTATTCTTAGAATAAATATATCTAATTCTATTTGTGTTTTTTGACCGTTCAATGCGAATATTTTTAATAACATCAAATAAGATATCAGTTATATCAGTTCCAAATTGATAATCAGAAATACCTTTAATTTTTCTTAAGTCTAGTAAAAATTCAGTTCCCATTTTAAATTATATCAAAGATTTGTTACTTTAAAAAAGAGTCTAGGGAATAAATAATTAATATAAAATTAGATTATTAGGAATAAAGTCGAGACTCAATAGATGCGTCCCTAATCTTATTCATCACTTTACTTATTGCATCTAGAAAGTCGTTAAAAACAATCATTTCTGCATCTTTTCTTATTGCAAACATTCCAGCTTCTGTAGAAATCGCTTTAATATCTGCTCCAGTCGCTCCCTCTGTTAGATTTACTAATCTTTTGAAATCTATCTTCTCTTCAGTATTTAAACCTCTTGTATGAATTCTAAAAATAGCTTCTCTTGCTCTCTCGTCCGGAATTGGAAAATCAATCATTCTATCAAATCTTCCAGGTCTTAATAATGCGGGGTCTAAGATGTCTATTCTATTTGTTGCACCTATAATTTTAACATCTCCTCTCTGTTCAAATCCGTCCAATTCACTTAATAACTGCATTAGAGTTCTTTGTACTTCTCTATCACCAGATGTGGCTATTTTTAGTCTTTGAGAACCAATTGCGTCTAATTCATCTATAAATAGTATTGTTGGGGCTTTTTCTTTTGCTAGATTAAATATCTCTCTTACTAATCGAGCACCTTCACCAATGAATTTTTGAACTAGCTCAGATCCTATAATTCTTATAAATGTAGCTTCTGTTTCATGAGCAACTGCTTTTGCTAATAAAGTTTTTCCAGTACCAGGAGCCCCATAAAGCAAAACTCCTTTAGGAGGATCAATACCTATTCTTTTAAATAGTTCTGGTTTCTTGAGTGGTAATTCTACAGTTTCTCTTACTTCTTGTATTTGGTCTTCAAGTCCACCAATATCTACATATGATATATCTGGAATTGAATCTATCACTTCCATACCTTTTACAAATGGATCCAATTTTGTAGGCAAAATTTCCATAATAGCAAATGTTCTTTGATTTAAAGCAACTCTCATACCAGGAGTTAACTTTTCATTTCTTACTTTTCGGCTGGCATTAACAACAAAACTAGGTCCAGTTGAACTCTTGACTATGGCTCTTCCTTTATCATCTAAAAAATCTATAATAGTTGCTGATACAAGTGGTGGTTCTCTTAATCTATCGATTTCATTTCTTAAACTATGTAATTCTTGTTCTAATCTTAAGCGTTCAGCATCTAGTAACTGCTTTTCTGTTTCTAAATTTCGAAGTCTTTTTTCTAGATGTCTTGTATAAGTAATTAGATATTCTCCATCTTTAGTTTCTTCTTTTTTTCTTTTATCTTTTGTTGTTGTCAAATAGAATATACCCCTTCATTTCTTACAATAATTTTAATTTTTTAAGAAAATTTCTTAAAATATTAATAAATTTTTAATCATTTAAATTTAAGGTTGTAACTTTATTATCGTAGGTAAATCTCGATTTTTAAAAAATTTATATATTATATTTTATAATGATTATCCATTAAAACAATAAATTATAAGAGTTCTTGTTCCAATTTTATAAGTATAATATTCATAGGATCATTTAAGTTTCAAATATGTCGAAAAAAGGAACTGGTAATTACAGTAGGGAATGTCCCATTTGTGGAGGTATAATATGGGGAAAAGGACAATATGTTTTACTTGAGGGTGCAAAGATCGTTGTATGCCAAAGCTGTGCTCAATACGGTACTAAAATCTATGAAAGGCCAAAAACCTCTCAATTAAAAAAATCAAATTATAATCAATCAATTTCTACTTCTAAAAAATCCAAACCTAAACAAGATTTATTTGATAATGTTGAAATAGTTCCGGATTATGCTAAAAGAATCAGAAACACCCGAAATTCCCACAATCTTAATCAAGAACAATTTGCTCAGAAGTTAAATGAAAAACCCTCACTATTACGTAGAATTGAAGCCGGGAAAGCTGAACCTACAATAAAATTGGCAAAAAAAATTGAACAAATTTATCATATAAAATTATTAAAAAAAGTTGATGAAATCGAAGCAAGTGTAAATAGTAGTAAGTATATGAAAAAATTAGGTGGTTCTTCGCTTGGAGATATTGCTTTTATTAAAAAAAAGAAGTAGAACTTATTTAAAAAGAAATTATTATGTTTAAAATTTAAAATCTTATTATTTTTTATCATTATATCTGAGATTATTTATCTATAATATTTTTTTGTGAAGCTTTTTAATTGTGACAATAGCGGAATTATACGCTCCTGACAATCCTGATTCTTCAGGAATTTCAGGTGTTAAAAAATTTACATTCAAATTATTTTTAGATGTTGATGGTGAACCTGAATATATCAATGCCATACCTTTTTTCAGTGACATTAATTCTCCAAGAATATATTTACATTTTCCATACTTATTTGAAACTAATACTTCTTCGCCTATTTCTAAACCAAGATTTTCAATATCAATTTTGTTTAAAAATATTTTATTAAATACTTCTAAATACTGATAATTTATTTGTCCAAGCTGCGAATGTATAAAATATTTATGAGATGGAGAGATTAAGAAAAATTCATTTTCCTTTCGGTTGAAAAATTTATTTTTCCCAAATTGAAAGTAGGAACCAGATGCTTGTATTCTCCCCTTTGAGGTTGGAAAAGATAAATCCTTAAAAGGTATATCATTTTGATTAAATAATAGATAATATCCTTGAGTTCTTATGCTTTTTTGTATATTTGAAGGTAATAATTTTAAACAATTCTGTATTATAGACTTCTCATCCTCTTGAAAAATAGAGTCATTTAACCATCCGAATTTCCAGGCTAAGCGTTGATAGAACTCGTAATTTGATAAACAATCGGTGTATGGACATGGACCTGCTTCATTGATTGAAAGCCCTGGAATATAATAAGGAGTGATTAGATCATGAGACTCTAAATCAAATTTTGAAGGGATAACAATATCAGCATATTTTGTGGTTTCATTGAAAAATAAATCTTGTACAACAACAAATAAATCTTTTCTAGATAAAGATTGCCTTATTTGATTTTGATTAGGAAGTGAACTTGCTGGATTAAAATTATATATAAAAAGCAATTTATATTCTTCTGACATTAATGCTTGACCTAAATTTATCAAATTTATTCCTGGGATAGATGAATGCTTAGAAGATTGGGCAATATATTTTAGAAGTGGAGGAATAAAACGATTATTAAAATCACTTTGGGAGTAAATCAGACCAGTACCAGGTTTTCCAAAATTACCAAGGATTATTGGAATTAAAGCAATTATTTGGACTATTCTCCCTCCGTAATAGTCTTTCTGAACGCCAAACCCAACATTAAAAATTGTATGATGTCTATTTTCGACCAATAATTTTACAAAATTATTAATGGATTGAATTTTATATCCAAGTTGAGATAAAATCCTCCTCTCATCTATATTTAAAACTTCTTCTATTAATAAATTGTAATTATCAACTTTTTGTATCAAAAATTCTTTATCATAGTTATATGAGCTGACCAAATATTTAATTATAAGTTGAGCTAATAGATGATCAGTGCCAGGATATGTGTGAATGAAGAGATCAGATTTTTGAGCTATCTGAGTAAATCGAGAATCAATAACGACTAATTTCGCTCCCTTTTTTATAGCTTTTTTGATAAGAAAGTATGCATGTATATTTCTATTAGAAAGATCACTCCCCCAAACCACGATTAATTTGGTTGAAGGATTAATTAATTGAAAGGGATTTGTAGTTGAGTAAGTACCAAATAATTTAGTAAGTCCAGCGCAACCTCCTTCATTACAAATTCCTCCATATGTAATCTTGGCCCCCAATTTTCCAAAAAATCTTAATGGAGCATATCTTGATAATAATCCATAATTTCCTGCACTAAATGCAGCAATAATAGAAGTTGATCCATATTTATTTTTTATATCACATACTTTTTTATTAATTTTGTCTAATGCCTTTTCAAGAATTATTGGTTTAAAATTATTTTCTCCTTTTGGGCCATCACGGATAAATGGTTTTTTTAACCTTTTTGAATGGTAAATTAATTGTTCCCTATGATTTAATTTAGAGCAGAAAAACCCATTTGTAAAAGGATGAGTTTTTGAAGGTTTAGCATACAAGAATTTACGTTCAGGAGCAAAATCGTTCCATACACCTTGAAATACACATGATCCATAACAATCCTTTGAGCAGGTTCCAAATCTCTTTTTAATCAAGAGATCTTCATGAGAATTCATTTAAGGACAATAAAAGTTTTTTTTTAAAAAGTGATACGAGAAGTTAAGTAAGGAAATGATTAAGTCTTTCTATCTATAGCAATTTTAGTTTTTTGATTAAGTACAACTTTTTCCTTTAAGAAATTTATAATCTTTTGATTATCCTGAGCTTCTAAAGACCCTCCACAGTTAGGGCATCTAAAATTAAGCTCAAAGGCTTCATCAAAATTATATTTAATCTTTTGATCATTACAATTTTTGCAAATGAAAAAATAATTATTTTCTTCAAATTGTAATCTATCTCTAAGTTTTCTTTCAAGTAGTTTTCTTTTTTCTATTAAAATTTCCTCTAATAAATCAAATTCATGCCACCAATAATAAATAAACCAACCAGTACTTTTATCACGAATTCGCCTAAATTGTGTTAATTTTTCAGAATATAATTTATATAATGTTTTACGAACAGTATTGAGTTTTAAAATTTCACTGTCATCAGGTTCAAAATCAATATCTTTTCCCTCAATACGATCTTTAATATTTTCTGTTATATCTTCATCAGTTATGTCTTGAGATTCAGAATTCAGAAGCTCGAGACCAACTTCAATGGCGATATCTCCTCCAATAATATATAACAAAGAACGTAAAAAAGGATTTAAATTCTTAATTAAGGTATACCCCTTCTTAATTTAGTCGTATTTTGATATATTTAAATATTTTATGAAAATTAAATTTTTTTAAAACATAAAAATAAAATGATTAAACAATTATATTATATTGCTTTTCTATAATCTCACCATCTACTTCAATAGATCGTAGTAATTTACCTTTTCTTATCGCCATGATCCGCAATAAACGCGAATCTTTAACATTTTTTGGAACATCAATATCTGTTATCTTGTAATTATTAAATATAGTAATAGATTTCCAAGTATCGGGAAGTTCTGATTTGAAATCAGGCACAGAAAGTTGTAATGTTGTATCTAAATTTTTTTCTGTATTACTAATATATCCTGTACAGAATTGAATTCTGGCGTTTACATCATCATCTTCAAATTTTTTCTTAGATGGTTGTGGTATATTTTTTTTTGTTGTTACTTTGCAATTTGGATTTAAATTTAAAGATAATAAAAAATAACCATCTTCTCGAAATGCTTGAATACTTTCGAGTAACTTGTCTTTGAAAGTCTTATCTAAAATATTGACTTTATAATTTTTAGTTTGACTGGTAGATTTTTTCAAATTCCAATTATATCCTAAATTAGAAATGATTTCACTGAGATCAACACCTGAAATTAATGTACCTTTTATTTCAAAAATTTCATTTGGATTTGATATAGATTTTGTGACAATTTCAAGAATTAAATCTTCATACTCATGACTTCCTTTTAACGTAATTTTTGCTTTTGTTTTAGAAATCTTCATCGCAGGACCTATAAAATCACCTTTAGAATACCTATAAAAATGACGATGTATACTCTTATGGCTATTTGCTGGATCCTCTAAAATTGGAGACTCGATTACTTTTTGTAAGAAATGCATTGTTTATTCAGTATTTATTTTTTCTTAAATTATAAAGTAAAAAATATTTTAATATTTATCAAGAGATCATAATTTTAAATATTATTCATTGATAAACTTAAAAAAATAAATCATATTTTTAAATACTAACTACAAAACTTCAAATCTATAAGATATGCCAGCAATCCCTTCACTAGCATTATGGGTCCTAGCTTGGATTTTTCTTTTCATCGGATTAGCAGCATTAACAGTTTTAGTTATATATACAAAATATGGTAGAGAAATATCAATTCGATTATCAATAATAAGTATTGTATTTGCTGCAGTATTTTTAGGATTCTCTCTTCATTTCTTTTTATTAAATTGGGGAATTTAACGAATTTAAATACATATATAAATATAGACTATTTCTTATACAAATGTTTTAGTTGTCAGATATGTATACTTTTTTGAGATACTTTTATTTATAATTTTTCTGGTCAATATTTAAAAAAGAAGAAATCTAATCTTTATTACAATAATTAAAACTTTTAAAAAAAAAAAACGGAGAATTTGTATGCTATTTAATGGCAATGCAGAACCTGTGATTTTTATAATATGGTTAATATTAGCTACAATTGTAGTATTTTTGATAATATATATCGTAGTAGTTCTTTTGGAATCCAAAACTAAAGCTTCAGATAAATGGGTCATGATTCTAATTTTAGCTTTTCTGATAGTTTTAGTTCTACCGATTGTTTTAAACGCGGTTACTGGAGTCTTAGACGCAATTGGAAGGGCATTGGAAGATGCTAGAGATTCAATTGATCCTTATGATAAAGCACACAATTATCTAATTTTATTAGCCCCTGTAATTGGATTTCTTATACTTTTAGTACTAGTTAAATTCTTAATTGATATACCATGGGATAACGCAGTATGGGTGTCTTTATTGATATTATTCGTTTTGTACATCCTATTTACACTAATACCAGAATTGTATACTTTTATCTACGAGTATGTACCTGAATAAAATTTAATTTGCTTTAAAATAAATGGTTTTTTTTTATATTTACTTTTATTAAAAAATGATTAAAAACAGGTTGTGTTTTTTCTTTCTATATCTTCTCTTTCAATTTAAGCCTTGGAGCTAATCCTAAAGACATCATTTCTTGTAATAGCAACTTGAATGCATAAGAACAAACAACTTTAGAAATTACAGTACCTTCTCCACATACTGGACAATATCTTTTATCACGATTACGATCATATACAGCTAAAAGTCCACATTTTTCACAAACTAAAATAACAGTTCTATCAGATTCATCTAATAACCGTTCTTTCAATAACAATGCTGATCCATGACCAACTAGACAATCACGCTCCATTTCACCGAATCTCAATCCACCTTCTCTAGCTCGACCTTCTGTTGGTTGTCTTGTTAATATTTGTACTGGACCACGTGCTCTAGCATGAAGTTTATCTGCAACCAAGTGATAGAGCTTTTGATAATAAATAGGAGCACAGTATATTCCGGCTTCATATTTTTCTCCTGTAATTCCATTATACATTACTTCTCTTCCATTAAATTCGAAACCCGCATCAACTAATTGTTCTTGAAGTCTAGTGATATCTGTCCATTCGAATGCCGTGGCATCGCCTAATTTTCCATTACTACATGCTATTTTTCCACTAATGCCTTCAAAAAGTTGTCCTAAAGTCATTCTTGATGGCATGGCATGGGGATTAACAATAATATCAGGAATTACGCCCGATGAGGTAAATGGCATATCACATTCGGGTTGAACAAGACCTAAAACACCTTTTTGCCCATGTCTAGAAGAAAATTTATCTCCTAATTCAGGTATTCTTAAATCTCTTACTTTAATCTTAACTAATTTATTTCCATCCACAGTTTCAGATATAATAACCGTATCAACTATTCCCTTCTCATTGTGGCGCATATTTTTGGAAGTTTCTCTTCTATTTGGTTGCATTAATTCAAATTCTTCATAGGATTTTATGAATCTAGGTGGAGAAGTACGACCAATAAGCACGTCTCCTCCATTTACTTGAGTTTCTGGCTCTATTATCCCATCAACCTCAGATAGTAATCGATATGATTCTGCAGACTTGAATCCTCTAACCCCTCTTTCTGGAATTTCAAATTTATCTACTTCTCCTCCTGGATACTTTCTTTCCTCTGCATCATAAGTTCTAAAGAAATGACTACGAGCAAGTCCACGTTCAATTGATGCTTTATTGATTATTATCGCATCTTCTATATTAAATCCTTCAAAACTCATCATTGCAATAATAAAATTTTGACCTGCTGGACGTTTATTAATCCCAATTATCTCCATTGGACTCGTTTTCACTAGTGGTTGTTGAGGATAATGTAATGTATGACCTCTTGTATCAAGTCGTAAATGCATATTTGCAGCAAATAAGCCTAAAGCTTGTTTAACCATCCCTGCCTCATAAGTATTTCTTGGAGATTGGTTATGCTCTGGAAAAGGAATGATAGACGCACAAATTCCCAAAATAGCAGCCGGAGAAATCTCTAAATGCGTATGTTCTGGTGTAATATCTTCTTCAAACATAGCAATATAAGCATTTTCTTCCTCTTCAGCATCTAAGTATTCAATCACACCTTTTTGAATTAAATCTGACCAAATATATTTTTTCTGTACAAGTTTTTCTATATCTTCTTTAGTTATGAGTAGTTTGCTATTTTTTAGAACAAAAAGAGGTCTAGTTGCTCTACCAGCATCACAATTAATTTGGATTTCTTTTGAATCATGGTAATAACCAATATTTACGTGTTGCCCAATTTCACCTTTCCTTCGTTTTTCTCTAATTTGGTGAATAAAAGGATTATATTGTTGATGAATACCTACTAATTTTCCATCTAAAAAAACCTTTACCTTATCGCCTCTAATATTTTTAACCTCATTTATAGGTATTACACCTAAATCGATTAGGATATTTTCAATGATATTTTCATCTGCACCTACAGAAATTATTGATGCTAAACCAAGATTTTTAACTAAACCACAATTAGGGCCCTCGGGAGTTTCAGCGGGACAAATTTTTCCCCATTGAGTAGGATGTAAATCTCTGGCTTCAAAATGAGGTTGACTTCGACTTAAAGGGGATATAACTCTTCTTAAATGACTTAAGGTTCCAACATGATTAGTTCTATTTAATAGCTGGCTTACTCCTGCTTTACCCCCTACCCAATTACCAGTAGCTAGAGCATGTCTAATCCTTTCTGTAATTACATCTGCTCTTACTGCTGTTTTGATGTTAGGGGCTCTTCCTCGAACTGCAGTTCTTTCTAACTGGTATTTAATATCTTTTACAAGATTCAAGAATGCTACCCTAAATAATGATGTGAATAACTCTCCCGCTAATTTTAATCTTTTATTTGCATAATGATCTTTATCATCTGGTTCTCTAAAGCCTAAAGCAAGCTCCATTACTTTTTGCGCCATTTGTCCTAAATAGTATGCTTTTTTAATTCTATCTTCTTCAGAATTTCCAATATGAGGTAAGAGATATCTGTCTAAAACCTGAAGTGCTCTTCTAATACGATAATCCTTCGTTTGTCCAATTGCAACCCTTTTCCCTATATAATCAAGAGCATTTTGTTGTGATTTCTCAGGGTCTTTTAATACTTGAATTTCAGTTGCAACATCTATTACTGGAATCAATTCTTTTTGAATT
The DNA here is from genome assembly GCA_048938025.1 of Promethearchaeota archaeon. Taxonomy (GTDB): domain Archaea; phylum Asgardarchaeota; class Lokiarchaeia; order Sigyniarchaeales; family SOKP01; genus Loki-b32. Next base: position 16,424 of record JBHLMP010000008.1, read on the forward strand.
TCATCATTCTCTGATATTGCTTCAAATATTTCTCTATCTGAATGCAACCCTAAAGCTCGCATAAGAATCGCTAAGGGAATTTTACCCGGAACGGATGGGAAAGATACTCTTAAATTTCCATCCTTTTTTCGTTCAATAGTAACAGGAGCTCTAAATCCACTTCTAGTCGAAAATACTTTTGCTTGATGAGTTGCGCTGGAACTTCTACTTGCTTCTTCTGCTAAAATTCTATTAGGTGCTAAGTCTTCTTGAGTCACGAGGACACGTTCTGTTCCATTTATAATGAAGTAACCTCCTGGATCTAATGGATCTTCACCCCGATTAATTAATTCTTGTTCAGATAAGCTCTCTAGAGGGCATCGACAACTTTTTAACATGATTGGAATTTTTCCAATATATATATCAAGTGTTTCTTCAGCTTCTTCTCTCTGTGTTCGCTCATCTATAGTAATCGGAGTCATTTCCAAAGTAATATCGGCAGCATAACTTAACTCCCTAATCCGTGCTTCTATTGGAGTAATCTCCATTGTAGCACCATCTGCTTCGCGTACTTTAGGCACTCCAACCTTGATTTTTCCAAACTTTATCTTAAAACCAGGTATATCAGGAATTACTTCACCAGACTCATCGACAATAGTTTGCATTTCATATTCAATAAAGCTGTTGTACGAATCAAGATGTTGCCGAACAAGCCCTTTTTCATCAAAAAGACTTTTTAAAATAACCCATTTATCTTCATTCGTTAATTTTTCAGTACTCAATATTCATTAAACCGCGTTAATTGTTATTTTTATAAAAGAAAATTTTTTAGACTTTTTCCTTTTTCACATATCGATAATAATCAACAGATTTTACCGTAGTATTTGATTTTCTAACTATTTTTACTATGTCTCCTTCTTTTGCCCCTATTGCAATAGCAACTGGATCTTTTTCAAACATCTGAGGCAGATCATTTACATCTATTTGGTATTTTTGTAAAAGCTTCTGAGATTCTTCTTTAGTTAGGAGGACATGTTGAGGCACAAATTTATGAAGTAAAACATCTATCCGCTTTTTAGTCAAGGAAAAATCCTCTTTACTTACAAATAATAAATAAAAAAATCATGCTTTTCTAAAAAAATTTTCCATTTTTTCGTTGTTTCTTCAAGAACTTTTAATGATAACTAATAAAAATAATTCTTAAAAACAATTAAAAACCCAATACCCACTTCTTTTGCATAAAATATCGATTTTCTTATCCGGATAAGAGTCCTTAAGAAACTTGAACATATATAGAGCACCCATCTTTTTTTTCATTACAAACTGGAAAAATCCATTTGGTTTTAAATAATCTGGAATTTCACATATTAGCTTAATAAATGCTTTTCTCCCTTCTCGCAAGGGGGGATTCATATAAATTCCATTAAATTTTAAATCCTTATTTTCTAATGGTTCAAAATAATTCCCTGATAATACTTTTACACGTTTCTTACTGTCTGGTAAATTAACTTTTAAATTTTCGTTAGCACACCAAATAGCATTTTTATTAATATCAATTAAATACACTACACTATTAGGTGATTCATATGCTAATACAATTCCTATAGGTCCATATCCGCATCCTAAATCTAGTAGATCACTTGGTTCCTTAGGAATAATCATATGTTCAATTAAAATTTTTGTTCCTAAATCTATCTTTTTAAAAGAAAAAACTCCGGTTAAAGTTTTAAATATATAAAGATGTCTTCTTAAACTTTCTGAAATAGTATATACCTTTAATTTAACATCTGGAAAATGAGTGGAATAATGTTGATTTTTTCTTTCCATGATAAAAGAAATTCTTCTTATTTCTTTTTCTATTTTATTTCATTCCAACGAGGGTAAATACTACGCTCCATGAAAATCTTATTTGTTTTTACCATAATACCTGATTTTGCTTTATAAATCTCCATTGAATTTTTCTCTGCAATTCCAAATCCTATTAATTCTCTTTTAAGAGTCATATATGCTACCTGCATATCTTTTTTAATTCTTGCATCAATGAAACAAATTCCAGCGGCCGCTAAATCTGCACCATGGCATAACGCATCAACAGCAGAGTCTCTAACATAAATTTTTGGTATATGAGAAACCATCCTTTCCATTGGAAATATTATCTTTCTTAAATAATATTCTTCTCCTTCTTCTTGATATATTGTAAATGCATCTTTCAGATTTTGGAGAGTAATTAAATTATTATCTTCAATAAAATTACCTACTCTAGTTCTTCTTAGTTCGAGCATGTGAGCACCAGAACACAGAACTTCACCTATATCAAAACACAATTTTCTAATATAAGTTCCAGCTTCGCACCCCACTCGGAATAAAACATGACTTTTACTTACTTCAAGTGCTTTAATATAATATATTTCTCTTACTCGTAATTTTCTTATAACAGAAGATTTAATTGGTGGTCTTTGATAAATCTTTCCGGTAAATAATTTGAAAACTTTTTCAATCTTTTTTATTTTTTCATGAGTGTGTAAAAACATAATTCCTATATATTCTTTACCAGCACTTAAAAGAGCAGATAATACACGTGTAGCTCTTCCCAAAGCACATGGTAAAACCCCAGTTACTTTAGGATCTAATGTTCCCCCATGACCCGCACTTGATATTCCTAAAATTTTGCGAACCCATGACACAACTTCATGACTAGTGGGACCACTTGGCTTGTCCAAATTTATAACTCCATATTGTAAAAGAGTTACTATGTCTCTTTTATCTGGTTCACAGCCATAACTAGGGTTAGTACTATCTTGGGATTTCACCAAAAGTTGTTCAGGCTCATCAGAGGGCAATCTAAATTGTATGGTTTCCATATTATCAATTTAGTTAAATTCTATTGTAATTTATAAATCTTTTTATATTTAATTATGCCTGACAATTTCAAGGTTTTAGTTTATCAAAGTTTGCATATAAAAATAAACGGGCTATAGGGGAATTGAACCCCTGACCGTCAGGTTAAAAGCCTGCTGCGCTACCTGCCTGCGCCAATAGCCCTTAAACATTATTTTATATTATCTTTACAATAGTTAATAGTTGTTTAATGTGATGTTGCTTAATATGAATAGTTTAAATTTACTATAATATAAGAATTCTTCTATTTAAAATGTTCAAATCCAAAGTATTTTAATTCATTTTTTTTTCCTTTAGATAAAAATAAAATCTTACCTTCTGAAATCACTTTTCCTATTAGATAAATTTGACCATTGCTTTCTTCAATTAATTTCTTGGCAGTATCATAATCTTTTGGGTTGATCGTAAAAAGATGTATAAATTCCTCACCTGCATTAAAAACTATGTCTTCAAGAGAGATTTTAAATTTATTAGAGTAATTTTTAGCCTCTTCATCAATTAATTGGTCATTAAATTCAATTTCGAAACCTAAATTTGGATTAGAATACATTAAATCAATTAAGGATTTTGCTAATCCATCAGAAGAATCTATACTTGCGGTAGCTAAGTTATTTTCAGATAAAATAAAAGATTCATAACCTATATCTTCAGGTTCTAAAATACTATTTATGGATCTCTGGTATAAGGCAAAATTTTTAATATTACCATTTTTAGAGAGTAATATATCAAATCCAACTCCCGTTAGACCAAATTTACGATTTGCAACTAAATAATCCCCAGACTTCATTCCAGTCCTATATATTAATTTAGAAGGATCTTGAATTCCAAATACAGTCGGATTAATAATAATCTCTTTAGTTTCATTAAGATCTCCTCCAATATATTTTAAATTTAGTTTTTTACAATAATGAATGATACCAGAGATTAAATCTCTAAAATTTTTTAATAGCATATCTTTAGGCAACCCTAAAGAAATAAAAATTCCGAGTGGTTCAACACCTTTTACTATTAAATCACTAATATTCATGATAACAGCTTTTCGACCGATTTGATAAGATTTCATTTGAGAAGGTACATCAGTTGTCGATACTAGCATATCAGAATTAAAAATTAATATATTTTTGTCATTATGATCAAGCGAGAAAAAGAATGAATCGTCTCTGATTAAATGACTTCCGGTCTTTTCATAAACAATCTCTTCAATAATCTTAATCAGTTTAACTTCTCCTAAATTCCCTAACTTAACATTATTTCTCATAAGATAAAATTTAAAATTTGTTTCGAATTATTATTTAATGAATCATATGAAAAGCCTCTGTGGCTTAGTGGTATAGCAACAGATTCGTATGAGTAACGATAAAGATTTATAGAAATATCTGTAGATCGGGGGTTCAATTCCCCCCAGAGGCTCTCTTTATACTTCTTCAGTAGTAAAATACCGCTTTATCATCTGTAAAGCAAGCACTCGAAAAGCATCATTAATATTTTCACCTGTAAGAGCTGATGTTTCTATATAAGACAATCCTAAATTCTGTGCTAATCCTTCTCCCTCTTTAGTTGAAACTACTCGATCATCTTCTAAATCTATCTTATTACCAACTAAAATAAGAGAAATATTTTCTGAGGCTTTAATGAATTCATTATGCCAATTTTCAATCTTCTCAAATGTTTCTCTTCTAGTTACGTCATAAACTAAAATTCCTGCTTCTGCTTTTGCCAAATAAGATAGTCTAACTCTTTTAAACTGGGATTGACCTGCTAAATCCCAAATGACAAAGCGAACTGCACTACTTAACCCTTCAAAACTACATTCTTTTTTCATTATTGAGGTTCCAATCGTAGACTTATAATCTTGTTCAAATTTATCTTCTACAAAACGATGTACCATACTTGTTTTTCCAACAGCACCATCACCACCTAGAATTAATTTATAAGCGTATTCTCCTGATTCTACTTTAATTTTTTGAAGTGTATCCACTTTCCTCTCAATATTTTGAAGTTCTTTTGTTTTAAATAGTTTAGGAATTACCGGGCTTACTGTTCGGCCATCAAAAATTCGAGCTATTTTCTCTGCTGTCAGATAAGCATAAGGAAATACTGGATCCACCATCGCTATGGCATCTAATACAGTCACTAAAATTGCTTCTGGTCCCGCTTCACAAAAAATGAATCTATGTTCTTCGGTATCAAAAGTGCCTGTTCCAAAAGAACCTGAACTAAATTCTTCTGTAATTCTATTTAACACGGGTTCTACTAAAGCACTAATACCCCCAACTATCTCTTCTTCAACAGATTTTTCTGGTGATCTTGTTAAAGCATCAATCACTAAACCATGTCTATTTAGTACTAGGACTGCTATTACATTTTCAACTGATTGACTATACCATTTAAGTAGCGCTGTTAATTTCTTTCTATCAACAGACACGAATTTTTTACCTTGTAAATTTATACTTTTTATTTAATATTATATCTAGCATACTAATTTAAATAATTAGTATATCTTTTATTATTCTAAGCGAAATCTTTATTGAAAATAAAAATCTATTTTTTAAATATATCAGATGAACCATTATTATCCTTTAAAGTTTAGATTTCTGTTCACTATAAGCACTCTAAAACGCTTTTTAAATTTGATTTGAAGTATTAAATATTAAAAATTATGAAAATTAAGAAAAAATATTTTAAAAATTAATTACATTATCTTAAATTATTATCTCAAGAGAATTAAAATAATTAAAAATGCAAAATAATATCGCAGGAGTTGCCAAGCCTGGTCTACGGCGCTAGCGAAAGACACTAATATGTGTCTACGGTGATACTGAGGCTCTAGTGACATAGGTCTTCGTGGGTTCAAATCCCACCTCCTGCATCACATAACTTTTCTGTAAAAATATCACGTAATATTTAATAGAAATATCAGATTGAAAGGATTATAATAATAAATTTTAATGTGATAAGTATATCAACTTTAATATTAGACGATGAATCGGTTATAATTGACCACGTTAAATCTTTAGCATTTAAACGTACAGCTTCATCTACAGGAGAAACAGAAGCAACAGCTTATATTGAGAATGAATTAGAAAAAGAGAAAATCAATTCAAAGTTTGAATATTTTTCTTGGGCTGGACCTACGAGGGTTTTAATGAGAACAGCTTATTTAATCATATTAGTGTATCTCCTCCTTGCACGTGTAATTTTAGTTTTAGCAATATATTTTGTAATAAAATATTTATTTGAAAGAACACGTAATATGACCTTGATAAAAAAAGAATCATCAAAAAATATTTTTGCTGAAATTTTGGCTAATAAAAAAGGAAAAAATAGACCATTAGTAATTTTTTCTGCCCATTATGATTCTATTTCTGCTAATATTCCTTATAAAGTTCAATGGGTAATGTTCCTTATATACAGATTAATAATTGGATTCTATGTTATAGTTATAATAGTTTTTTCATTGGGACTTACTCTTGATTTCCTTTCAATTATTCTTCTTCCTAATAGTATTATAATTATAATTGCTATAATATCACTGATCGGAATCCTTATCTCAGTACCAATATTATATCTGGTATTTAATGAAAAACCATCCGCAGGTTCGATTGATAACGCAAGTGGGGTTTCTATTTTGATTGAATTAGCAAAACATTTCCAAAGAAACCCACTTGAAAAGATGGATATTTTATTTATATGGCCTGGAGCTGAAGAATGGGGCTTGAAAGGTTCAAAAAAATTCTGTAGGAAACACATTTTTGAATTAAATGAAAAATATGATCTTAATAGATCTGTTCTTATCAATATTGACATGGTAGGATCTTACATTGGGCTTTTAGATCGAGTTGGTGTATTTAGAAGAAGATTAAATAAAAATTTAAATGATGTTTTTGAAGCGACCGCAAAAAATTTAAATATCCCTCTGACTAGATACAATAAATTAATATCACCAAAGAGTGATCACAGATCATTTCGAAGCTCTTTCAAGAGAGCAAGAAAAAAGCTTCAAATTGTTTATTTTCATTCCGCTAATGATACTAAATATATTCATTCTCCAAAAGACTCCCCAGATAAGTGTTCTGCTAAAAATCTAAATGGCTGTCTGAATATTTGTTATCAAACCTTAAGAAGCTTAGATTTAAGAGTAGATTAAGTTAAAAAAAGTCTGATAATTTGTGTTGTTTGATTTTGGGATTATTAGTTAGACTTTCTACATATTCTTCTATTAATATCATACGCTGTATAGTATAATCATCCAAATGAAAATCTTTACAAATCCTAAGGGCTCTTGGAATATATTTTTCAATTCCTCCTCGATTTACTGTCAATATTACATTATTTCCACATCTAGGACATTTACCATTATTAGAAAGTGGGGGTCTTCTGAATTTTTCATTGCATTTTACACATCTAAAACCTTGTATAGCAAATTTTCTTAAATTTCCTAAAATATCAGGGTTAAAATGAGTCGTTAAAATTTTCTCAGCAACATTTTTTGCATCTACAGGTTTAATAATTTTTGCCAGATGCAATTGGGCATCAATTTTTTCATCCATAGTTTCATATGTTTTATAAGCAGTTGTTATTGGACCCTCATTTATATTATCTGTAGGAATATTATACCCAAAATTTTCATATTGTTCTGGGGTTCCTAACCGACTTTTAACGAGTTTCATGATATTTTCTATTTCTGAAGGTGCCGAATATTGTTCTGTAGCCTTATAAAACTCTAAGGGGTATTTAGATAAAGTATCAACATTATGCGCCTCTACATCTATTTCATTTGGATCTAATATCGTACCAATTACTAAAGTTGCATCCATTCTTCCTCCTATTTTACTAGGAAGATAATGTCTTGAAAAGTTCAATAAAGGATCTAAGAGAAGCATAATACCATCCTCATCACCGTCGCAATTTCTTCTTTTTGCAGCATGCCAGTAAGGATGAGCGTAAATAGAATGTGCAGAGGTAAAACCAATGACTCTACCGATGATTCCAGCGCTAGTATGAGGAGCTAGACCAACAACAAGATGTCCTATCAAATCTTCTTTAGCAGATACATTATAAAAGCGCTCCATTTTATAAAAATATTCAAGTTCATCATCCAAAAAATTTGCAAGTTTAATAAAATATGTTGCGCAATCAATGGATACTACTACATCTTGAACTTTAAGTTCTAATATTTGATTATCATCTTGAAGGGCAATCCCATAGATATCTTCTTCATATCCTAAACCCTTCAATATTTTAACAGAGGTTTCAATTTCTTTTGGCTTGAAATGAGTTAAAGGAATATCAGTAGCATCATATCTTATTTCAGCCGTTTTATAGACTAAAACGTCATTTTTAGCTCTTAAAATCCCTTTTTCAATAGGTTCAGGAACTTTTAATTTATTTGTGAGGCCAAATATTCCTTTCAGTTTTTTAGGCATTGGTAAATTTAGGGTTTTTAATGTTGAATTCAGATGGTTTTTTATATTAAATAATGCTTCTTTAGAATTTTTTAATGGAAGCCCACATAAAGAACAAATTTCATCATAAATTGGATATAACTTTTTACATTTTTCGCAGATTTTTTTAAATTGTGTAGGAGTTCCACATTTGGGGCATGAATTAAAAATGGTTATTATTCCACATTTAGGACATTGCTTTCTGCAAACATCAATTTTCACTTTTTCAAATTCAATTGCTTTTTGCACCGATCTCGTATTTCCTACTTTATCACTTAATGGAAATAAAACATGAATTCCTTTCATACTTTTTCTTTCAGATTTTTCAGGTCGCCCCATTCGTGTACCTATAAAAAATGGTGCTTTGTTCCTAATCTCAATAGAAGAAATTTTATGAAAAAGAGTAAATACATTATCTTCTTTTTCAATTTTAATTGGATCTTTTTTGTTTAAATTGAATATTACTCTATAAATATATTCCATAGCATTACTAAATATTATTTTATTATCTCGTACTTTATGAATTACAAATGCTTTCTCTAAGATTTCTTTAATCTCTTTATTAAGATTTAAAATAAGTTTATTTTCTGAGGTTTTAATAGATTTTATAAAAACATCCCGCAAAGTTACTAAGTCTTCCACTGAAATGTTTCCCCAATAATCTGTATAAGTAGGATGTAAAGGTACTTTATATTTTCGAGATATTTTAATTGCTTCTTCAGCAGTAGGTATATTCTGAAAAGGATTTTCTATAAACTTCGTTATTTTGGGATTCAGAATATTTTGTATTTTTGCAGCTCTTTCTAATTCTAAAGCCCAATATTCCTCAACATAACCAGAAGGAACTAATTTATGGTTGTTTTCTGCAAATTCACCAAATCCAAAAAGAATATCTCCCAAAAATAAAATTCTTTCAATTTCAGGAAATAATTCTTTAGCAATTCCTACATTTGGAACTTTGATAACATCTCCGTTTTTCAGTTTTATGACGGGTGGTTCAATGCTGCTTACAGGACATATACTAGCACTTTTTCCTGGTCTTTCTATTCTAAGTTGAGTCCCAATTGCTATGAAATCATCCAATATTGTCATTGTTGCTGGATGAACTCCAGCTGCTGCTAATCCCGTATTACGTGAGCGTCCATATCTAATTCTATGACCTCCAACCATAGAGGGATAACTGAATACAGGTCTCCCTCCTATGATATCAGAAACATATTTGGAATTTGGAGTGATTTTTTCTTTTTCATTATCGTTCGTTTTTTCTATAATTTCTTCCTTTTGGGCAACTTTTTTCAAATCAGCTAACCAATCCCATCCATCTAAGCGCATATTTTTTGCAATTTTATGTAATTTGGGTGCTTTAAGTAGTATTCCATCATTCAAAACTAAACAAGCACCCCCTCTAATATGATTTGTTTCAATTCTAGGGAGATCTCTAAAAGCTGAAACTTCTTCGTCCTCAGTAGAATCACCATTAATTTCAATAGATAAGTGTTTCACAGCATAACGTATTTCACGGTTAGATGAAGGATACTGTAAATGGACTCTTCTATCATAAAGCTTAACTTCTTCTACATACCTACCAATTTCTGCTTCAGTAGCAACGTATTTAGGAATGTTAGATCTTTTTCTAACATAATCAGCAATTAATACACATAAAGCTGCAGTCGTTCCTCCCGCAGCTCTAATTGGACCAGCAAAATACAAAGATAAATATTTATTACCATGTTGATCTTGTCGAATTAAAATTTTTGATATCCCTTCAAGTGGGGCACTGACGACGCCCATTGTTTTTATAGCTAATCCAACTCTTATTGCTCTTTCTACCCTTTCCTCTAAGGATTCTATCTTTCCAATTTTTTTATCTAAAATATCTGAAACTACTCTAAAAACTATTTCATCTTCTGTTAATACCTGCTTCTTTAATTCTCTTATAACTTGAGCTACACCATCAGGACCGACTAATTTTTCTACTCTTCCTGCCAAATCTTTAGCTTGGGGAGACTCAACAAATAGTTCAGGATCCAGTCCTTTTTGACGTGCTTTTTCGGCAACACTATAACATTGATTAACTTTCTTTTGTATAGCCTTAAAATATTCTTCCATTTTCTTACTCATTTCTATCATAAAACATCAGAATCCAATACAATTTTTCAAAAGAAACTTAAAGAGAAACTGTATTATAATACATATTTTTAAGAATTAAATTAAATTGATTTATTAATCTACTATTTCATTAATAAATTAATAGAGAATGTTAATTTATCACAGTCTTTTTATATTAAAAGCAAAAATGTTTTTACTTTAATAATAAATAATTTAATTTTATCCTTCTATAATTATAATAATTTAATCTTAAACTGTATAATATTGAAACTAGATAATTTAGATAACAAAAAAATCATTTTAAGAAAATTGATTAATTCAGGGATAAATGTGAGTCCCCCTATATTGGATTTCTTCCTAAATCTAGATGATCCAATAAAAAGTGTTGATCAGATTATTAAAGATACAAGTTTTATTCCCAATTTTAATAGTCATTTAACCAAAAATATTTTAAAAAAAATTTCAAATACAGAAATTCAAAATGTTTTAAAAAGAACACTACTAACGGCAGAAATTTTACCAATTAAAGAAAATGTATCTTTACAAAAATCTAATGGTATAAAATCTTCAAGTGAATTTAATGAATATCAAACTAGTGAAAAGTTAGTAGAAATTAAAGAAATTACTGATAGTCTTCAGGGAATTAATAATAATCAAGAAGAGCTTAAAATTGAACCTGTATCTCACGATTACTCTAAAGAAATCCCCAAATTTATTGGAAAGAAAAGAAAAAAAACATTCGAAAGCACAAAATCATCATTAAGAATTTACCCAATTGCGAAAGAATATGATTCTAACTATGAAATTTTGAAAGATCCAACCGGAAAATTATATACAAACGGAGAGTATAAAGATTTTTATGATCTTACAGTAGATAAATTTAATCAACTACGAGCTTTAATGAAAAAAAGACCAGATGTTTCATCAGCACATAATATTAATAATATCTTAAGATTATCTAATAAAGTTGAAGTCTCAGTTATAGGAATAGTAAATGAAATCCGCAAAACTAAAAATGGAAACTTTTTTTTAGTTTTAGAAGATCTTACTGGTCAAATTAATGTTCTAATCAAAAATGATTCTGAAAATCGAGATAATATAAAAATTGCTGAAAGAATTCTAAATGATCAACTAATTTATGTTGAAGGGACTTATACCCCTAGAGAAAAAGGTAAAAGTGGGATAATTTATGGTGTTTATATTACACAAATAGATATACCAACTGATTTCGAGCCAAATAAATCACCTGTTCCATTGTCAATTGCTTTAATTTCAGATACTCATATTGGAAGCAGAGAATTTGAAGAATTATTATTAAAAAGATTCATAGATTTTTTGAATGGTAAAATTGGGAATAAAAATTTAAGAGAAATTGCAGGAAAAATAAAATATATAATTATCAATGGAGATTTAGTTGATGGGATTGGAGTTTATCCATCACAACGAGATGATCTTATAATACCTGATATTTATAATCAATTTAAAAAAGCTTCAGAATTATTTTCAGAAATTCCAGAATATATAGAAATATTTTATAGTCCAGGAAATCATGAACCTGTAAGAAATGCAATTCCTAGACCTTCAGTGCCTAAAAAATATGTGGAAGATTTAACTAATATTGGATTTAAAACAATAGGAAATCCTTCTGTTATTCAAACTCATAATGTTAATACCTTAATATATCACGGAGATAGTATACTTGATCTAAATATATTGATACCAGAACTTGAAAACAATAAACCTATTGAAACCATGAAAGAATTACTTAGATGTAGGCATTTAGCTCCGATTTATGGAAAAAAGACGCAAATTGCACCAATTAATAAAGATTGGCTAATAATTGATAAAATTCCTGAAATATTTCATACTGGTCATGTACATATCAATGGAATTGGTAAATACAGGAACGTTACTTTAGTTAACTCTGGTTGTTTTCAAACTCAAACTAATTTTATGAAAAGTTTTGGAATTAATCCTACTCCTGGAATAGTTCCTATTATTGAACTTGACACTTTTAAAAGTATTGAACTAAACTTAAAAAATAATCTTTAACTATTATGATATCATAAAAGAAATTGAATTCTAATGAAATTTACAATTCCTCGCAATAATAGTTCAGAATTATTACTTTATATTTGGAAAATAATAGATCTTCCTTTTATATCGCAGAATGATCTTCTATATAAATTATCATTTGAATTATTCCTTTTTTCGCCAGAGGAGGGTATAACTTTCATCAATGGATGTATTAAAAATAAATCATTGATAAAGGATGTAAATAATAATCTTAAATTATCAAATATTTTAAAGCAAAACCTTAAAAATTGGCAAAATAAAAGAAAACAAGAAATATTAGAAAAATTACATTCAATTAAGAAAATAACCACAATAGAAAAGCAACCTGATAATGATGCTGCAACTAATTTTAATGTCCTAATAAGAACTTTCTTTGATAAGGGAACGTTAAATCGAGCAGCATCAATATCCAATAATGCGTATGATTTAATTGAGTTTAATCTATCCAAAGGAATAATTAAAGCTAATGTGTTAGGCTCAAAAGAAGAATCTTACATAATCGAGATAGATATTAATAACAAAACTATACGTCACAATTGTCACGATTTTGAAACTAGAAGAGCAGAGAACAAAAAATTCTGTAAACATATAGCTAAATTATTTCTCCTTTTAAAAGAAAAAAATTCGAATACTACTGAGATTTTCCTTAATAATATTGCAACCAATATTGATAAATGGGAATTTTCTACTGCTTAAATCAACTTTTTAAAAATATTATCCTTTAGTTTAACTTTATCTGATTGCAATAAAATAGGTTTATAATTTAAAATAACTTTAATTTTTTCAATTTCAGAAAGTACGCTTTCTAATAATTTTATTTCAATATCTAGTTTAATTATTTTAGTTCTTCCATAATGACCCATTGACTTAACTTCAGCAGAGATTATTCCAGCTAAAGTTAATTCATTTATATAATCACTTATTCTTCTTTTTGTCAATTGCCTAATATTAGGAATTAATCTCTTTATTTCTGAATGAATTTCATAAATATCACCAGATATAATAATATGCTCAGGACTAAATTTTGAAATTAAATATATTGTTGTTAAGATTATTTGCGCTTGTAATGGAATTCCTCTTATATATTCAATAATATAATCATTTTCTAAATCAGCCTGAGCTTTTTCAACATACTTTGAAGAAATTATTTTATTTTGGCTTCTCTCAGCCAATTCTCCTGCTTTTCTTAACAACTGAAGAGCTTTTCTAGCATCTCCATGTTCTTTTGCTGCAAAAGCTGCACATAAAGGTATAACATCTTCCTTTAACACACCTTCATGAAAAGCTATTTTTGTCCTATTATTTAGAATGTCTCTTAATTCACTTGCATTATAAGAAGGAAAAACTATATGCTCTTCGCCTAAACTTGATAATATTCTTGGATCTAGGTTTTCTTTAAACTTTAATTTATTAGAAATTCCAATAAGACTTGTTTTACATTTATCTAAGTTTTCATTTAATCTAGTAAGATCATATAAAATCTCATTTCCACCTTTTTTGTTTACTAAAATGTCTATTTCGTCTAATACTAAGAAGCAGATTGAATTCCCTACTTTTGAGTCTAGTAAACCTAATAGTTTTTTGAAAATAATATCTTTTGGAAGTCCAGTAGGTGGAATTTTCTCATCTCGTGAAATTGTGTTATAAATATGAGCTAAAATACGATAAGGAGTAGATACAATATTACAATTAATATAAATCCACCAAGGCTTTAACTCTGAGCATTGTTGTGCCAATTTTTGGCTCACATATCTTATAGTTGCAGTTTTACCAGTTCCTGTCATACCATAGCATAAAAAACTTGGAGGAGTATCTCCTAATAAAGCACATGCCGTTTTTTCAGCAATATCTTTTATTTGAATATCTCGGTGTGGTAGTTCCTCTGGAATATATGATGATTCCAATGCGTCGCGATTATTAAAAATTCTGGGTCCTTTAAGATAATTCTTGTAAAATTTATCAATATTAAATTGATGATCATTGCTATGATTTTTCAACAATTATTAGCACCATTGATTCACAATTTTTATCAAAAATTTTTCCATTCGAAATTTCTTAACATAAGATCTATTTCTATTGCATTTATAAAGTTAATTATTAATCTTAAAATTAAAAGAAAAATGTTAACGATTTAATAGCTGATTTTGATAAATCTTTTCAATAATTTATAATATTATTGTCGGATTTTTAAAGGATAATTATTTATTGAGCAATATTTATTAAGATCTTATTAACCATCTAATCATTTAAAAAATATTTAATTCAATTAAATATTTGATTAAATACATAAATTTTTCAATGAAATAATCTCCTTTATTAAGGTTTTATAATAAATTGTCTGTTAATGATACGTTAAATGAAGTGGAGAAAAATAATAAAAAAATAGCAATTATTTTAGCAATTTTATTTGCCTGCTTAATTTTAGCAGATTATGTTGTAATTTCAGTTTTGTTTAAATGGGCAGATTGGATTGCACTTTTAATATTTAGCTTATTACTAATTGTACCTGCTTATATATCTAACGCATCAATGGTAATTACTGGTGGGGGTAAACCCATTGATGGTGGACGAAATTTCAGCGATGGAAGGAGAATATTTGGAGATCATAAAACTTGGAATGGTTTAAAAGGACCTTTATATATTGGCATTCCAATTTCTTTTTTCCTTTTTCTACTTTTTACAATTATATGGGCCCCTATAAAAGAAGTTATTGTTGATGCTACTGCTCAAGGACAATATCTTCTTTATGATGATGTAAAAATATTTGAATACTATTTTAAAGGAGGACAAATTCCTATAAATTTCTTAGTGTTAATAATCCGAATCTTATTAGCTTCCTATGGAGCAGTTTTAGGTGATTTAATTGGTTCTTTTTTAAAAAGAAGATTTGATATTAAGAGTGGAGCTCCTTTTTGGATTGTTGATCAGTTAGATTTTGCTTTAATGGCATTATTTTTTGTCTCTATTCCAGGATTCATTTCACCAAGCTTATTTTTAATACCAGATATTCATATTATCATTTTTTTACTCATAATAACTCCAGCAGTTAGTATCATAGCAAATACAGTTGCATATGTAATTGGTTTGAAGGATGTTCCATGGTAAAAATAAGACTATAAACCAACAACTTTACATTCAATTTTGATAGGTGTACCATTATTTTCAAAAAGTACGAAATTTTCTAATAATCTATTTACAGCTTTAATATATTCTCCATTACACCCAATAGCAATTGCTCTTTCTTCATAAGAAAGAACTCCAACTACAATATGCCTTTTACCAGTGAATATATTCATTTCTATTGTAATAGTATGTATGTATAGATCTGGGAAAAATCCGATTAATAATTTTATTAGAGTATTTTCTGCTCTAATTATTATTAGTTTTTTATCTTGGAACTGCCTTCTTATATATTTTAAATTCTTATTTGCTTTAAAGTAATATTCATTTCTAACAAAAAAGAATACAAATCTCCCTATTATGATAACATTCTGGGGATAAACTTTAGTTCTTTCATGAAAATACTTAAAAAGTAGAAGTTCTTTGTTAGAAAATCTTTTACGGAAATGAATAATTTGATAATAAATTAAATCATCGAGAATTGTGTAAAGCATATTAAGATTTCTCTGAATAGTTTTAAAAACTTCTAGAAAAATCTTTCTAAAAATTAAGAAGATAATTAAATAAAAAGGTTTATTGATTGATATTCATAAATATTATTTATAAAAGATGAAACAAATAGGTTTTAAGTTTCTAGATCATACCGCAGATGTGAGTGTCGAGAGTTGGGGTTCTAATTTAGAGGAGGCTTTTTCTCAAACAGCTCTAAGTTTAATGACTACTATTACTCCAGATTTAGACAAAATTTCACCAAAATTAGAAAAAAAAATTCAAATCGAAGCAGAAGATAAAGAAGCCTTGCTTTTTGATTTCCTTTCTGAATTTCTTTATTTATTTGATGTATATGATTTAGTATTTGGTGATATAATAGTACAAACAATTAAAAAAAGCCAAAACAGATATAAATTACAAGCATTTCTAAAAGGAGAGAAATTCGATAAGAAAAAACATAAAATTGGAACAGAGGTAAAAGCAATAACATATTCTTTTATGAATATTGAAGAAAAAAAGAATATAGTTAAAATAAATATTGTTTTTGATATTTAATTCAAATTAAAGATTTTATCCCTTCACTACTCCTATAGGAACTAGTCTTACAATCTTCTCAATAATATCTAGATTATGACTAACTTGCACAACTTGATCAATATCCTTATATGCTCCAGGTGCTTCTTCTGCTAATATCTTCATTGAAGCACTCTTTACTAAAATTCCTTTTTTTGCTAAGTCCTCTTTTATTTTTGTACCCCAATATTTTTTAATAGCTTTTGATCTTGACATCATTCTTCCAGAACCATGAGCAGTAGAACCAAAGGAGAGCTCCATAGCCTTTGGTTTACCAACACATAAATATGAAGCAGAACCCATCGTTCCCGGAATTAAAGCAGGTTGACCTATCGATTTATAATCATTAGGTAAATCTGGGTGTTCTGGGGGAAATGCTCTTGTTGCTCCTTTTCGATGCACATTTAATTTCATTCTTTTACCATTAATCTCATGCTCTTCTATCTTTAAAATATTATGACACACTCCATAAATTAAATGTAAATCTAATGCATCAATATCTTTTTTAAATGTATTTTGAAACGATTCTCTTATCCAATGAGTAATTAATTGACGATTAGTAAAGCCAAAATTAGCCGCACATGCCATGCTTGATAGGTAATGTTGTGCTTCAGGAGTATTCGCTGGAACACAAGCCAATTCTCTATCTGGAACCTTAACATTATATTTATGCATTGCCTGTTCAATGTTCCGCAAAGAATCTGTACAAACTTGATGTCCTAAAGCTCTACTTCCCGTATGTATCATAACAGTGATCTGATTTTTCTTAATAATTCCTAGCTCTTTAGCGATCTTTTCGTTATAGATTTCATCAACTTTTTGAATCTCAAGAAAATGATTTCCACTTCCTAATGATCCCAGCTGTTTAATTGCTCGTTGTTTAGCTTTTTGGGATATTAATTTGGCATCAGCACCCATTAAACAACCCTTTTCTTCACAATGTTTAAGGTCCTCTTCATTTGCATAGCCCTTATCTAGAGCCCAATTCATTCCATCATTTAAAACATTATCTAAATCTGAATAATTAATATTTAATTTACCCTTGGATCCTAATCCTGAAGGAATATTTTTAAATATTGTATTTAATAAATCTGGAAGTATATTTCTAATATCATTAAGCATTAAATTAGTTCTTAATAATCTTACACCACAATTTATATCATAACCTACCCCACCAGGAGAAATCATACCATCTTCAGCATCTGTACCAGCGACTCCTCCAATACAAAATCCATATCCTTGATGAGCATCTGAAAGAGCAATAGCATGCTTTTGTATCCCGGGTAAACATGCAACATTAGCAATTTGATCTAAAGTTCGATCTAATTTTATTTTTTCTAAAATATAATCATTAGCGTAAATATGAACCGGCACTCTCATCTGAAATTTTTCAATATTCCCTTGAATTCGTGCCATTAAAGTTTTAGGAGCGATTTCATAAATATTTTCTTCAATTTTGTTAACATTCATCTTAAATTTCATAAGAAATTAATTTTCAAAAACTTTTTGATTTAGTTCTATAAAATTTAAAGATTTTTAGATTTCAAGTTCAAGAAATAAATTTAATTAATAGATGATAAAAATTTTTCTTAAAAAATAGATTAATATTTTATTTTATTTCTATAAAAGAAAGCAATCCCAAATCATCTAAACTGTCTATGATCCTCTGTATCTCCGATTCTGGCCTACCTGATTCCTCTGCAATTTCGGATAATGTATGAAAACCATCAGCTAAGTGAGCTGTTTTGTATTCTTTCTTATCTAAGAATCCCTGAGTAACTATTTGTTTAGGTAACCTGTTCGATGTCCACTCTGGCTTCTTATCAGTAACCTCTCGTAAATTTTCTTCAGAAATCACTAATCCTTTCTTAGCTATTTGTTTCTGCGATTTGCGAAAATCCTTCTCAAATATCTTTAATATTGGAATCTTTAGTTTTATCTCAGCAACTTTTCCACGCTGTAAAATCTCATCTATCTCTGGCTCAAATCCACGAAAGATACGGACATCCCCAGACCAATTGTCAAGCTCACCACCATAATTAGCAGCAAATCTATTAATGATATATGTTAATGCTTTATGCGCAATTTTAGCATCGTCATTCTTATCCGCTGCTACCGTACATAGCACTCCTTCCTGAAAAACAAGCAGCAAATAGAACACTTGCATATCTATTATTTTTAATTCCCCCGATCCCTTAGAAAACTCAACAGAAAAATCTTTTAGAGCAGTTAAAAAGCCACTTACCAAATCCTGATTAAATTCTATTGTCCCATACTTCCTATGGATTAAACAAATTCCCGATATTTGATCTATAAGGTATAAATTGTGAATCAAACGGTTATTTCACCTCTTATTTTCAGTTTTTCACTTGATTAATTTCTTCTAATATTCTTAATTGTATATTAAATAAAACTTTTCTAATATAAATTTCTTCATAATTTAAAAAACTACAACCAATCAGTTATTTTTGATCCATCTCCACTATAATTCAAGAGTTACTTTTTTTTCTTTTAAATTTTCATTTGAAAAATCAAGTTCTTTTTTATTTTTGGTATAACTGGCAGTTCCAAGCTTTTCAAGTTTTTTAAATGACTTGTCATTTCTAGGAGCCATTCTGGCTAAATTAACTGCTTCCATAAGTCTCTCGTAGATTTCGCCTTGGTAACCCATAAAATTAGCAAAAGAGACCGAAAATTGTAAGACAAGAAAAACGAGGAAGGATTTCCTTCCTCCTAATTCTCTTTTTAAATAGAGAAAAATAGTGATCAAACTATTACCCTTTGTTTCTCTCCTGACTATTTAAAGAGCACTTTTATTTTTGTGGTTTGTTAAGCATCTTGAAGGCAAATCCCTTTTTTCCCATTCATAACTGTTTTGAGGCTGAAGAGTAATAATCTTAATTAGAATGGCATCTGCCTTATCATACTCCTCATTATCGGCATATACTTGAGCTTGCTTAAAAAGAGTGGTAATACTCTCCGTAGTTTTTTCTAGCAATCTATTATCTCCGTGATTTGTAAGTCTTTACTCTTGTTTTCAGCAAATTTGTTCGAATTTTCGTTACCACTTTACTTTTTCTTATTTTCTCTTTTATTTGTTCTTCACGCCATTGCCAAGGGATTTCATATTCATAACGTTTGCTTTCGGTCATATTTTATCAATTCTCAAAATTTAATTAAAATCATTAATATCGTTGGTTCAAAATATTAAAAAAAAAAGAAAATATGAATAATTCTCATATTTTACTTAAGACGTTTTTCAAATACGACATGCCTCCTGATTGGTTTGCAGTGCGGAAATATTGAGTTTATTGCTCTCTCGTTGTTGACGCCCTTCGAATTTTTAGTCCAGATTGCAGTCCCTTCATAATACGTTAGACCACGCATAGATCTATTGGTTGCTTGTCCAAAATTGTTTAATGAAGAAAATACTCCCATTCCATTATATCCTTTTCGTACCATAGCAGTATGAACATTTACACGTGATATATAAGTCCCGCTCCAGTACTGATAGTGATCAAGTACTCCTATTAACATTCCAACAAGTCTATTTGTCTTTCTTTCGAGAACCATAGGAAACACCGTGATCATATTTTCTAAGTCTGCTTCCTGCCATGCTTCAATGAATTCTGGAATATGTACATATCTTTCAAAAGGGTCATAACAGAATTTATGGTGAAAATAAGATTTAGGTATATTTGTAGCTAAGTGAATGAGTTCCAGTATATTTTTCCTTCCACCACCAGAAGTATCAGGAAGTAAAGTGCTAAAAGAATCACCAGCAAGTTCTACGATATCATCTACTTTTTGCATTAATTCATCTAACGTAAGGCAACATAATTTTAGATTCTGAGCTAAGGTATTACCTTTCTTCCATGATTTTTCCAATACCTCTACACAAGTATATTCTGATTCAACTTCATAGCCTAATGCAGGTAAAAACTTACATAAGCTAGATCGTGGATCATTGAATGCTACTCCATAAAGCAGTGGTTGGTCAAATCCTTCTGTCTGTAAACCATATCCCATGGCATTTTTAGGAAAATTAATTGGTCCTCGAATTCTTCTAACTTTATTTTCTCTTGCAAATGCTTCACACTTTAAAAGGAGATTTCTACATACCTCTTTATTTTCAGCATATAACCATCCAAATGTTCCGCACTTTCTACTATAACTTTTATACTCGGGATTTATTTCAGAAAGCACAAAACCACATGGTTCAACACTTCGATATGCTATAAAGGCTTTTATTTCATAAGTTATTTCAGAAAATTTTTCTGATACATAATCAAGTAAAGTATCGATAATGTATGGCTTTATCTTTTCATTAGGGGAATAGAGCAATGTCATAAGAGTGTTCTTAATTTCTTTGATGTCTTCTGTCACGTATATTTTTATGGCTTCTTTATTAATTTTTTGTAAGACTTGAACGATGTCTAGATCACCTTTTTTTTTAATTATACTCTTCCATATCTATTTAAAGGAAAAAGTAGAAGGAAGGCAATCGTCTATCTTTTTCTTTATAAATATTCATTTGAATTTCATTGTAAAAATTAATAAAAATGCTAAGTTATGATTGAAAAACAACATATTTGTAGAAAATGTATTTTACCAGATGGATTTTTAGGTCTACAACTAAATTTGGATGGTGTATGCGACTTCTGTTCTGATCCTAATCATAAGGATATCAACTGGTCCCGCATTGTTATTGATAAAAAGAGAAGGGAAAATTATCTTTCTGATTGGAATACTGTTGTCGCTGAAATGAAAAATAATCACGAGAAAGTTAAGTATGATTGTGTGTTAGGGTATTCTGGTGGAAAAGATTCTACAGCACTTTTAGATTATTTAGTGAGTGAACTTGGTCTCACAACTTTGGCAGTAACTACAGATACAGGCTTTATGACACCTATTGCGAAAGATAATATGAAAGAGACATTACAGCAAATCCATGTGGATCATATCTTAATTGAAGATGCCACAAGTACTTTTACTAAGCTCTATAAGTTTCACTTCCTAAATCATTTTTCCACTGAGATATTTTTAGCACGAAATATCTGTGATTACTGTTCTGATTTAATTCACAGTATTGTGGTAAAAGAAGCGATGAAATATGAGGTCCCTTACGTACTATTTGGATATTCTCCTGATCAAATCTTCAGATATTTCTACGAAATGCCACAAGAAGAAGTTATTCATCATTGGAAGCCAGAAATTCTTAACAAAGATCCCTTTGATGAAAGAGATAGGAGATGGTATTTAACAGAACAAGAGATAAATAGCGAAAAAATACCGAGAGTCTTGCTCCCTTATCATGTAATTCCATATAGGGAAGAAGATATTATAAACCTTGTCGAATCTAAAAACTACATTAAAAAAGGACAGGCTGATCCATTGTTAACCAATTGTAATGTGGTGCATGCTGCAACCTTCTATGATTTTAATCGCTATGGTGGGATTCTTTATGCATACCAATATGCCGAATTAGTACGACAAGAACCAGAATCCAGAAAAAAGTGGCTACGAACCTTAAAAATCGTAGCTCCTTTAATTTTGGAAAATAAATTCAAAGAAAATGAGGTAACTCAATTCTTAGAGAAAATTGATGTTTCTCAAGAAGAATTGTTAGAACAGATTCATGCCCAATTAGAACAGGATCCGAACAGAGAACAAATTGAATTAAACAGGGACATGTTTCGAAAGAAAAGAAAAAAAACAATTAAACAAGCTATTTCTTAACTTTTTTTTCCTATTTTTTCTTTTACAATTTTACATTTTAATTATATTATTAGTTCTATTTAAAAAGTTAAAAATATATAAAAATGCATGGAACTATCAAAAAAAGGACGTTACAAATTATCACTTTTCATATGTCTCGTTTTAACCATTACTGGGATTATTATTTTATATTACCTTAATTTTCCACTAATAATCCAAGCTTTTCAAGATTATGAAGGAGCATTGCAAGTCGTTTTGATTATATCCATCAGAATGATAATCCTTTCCATAACTGCTTATTATTTATTTCATAAATGGTTTAAACAAGAAGCACAATATTTATCGGATATTCCATTCTTATTAGCTCTATTTTTTCTTATCCTTACCTTTGGAAAGGCAATTGATTTACTTTGGGATCTTTCATTCTATACATTCAATGACTCTGTTGTTTTATTGTTTCTAAAATTCCGTTTTTTCATAATTATTTTCGAAGTAGCACCGCTAATTTATCTCGGTCTCGAAATTATATTTTTTAGGTTAGAGGATCGTTTTCAAAAATTAAAAGATAAACAATATATGAATAAACTAAGAATTACCTTAATATTAATTATTGTTAGTGTTGAGTCATTTGTAGTAATTATCGCTCCAAATAATACGACTATGGGTATGCTCCTACCTAGTATTGTCATCCCTTCATTAGTAGGAATTGTATATATTTTTTACTTAGCCTATAGATTAAACCGTCTTACAGTAGTAAAACCTGGTATTTTAACCCTTGGATTTCTTTTATACTTGTTTTCTAGCATTTTTCGACCGCTCATGCAAAATATTTTAGGGGAAGAAGCAAGTTATATCATAATAACGGAATTAGTTGACATATTTATTTTTGTAATAATTTTCTTTGGGTTATATAAGAAGTAAAACCTTCTTTTTTCCTTTTTTTAATAAATTATACTCCAAAAAAATTGCGGAATTAATGAGATAAGGATTGTAAACAATAGAATCCACTCTATTATAGGTTGTATAAGGATACAATAGAGAAAAAATGTGAATAAGGGAGCAATTAAACCGAATGTCCAACATCGATTCTGGTTTGTCCCATGAAAAAACATGACGTATAGGCTAAATAATAAAATAGAAAGAATAAATCCACCAAAAGCGATTCCAGCAGAGGAACCATGGATAAGTCTCATTGGTCCCGCTCTATCTAGACTAAAGATTCCCACAAAGATATATCCCACATTTCCCACTATACCAAAGATTAATCCAGATCTTGAAATTCCGTACCCAATGCGAAATTTTCTTAAAGGGATTGAGTTTTGAGGGAGTATCTGTTTGAATAGTACTATATTAAGTAATAATGTGGTAATACCACCTAAAACACATGCGGAATTAAAAAGGTACGGAATTGGTGTAAATTGTATTGAACCTAAGCAACTAATTTCATGAGTAATAATACTAAAATTCGAAGTACCATAAAGATAGGCAACAAAAATACTGCTCATTAACATTAATAAATAAGCACAAAGTCCTCCTATTAGGACAAGACAAATTACCTTTTGAGAGGCATAATTACCTTCGCTTGTAATGGTTAAGGATTCAAATCTTTTGTCTTCTAAGAAATACTGATAATTATTTTTTCTTTCTTTTATTTTTTTATTCGGCTTTGTGTCAATTCTAGTAAATAAATCCCATCCTTCTTGAATTAAATAAATTTCCTTACTAATATAACCCGAAAAATAGTTAAAAAGGATGAAATCTTCAAATACTCCTAATTCTTTATTATACTTCCAGCTTGGAATATATCCTCTGGGAGAAAATCCAGCTTTTTGAAAGATCTTTTGATGTTCAGGAATATACCCTGATAGAAATACTTCACAATATCGTACATTAAGTTCATTTTTACATTTCATCAACTCTTGTACAAACACATATAAATCTTCCAAACTATTAACTTGATATTCTATTTTCTCAAAATTTTGGACATTAGGAGTATATAAGAACTTAAAAAAAGAAGAAGCTCCTTCAAAAGAGAATCGAATTGTTTCATATCCAAATTTATTTTTTTTGGAGTTTTTGATAAGTCTGTTCTTCAGATTAATTACTTTTTTAAAATTTAATTCTATGCTAGGATTTACAATTTTAAAATCTCCTAACTCATATCGCTTATCAGAATATAAAAAACAGCTTTGCACTTCAGATAAGATCTGAGGTATTTCTTTACTTCTATAAAGCCGTAAAACTCTTTCATCATATAAAATTTGCATCACATCAGATTCTACTTTACCTAAGAAAACATCTTTATTGGGATAGAACCCAATTGGAGCAATTCCACACACCCTCATGGAGTATTGTGATTTTGCATGAGCTGTACGATTTTCTACATACCAAATGTAAATTTCATTTTTGTATTTATGGCACATTCCTATCATGGAGCCAATCATCGCTTTAGTTATATCAATATGACCTTGATACTGTTTTCTTAACATAAAGCCTCGAATATATCCTCTCTTATTCTCAAAATCTAAAACAAAAGTAATACATCCTGCTACGTTAAATGAAGGATCTTGGTAGATAATCCATTGAATAGTTGGATCTTGTATCATTTTTTTCACTTCATCCTCATCTTCCATCTCTTTATAAGGATAGGTACCATCATACAATTCCTTGTAGATTTCTACGATTTCTGCTGCATCTTCAGGACAGGCAAGTCTTAAGATGGGATTAATTTTATGAGTATGGTTTCTATCAGAAATTTTAAAATCAAGATACATCCCATTATGGATATTGGGATCAATTATATCCTCAAATGGTCTCAAAAACTCATCAGTAGAGACGCAAAATAATTCATTTAACGAGATTCTAGGAATCGATACTGTTTCTTCGGAAAGCATTTTAAAATGATTTTTTTTGTATGTATTTGAAAATTAAGATCTACCTCATGTTAGTATATTTAAATAAAAAAGAGGAATATCAAGGTTTCATTTTTCCTTTATATAGAGTAAGAACTGAGGTCTGTTTGTACAAAAAGGTAAATTTCTTTTAATTAACGGTATTATACTCTTTATTATTTTTACTTTCTCGTATAATGAATTTTCCATTATAGAAGTAAGAGGTAAGGCGGTTATTAAAAACCCAATCTTTTCCAAACTCATCCCTAAAATCCCGAAACAAATCATTGGTAAGAAATTTACAATTTTCTCTTCTTGCAACTTCTAAAATCCATTCATCTGCTTTCGTGCCCGCCGGAGATTGGTTTAAGATTCCTTTCTCCTCGAGAGCATCATAGTGATCATAAGAGTTCAAATGATGTCTCATACTTGCATCGGCAATCATATAGGGTTCATAACCAAGTTCTACTACTGCATTATAGACTTTTAAAATATTTTCGATTTTTAGCTTTTCATTTTCATCTTTATCCAAATTCAGAATATTAGTAATATCTACCACCAACTTCTTTTTTATTTCTTTAGAACATTGACTTTGATTTTGATTTTCGAAATGATCTTTCTGGATTAGCTGTGAGACCTCTAAAATTTCCTTGATATTATCTAAATTTTCAGGACTTTTTTTCTCTTTTAGATTTTTATAAATGATCATCAGCCTTTTTGCGATAATTTTTAAGAGTTCCTCTCTTTCTTTTATTTGCTCTACTAAACTTCCATCTCTTTCAGATTGCAAAGATTCATTACTGAAATTACTATTAATCGATTCCTTGACATAGAAGGGAAAAAATTCGAGGAGTTCTTCCATAATGCGAATTCGATTTCTAAAAATATGATTGCGTAAATCTTTTGGGGATATTATTTTCAAGGAGACTTGATTTATTTTCTGTTTTAAAATATTCAACTCTTTCTCGCTAAAGAAGATTTTTTCCAATAATGCATTAAAAATATGTTCTTGCGATTCTGGTACACTCATAAGTTTGCCCACTTTATGCTTTATTAATATATAATTGAATTTTTTCAAAAAATTGAGAATAATAGGTATACATTTCGATTACTAATTCCTTGAGATTCTCTTCGTCAAAATTAATGATTTGGTATTGTTCTAAATAATCATGTAATTCCTCTTGAGTAAAGAGAATATCGGGATTTTTGGATATTTCTGTAATAAACTTCTCTAAATCTTTGGTAGTAACTATGTAATCAGCGTTGTAGAAATGCTTATAAACACTCATAAGGAATTTTTTAATTAAATTATGCAGTATTTTTAATGCATTTTGATACTCCTTATGATTGATAAAAGAGTGTGCCTTGAAAATTGTCCAATAAAGATCACTAAATTCGCGAGCAAAAGCCTCTTTTAGATTCCTTTTTTTAATAATATAGGTTCGATCTTGGTTTTGTAGCATCTTCTTATAATCGAACGGTTCTTGAGACTCCTTTTCTAAAACATCTACAGAGATTTCCAGCTCAGCTTTTATTTGGTAGTAATCCTCAATTGCTTTATCAAGCTGATCCCCTACAGAATAAGAGGTTCTTATTGCTTCTGAACCACCTGCTTTTTTAGGATGATTCTCAACTAAATACCTGTGCCTCACTAAGATCCCAAACAATTGTTCCACTAACTTAACTATCTCTGGATTGGTATATTGTCGTTTTTTTGCCTTGGGAGCAATATATTGTTTTAGCTCCTCCTTGATCTTTTTCTTATATAAATTGCCTATTTGGTCAACGGTTTTTAAATGCTCTAAAAATTGTTGAATTTCATCAAGATATAAGACATAGCTCCCTAAATCCTTTTCAAATATCGTTTGTTTTGTTTGTTGTAATATCTGTTGTTCTGTCGATTTTAAGTCATATCCTTGCCCTTTCATAAAGTGAATGATTTCTTCTGTCTTTAATAAATTTATAACTTTTAGATTAGACCATGTTAACTTTGCCGGAAAAGGCTGATAAATGTCACTTCGCTTAACAATTACTTCATCATCTTTTAAATTCATTAAATAATCGATTTGATAGGTATTGTTACGGGAAGAAGTATAATACCCTCTTCCTACTAATTCCTGTAAATTCATTTGATTCTTTAATACCCCAATATCCTTGGAGTCTGTAGCTCTAAAGGTAAGATGATTAGTTAAACATTTGAATAAGTTAGGATGAAGGTAGTGGATTTGGTTAGCAGAAAAGATTAAGCCAAACTTATTTTGAAGTAGAGGATCTAAAAAGGTATTGATTATTCCATAGTTTATTTTTTGCTCAATATGATTATTATCAAAAAAGAGGTCGATGTGCGGAATAACTAATATTTTTGGTATAAACTCACGCGAATTCTTTATGTAATGTAAAAATTTAGAAACAATGATAAATGTAAAGAAGAGCTGCTTTCTAAAGTCATTAGAGATAGACAAATCAAGAATTATGGTTTTCTCATTAGTTATGAACTTAAGGGGGGAAATAGTACAATTAGAACCTTTATGAGAAGAGAAGAAAAGGGTAAGATCTTCCTGAGAAAAATCACTAAATAAGCTGGTTAAAGTATAGTTCATTGGTCTTTTCTCCCATTCTCTCTGATTAAGGAGTTCTAAGCTTAAAGAGGGAAGGTCCATGTCTGGGTGTTTCTGAATATTAGTACGAAATATGTCTACGGTTCTTTCATCTTTCTTAAACGCTAAGGCATAGGAATCATACATATATTCCAGATACTGTATATTATTTGGATCATAAGGGATATCTGATTGAAGGGGATCTAAGGTAAATGCGCTTCCTAGCTTAAAATATAAGAGATCGTTCTCAAATCGTGAATCTTTAAAGTAAGCAATTAATTTTGACCAAGTACCATTAAAATCAAAAATTATGGAAGGGACATTAACTTTCACCAACTCTGAGACAATTTTCATACATGCTAGGTCTCTACTTTTTAGTGTACCATTGGTAATGAGAAGATTTTTTAATTGATCTAATAGTAATCCAAAAGGTATTTCTTCTTCAAGTACCTCAGTATTAACAGTATGCCCAATCGTGATAAAATTCGGTAGATGAAGGGGGGTGTTAAACTCGGCAGCAATTCGAGTCTCAACTCCTTTTTTAAGAATATCCACTATTCTTGTAAGGTTTATCAAGATTTTCCCTTGAAATAGGATATAATTTAAATGAGTGCCATTTAGTCGAGTAAATTTATTTTTAATAGTCTCACATAAATATCCCGAAACAAGTTTTCGTTTCTGAAGCTCGACCAGTTTATAATTTAAGAAATTCATGTGGAAAGCATTTTTCACTAGGTTTATGTCGGATCGTAATTTTTCTTCCAGTTTCATTATATGCTCTACTTTAACTGAATTAACTAACTTGTTGCTTGAGGTTGATAGAAGTAAGATGGTTCTCCACATTCCAGAGCATCTATTTAACCAATTGAGTTCATCTTGAGTGGTCTTTAAGCCATGCTCTTCTTTATATAATAACTTATCAATTACATCTTCTTTTAAGTATTTGAAACCTTCTTTATAGAATCTATAGAATGAGATAGGAGTATTTATGGCAGTAAATGTAAAGGGAATCTTTTGGCTCATTAATGCTTGGTAAAATTTATCTGCACTTCCATAGGCAGGGGGAGAGGCATAATGAAGGTTAAGCAGTTTGCGATTTATAAGAATTCTATTATCAACAAGAAGAAAAATACTATCAGGGATTTTTCTAAAACAAAAAAAATCAATATCCTTAAAGGGATAAATAAGACTTATCTCTTCATTATTCAGTAGTTGTTTTTTCGATACTTGAAATAAGAGTTCCCTCCACCATAGAATACAAATTATCCCAATTAGAGACGTATTGAAAAACAGGACAAATCCAAAACCAAAATTATTGACTAATAAAAGATAATCACAAGTTACCATTAAAAGACTACAAAATAAGAGTTTAGCAATTAAAAAGGATCGATGATTATTAAAAAAATAAAAGTCTGTATCAATCTCTGATTTATAAGTTCCATTATCCCTAATAAAGTGAGTTCTCAATGCGTTGAGTAATCGTGTTCCTGAAAGAAGTGCGATCCTATAATGATGAAAGTTACATATAAAATCTGATTTTAATTTGGATGTGATTTGATCTAACTTGTATTTTAAAAGCTCCCTTTTACTCTCTCGCAAAATACCTTTTATCATATAATAAACACTAAAATAAATGAACGTCTCAATCGATTCTTGAGAACCGACTGCAATATCTCTTGATATTGAGCGCTTAATATAGTATGGATTTTGAACTACCTGATAAGAATAAGGAGTTAGACTACTCCCCTCACTTAGTGATCGAATGAAAGTATCGATTGCCGCATGAACATTTTCCGGTAAAACTTCGATTTTGAATAATCGTAAACCGATATGCGTTAAATCTTGTTTATTCGAAAGATATACTATCGTTGGATTGTCTTTTTCTTGCCAAAAGATCATTTTTTCGAACGGATTAAAGGACCTAAACTTACCGAATGTATAGGAAAAAAGGGAACTTAGACTAAAAAATTGGTCTTGAAATGTTATGAAAAATAGGATAAGTATTATTATTCCTACTCCCGTACTTATCGTAAGATTGGATGTAGCCATATAAATAGAAGAAATAATGAATACTAATAAGGAGACAATAAAAATCGATTTCAGGATCGCAGTACTATTTTTAATATCTTTAAAAGAGGGATTTACTTTCCATATGAAATAATTTGCATCATCAGAACCCTCCACTTCTTCAGATTTAGATTTACTGTCTTTTGCTTTTAATTTAGAATCGTGAGATTTTGATAACACCCTACTCACCTCTAAAGTTTTGCCAATATAGAATGAGAAAAAAAGCAGCCACTCCAAATAATAGCAAAATGGTTAACCCGTAAGTATCAACAGTAAAGGGAAATAGCATCATTTCTATTAATACAATAAACCCAAAACAAAAAGCAACTAAAAAAAGACCAAGAATAAAATAGCCTAAAATACTCTTTAACGAGAGTTGATAGTTGATATTGTCTTTTAATGCTCCTTGGATCACGATTTTATTTTTTCCATTCTCTTCAAGCCCTTTTTTAATCTTTTTCAAATATATTGCTTGTTCAAATGTTTTTGAGTTAAAATTCTGATTCAAGGTCTCCCGAAGGGCAATTTCTTTTTCCTTGACTTTATGGAGTATGAGGGGTTTTAATTTATTATCATTATTTCTCTTTTGTCTACCCCTTGGAGATAAGAAGGAAAATAAATTAACATTCGTCGTTTTGATAATATTATCTTCCTTTAACTGTTCATGGAGATTGGGAATGTCTAACTTTCTTAATTCATAATAAAGTAAGAAAATTTTTTTGATATAATTATAGGGGACATCACCTCTGCTTCTAAGAAATATGATCTCATATTTTTTCAAGTTATCAATTATCTCCTCCTTAAAGATATGTAATTTAAGGTTGGACTCGAAAACATCATTAATTAGCCTTATATATTCAAATATCTTTTCTTCTTTTTCCTTATTTCGAGGTCGCAGTCCCAGTTTGATACCAAACTCATCTATCTTATTACTTATTAAAATGAATCCAGAGACGGCTAACTTTCTATAATTTTGAGTCTCTTTACAGACTTGAATTAAATACTTTAATTTTGAATCTATTATGGTTTCATTCATTTCCTTACCCTCTTTTTTTGAAATTGTGAATAAGTAAGTTCTACTTCATCTTGTGGTTTTTTTTTTCCAACTTTCTGTTTTAACTCTTCTTCGGCAATGAATTTATCAAGGTCAAGAGGTTCTTGAATTTCTTGAATATATCTGCTAATAACTTTTTCCATAGAATGTTCTTCTTGCTCAAATGTAGAAATTGTTTGATAATAAAACAAGATGTAGGGAAATATAAGTATTAAAGAAAAGAGTTGAAAATAATATCCAATATTTAATGAATACACATAGGTTATGTTAGCTTGAACATCCTCATATTTAAGATAAGGAAAATAAAGATTATTTGATAATAAGTAAGCTACGGGAAATACTAATATATAAAAACCGACCAGTAAGAGCAAGAAAAAATTCAAAAAAGAATAATTTTTTAGTCTTTGAGGGGAATTACCTTGATCAACATCTTTTACCAATGCTATATAGACACACAAGAAGCATATACAGATGAGAACAATATGAATTATAGGGGATAGATTCAGATTATCAGGTCTAAAGACTTTATTTAGAGTAAATGCGTCTGAAAGGGGTGTATTCCATCCTTTAAAAAGGTTATAATCCCATGAAGCAATTAAATTATTATATATGTCAAATACTTGATAACTATACCAATTTAAAAATAACGAGATAAATAATAAGACAATCCCTACTAAAAATAATGCCTTAAAGATTTGTTTGACTTTAAGTTTGATAATTTTAAATTCCATTTTCTCAATCCTCTAAAAATGAACCATATTTTGAAATTAATTTATCTTTCATTTTCGAATCACTCCCCTTTAGTTTAGATTCAAAGAACTCTCCTTTCTCGATTTCTGATGTTATTTTCTTTTTAGTTAAAAGATCTTCTGCTCGGTTTCTTTCTAATTGTGATATAAGAGGGAATGGCACATTCTTACCGAGACATTCATAGGAAAATTGGGCCATCAATTCAGGAGAAAATTCTTCATTGATCAATATTAGACTTGTCTCATCCAACTCAAGCAATTTTTGATAATAAGGGGTATGAAACTCTTGTTGTATTACTACTTTCTTTTTATAAAATTTATAATATAAATATCCAACAACCACTCCATAGATAATAATTAAACCAAATCCCAAATTCATAAATACCTCAATTAGTTCAGGAACTTGGGATAGTAATGCAAATGCAAATATTACTCCAAATCCTATAAAAGGAATTGAGTAAAGTCGTAGTTCTTCCATTAGAGATCCTGTAGCTTTAAAATAGCGTTTAATTGAGGTCTCTTGATCATTTTGTGCTTCAATAAGATAATATTTTTTTTCGAGGTATGGCAATAGTTCAGAAAGATTTTCTAGCTCAAGAATATGTAAATTTCTATATTTTTGATACGCAAACGGAATTACCTTTTCAATTAACCCTACATTACCGTGGTTGATTATGACCGGCTCGATTAATACCTTATACTGAAGTGCTCCAACTCTAAAAAATAATTTTTTGTTGGTGATGGTTTTCTCTACAGAGATATTGAGTTTTAAATATTTTCTAAAGAATTGAAAAAGGGTTCCTTCAGATATAAGCTCATTAAAGATGATTTCTTGAGATTGAGTAATTTTATCGAGATTTACGTTAAGTACTGTAGTTGTGGTTCGATTGTAACGTTTTCCTGTTTCATGAGAAAAATTATAATCTACAGAATCCTCTGAAATAATTAATGAACCTTTAATTGAATTTATTTTAACTGGAACGAGTAATAATAAATCTAAGAATTCATTAACTTGAACAATTTTTACTCCTAAAAGATCAATCTTGTTAAAGATATTTTTTAAAAATGGATTGTGATTGATAAGATAATAACCATTCGAAGTAAACTCCTCTTGTATTTCTGTCTTTATGTAATTTATTTCAACAGAGGTTAATTTTTCTGTATCGTAAGTATTTACTTTCTTTTCCTCTATAATTTCGTTATGAATTTCTGTTTCAATATGAGGAAGATTCTCTATAGTTGAGGGTAAAAGGTGTTTATTTTTAATAAGATTTTCTTCCTGAAAATTGTTCTTTTCAATGATAGCATCTTCTGGTATCTGTTCATAGTCAGGTAAGTCTTCAACTTCATAAGGCTCATCATCTTTAATAAGCGGAGGAACTTGAGGTGAAGGAGGTAGAACTTTACTCTCTGAAACTTCTTGAATTTGCGGTGAATACCATATTCCAGATTTTAATCTTTTAAATTTATCATTAAACCATTGTTCATCCTTATTTGATGATTCTTCTGGATTAGATTCTTCCTCGATTAGATTTTCTTGTACTGAGGGCTTAGTAATTGGATTTGAACCAGTAAAAGTATTTAATGTTGGAACCTTTATACTGGATTTAGCAGCATCAATAAACCTCATTGCAGTCTCCGAACCTATTCCTTTTATCCTCATAAGTCGTTCTTTACTTGTTGATGCTAATTCTTTGACAGAATTAATCCCTGCTTGATATAGTTTTTCCACAACGGACTTTCCTATTCCCTTGATAATCGTAAGATCTTCTTTGACTGATACTAACTCAGGTTTAATGATTGACTCTTGGTTCGCAAAGAGTATATCTCTTTCTTTAACACGATCCATAGAAAATTGAGCTAACTCAGTATTAAAAGAATCAAATTTTTGAGTCCATTCACCATTATTCTCCAATTGAGCTTGTCTTAGACCATTTTCAGAGATTTGTTTTGCTTGAGAGAGATTCTTTGCTTCAAATGCATCTTGTGCCAATTTATAATAGGTTTTTAGATCCAATTTTTTTTCCAATACATTTTCTGAGACATCCGTCATGCGTATCGAGTACTATTATTATGTTTATATTTAAAGAAAAAACAATGAAAAGAGGATTAAGTTTTCATTTAAATAACAAGGCTGATTTATATTATAGGACAAAAAAACCTTGACTCCTGTCTACACCCTGAATTTTTGTCTAAGAGTGTAAGTCTTTACACTCGGATTTCATCTTTGTCCTTCTAAATTCGTTTTAACCTTGTATTTCAGTCTTGTTGGCAGGAGTCTCCTTCTATCTTAATCCCTAGCTAATTTTTTACATCTATTTTTTTCTTTTATAAAGTATCATTTTATTTGTTTGGTAAAAATTTATAGTGATCCAACATCGTAATTGTTTATGGGAAAATTAAGGATCGTAATGATATCAAGAAAAAAGCGAAAAAGAAAGTAAGATGCCCATTTTGTAAAAAAGAGATCGAAATTGGCATTAAGGTAAGTGTCTTAAAAACTTTAAATCCTAATCAATACTTTCATTGTCCCCATATTAATATTCATGGAAATCCCCTTCATGCTCTTATCTGTTATTTTAACACAGAATTAAATATCCGAAACGTAGGAGTGATTAAAAGCATAGAATTTTCAAGGGATTCTGAGACTTTTAAAGAGATGTTAAAGAATTGGACAAATCCATATTAACAAAGGTGACGTATTTTGACCATTTTAGATTTTACTAAGAATACCAATAAAGAAGAAATAGATACAGATAGGGAGATCTTCAAATATATTTTAAATAAGAGAATTCTACGAGTCTTACTTGAGAATAAAGTCTTTAAACTAAGAGATATTCAAAAAGAGGCAATTGAGAAGGGATTATTCTTTCGAAAATCATTTTTGGTCTGTGCCCCTTCAGGGAGTGGAAAGACTTTAATTGGAGAATTATGTGCCTTTAATAATATTTTTCAGAACTTCGGCAAGTCCGTATATTTAGTGCCATACAAAGCCTTAGCTACTGAAAAGTACATTTACTTCAAAAAAAATTATGGACGGTTTGGAGTAAAGATCGAACTTTCAATAGGGGATTATGATGTAGATGATTCAAAATTAGAAAAAGCAGATATTATAGTCACCACCTATGAAAAGATGGACTCCATTCTCCGTAATTTTTATGATAAGGATTGGATTTTTAATATTTCTACGGTTATAATCGATGAGATACATATTATCGGTGAAAGTGATCGTGGTCCACGATTAGAGTCCCTAATTGTACGCCTGAATGAATTTTTACATAATCCTCAGATAATTGGTTTATCAGCAACCATTGCCAATCCAGAATTTTTTAATTCATGGCTCTCTTCATTAGGAAATAAGACAACTCTCATAACATCTGATATAAGACCAGTACCACTTCATTATCGAATTGAAGTCACCCAAAATAAAGATTCCACCATTAAAAAAATCGTGAATAAGACATTAGAGAATAAAGGGCAGGTATTAATTTTTCTGAACAGAAGAAAAGGAGCACAACAGACAGCACAGTATCTTAGAAATATTGTTGATCATTTTTTAGAAGATACAGAGAGAATAGTATGTAAAGCGTTAGACAAGTCCTTAAGCTCAATTAGAGGGAGCCATCGTGATTTAAGGAAAGTCATTAGGCATGGGATTGCGTTTCATCATGCTGGGCTTTTGCCACGAGAGCGTAAAATAATAGAAGATAATTTCCGAAAGAGAATTGTAAAGGTTATTTGCTGTACCACCACTTTATCTGCTGGTATTAATACTCCAGCACGAGTCGTTGTATTAAAAGATTTTAAGAAATATATCACTTCTATAAAAAATATCAGAAATTTTTCCGGATATTACGAACACGGAAATGGGTTTTCTTACTTTAAACCGTTTTCCGCAAATGAATTATTCCAGATTTTAGGTAGAGCAGGAAGACCTGGGCTTGATTCAGTTGGCTATGGAATTATATTGACTAAAGATGTTGATACAAAACATTGGGTAGAGGATCATTATTTTCAAAAGGATATTCTTGCTAACACGTTTATTCCTAAGTATAATGATTTAGGTTCCGGATTAAATAAACTAAATACCCTAAAAGAGCAAGTACTTTTAAGAATTTATGAAGAAAAACGGATTTCTTTAGCACAATTAAAGCAGTTCTTTGAAAAGACGTATTTTTGGTTTTGTATTAAACAGAAAATGAAGAAGAACAAGATTCCTATTGAGCAATTGCTCTTGATTAAAGAGATTACTCCGATAAATATTTTAAAATTGCATTCAGATCCTAAACAGGTAGAAGAGTTAAAAAACCATAGTTATCCAACCAAAATTACTAAATTAACTAATACAACTATTTCAGGATATATTAAGACCGATTTTGGGGTATATGCCTGCCAATTCGATATTGATTCTGGAATTCAATGTTCCTGCGGATTTAAGAATGGAATTTCCGATAATTTTATCTCTGATGAGTTCTCCTTTGAGTTTTGCGATCATATCACCTCCTTTTTGCTGTATGTAATTGATCTTCCTAACAAGAATTTTAAGAAATATGTAAATGATATTGTACCGAAATCAATTCGGAATCAGTATATCCTGAACTATCTTTTTGAGAAGGGATTAGTTATTAAAGAATCTGACGGATCTATTAAATGCTCCCAATTTGGCAAACTTATCATTAGACTTTATTTATATCCCGCTTCTGGAGTTCTAATACGGTACAAACTTGAGAATAAAGAGATCAATACCTATAAAGATTTGATCAAAGAAGGATTTGATATTCTAAAATTAGAAAATCGAATTCGGGATTATACCATGCTAAATCCTATTTTAGAGTGGGCAGATGAGGAACCGCTTGATCTTATCTTAGATAAATATACCATTATGGCAGGGGATCTCTATTCGGTTAGAGATAATTTGGAACGGGTAATTACGTTTATCGGGATTATCGCCAGTAATTTAAGGTTGAGTGGAAGTGATTTAGTGTATAAACTTCCCTATGTAGCAGAAATGTGCGAAACACTTCGTATCCGAATACATTATGGCATTCGAGAGGAATTATTTGACTTAGTCTTAAGACTTAACGATGTAGCAAGGGCAAGAGCACGGATCTTATATAATGTGGGATACCATACAGCATCTCAAGTAAGAAAAGAAAACCCTTACACCTTAAATCAAAAAACAGGATTAGGAATAAATCTCTGTAAAAAAATAATTAAAAGTATCGAAAAATAATGATTATGCTTTTTTTCTTTTTATAGTCTTGTTATAAGTTTTTAATAAGATTTTATACTTCATGATGATTTAAGATGGGTTCCCAGACAGATAAGGAAAAAGTCTTAAATATCTCAGTTAAATTAGGAAAAATCCAAGAGATACCTATCCAGACAAACAATGAGAACCTCGAAGAAATTATCGATGAAAATCTTGTTACCCTCAAAAAAGTCCATTCAATCTTATTAAATTGTATCAACCTCACAAAGAAGCAGAAAATAGAGTTTGCTGAAAGTGAACGGTATTTTATGAAAATGTATCTAAAAAAACTAACAGAAAAGATTAAAAATAGTGAACAGGAATAATTTTTCTTTAAAAACACTCTGAATAATGTAAATTGAAATGAGTTCTAAAATCATTAGAAAAAAGATACAAGTTATTAGTAAGGATCAATTTTCTAAAAAAAGACCTATTAATGTTAAAGAAATCACCATCTCTTTTTCTAAGTTTTTTGATCATATAGATCCTTCATATATATATTCTGGAAATGAGAAGATCCCATTTTGCGAACGCCATCCAAAATATCAAAACATTCTTTTAAATGAATTTGTAGAATAGTTAAGAGAAACACTATTTTTCGTTATAGACACTAAATTATACTAGAATATATTTATATATTCGCTAAGTTATATAAATTCTGAAGAATCCATTCTTAAATATTATGACAATAAATTATTGAAGTAAAATGAGACAGAGATTGGGTAAAAAAGTATTTTTAAGACCTAAATGTGAGCATTGCGGAGAGCGACTCTATAATATTCATGGTCCGTTTATAGAGTATTTTGGGGGGAAAGTTCCCTCCCATTGTCCGAAATGTGGGGAGAAAATAAGCCTTGATAAAAAAAATCATTTAATAGAACATGACGCATTACTTTGGTTGATATTATGTATCTCGGGTATTACTATTATGATAGTAGCAGTATCGATAATTTTGTCGTTATAGCAGGAATTGTTTAATTCAGCGGTCTCTGTGGTTGCATTTCACATTTTTAGTTAATAAATGAATTTTTTTTCCTATAATTCTTACAAAAACCTATAAATCATTCGCTTAGCTATATTTAATATTTATAGAATACAAGTAATTATTTAACCGGATTAAAAATCCTTGTTTTGAGAAATATCTTGTTAGCATTTTTATTTCTGAATCTGGAATACCGTAATTATCAGCCATCACTTCAAGAATATAGTAAGGAAACTCTTTATAGGTCTTAGATAAGTCAATAAGCATTCTTTTGAACGTTTCCGTAAGCTCACCACCCCTATCATTAGGTTGATAGCTTTTGATTTTTTGTTTTCTGACAATTGTAAAATCCTGTGATCCTCTAAATTCGAGGGGGTTCCCCATTTCTTTTAGAGCGACCTCATTTTGTTTTTCTTTTACAGTTTTTATTGCGTTTGTCAGACCATTTATGATCTCTCCCGATTTTAGAATAGTAGCGACCGTATGCGTATGACCACATTGTGGACATTTTTTAGATTTTTGGATGGTTTTTACATATAAATAACGCTTACAGGTATGACACCTAAATACTAAGTAAGGGGTCTCATCCTTTTTCCATTCTGCTTTTTCCATTATAATCTCTCTTCTTGTGGATTCTCATAAATATTTTTCACGATAAAATAGAGTTCTTCAGGATCGTCTATATTGATGATATGCAATGAATGATTAGTAGCAAGATCATTGATTTTTTTCTTTAATAATCGCTTTTCTCCCTCAAAATCCTCTTTGTAATCTATAAAATCAAATACAATAATTAGGAGTTTACAGATCTGCTGTAGCTCTTGAATTTCTGAGAGAAACTCGTCAAGTGAGAGCTTTTTTGGATCAAATAACTGAATTAATACCTTGTTATAAAGAATAATATGAAGATCAGAATCAACAATTTCAAAATCAATAGTATCCCCTTGTAATTTTTTTCTTAGTCCAAATGAAGGAGGAAAATTTCTACTGATCCTAATCTTTGAGATCGATTTTTTTTGAAGGACTTGTTGTTGCTCTGGAGGGCTGCTCATAAAAGCTACCAACTTAGATTGATACTGCTTTTTGGTTGGTTTACGGTAAGTCGAAGGGGATTCACTTTTTATCACTTCATTACTTTCAGAAACATCTTCTTTAAAGCTCTCTTGGTCATAATATGTTTTTAGCTGAGAGGATCTTTTTAGGTTGACATTCATTCGTTTTAATTTACTTAAAGCAATTTGAAGATAGACCTCATCATGCGTTCCATTGCAATATAAAATAACTACTTTACCTTCCCGGTGCCGAGCAGTTCTTCCCTTTCTCTGGATTAACCGTATTTCTGAGGTAACCACATCGTAAAAGATGACAAGATCGCACTCAGCAATATCGAGCCCCTCCTCTCCGACATTGGTACTCACCAGAACATTATAAATTCCTTGCTTAAACTGATCTAATATTTCAATTTGCCGCTTTTGGGATAAACCTTTATCGTCTTCTGACTTAGTAGTTTGTCCTACAAACCGAATTGCCTTAATAGCTTCATACATACTTAATTTTTTAACAATACTTTTTATAGAATCTCTTAATTTCACAAACACCAGTATCCGTGCCTTAGAATTCCTTTTTATCTCTTCTAACAGAATTGTAACTAGCACAGGATATTTAGGATGAGTTAGGGTTTCTGGTGAATATTCTTTATTTTTCTTTAATTCCAAATGGATATTTCTTAAACGATAATCACTCGCCAAAATTTTAACGGCTTTTGAACTTGAGCGTTTTTTGGCATCCTTACTTATCTTATCGAAATAGTGAAG
Source organism: Promethearchaeota archaeon (assembly GCA_048938025.1). Taxonomy (GTDB): domain Archaea; phylum Asgardarchaeota; class Lokiarchaeia; order Sigyniarchaeales; family SOKP01; genus Loki-b32. The sequence goes on from JBHLMP010000008.1 coordinate 56,238, forward strand.
TAATACATCGAGCCCTTGTTGTTCCACCAATTCGATCATGTGATATAATATGAGTCCCTGAGCATTAATAGATAAGGCACTGTATACTCCAGTCTTATCACCATTGCTATGTAAGATACCTACCAATTCCTTATTGAGTCTTAAAAGATCTTTTCTAATGATTTTTTCATAGAGAGGATCTGCTTCTTTTTCCAAGAAATTAACTTGAGAAAGATATTGTAATCGTTCTTCTAGAATTTCATTAATTACCAAATAGATATCCTTCATTAAACTTGTCATCTCTACGCTTACCTTATAAATATCCATTGGCTTTATGTAAGTCTTAACATCTTTATCCTTTCTGGTTCGTATATGAATATTTTCGATAGGGATATGCAGACTTTTACATAATTCAATAATTTTATTTTTTGAAGCTCCCGGTGAAGCGGTTAATGCTAAGATGGTCCCATCTGGATTTTGGTCAATATACATATCACCAATAAGAGTATAAGCATAATCTCCGGTAGAATGGTGAGCTTCATCAAAAATAATTAATGAAACATCTAAAAGGTCATATTTTTGATTTATCAAATCATTTCTTAAGGTTTGAGGGGTATAAAATAAAAATTGATTCTCTAAAAATAATTGTGTTCTTTTTTCAGGAGCTACTTTGCCAGTTAAAATACAAAAGGATTTTTTTGGTTTTTTTAAGAATTTGTGAAAAATTTCATAATGTTGGTTAATTAGTGGGCGTGTTGGAGCTAACACTATTATCTTATTCTTAGAAGGGAATAGATCCAATGTTTTACTAGCGACAAGAACAGCAATTATTGTTTTTCCTAGACCCGTTGGTAACACCACTAAAGAGTTTTTATTTACACACTTCTCTGCTATCATGGATTGATATTTTCTAAACTCAATTTGAGAGGATATTTGAGTATCCATTCCCTTTTTGGCATTATGATTATCTAATGTATCACTCATTTTGAATCACCTTTAAGGAGTAGGTATCGATTGTTACATCTGTAATTTCTTTATTGTTTTTACTAAAAGAAAGGATTAATTCACCAAATTTCAATCCTAACTCTGAGGGATATATTAACCCATTCTCTTTCTCTTCAAAGAGATAAGGATATTTTTGCCAGAGTTTTTTGAGGTTTCTTAAAAGATCCGTTCTATTTGATTCAATTTCAAATCCCTTGCCTCGTTTCACAAACTTAAATAGATAGATAAGATCACTAAAAATAGGAAGATCTGACTGTTTTATATTAATAATTTCAGGGATATGAATATCTTTTTGGACTGATATTTTCTTTTTTTCTGCGATTAAATAGAGGTTTCCATTATTTATTTTTTTTTTAAGTACGTGATTGTTAAATACATCATTAAACTTATCTTGGAAATTTAAGATTAGATTGAAAATATCATCAATTTCTGACTTTGCAATGTTTAAATATTCCATTAGTTTAGTGAAATTAAATTTTTTAGTATAATCATTTCTAAACCCCTCTAAAGCGTTAACTATATAATTTAAAGTATCAATTATCTTTTTGTTATTACGATTAGTGAAGTCCTTAGAATATGATTCTGTAGTCATCAGATTTAAATAAGATAATTAAATAAAAAGAAAAAAATTTAGAATTTGGTATTTTTATTGGTATTTACTCTTCTTTTTTTTAAATCCAACTGCTTAGTAGATATAACTATAACCGATCCAGGTACAATGATAAATACCAATGCTAAGGGAATCGCAGGATCTAAATTTATATTTGAATTTCCAGTAGTTTCCTCTGAACTATATTGGAAGAAATTATTTTTTATCATCTCAGAGATCCACAATACAACCTCTTGTTCAATATTCATTTTATCGGTTGTAAGATAATATTCCTTATATATTTCTGAGAAAATTTCCTTAACTAGATTAATACTAGAAATCAGACTAAAGGGAATCTTTAAGTCTAAAATGTAAGATATTTTGAAGGCATAATAGAGGTTTTTAATATTGTTATAATCAAGGTTGGTTAAAATGAAATTCTTAATCTTGTCATTATCCAATGTGTATTTCTCCATTGCTTTTAAGACATATACCATATAATAAGTGTTCTGAAAAGTAATGTCAATATCATCAGTATACCAAGGATCAAAATAAAGGTTGTTGGAGGTCTCAACTATATTATTATCTATATAACTATAAAGAGCATCCTTATCAAAGGATATATTAGTTAGATTACCTAAACCTATGTGATTTGCTAACAATTCTAAGGATTTTATTGCATAATAGGAATATTCAAAAAAGATTTTTTGGACCTGACTTTCATTTGAGAAAAAAGTATATCCCCGCATAGGTACGAATGCCCCATAGGCATTAGAAAATGATTCATTCAAAAATTGGGATTCTATAATATCGTTGATTAAATTGTTAAGATTTATCAATCCTTCAAAATCATCCAATTTAAATATTTTTTCCATTGAATCTAAGGCAAAGAACATCGATTTAAACGATGTTAAGTAATCAATTCGAGTAATATAATTATGATACCCCCTATTATAATATTCAATGGGATATGAGCGGAACTCTGGTTTTAAAGGATCTGTGTTAATGTAAGGTAGAAAGGCATACCAATCTTCAGGATAATCATAATATCTGAGACACTTCTCTATATCGTTGTAAATATTTTGTAATTCTAAGTCCGAGATCATGTCAAACAATTGAAAGGAACTGATTATAGTGTTGAGAAGATTTAGGGAAGTATATTCTTTAGAGACAAGAGAGAACCCCTTATATTGTTTATAGGTACTCAAGGCATTAGAAATCTTAATTTTATCTAGGGAAGATAAATTCGAGATCGCCCCAAGATTATTAAGTGAACCTATAATTTGAAAAGTATCCATTAATTCATGCATTTTTACGGTTGTGGATGAATCCCATATACCTTGAGAATTTCTATTATTAAAAATAAAATTGATTATATTGCTTTCATTTACTCCTGAAAAACCCGTTATTTTAGAAAGTTCCAACCCGATTGCCGTAGCAATGATATTGGTTATATTATGCCCAGGATTAGACATCTCAAAATAGGTTTCATCCTTATAATGTTCTTCAAGAAATTGATGAAAGCTATCTAAATTAATCGTCTCTTCCATTTCAAAGATTTCTAAGGTTTTAATGCAGTAAAATGAAGAAAGCAGGCTTGGTTCCCTCGTTGGTTTTATGCTATCGAAAGAATTATCCTCATCATTGTAAAAACCACCGTATTTCCAGTCAGTATTGAGTGATATTTGTAAGTTATTTATGTATTGAATAATCTTGTTCTTTTCTGTCGTATATTCATCCCAGTCTTCCAAAAGACTATCCAAGGTTATAGCCGCAAAATAGGTATTATCCATGGTAGAGAGTCTAAACATTGCATCTAGATTTAAATTATAGGGTCGACCAATAAATCCATCAGAGACGGGATTATAGCAACTCCAAATAAAATCGATAAAGTTTTGCTTATCAATTAGGTCTAATTTATTTAACAGGGCTAATGATTGAAGTGCATAACAATTAATTTGCAGAAGTGAGGTTAATGGATAATAACCTTGAGCTGGATCAAGATCCAAATATCGATATGCATAATTATCATAAAATAAATTACTGTTAGGATCATAACAAGACATTATATAATTGGTAATTTCATCTACATGTACTTGACCCAATTCTCCAATGGCATTGTAACTATAGAGAGCATAATATACTGCCTGAAGGGATGGTTCATAGATTTGTGGAAAATATCCAAAAGTTTCATCATCAGTGAGTTTTCTTGTAAAGACAGAATTGAGATCATCAATGTATTGTTCTGAAGAGCTATTATGTAACCTGTAGCTATATGTCTCTAATTTATTATCTATACGTATAATTTTATTTGCTAAGATTCCAAAAACAAGTAAAAATATACTCATTAATGCTAATTTTTTTCCTTTTTGCATATATATGCCTTATAGATTTTATTTAATTACTCCATAATATTTTAAGAGTATTTAAAGAAAAAACATCAAATCAATAACGTGAAAAGCACAAAAAGAAAAGAAAGAAAAAAAAGAGTTACATAACTGAGAAGTAACTGTCAAACAATTTTTAGGGGTGGATCTTTAGTCCTATAATACACTAATCTCTCATAATCAAATAGTTTCATTTCCTGAGCTTGAAAGCCTTGATTTGGCTCCTTGTGTATATTTGGATTGTAAATTCTAATTGTCATTAATATAGGGTTATCTTGATCATCTCTAACAGCGAAAAAATAGTAATCGACACCATTATGGCAATTGAATACTTGTGAAGCATTTCCTATAATTATTTCAACGATATCAGCAGATTCTTCAGCGGAAACTTCTTCTGGTTCGATAAGTCCTAATCTTTCCATAATTTTTCTTAAAAGATCGGAAGATCGTACTAGACTAATAAATCCTTCAACCTTTAATTTTCTAAATATTCTTTCTCTTACCTGAAATTGAACAGATGACATTTTAACTCCTAACATTTTACAAATTGCATTAACGCTTATACCATCTTTATAAGAGCTAAGTGCCGAGATTGAGGTCGCAACCCCCACAATAACATCGTCAGTTGTATTTTTAATCAGTTCCCATAATTTATACATTATCTTCTTAGATAAATAATAAAATCCCAAACCTAAATCAAAATATTCGGTAACTTGGAGCATTTTTTGAATGATATATTCTTGTCTGTTTCTTTTTGCATATTCAGGAATAAAGCACCTTAATTGTAGAAAAAAATCTTTAAATTCTTTTTTCGATATACCTGACGCATTTATTAATTCTACCTCATTAATAGAGACATTTCTAAGCTTAAATGTATAATAAATAATAACTGGAACAAGTTTTTCAACACTCCGATATTTCGTACTGGGTCTAAGCTTCGATCTCACCTTCTTAAATCTTTGAAAAACAATTTTTTGATATGAATTAGGTAAATGTAAATTGCTGAAGATTTTTGATATTGTTTGCTTAGCGGTATTTAGTACTATATTTTCATTATCCCGGATAGAATGAAGTCTATTCCAATTTTCCCATTGAACAGAGTTAGGAAAACAATACCTCTCTCGTTTTGTGCCTATTTGAGTTTGTCCTAAAGGGGCATACTGAAGAATATCATCATTATATGGGCGATGATATTGCAATTTTAGGACTTCTAATACAATTCCACAGTCACCACATACATAACCTTCATTAGTTTCTTTAATGTTAACTGAATTACATAAATCACATTTTAACTCTGAAACTTCCTCTCCTTTAGAATCATATTTTAATTTTTGAATTAGGTTATAAGTTACCATTGTTTTTTTGATCACTATTCTTCTATTATAACTAAGAAATATTTGAGTGCCACTACCCTTTTTAAATATTTTGCATGAAATGAAAAATGATGAAAAGAGACAGTCTACTCGCAGATTATAATTTTGGATTTTCACAAAAATGAATAAAATTAAATTGAGCAATAATTTTGCCTTCCAAATCCACAAATGAAAACTCAAGGAGAATTGCGTAGAGGTTAATCCTGTTAAATTTAATAATAGTTTAAATTCGAAAGAAGAAAAATTTTTAATGAATTGAAGAATTGGTTTTAAATTTAAATATTAGATTTTTTGAAAATTTATCACATAAACTAATGTCAATTTTTTCTTTAAATATATTCAATAAAATTTTTCTTCATGTTAGAAGAATTAGTTGTGTTTGTCATCATTCTTTTTATTTCGCTCTTTTTTAATCATCTTGTATCAAAGGGTAGAAGTATTAGTCCATTTTATGGAATTCTTGTAAGATTAATGTATATAGGGGTTTTGATTCATGAGGTAAGTCATTATTTAATTAGCCTTCTAGTTGGTATCAAACCTCGTAAAATAGAAATCAAATTCAGGGATAGACAGACTAGAATGATTAATCCCCATGGTTATGTAGAAGTTAAACCCCGAAATTTTTTACAGGCTTTTTTACTTACATTCGCCCCTCTCTATATCTCAACATGGTTGGCTGTCCTTTTTTTCAACATTACAGCATATTCCAATTATTGGTTTGTCATTCGTATTATCGCATGTTTATTCTTGATTTCTACTATAATTGGTGCTGCTCCTTCGAGTGCTGATTTATCTATTTTTTATCATTCAATACGATATGATGCATTATACACTCTGTATCAAATTTTTCTCATTGCACTATCGATATTTATTCTTTGGACAATTATCTATTATTTTGAGATTGTATTTTTCCTTGATGTATTTTATTATTTCAGCATTGCTGCGATTTATTGGGAGTTAAAGCTTGGATTTATGGGAGTAAGTAAGGCAGCATTTATTATACGATCGATAAGTTATCAAAGACCTCATAAATTGAAGGTTAGAAGTTTTGCTCGTCGCAGATACAAACCTCAAAAACCACATAAAATAGGAATTGAAGAGGCTCCATGGTGATAAAGAAATGAATATGAAGAGTATATGCTGCGTGGTGTTGATTGTCGTTTTTCTCATGTATTATCAAACTAACCCCGTATTTACGATTATAATTGTTGTCGTCGCTTTAGGAATTTATATATTTTATAAGTCTAAGACTTCTGGTTCTGGTTCGGGGATATCAAGGTTTCTCAGTGGGAGGACTTACCAGCAGGAGAACCGTAATATGGATGATTTAATTACATTGGTAATGCTTCAACAGTTATTAGATTCTTCTCCTGAAGAAAGAATGCTAGGCCATTTAGATCAAAACCTTAAAAAGACACAAGATGAGAGACTTGAAAAGATGAAAAATGAGGTTCTTGAACTATTAGAAGAGGATTAAATTTTTAGAAGGGGATTGAATGCAGATACATTCTGAATTTCTCGTTTTAATGCATAAATTAATGGTAAGACACAAGATCCTAAGTCTTTCTGGAGAGTCTGGTACAGGAAAAACCACTTTTGCTTTACAAATGGTCGGAAATTTTTTGACTCACACTTATCCTTTTGAAGAGTGCTGTATTTGGGTTCAAGCAAGTGAAATATTCCCTATTAGAAGGTTTTCACGAGTGTTTGATAATTCATTAGATAAGTATAATTATCTTCAAAAAAATATCCTCATCACGCCTTTTAATACTACTTTAAATAACTATAAAAATCAATCTGAGTTCTTAACTAATTTTATCAATGAACTTACGATTTTACCACCGAATTTGCGATATATTGTGGTTGATAATATCTCCCATCATTTGCGATTTGAGATTTCTAAATATAAGGATATTAAGTTAATTACCTCACTTATAGATGATTTTTACGAATTTCAGCTCATGCCATTAATAATGTTCTGCCAAAGAGAAGGGATCTGTTTATTATTAATCCATGAGGTTTCATATGATCCCAATTCAGGACAAAATCGAACCTTTCTTTACAAGTTATATGATAGAGTAAATACCATAAAAATAGAGTTATCCAATAGGTGTAATAATCGAAATAAGAGCATGAAAATATTATTCAAGGATTATTCATGGATGTTTGATTATGCTTTACAACATAATGGTCTAGTTACGTTATAATCCTATACGCTTTGATTCTATCCTATAGAATATATTACCCTTAACCTGTGGTTACTCCCACATATCCGATCCATGCTAATGCTTGATTATTTTCTTTTTGATTTTATTACTATTTTTTAATCCTTTTTTTTGGTTTAAATATCTCTATATTATTTTCTTTTAAATATTCTTAATTTATAGGATTAATAGAGAAATTGAGGAAGCAAATATAAAAATAGTAAATACAAAAAAAATACGTCTCCTCTCATTTTCTTCCTCCTTTTCTCTTATCTTTTTCTTTAAATATAACAGAAATAAAAAATATTCATGATTACTAAATCACAAGATTATGGTCAATTAATAAAATGTTCTATCTGCCGGCATGATATTAAAGATAGAGCAACACTTTGTCAAACCGGTTTTAACTATGGGATTGTGTGCGTTAAGTGTTACAGGAAATTTTCTAAGGAAGATCTTGAATTAATGGCTAATTTATTTACGGCTTTTGGTGGATATTTTGGTCGGTATAGGCGTTCTGAATTTTCGAAACTTAAAATTCTTAAAGCCATTCATACGGATCTCCTTCCTATCTATGAAGAAAATGGTGTTGAAGAATTAAATATCAGAATGCTTCATAAAGCTTTATTGCATGGAATCTCTCCAGAAGAATATATTGAGAATCTAGAACTTGTCCTTGAAGAATAACAGCTCTTTTTCCAAGAAAGAATTCTTCTATAATTGGTTTTTTCTTTAAATACTCTTACTCTAGACAATTGATAATCAGAATTATTTTTAAAATGGTGATAATAAAAAAGAATGGCTGATTTAAGTCAAATAAAAGGAATCAACGCCCGTCAGATTAAACTACTCCAAGAGAATGGGATCAGTACACCAGAAGCATTGGCAATGTCCCCCAGTAATATCGTATCCAAGATCGATGGGTTAGGTGATAAAACAGCAAAAAAACTCATTTGGAACGCAAGAAACGCTTTAGGGATGACTGAATTTGTCCCTGCGGGAGAAATTGATGATAATGTAGAATATATTACTACTGGATCAACGGAGCTAAATCGAATTCTGGGAGGAGGCTTTCAGACAGGAAAATTAACTGAGGTTTATGGACCGTTTAAGTCAGGTAAAACGGCTTTAGCACATACTATAGCTGTTACTGTTCAATTGTCCCTTAAAAAAGGAGGACTCAATGGCTCAGTTGCATATATTGACACAGAAAATACCTTCTCTAAGGAAAAAATTAAGCGTATTGCTAAACGTTTTGGTCTAAGTCCAAAAGAAATATTAGCAAAAATATTTCATGCACGAATTTATTCTTCTGATCATCAGTCTCAGATGATCCAAAAGGCAGAGACTTTATGCAAAACCCGTGGGGTAAGATTGATTGTTGTGGATAGCTTGATGGCTTTGTTACGTTCTGAATATGTGGGAATTGGAAGCCTTGCCCCTCGACAAGCGGTTCTTAATAATATGATTCATGGTCTTTCCCGAGTTGCTGAGACATACAACTGTGCTGTGTTGCTGACGAATCAAGTAGCTGTTAGGATGATGGGAATGTTCTCTGCGGATGATGCTATAGGCGGGAATATTGTTGCTCACGGTTGTCATTTCAGAGTAATGTTTAAGACAAAAGGATTTTCTTCAAATAATTCATTGATGCGAAGAGCGGTAATCGTGGACGCTCCTGATTTGCCCCCAGAAGAGTGTGAGTTCTTTATAACAAGCGCAGGGATTGCTGATACAGATAGAGTGGATCTTCCTGAAGCACCTGGATTAGACTTTAAGGTTGAAAAATTGTATGAAGAAAGTGATGATACTGAAGATTCTATGGAAGAAGGAAATTTATCTTTAATTGAAGTGAAAGGTATTGGCAAAGGAACAGCAGAGAGCTTGAAGGCTTTTGGAATCCATACCATTGAGGAACTTTTAGGTATCGATCCAGAAGAGCTATCAGCGAAAATGAGCGGAGTATCTCCAAATAAGGTACTTGAATGGCAAAAAAGTGCCAAGATATTAATAAAAACTTAATTTTTTTTTATTTTTTTTTAATTACGATTTCTTAAACAATATTATAAATTCAAGTTTAAGACATTCCGCTTTCTATGATAGATTACGATTCCTATTACTATTACGGCTAAGACTCCTATGATAGCCACGAAGCTAATTGTCCATTCTTTCGGGATTGAGACAATAAAGGTAGGAGTATCTGTTCCATTGGTAGGTTCGGGTTCGGTTCCGTTTATGACATTGCTACTTTTACTACCCTCAATTACAGCATAGGCAATATTTACATGAGGAACATCACAATAAATAGTTAAATACACAGAATAGAGTCCCTGAATTGCAGTTCCAAATTTAAAGCTTATTACTTCAGTCACTTCTGGAAGGGATTTATCTTCATAAATGATATATTCAATATCTTCTGGGCAAGTAATAGTATAGTTAAGTTCTACATTATAACTCTTATTTGCCGATATTGATGACACTCTTCCAAAATAGAAGTTATAGTAATAATCCGTTTTTAGATAGATATATTCTTGTATCGATTCTCCATCATAAAATTTTTTTACATTATACAGTTCTCTATCTTCAAACGCTTCGGGATCAATATTATGGCGCAAGCATCCTTCCCCTTCTTCTATTTTTATACGGATGTTTAAATTATATTCCAATTTAACAACAAATAACATACTATAATTTCCACTTAGTGCAGTTCCAAAAGGAATTTCTGAGTTTTCCCCCTGATTCATATTCTCTCGATAATAAAGTTCATATTGGGAATCTTCAGGGTCCCATAAAGTGATATTCATCGCGCATTGATGAGGAGTCACAACCATAACCGAGATATAGTAATAGGTAAAATCTTCAAAATAGAGGCTCTTATTGAAGAATAAGGAGTTGTTAGAAGTTGTAAAAGCATATACCTTATCTATTAATTCCCCATCACTAGATTTTGGAGTAGATAACTGTATATTTTGTAATGAACTTTCTATATTTACCATACTACACCCTATTGAGAATAGTAAAATTACTAAAAGAATTGTTTTTAATCCTAATTTCCCTTTTTTACTATTAATAGCCATACACCTTTAATTCTGTAAATTCAGAGATTAATTCTTTTATTGGTTGACATCCATCATATTTAGTACAGCTAAAGCATGGATGGTCTGACCAGAAATAGGCAGGCATATTAGTACGTTCAATGATGAGAATAGGATAATTGTTTAAAGGACAAAGTAATGCCGAATTGCTTATTGATCCTCTTTTAGGTAATGGATAAGAGGTCCTACATACTTCACATTTAGCAAATCGTTTATAATTCCTTGTTTTAAAGATAGTAATTGAACATTGACATTTCGGACAGGTACCGATTTCACTTAATTTTCTCATTTTTTTTCTTTTTTATGAATTAAATTAGTAGTAGGTAAAGTTCAAGATATATAAAGAAAAAAGTGGACAGGATATTTTTTGTTTAAATAGATCCAGACGATCTTAAAAGTATTATGATATTTGATTATTTTGATGGGATTGAAGAAGCAATCCAGTTTCTATTGGCTTTAGGCTCCGCTATTGGTTTGCTAGGTCTTATCGTCGGGATTCTTGGATGGATGTTTTTAGGGCAATTTAACCGTCAAAAAATGATTGGAGTGCTGGTTGCATCTGTTATCCTTTTAGCAGTATGCGGAGTTTATACTGGAATCGAATATTTTCATTTAGATATTAATGTATAAATATTAATTATAGCCGTCATCTGTTGATCCCGATCGACCGATTTCCACTCCGAGAAATTCAAGAACGGTACCTGTTAGCCAACACCCTATATATAGGAGAATAATGCCTACAATAAGTTTATTAGTCCATCCATAGCCTCTGGTAAAAATACCCATCACTCCTAAAAATGTATATACAGCTCCAACCATGAGACATATAGCCCCTATTGTATCAAAGATAAGGGAGAGACTCCTTCCTACTTTATATCTCCACGTAACAGCAAACAACGGAAAGAAAAGTAACACAAACACTAAAATTCCAAAAAAGATATACAAAGTCCCCTTCTTGTTATTTCGATATGTTCCTATAATTACATATTCATTCTTTTTCAAAAAATTCACTAAGTATAATAATTATCTTAATACCCTTTTTCTTTCGAATGTATTTAAAGAAAAAAGAAGAGCTCAGGTAAGCTACTTTTTATTTATAAAGAAATGCTATGATAATAGTAATAACTAAGTTCAATATCTCAATTGGTGAAAAATGTATTTGGGTCTTTCTTATTTTAATTCAAAATGAAAATTATTTTAAAGTCAGCTTGATTATTTTATTAATTATAAATAGTGTTTTTTGCTTTTTCATGTCAAAATACTATTGCCCCCGCTGTAAATCCAGAGATATAATAGAATATGAGACATTTATTGAATGTCCTCAATGCAGGTTAGAGTTTGAGAAAGAATTCTTTGGAGTTGTGGATGATGAGAATATGTTAGCACGACAGGAGGTAATGGGTTTTATGGATTCTTTTGACGAGAATGATGAGGATGAGTTTTAGCCATCATATAATCCTATCAACTTAATTCCTTCTTTTTTTAGCAATTAAAATTTTTTTGCTTATTTTGTATTTAATCCATTTTTTTTCTTTAAATACTCTTAATTGATCCTTATTCATCTTAATTATGAGTGAAAAGGTGAGTTATGAGAGTAAAGTGCACTAATTTTATAAAACGACTGTTCAAACTATATCATCTTATAAAAGGATGGTAGTCAATTTCAAATCTTTTTTTTCTTTAAAAATTATTACATTATTTCTATCCCATGGGAGTTAAATTACAAGAGATCATTGTACGAAAACACGTAGCCTTACAAGATCTAGAAGGGAAAATTATCGCTGTGGATGCTCCTAATATCATTATGGGCTTGTTCAATTTTGCAAGAAAGAATCCTGATGGTAAACATGCGGGATTAATTTTAGATCGCACCCAAAGACCAATTTCCCATTTATATGGATTGATATATCGCATTAATTTTTTTTACTCTAAAAGGATCTTTCCTATTTTTTGTTTTGATGGAAGGGATTCTGAGCTGAAAAAACTCATAACTAAGGATCAGTTAAATGATTTTCGCTTCACTCAAAGTTGGTATAAGCAAGCATTAGAATGTGATAATAAGGAATTGGCAAGACAAATTGCATTAAGCAAGGAATATATGTGGCAAAATATCATTTTGGAATCTAAACAGTTGCTAAGTGCATTAGGAGTTCCATATATTGAGTCTCCCGCCTCTGCTGAATCGCAATGTGCCTATTTAGTAAAGGAGAGGATAGCTGATTACTCCAATTCTCAAGATTTTGACTCCTTGTTGTTCGGATGTTCCTTTTTGCTTCAAAATTTGTCGAAATCATTACGACGCAAAATACAAGGAAGATGGAAATATCAGAAAATCATCCCTCAAAAAATTAACTTACAAAAAAATTTGGATAACTTAGAAATTACAATTTTTCAATTGGTAGATATTGGTATACTGATTGGAACTGATTATTTTCCAGGGATTCATGGTCTTGGTCCAAAAAAAGCTTTAACTCTAATAAGAAAATACCAACAAATTGAACAGGTAATAACTAATGAGAGACAAAATTATGATTTCAGCAAATTAACTCCTGAGATCATTAAAAAAGTAAGGAAAATCTTTCTTTTCCCTATCGTGAATGAGAACATTGAAGAATTTTTATGGAATCCCCCAGATAAGTCAAATGTAATTTCTCAATTGTGTGAGGACCATTATTTAAACCGAGAACGAGTCGTGAACAATCTGGAAAAGTTTGAAAAAAATTATGAGAAATGTAGAAATTTTTTTATCTATGAGAGAAAGCAACCCAAATCAATTCAATTGACTTTAGATCAGACTAGTTAATATTTCATATTTTTTATTTAAATACTTCCAATATTATTTGAGTTAAATTAGTATCATATTACATTTTTAAATTATGACAGAGACACTAAAGGAAGAAGTAATAGAGACACCTAAAGTGCTGAAATCTCCACAACGCATCCAAAAAATCGATAAAAAGCTTAGAATACGTCTTTTAAACTGTTTATTTCGCTATATATCGTTTATTGATGGGAATGAAAATCTCAGGAGGATATCAGATATAGAGTGTAAAGTGCTCTCATCGAGGACTGAGATACCTGTTTATAAAGTTCGTAAGATCCTTGATAAGTTCTTAGTTGATCTAACATATCTTAAAGAGTTTTTGCGTAGTGGGTTGCTATCCTACTCTATTTCGGATCAGGCTCGAAAAGTAAGAATTTATCTTCACAAAGTTCATCGACTTGCCCCTGTGTTTAATTATAAGAGGGCAAGAGAAAATGCAAGAAGGCTAAAATTGAAATTAGATCAGCTTTTATTTTGGCCTCAGGTTATGACTCAAGTTGCAGTTGTTATCTTTATAACCGATTTCTTGGATAAACGATGCGATGATAATAAGCTACTGCAGACGAATTTGAGGGCGTTGTGTGATTGCTCTGCGTATGCGTTTCATAGAACTCGAAATAAAATAGGGTTACAACAAATACTTTCAAAAAGCCAGTAATGTTATTTTCTTAGGTTTTATTTTTTCTTTTTTAAATATACATTTTAGTATATTATCAAAAAGTTTCTAAGATAGTCAAATAAGATGAGTTCTAATATCGAAGATATTTATCAAACACTTCTCAATGCCGGTATTACTGAGGATGAAATTGAAAGGCAAGTAAATGAGAGATACAACGAATTTCAGGGATTTATGTCCAAGCAGGCAGTTCTGTTTTTAATTGCAAAAGAAAATGGTTTAGATATTACCTCTTCTAGTAGTGGTAAAATCAATCACTATGAAATAGACTATAATGATTTTGCTAGTCCAATTTCTAAAATTACGGAGACTATGAGTAATGTTGTCATCACAGGAAGGATACTTAAAATTTTTGGCACTAGAAATTTTGTTCGAAAAGATGGATCACCAGGAACAATCGGATCATTTATTATAGGTGATGAGTCAGGAACAGTAAAAATTGTTCTATGGGACGATCAAGCGGAAATAATGGAAAATGATTATTTCCAAGCTGGTGAAATCGTTCAAGTTATTGGAGGGTATTCTAAAGTAGGACTAGATGATGAGATTGAGGTTCATTTAAGTAAGGCAGGAAAGATTATACTATCTCCCAAGGATGTAAATCTCTCACAAATTCCAAAATTAGACTCATTTAAAGATTTAAAATTACAAGGATCTGTATCATTAAAAGAAGATCCAAGACTATCAATAAAGGACCTATATTGTAAAGAAGGGTTTATTAAATCTATAACAGGAATAATACAAATTGAAGAATTTAAAGAAATAATGAAAAAGAATGAAGATAAGACCTTTCTTTTAAAATTAATTCTAAGTGATGATACATCATCTATAAGAGTTTTAGTATGGGGCATAAATGCTGTTGAATCTCTCAAAATTTTAAATGATGGTATTGGTGTTAAATTATCAAATGTAATGATAAAAGAAAATCCTTATAATAATGAAAAAGAATTAGTTTATACTAAGAATTCAAGAATGAAAATTCTTTAATACATATTTTCTTGATTCCTAATTTTTTTTCTTTAAATATTTCTCATTTAACTATCTCCTAAAATTATATTAAAAGTAAAGATAAGATGATAAGTCATATACCAAAAGTGTTTTATGAAAATAAGATAACTGAAGTGTTGGACGAGATAAGATATAATTATGGTAAGTTGACCCGAAAGGGATACATTTACGGACTAATAACCATCGACCAAGACGCAAAGATTATTGCCATTGATTCCCGATTTGATAGGAAGTTGAATTATTGGGATTTAAGCTCTATTGGTGCGGCATTATACGGTGTAGCACGGCAAGGGCAGGATTTTTTTGAGACTGAAGAGTTAGAACGGGCATCCTTAATTTATCGAGATATGCGTCTTTTTGTTAAATCTATAGGGAAAGTAGAGCTTCAGAAAAAGGGAAAGCGAGATATTTTAGTAGTTATACTGACCGATAATGAAGTCAACTTAGGAGTAATAATCTTGCAAATGAGCAATTTTGCTTTTAAGATTAGGCAAGAGATTGAAAAAAATGAAAAAATGAAAGAGACCTTGCGAATGTCTGAAGAAGAGATTAAAGCGCATATCAATAAGCTCAAGAAAGAGATTTTTAAGGATAAAATTGGTACTATTTCCTAATTTATTCCACAGGTGATTGTATGGAAATTCCAAGGGAATTCAATGATAGGAAGGTTGAAATAGGAGATGAAAAGGGAGATGAATTAGAGATTAGCGAAGATTTTGACTTCAATGATAATGAAAATATGATTCAGTTTAAAATTGTGTACTGGGGTCCAGGTGAAAGTGGTAAAACTACAAATTTCTTTCGATTAAGGGAAAAATTTGAGCTATTGAAACTGACAAGAGGATATTCCATTGACACCACAGAGGGAAGAACTCTATGGGAAGATTCACTCTACTTATTATTTAAGTTTTCTCTTAATGACATCAAGTATAATATTATTACACACGTAGTTACGTGTACAGGACAAGAACGCTTCTTATCGACACGAGAGTATGTATTAGACGGTGCTGATGGGATAATTTTTGTTGGAGATTCTTCCCCTGAAAAAATCGAACAAAATAAAAGAAGTTTTAGAGAGTTAATTAGCTTTGCAAAATCAAAAGATATACCCTATTTAGTCCAACTGAATAAAAGAGACCTAAATAGTGCTATTCCAATAGAAAAATTTAAAGTTCACTTAGGATTGCCCTTACAAGAAACATATCCGGATGGTACATTTGTTGTATATCCAACAGTGGCATTGCAAGGAGAGAATGTTATTAATTGCTTTAAGGATCTCATCCTTCAGATTATATTTAATTGTTTTTAGTAAGCAAACTTCAATAAGTAAATTCTAGAAATTATTATATGGTGATCAAATGGATTCAGGAGTAGACTTTATTACACCAGAATTTTTAAACATACTTTTCTTTCAACAAAAAAATGTAGTGATATTCCCGTATGTCGATCTAAAACATTTACATTCATTAGAGCTTTTCACAGTTGGGCACAATGTAATTGATTTAGAATCCACCGCCTTGCATAATTTAAAGGAAATTCTTGAATATGAAAAAGATAATTCCTACTCACAAAACCCGACCTTATTTTTTATCTATAATGTTTCGAAAGATGAGATTTCAGAGCTTTTGGAACTAAAGGGAATACGGTGTATCATAAATACTAGCAATAATGTTCAAGATCTTGCTAATGGAAGTGATTTTCTATTCTATAACAGGAAAAATAACCAATTTCTGAATTATGATGATAATCCTGATTTAGAATTTGAGAACCTTTTAATTACGACCTCTGAAAATGAGATTATCTTACAGGATAAAATTGTGAAAATCAAAACTGCTGCCACACGAATTTTTACTGAATTAAACCAAGATGATAAATTAACTAATCTTCCAGAGATCCTTGCTGATTATGATAAACGATACTGGAACAAAATCCTAATGTTTACTCATAAATATTATGATATAAAAATTCCTGATATAAAATCTCTAAAATTTGAGCAACGATCAAGACCAAGGACTAAAGGAGTACTAAAGGATTATTCCTATGAATATGAAATCATTATTTCCCAAAATAAAAATATAGCAAAAGAGTTCATCCAACTTCTTCATGAGTTCCGAAGCAAAAAGGTTAATCCATCTAATTTAGAGTTAGAAGAACTTTTTAATCCTCAGAAGTTATACAATTATTTGCGAAATCACCATTGGAAAGAGCGTATTGATAAGGAGTTCTTAGAAGAGTGGGTAACAATGGACATTTCTAAGTATACCTTAGCTGAGAATGATTTAAATGATTTTCAAGTCATATTTCAGAAATTAGATTTACCAAGTGAGATTATTATAAATCTATTTGGAGTTGAAAAAAATAATAACGTGAAAGAAGTTGAGCCTAAAATCCAAATTCTTCCTGAAATTCCTTCGATTAAAGATTTTTATAGCTTTAAGAAATGGATTTTGAGAAAAGTAGAAGATATTGAGAAATTATTATTTTTTAGTTAGTTTTGATGCTATATATCATATTTTTGTCTAAATAAGATATAGATTCTTAACTATCTATAATTTTATCTCTGAATTAATAGAGCATACTGCCTTGTGAAAACCTTATCTATTCAGTTTGTTGCCTTACTCGAAATTTAAATGTTTTTCAGGCGACAAAGTCATCTATTTTAATTTCTATTTGCTCTTTAAAGTGTTTCTGATCATCCAGCATATACCCATGCTTTTGTATCTTTATTCCCTTCTTCCATTTTAACGCATTATAAGGTATATAATAACCATAATTATCCTTGACTTGCGATATAATATCCCTTGTAGGAATTCTAAGAGATTTTAGTATTTCTTTTTTCTTTCTCTCGCTTAATTTTTTGTTACAAATATCAGTAATATATTGATTTATTTCTTTAATGCACGACCATTCTACGTTAACATCCCTAAACCGAGCTAATTTATACTTTTTGCCGGTAAACACCAATTCTAAGGAAGGTATAGATCCACAGATGGCACTTCGTTGTTTTTTATAACGCACATAACGGATCATCCCATTGCCATCCACTTTATATTGAAAGTATTTAGTGAAATGTAAGGGATACACAGGAGTTAGTAAACCTTCTTTGGCCATGTTCATGTAATATACACGCCCTTTATACATTTTTAGCAATTGCTCCTCTTCTATTGATACAATTACCCCATTTTGATTTTTAGGTAGTTTATGATAGGTAATACCGTTTAGAATCCATAGAATATATATTCCCTTTCGACTATAATCTAAGCTACGTTCTTTAAGCTCTTCGGGACTTATTTTAGAATTCTGAAATTCAATTACAAATTTCTTGCCATCAGTCAACTCTCCATAAAGGTCAGCTTTGCGATTGCCAATCATCCGTTCCACTTCGATTTTTGTTATATTATTGTCGTTAGGAAGATTATCCTGAAAATATAACTTCATTCTCATATGTTCAATTGATTCGGATTTCTTTTCTTCGGATTGTTTCGATAATTCCAATTTCCTATTTTATTTAATTTTTATCTTCTTACAATTAATTATTAGAGAGTATATTTAAACTTCAAAAAGATTCTGAAGTTATCATTTATCTTAATTCAAATTTTTTTTAATAATTAAATGCAAAGAAAAATAATAGAAAAACAATTAATTCCTAATTAATTCATTATTTATAAGTAATTATAGAAAATCACTATTCAAAATGAATTTTTATCTATTCTTGGTTACCGTGCCCAATTTTGAAGAAGGACAAAGAATTGCAAGAATTTTAGTTGAGAGTAAACTTGCAGCTTGTGTCAATATAATAAAAGATATTTTTTCTCTGTATGAATGGAAGGGAAATATTGAAGAAGACAATGAAAATCTTCTACTAATTAAAACAACTGATGAGAAAAGTGATCTGTTAATTCGAAGAATTAACGAAATTCATAGTTATGAGACACCTGAGTGTATAGGATTTAAAATCGAAAAAGGTTCTGAAAATTATCTAAATTGGATTAAAGAAGTTGTGAAATAAATTAATTCTAAAACTTTAAATTATGTCACCAGACATTTTTCAATTAGATTGGATATTTATTGATACGATAATAATTATTCTGTTAATTTTATTATTACTTGGTGTTAAAATATATAAGCTAACACATCGCTGGAGATTTTCTTTTTCCAATGAAGCACTAGAATATATATTCTTCCGTAAGCCACCATTAAAAATTAATAATCAATCAATATCTACTAGTAAATGGACTTTAACAAGAAATCTTTCTTTAAGAGAAGAGATTAACAAAAAGCCATTAATTTTAATTCTAAGAACAAACTATAAGAAAAGATTACTTTATATTTTGACAGAGGGGTTAAGTAGTTATGGTTTTAATGTTATTAGCTTGAGACTTAAAATTAGGCTTGATAAAAACAATAATCTGTTTAATAAAACAATCTTAGATAATATAAGGAGTCTTATATCAACTATAATAGATTTTTTTGAAGAAAAAGACTCAGAATTTAATTTTAATTATATATTGCTAAATTATTCGAAATCATCTCTCTCTTACAAATCAATATTAACTGATCCAAAAAATTGTGGAATGATATTAATTAATCCGAAATTAAATAATGAAAATATAAAGAATTATAATGACTTATTCGGATCCTCTCATCTAAATTCGCAATTATTTACAATATTCAGTAAAAGATCAATTTTTATTTTGAATAATAAAAATTTAAAACGATTATTAGGCCTCTATAATCATCAAAAAGAAAAGAAGCTTAACTTAATAACAATAAAAAAAGCGAATTACTCATTTAATTATTATGAAACCATCCTTCTAGGTATGATTATAAGCTTAATAGAAAATAAATTATTGAAAGTGAAAAATTGAAATTTGTTTATGAAAAAAGAAAAAATTTTAAGAGACCATTATAGCACCATAACATATCCAAAAACTCATTGGTCTCTCTTAAAAAAAAAAAGAGAGAATGCTATTAAATTATTAGAAATATTTAATAAAGAAGGTTTTGAACCTTATTTGCATGGAAGTGTTGCCCGTGGTGATGTTCATAAAGCAAGCGATATTGATATAATATTTCTGGTGCAAATACCAGTATTTCAGATTGAATTTATCTTAAATAAAAATGGATTTGAAAATTATTTTAGAGAAATTATTATGGCAACTCCATTAGATACAATAAAATTATATATTCATTTAAGCGAATTAGAATCTATTACTGTTCCTTTATCTAAAAGTGATAAAAAATTTATAGAATTTTATGATTTTGGAGGTAAAATTAATTTGAATCAGTTAAAATCAGATATTAGAGTTGCTGGAATAGATAAAAGATTAGTATTAATTAAGCCCAATTTACAAGGGCATGATGAAATGTCAATTATAGGAAATGAAGCGATTGTAGCAAAGGAAGTAAATATAAGTATTAATGCTGTTAATGAACGAAAAAAAATACTTCTGAGAAGAGAGAAATACGGAAGAACAGGAGTATTCTTAAAAAAAGAAATTCAGATTAATGAATCTACTGAAGAAATATTAAAAAAATTAGCCATTAGAAAATCTATTGTAAGAAAAAAATTATTCAAAAGATGAAAGAATCCAAAATAGTAGAAACTAAGAGTAAATCATTTTATATTAAAGGAAGAGGCATTCCCTTAGGATGTAAATTCTGTCTAAAAGGAGCTAAAGCAGTTTTATTCTTAAATGGAATTTGCCAAGGACCTAATCATTGTTCTTGGTATTGCCCTATTTCAGAAGAACGTAAAGGAAAAGATATAACTTACGCAGATGAGATACAAATGAATTCAAAAGGGGAGTTAATTGAAGAAATTAATAAAATAAATGCAAAAGGAATGAGTATAACTGGTGGAGAGCCACTTTTAGAATTGAATTTAGAGAAAACTCTTCAATACATTAGATATGTTAAAATAAAAAAAGGAAAAAGGTTTCATATACATCTTTATACAAATGGTATAAATTTTGATGAATCTATTGCTGATGAACTTGCTAAGGCAGGATTGGATGAGATTAGATTCCATCCACCTAAAGAAAAGTGGGATAATATTAGAAATGCTTTAAATAAGGGAATGTGTGTAGGAGCTGAAGTACCAGTTATTCCAGATGAAGAATATATAAAATATCTTGAAGAATTTATAATTTTTTTAGATAAAATTGGAGCAGACTTCATAAATTTAAATGAATTTGAATTTTGTTTTCCTAATAGTGAATCATTAAAAAAACGGGGCTTTAAATTGAAGGAAGGTTCAATGGCATCTGTAGTTAACAGCCAAGAAACCGCTTTTAAACTCATTAAAAAATTATATCCATCTGTTTCTTTAAAAATGCATTTCTGCTCTATAATGGCTAAAGATTATTATCAATTGAAAAATAGATATCTTAGAAGGGCAAAAAGTATTAAATTACCCTTTGAAGTTATAACCGAAGAAGGTCTTTTAGTATTTGCTCAATTAGAGGGGAAAAAAAAGAATTTAGAAGAATTTCATAAGATTTTATTATCAGAATTAGCCATCAACCAAAATCTTATAGCTTTTAATGGAGAAAATATAAAAATTCCCTTTTATATTTCAATAAATAATGATATCATATCTCTATTAGAAGAGTACCACTTACAAGGTTATATAGTAGAAATGACTCCATTTAGAATTTCAAGATATCAACAGATAACAGAAAAAAATCCTATTAAAGAATTTAAAAAGGAATATGGTTTTAATGAAAATTAAAGATGTAAATTTAAGAGATTTAAGAAGTATTTCTAATCTTGAACATCAAATATTTAAAGAAAATGCTTTTTCAAAAAAGTTAGTTGAAAAATTAATTCAGCAAAATACACTCTTTTTAAAGTTAGAAGATGGTAAAATTATAAAAAAGTTAATAGGATTTATAGTTGTCATAAAAGATAGAGAAGATCAAGCCAATATAATTAATTTTCTTATTCATCCACAATTTCAAAACAAAGGATATGGCACATTACTTCTACAAGAAACGATAAAAAGAATTAAAAGACTAAAGGACATTAAAAAAATTGTTCTAAATGTCCAAGTAAATAATTATATCGCAATAAAACTATACGAAAAATTCAATTTTCAAAAAAATACTAAAATTATAGAAAACTATTATCAATCGGGAGAAAATGCTTACTTAATGGAATTAAGCAATTAATTACTATAAACTAAAACTTATAAATAAATTCTATTATAATATTCGTATAAAAAAATTATATTCTCTAATTAAAGATTTAAGGGTGTTATATAAAAATGCCACAACTTGATGATGAACTTAAAGAGGCAATAAAGAAAGGTATATCTCTTGAAAAGCCAGATCCTGAAGAATTAAAGAAAAGAGAAGAAGAGAAAAAGAAGCGTATGGAAGAATTGGAAAAGGTTAAAGAAGCTTTAGGAGAGAAATAAAGATTTTTTTTGATATTTTCTATATTTTTTTATTTATTTTTTAGATTGAACTTATATCAGATTTATTTTATAGTGATTTAATTTTTTTATTATCCATTATTCTATAATTTAAAGATTTTTTCTAAGGAGTATGAAATTTTAATTGAAAATCCTTGAGTACAATCAAAAGCAACAAGAAATTACGGTGAAAATTGAAAGTTTATATGATCTTTGGATTTTATTTAATCTTATCTCTAAAAATGATAAAATAGCTACTCGAACTCAGCGAAGAATAGTTCTGAAAGAAGGATCTAAAGGCGAGAGAAAACATATGTATTTAAAATTAAATGTTGAGGACGTATCCTTCCATGAATTTACAAATAGGCTAAGAATAAAAGGAACAATTTTAGAGGGTCCTGAGGATTTTGTGAGCTATGGGACATATCATACATTTAATATTGAAATTGGGCAGAAATTGACGATAAGTAAAGAAAAATGGTTAAAAACTGAATTATCACGTTTACAAGAAACATCTAAATTTGAATCTAACTTTGTCATGTTTTTCATAGCAATCGAGCGAGGGCTTGCGACCTTGGCAATCATTTCGAATTTTAGTCATAAAAGAATTGCTACAATAAAAAAGAATATTCCAGGTAAAAGATATGAACAATCTTACAGAAATAAAGCAATCTTAGAATTTTTTGAAGATATCAAAAAAGTTTTGGTACAAAATTTGAAAAATATTCAAATAAATTTAATTATTGTTTGCGGTCCTGGTAACACACGAGATCTTTTTATAAAATATATAAGAGATAAAATTAATTCTCAAAATATTTCTGAAATTAGAAGTGTCTATGCGAGCTCTGGTACTGAAAGTGCAATATTAGAAGCATTAAAATCAAAAGAATTGGGAAAGTTAAAATCAAATGCCAAAATCTTGTTAGAAACAGAAAAAATTGAGGAAATCCTCAGAATATTTAGTACAGATGCAGATCTTATTGTTATAGGTATAAATGAAGTTTCACCAGCCGCAGAAAAAGGAGCTATCAAAGAATTATTTTTGGCTGATACTATGATAAGGGGAGCTAGCAAGAAACATAAACTCGGTATAGAGAAGATCATAATGGATGTAGAAAATTCTGGTGGCATGATAAATATTTTAAGTAGTGAGCATCCCACTGGGCGACAAATAGTCGATTTAGGTTCAATAATAGGCATTTTAAGATACAAACTTTAAAAAAAATATGTCCTCTGAAGTTATTTATATTAATGAAAAATCGGATATTCCATTATTTGGAGTCGATTTTATAGGAGTAATCGATAGAGGTACAAATATTGTTGAATTAAAACCATTGACATTATGCAATTTAAAATGTCGATATTGTTTTGTAAGTGCAGGAGATTATAAAACCAATTTTATTGTATCATCAGATTACTTAATTGCAACCTTAGAAAATGCTATCCAAATAAAAGGTAATTACGATATTGAAATCCATATTGCTCCCTATGGAGAAAGTTTACTATATTCTGAATTATTTATTCTATTAGAGAAATTATGGGAAATTGATGGAATAGAACGGATTTCTATGCAGAGTAATGGTTTAATGCTAAACAAAAAGACTATAAAGAAACTAGAAAATGCAAATCTTACTCAAATTAATATCAGCTTAAATACTTTAAGTCCAAGCAAGGCAAGTTATTTATGTGCATGTAAAGAATATGATATGGATAGATTACTAGCCAATATTGATCTTTTACTTGATTCCAATATTAATGTATTACTTGCACCAGTTTGGTTTCCAGGAGAGAATGATGAGGATATTGAGGAAATTATAAATCTCGTGGTAAATAAAAGAAGAGAAGGATATTCAGAAAAAAAAATTCAATTAGGGATTCAAAAATATTTGATATACCGAACTGGTCGGAAATTAAAGAAAATACATCCTAAATCTTGGGATTATTTTTATACTCAACTTACCAAATTGGAAAAAAAATACGATATTAAATTAAAACTTGGTCCAAATGATTTTGGTATTCATAAAAGAGAGAAAACAATGCCCTTAAATATAAAAAAAAATGATATTGTAGACTTAAAGATTGTATCTAATGGACGATGGGAGCATGAATGTATAGGGAAAATTGATACAAATATAGGAATAAAAGTGTTATTAAAAAAACCAATGATATATTCACCAGAACTATTAGGTAAAAAAATTAAAGCAAGGATTATTAAAGCCAATTTTAAAGATAATATTTTAACTGCTATTTTTCCATACTAAATTAGAACATAAAAATAAATAAAGATGTTATTATGATTAACATATAGTTAACATTTAATTAAAAAATAAAAAACATATAAAAGATATTAAAATGCCGATTATAACTCATGAAGATGAACTTGAGTTAGCTAAAATGGAAAAAGAATTAGTTGGGCAAATAAAGAAATTAATTAATGCCCAAAATGTCTTAATTAGCTCTCAAACAAAATATGCTGAAAACATTACAAAAGCCAATATAACTCGAGAAATGCTTAATCGAACTTTTAGAGATGTTTTAAAGCAAATGCAAACTTTGGCCAGAGAGCACAGATCTAATATTAAAGATGAGGAAGTAAATCTATATAAAGAAATTATTACTCAAAATGATAAATACATTGAGGGTAATAAAAGATATTTAAACGCAATAAAAGATTTAGCTGTACAAAAAGACTATTTAGTTGAAAAGAAAAAGGAATTTGCGGATGCTTTATCTGATGTAGCCAATAAAAGATCAATTGTGATAAAAAAAGCACTAAACGTCGAAAAAGTTAAAAATAAATTAGTTGATGGTGATAAATTAAATATCCTCGATCAAGAATTAAATGACGTTCAACGTGATTTTGATAGGGCTCGTGACATACTAATTAAAAAGATCCTTCAATTTAAAGAGGTTAAAAAAGAGATTAATACATTATGGATTAAGTTAAAAGATACTGTTACTGAATTAAGTTAGATATATTTTTCGTTTAAACTTAAATTTATTAAACAAAAATCTATATAATTATTAAATAAAGGAATTTAGAGTTTTAATAAATAAAATAGGAAGTTTTATATGGCAGAAGAATTCGCAAATTTTCTCTCAGAAACCCGAAAAGCACCATTAGAAGAAAAGCTTAATGCTTTTGGTGATATAGTTGAAAAAATTATGCAAATAGTTCTTAAAATTCCAGATTTAGTTGATCAAAGTATCCAAAATATCAATTCAAAAGTTTCAAGTTTACAAACGCAAGTAAATGCTATTAATAGCAGTCTTGGTAGTGGTAAAGCTCCAGGAGCAGCAATATCTCCTGCTATTACACCAACAGCGGCTTCTTCCAGTCCAGGAACCCCATCTGGAGGTCCACCCGGAGGTCCCCCACCTCCCCCTGGAGGTCCACCTGGAGGTCCACCTGGAGGTCCACCTGGAGGAGGACGTCCTACCAGTCCCGTATCGTTAAGAGGAGCAATTATGGGAGAATTGAAAGAGCTATTTGCAAGACGGAAAAGTCGAAGTGAGTAAAATCTTAGTTAGAAACACTAATATCTGTTTATTTTCAACTAGAAAATAAAAAATGTTCCTTACTTTTTCTTATAAGTTTACTATATTCTTAAAAATTTAAAATTTAAGATTATACCATGAATTTCAAATAAAAATAAAAATTTTAAAAATTATACATAAGTATTAATGTGAATTTAAATGGTTGGAACCATTGCTCCATTCTGAAGAAAAACCAAGAATAGAAGTTACAGTCAATGTAGCACACGATCTACAAAGACAATTACTTGAGATTCCATCTTTTTTAAGAGTTATGAATAATTATTATCAAAAGAAAACATATCTTCAGAGACAAATTAAATCACTAATCTTAAAAAGATTTAAGGAAGGATCTCTGGAAGATAATAAAGATTGGCTCCATACAATTCCTACTGCTTTAAATACCTTGAGTGATGACTTTTTAAGTAAAAAAGATTCATTTAAATTTCCAGATAATATAATACTATTTGAAGCATGGATGCATTTAGGTATAAATGCTCTTTATCCTCGTGTTGTTTTACATTTTAAATTTCCTGGTTTTCTAAAAGGAGAAAAAGTTAGAAATGTTTTTCAATTTATTTTTTCTACTTCTCGCGGATTTGGATTTCCAATTTATTTTGGTCCCGAATTCTATGAATATAAACTTAAATTTTCAAAAATTCTTGAACCTTTTTTAAAATGGGGCTATACTGTTTGTCATAGAGCAAATCAGGCAATTGTAATTGGAAATAGACGTCTTAAATTGAAAAGACATCACCCAGGTGAATTTGAATTAGTAATTATTTCCGAGTATGGTAATCATAAATTTAAAGCAATAGATACACTTCTACATGGTTATTTTACAAATGCTCCTAGAACTTTAGGAAAATTTCCTTCTTTGGATGATGTTCTCCAAAATATTACCTTTTCTTATTCCATAGGAGATCATGCAATGAGTGTGAAAAAAAAATTAATGGAAAAAACTTTACCAATTCCATTACTTTCTCATGATTATATCGTTTTTAAGTATGATATAGATTTCTCTACCTATATTAAAAAATTGAAGGTAGTAAATGAATTATTAATTAAGAAAGTTGGTGCTTTTAAAGAGAAGAGAAGTAATCTCATAAATAACTTAAAAACAACTGATAAAATAAAATTTAGACTTGAACAATCAAAACGATTTGCAAAAGAATTTGCTCAAATGAAGCAAAAACTTTCAGAAAAATATCCAATAATAGATAAATATGGGCATTATAAAACATTATTAGGAAAAATTAAAGATTTATTATTTACTACACCTCTTTATATGCATAGTATCCATTCCACTGGGGAAAAAGAAGAATTATTCAAATTTCTAATAAGTAAAAAAGAAGATATTGAAGAAATAGAAAATAACTCAGCAAATTCCATCTTTTTATCATTTATTAAAGATTATGAAAAAAAACATGATTTTTTATTTGAAGAGGATGAAGTTTTAGAAGGATTAGAAGATTTAAAAGATGATATGGCAAAAATATGGTTATCTTTTAAAGAAAAGCATTTCAATCTTGCGTTAAAAAGATTAAATGAAATGTCAACATTATCTATTGAAGATCCAGATTATGAGAAAAAAGTTAATGATTATTTAGATAAACTTCTACCAATACTTTCTATTTATGAAATCTTTAATAGACCATTATCTGAATCCGTCTATCCTGAGTCTATACCCCAAACTAAAAGATTAGGGGCCTATATTGCGCAATTTTTAACATCAAGATATAATCCAATAGGTATAAACTTCATGAAATTGTTTAATCGATTATCATTTTATAATTGGAGTTATTTAGTATTAAAAAAGAAATTAAACCGAAAGCAATTTTTTAATTATATCTTAAAACTACCAATTTGGAAACATATTCCAGCTAAAATTAAGATGAAAATTTTAAATTATGATACTTAAGTCTCATAACAATGAATTTTTAAAATTCTAAAAATCCTGGATCATCAAAGATATCATCTATTTTTCGCTCCTTCTTTATTTTTGTATCACTTTCAGCAAATAAGGACTCTTCATCTGTTCTAACACCTCTTTCTAATTCCTCTGTATCAAGTTTCAATAATGCATCCTTTTCAAGCTTTTTATATTTTTCAGCTTTCATTTTCCAGTCATTAACTTTCTCCATATCGATATTATCTTCCTCTAATAATAATGCCGCTTTCAATCTGCAAAGATCCGACAATATAGAGTAGGCCAGTGTAAGTTCCCCCCATTCACCTTCTTCTTTCAATTTTACAACTCTTTTTTCTAGTCTTAAGAGTTCTTGATCTGCATAATAAACATCTATAAAATCTCCAAATGCATCTACAGGTTCTGAAATTGCATTCACTAATACTTCCTTAGTTAACCCACAATTCCCACACTTAACTGTTGCAAAAGCGCCTTTCTTTTTTATATCAGTAACTTTTACACTTTTTTCACCACATTCAGGGCATGTAAAAATTTTGGGTACCTTCTTAACTCTTTTATAGGTTGGTTGTTTTCTTTTTCTTCTTCCCATGTCGAAACACCAAAAAAATTGTGTTAACTAATTTCATGAATAATATTCTTATTAAAGAAATAGAAATAAAAACTAAAAAATTTTGCTTTTATGGACTAGTAATTGAGAGGAATTTAGTAAAATTTTTTAGGAATGGTTAATTATCGATCTTACTCTTTTTCACGGTAATGAATCTATAATATTAATAATAATTAGTGGACTTTAGGTATGGAGCATAAGGTATTAACATTAGAACACGATAAGGATTTAATTGATAAAATTTTAGAAGATAAGGATATGAGATATATTATTCTATTCCTTTATGTTATTAGATATGATTTATTTAAAGATTTAAATGAACCAAACTTAATTGAATCTTATGAGAGAATTTTAATCTTAGATGAAATATATAAAAAAAATATCATAAATTTTTGGAATGAGGAATTTATTGAAGTTGCTGTTGATTTAGGTTTGTTTAAAAATATACGAAATACAAGAGAGTTTGAACATAAAGATGATGACTTTATCATAAAATTAGGAGATGAGACAATAACAATAGAAAAAGATACAATATCTGTACCAGATGATACTCTATATTTAATGATTAATAAGAAATTTAAATCTCTCCAAAGAAGAAATTTTAATTTAGCAATTACTAGATTAAAAGGGGTAAGATGTGAGAAAACTAGTACAATACACGCATTGATTTTTGAAATTGGAGAACATGATTACACGATATCAGATGATCTTTATTATATTTTAGATCAATATGGAAATATATATCAAGCCATTAAAATCGAGATAACAATTGAAGGGTTCTATCAGCGATTTAAAGAAATTCAAGAAAAAGTAAATGAATTTATTACCATATTTGAACCTATTTTAAATACTAAACCTATTGTAAAAAAAATTAATAAAGCACTAGAAGAAGAAAAGGACGTTCTAGAATTTCTTAAAGAAGAAAATGTGGATCTTTCTGATAAATTCGATTTAGATAAGATTGATAAAGAAAATTCTATATTTAAAGAATGGAATTCAAAGTTATCATCTTTAATAAATTTTCGGTACGAATTGGAAGAAATTGATAATAAACTAGCAGATATTAAAAAGTATTATTCTGGAAAAGGTAAAAAACTCGGTTACCTTGAATTCATTAGAAAAGTTTCTTTTAATGAGGATGATATACTAAAGATAATTCAAGAATCCTTAATAAAACTTAGAACGGATTTAGTAAAAATAAATAATGAAATCTCAAAACTAACAAAGAAAGAAATAAAATTATTAAATTTAGATTATGAAAGATTTATAATTATGAGTAGGGATGATTAATTTTGAAATGTCCTTCGTGTAATATTGAAATGGAATTATTAGTTGCCGGTATTTATCAATGTCCTCAATGTAGAAAGATTCTTAAAGAAAAAGATCCTATAGCTGAGTTAGTGGAAGAAAAGATAATTGAAAAGGGAGAATTTCAGAATGGAGATTATTTTCATAAAAATCTGAGTTTAGATCGAAGATATGAGATATGTGAGAAAGGTATTCTTTTAAATAAAACAGAAAATCGTGCATTTGCAGTATTGATTTGTCATAGTGCTCATTTGAAACATGAGAAATATATTAGATTATCTTGGTGGAAAAACTATCAACATGCTGGAATGTTTAAAATCTATGAAAAGGATGTTCTTAATAATCTTATTAAATCTTTAGAAAAATTTGATGAATCATTTGATGAGTTATGGAATTGGACAGGAAAATATGGAAAACGAAGACCTAAAACAGAAGAAGAATTAGAAAAGGAGAAACAATTGGAAATTATTAAATATAGGATAATAGAAAATAAAACATGTCCAAGATGTCAAAAGAAAATGGAAAAAAAGAAATCTCATTATGAATGTCAACATTGTGGAGAAATTGTTATTCTTGAAGGACATAATCAACCAATATTCAACATAACACCTTCAGATCTCGATCTACGCTTTCAAGCAAATTTTCCAATAAATTTTTATATGCCTGTGAGCGGTATAACTATAAAATGGTTGATGGGCGAATGGAAAGCATTAGCAGTTATCTATTCTAAAGATAATCCAAATAAAAAATGGTTAAGGTTTTATTGGTGGATACGAGATCTTAGCAATATTTTGAAATATGGACAAAGAGAAATGGGTGAGGGAACTCAAATGGGTTGGAAAGCTCAAAAGGGAGTTTCATCACCAAATTTGTACGATAAAAAGTTAGTTTCCCCATTAATAGAGGTTTTAAAGAAAATATCAGTAGAACTAAATTGGAATATAAAAAATGAAAGGAGTTAGAGGTATAATAGAACAAATGACTGAAACTCAGGATGCTATATGGAAAGAATTATTACAGGAATTTGCAAAAGGAGTTGAAAAAGCTATTGAAGAATTGGTAAAAAGAGATATTGAAAATATTCCGGGAGCAAAAGAGGCGCTAATTCAAAGATTAAATAATATGCAACTCCATTTTCCTAAGAATAATGGTGAAATCTTTATAAAGTCTATTAATGATAAAATACAAAATGCATTCTTTCCTAACACCAAAAATTTTTCAGAAGCATTTGAAAAAATTTTGAAATCTAGAACTCATGAACAAGATTTTATTATAAATGAATTATTGAACGGATTTGTAACTTCAAAAGCAAAAGCAATTGCTTCTGGAACCCAAGGACCCATAATTGATAGGATCGTTGAGGCTTTTAGCAAAAGAAATGATTTTCATATTGTAGATCATCAATTTTTTGCGATGTTTGGTGATCCAAATAAACCTAAATACTATATAAAAAATCAACTTGAAGAGCTCATTGATATGTTTGGGCTCATTTCAAAAGAACTTATCATTGAAAAGGATATAAGAAGAAGTGAAGAAAAAGTTTATACTTTTTATACATTTCCGGATGATATAATTAAAATTATAGAAGAAAAATATTTAATCGTTGATCAAGACTTAGGATATGCTTATGTGTCTGAACTATTTGATAGAAATGTTTTTATTTGCATGTTTTTAGCAAATGTAGCAATAAATCGAGATGATATTGAAAAAATTGGAGGATCTTATACAATAAATGGAATTTCTGCGATACTAGCCTTAATCTTATTATTAAGTTTCATGCCCAAATTATCAATAGATGAAACAAATCCGATTTTAAATGATCCATCTTTTGATAATAAAAGCATGAGTGTCATACCGAAATCTTGGATGATGAAACAAGTATTAGAATATTTATTCGAACCCCTAATCAAAATAGTTGCATATAGAATAGGTGGGGGATTATGGCTTTCTCATATAATTGATTCTGAAATTAACAAAAAAATTCATAATCAAATTCGTTTCTTATTAAAGGATGTTAATAAATGGATACTTGGTAACTTATGTAGGGTGGAGATTCCCATTTTTATTGAGATCTCTAACATTTTTGCTGAAATTTTAGTTGGATATGAAGAAGAATAAGAAAAATCAATGTGTTAAAAAATGAGTTATAAAAAGAGTTCTACAAGAATAATCAAGTCGGGACGAAAAAGAGAGAAGTGGACTGACATTTTACCACGATATTTAACATTTATAAGTCATATGCGTCCAATTCTTAGGGAGACAAGAAGAATTATTATTGATTTAGATGCAGATCTTTTACTAGATACAGAAATTTTAGATAAGATTCGACAAGAAGAAGAAAAAAGAAATAT
>JBHLMP010000051.1:0-24917 GCA_048938025.1 Promethearchaeota archaeon
TTTTTTTGGTTTTTAATGTGAGAGAGAAAAATAGTAAGAATATTCATAAATAACCTAATTATGATTCTTTATTTAAATCCATCAATCAAAAAAATGAAATATTTTGGTTTTTAAGATATATATTTACTTACAGCTATGCCAACAATAACCAAGGTTCCACTTAAAAATGGAGCAATGAGAGCAAAACCAGGATCATAAAAATCCCAAAAATCTGGCACAGAATAGCTATCGGGTGGTAATAGAGACATAGTCCATTCAGCAAGGTTAGTTAAAGTAATATCTATTCCAATAATATAAATTATCGCTGCTACAAATATTATAATGCTCATTCCAAGCCATATACTTGCAAAATCTCTTGTGGTTTTTCTTCCGGTCCTTATACTATTTGCCGAGATAATCAACACAATTGAGCCAATTAAGATAATTATTGCACTAAAAATCCCTGACAAAAATATTGGTATCATATATTTTGCAGGTTCTTCTAATAGAAAAAAACCAGTATTTGATCTAGAAGTAATAGAGTCAGTATACCACAATCCCCACATCCAAAAATATTCTTCACTTTCTATTCCTTTATGATAAGCCGCTGGTGTAAACCATGATATGAGTAATAAAATACCAGCGATTAATGGTATTGTCCAAATATAATCCTTCATATCTGCTATATCATTTTCACCTTAATATTGGTTTACAAATTTATAATTACTCAATACACACTTCTATATTTAAAGCCATCAATTAAAAAAGTGAAATATTCAGAAGGAGAATTATTAAATAGAATAAAAAATCAAGATTTTAATTTTTACTGAAAAATCGGCTTTCCAGTTCTTTAAAATTGTCATGATTCAGAGAGAAAGTATATTTATTCTTATTCTTTCCTCTAATTAATATATTCAATTTGTCAATTTCATTAAGATATTTTGTAATAGTATTATAATGCATCTGAAGTGCTTTAAAAATTTGATATTTAGTACACCCATTATTATGTCTCTTTAAAAACTCAATAATTTTTCTACAATTATCATTTGATATGGTATGATAGAGATTATCGTCAATTTTGTTCGAATTGAAATCAAAATAAATATAATGACCATTTATCTTTTGTGACCTAATTAGATTAAATTTTAGTAGTATATTTAAATGCCAATTTACTAAATAAGAACTTAGATGTAATTTTTTCACTAGTTTATTAGGATAAATACCAGGATTTTCTTTAATTACATTACAAATTTCCTTTCTATTTGAATTCCGTAAAATAGTCTTCCTTGTCAATTTCGATCCTTCTACAATTATGCTCTTTTTTAAAAGTGAATTAATAACTACTTCTATACCATTACAATTTAAATTTCCATTAGATTTATAATATCTTGATTTAATATAAGAAGATACGTTTTCTCTATTGAATACTCTGTTATTGTCTAGAAATTCTTGTATAAGATCAAAAATGTTCATTTCATCTTTTGTTAATTTTACTCCTTCTATTTTTAGTGAAGAATCTTCACAAGAGGAGTTAGTTACAGCAAAAGTAAATAATTCAAAAGACGAAAAAATATAAACTTCTTGGTGAATTCTTAAATTCTTATCATCATTTTGTTGTTCATCTATTTCAATAAAATTAGTATAAGAAAAAACTGAGAAAAATAATACAACTATTAATAATAAAATGAATATTTTTAATTTTGGTCGTCTTGTCATATTACAAATTAATTCAAGTTATAAGCATTATATTTATACTATTAAATAACGGTTGGAATTTGTAGGATAATATTTAAAATTGAGTATTTATATCTTTTGGATAATTTCTATTTTTGTCAAAAAATAATAATAATATTTATTTCATCAAAAATTAGTCTGGTAACAGATATTTATTGATTTTATTATAGCATAAATTGCAATTGTGTTGGCTTTTTCTATGCCGATGGTGGTTACGTTTATCTTCACCTCTGTTTTCATCGGTACAGAGTTAATCTCATTTATCGAGGTGATATTTACGATTTCAGAATATCCAACTTCATTGATACTATAGGTATCGTACCCTGAAAGATGTTTATTATCCCAATGTCTATTAATTCTCCAGAGTTGAAGCTTAAATTCTAATTCATTGCCTTGGACAAGGATATCATCATCATTGTCTATGTAATAATGAAGTGCATCGGGAGTCCCATAAAAACAGTTTGTTCACCTTGCACAGTGGTCCAATGTCGCAATGTATAAAGGGAATATGATTCTCCTGTACCCTCCTGTTTAAACGATATCACCATTCCTAATTTTGGATTCTTAGACCAGCAAGCGGTTCCTGAAATAGGATTTATCTTAAAAGATAATCTTTTCATTAAGGAACATTTAATAATCTAAGAAAAAGTAAAAATATTAAGAATTAATAACATTTATTTTTCTCTTTTGAAAAGATACTGACTCTTTCTACCCTTTTATATAATTATTTCTTCAGTAGGAATAATCTATGTTAAAATTTCTTTTAATGCTTTATATTCTTTGAGTTGCACATACTCTATCCACTCCTTGAAATTATTCGAATAATTTAAAGAGAAATTGAAAGTCCATTTCCCTTCTTCTCTATTAATCTTGAATTGCCAATCATGGCTTATTAAAAGGACAAATTTTGGGCAAATAGCCCAGAAAATAATTAGCACTTTTTTTGAGGGAAATATTTAAATAAAACCAATTTATTATTAAATTGCCAAGAGATAACTATAAAGTTATAGACATTTGCTATATCTTTTTCAATTAAAATTTGTCAGATTAAAGATTTTTTATTTCTATAATCAATAGTCTTCAAAAAAAATTGAGGGTAAAAGATTTGTTTTGAAAGATAAAAAAATAAAGATTGAAGTAATTGATAAAAGAGCAAATAATGTTTATTTTGTTTCAGAAGATTACAAGATTAAATATAAAAAAAAATTAATTTCACTGAAAGATCTAAAAAAAGAGGGCAAGCAAATTAAAAAATTAATATATCAAGAAGATGGAACGATAGATATTTTGTATACTGAAAATAATAAGATATAAGCGAATCGAGAATTAAGAAATTAAAGAAAAAGGTCTCTAATTTTCAAAAACTGATATAAACTTTCTTTTTTCATATATTTTTGAATTTATTTATCTTAAAAATCATATATTTCCTTTACAATTTTTTTTTAGATTCTCTATATATCCAGTTTTGAAGAAAATAAAACGAAAAGAATTCCATATAGCTCGAAAATTAGAAAAGATCGATTATAAAGACAAAGTATCTCGAAAGAAGACTTAAATAACATTCTTTTGTCTTTTCTAATTTCTCAAAAAAATTACTCTTAATGGAAATTCTAAGTCCTTTTATAAGATAGGTTACATAAAAGTGTTTTTCCATTCCTTTATATTCACTAACTCTTCTTCATTTACAATCTGAACTGGATGACCAGAATGTAATAAATCAAACTTTTCCAATTGTTTTTTATTGATAAAATTATTTTCAAGAACAGGTACATATTCATGACACTTGAAACATATTTTTAATCTTATTTAAGTCACTTCCCTCCATTATTTTTTTGTTTCAATTTCTCTTAATCATTTGTCTTTTTAAAGCTTTTCATTCATTATTTGGAAGAATTCCAATTTGTAATCCTTTTGGTCATAATAAAATTAATCTTATAAAATTTAAATTTATAATTATGCTATTCTTTGCCTAGTTTATAAAGACCATAAAATATTAAGGAAGCAAGACCTACTAAACCCAATCCAACACTAAAAACAAAAATCCGTTGTTTCTTTTTTAATTTTATTTGATAGTTTATATACCTAATTACATTAGCAACTCCTAATGTTGGATTTAAAGGATCGAATTCAATATATTCAACACCACTCAAAAAAGCTTCAGGATTTATACTTTTCTCAACAAAAGGAATTAAATCACTAAACCCCTTTTTCCCAATCCAATATCCAATCTCCTGGCTAACATATTGGGAATCTCTTTCTGTTATATACACTTCAACACCATATGTTTTTAGATATATCGATAAAGCAATCACAAGCTGAAAATCTTTCGTACTATGTGAAATAAATACTTTTACCATAAATTCTTACTTTTATTCTTTAGTTAATTTTCTCTTTTCAAACTCTCTTAATATTTTATCTTTTTCAAGCTTGTCATTATAATATTCAATTGAATCAGATAATTTACTTGACTCTTCTTTCCAACCGATGTTTTCGAATCTTTTTTCCACATCCTTGTAAATTTCTATTATTTTTTCATACGGACAATCAAGATCAAGGATTCTACCCTTTTTTATTTCTTTTTCATATTCTTTTGCCATTCTTTCAACATTATCAATCATATTAAAGATTTCTTCGGATTGTTTAAGTTTTCTTTTCTTCTTTTCTTCAAAATTTAAAATCATCTCCTCTTTATTGAGTGAGAGAATTACTGCTCTGAGAGTATCGATCTCCTTAATTTTATATAATACTTCAGTTTCTTTCTTTTTTTTCGCTATTCGACTTTTAATTTCACGCAGTTTTTTATCTTTCTCTAATTTTTCTTGATAAAATTTAATTTGATTATTGAAAATCATGGCTTGTTCATTCCAACCGTAATCAATGAGGATTTGTCTTATATTTTCATACATGTTAATTATTTCTGAATAAGGACACTTTATTTTAAATTTATGTTTTTTAATGGCTAACTCATAATCTCTGGCAATTTTTTCCACATTATCTATCACTTCTATGACTACTTTACTTTCGAATTTTTCATCCATAATTTTTTTTTCTTTAAATATTTTTTTTAGTTTTGTTAAAAAGAGATTCATGTTTCAGCATAGATCTCGTTAAAAATTTGAAGATTTTTTCGATATTTTGTCCTGTTTTAGAGGAACACTCGAAATATTTCAAGAAGTTATATTTTCTTAAGATTTTCTTAGCGTATTTTCTAGATAATACTCTTTTTTTATTGAGATCTAACTTTCCACCAACCATTAATAGTGGAATTTTCTTTCCCTCACCTGATATACCTTCTTTGAATATTTTTATCCAATCTTCTACATTATTTATACTGGAATAGTTAGTGATATCATACATAAAAATACCTCCTAATGTACCCTTTAGAAATACAGGGAAAATAGATTTAAACTGAGTATCACAATTAAAAATCCAAATTTGAAGTGCAATTTTAAAAGAATTTATTTTCAGCCTTTTAATCGCAATATCTAGACACGCAGGTGGTTTTATTTCTTTACTGACTTCTTCTTGAATACTTTTCTGAATTAATGACGTTTTTCCAACATTTTTTTCTCCAAAAAGGCATATTTTGAAGATTAAATCATTGCTAATTTCTACCACCTTCTATTTTTAACAGATACCACAATTCAATTAAAATATTAGAATATATTCGTATAGAATCCCCTATAAAAAACCCTATATAACAATTATATAATTAACTTCCCTAATTTAAATCTTCATTTTTTTGGTTTTTTACCACAAAAATGTATGAAAATTATATTTTAAAAAAGCATAAATATAAGAAAAATTTTAATTATAATGCCAAAATTTTACAAAATAAGGGAAAATTAAAATTATCTGGATATAAAGAATATGTCAAAAATAGAAACGGATAAGGATTTCACAACTAAATTAAGGAATGAAACTTTTCTTCATTTTGCTGATAAATCTACAATGGGAATTGCAATCATTCAAAGAGGCCATTTAAAATATTTTAATGAGAAATTTAGTGAAATCTTTGGATATACTGAAGAAGAAGTTGCTCAATGGAAGAAAAGAGAATTTTATAAAATAGTTCATCCTGAAGATTTAGCACATTTAGTAGAATTTTTTAAAGTTGAAAATGATAAAAAAACGGTATCATTGCGATTCAGAGGAGTTAGGAAAGATAAGAAAATAGTCAATATCGAGAATTACATTTGTCATATTAAATATAACAA
This sequence comes from Promethearchaeota archaeon, assembly GCA_048938025.1. Classification (GTDB taxonomy): domain Archaea; phylum Asgardarchaeota; class Lokiarchaeia; order Sigyniarchaeales; family SOKP01; genus Loki-b32. The sequence goes on from JBHLMP010000051.1 coordinate 5,931, forward strand.
TAAAACAGCATATCTATCTAGTTATATTCTATTAGAAGAACCTTATAATGAATTGTATGGTCCACAGACAATAAAAATAACTAAAAAAAAGAAAATCGTATTGGATTATCAAACAGATATTATTAAGCTTCTAAAAGATAATAAAATAAAGTTTGATATCTATAATGCTTGTTCCTATCGAGAAGAAAATTAATCTTTCTTTTCATCTTTTTCTTCAAGGATCTCTTCAAAATGCACGTTATATTTCTTTTTGGGATTAAGGACTTTATGCTTAATTAAAGCTCGTGGGATATAGACAATAGTATCTGGACCCATTGAAGCTAATTTTATATTTTCCAAAGTAAAGATCTTCTTCTCTTTAGGCATAATTTAAACCAAATTAGATCATTTTAGATATTTTGCATTATGTTTTATAGAGTATTAAATATTCTTTTCAAGATATAATTTTACTTAGTGTTTATAGAAATCCGTATAAAAAAGAGAAATTATATAATCAGGCTTTAGACTTGGTTTAATAGATAAAAATGAAATTTAAAATTTTTTTAGGTTCGTATATTAGTTATTTAATCAATATTTAACTATGTTAATAAAATATATATATGATTGTTCAGATCATTAATTTTTAAGCAAAGCATTAAATACTATTTCTGTTTTATACTTGATCGTCTAAAATTTTACCAAATTACATATGAAAATGTGATATTTTTCATATTTTTAGACAAAATAGTATGGGTTGGTGAGTGTTTTTAATTGCATTTATTCTATTAATGTAAAAATTTCATTAAAATTGAAAAATAATAGGAATTTAATAAAGTTCTGGATAAATTGAAAAATAGAGAAAAGGAGTTTAAGAAATCCAGAGAAAAAATGGGAAAGAATGCCCGTTCCAAGCTTGATCAAATATTTACCATATCTCATTATAGGGGTATGATGAGAGCAGTTCCAGATCGAGGAGCTGATAGCGAAATTAATGGTCTAGTTAATAATTATACAGATATTACTAAACACAAGAAAGTAATAAAAGTTCTAAGGGATAATAAGCTATTTCTCCAATATGTCTTTGATGGGATCCAAGAGGGAATTAGCATACTAGATAAAGACCTAAATATTATCGAAACCAATTATTGGATTGAAAATATGTATGAATCACAGATTCCTTTAATTGGAAAGAAATGTTACGTTATCTATCAAAAAAGAAAGTCTCCATGTCCTTGGTGTCCATCTTTACTAACTCTGAAAACAGACGATGTGCATAGCGCTATTGCACCATATCCCTCGATTGAAAATCCAATCAGGTGGTTGGAAATTATTACATATCCTTTCAAAAATTCTGATGGTTTAACAATAGGAGTAATTGAATATATAAAAGATTTCACTGAACACAAACATATGCAAGAAAAGTTGCAGGAAAGCGAAAATAAATTAAAAAAAATAAATAGTATCTTAGAAAAAAAAGTAGAGGAAAGGAATAGAAAATTAAAAGAATCTGAGGAGAAATATAGATTTTTATTTGAAAATTCCCCATATGCAATAACTTTAATTGATTTATCTGGAAAAATTATTGATTGTAATCCTTCATTAGAAAGATTATTCAACTATAATAAAAATAATCTGATTGGAAAAAATTTTAAGAATCTAGCAATAATACCAAAAGATTTTTCACAAACCTTAAGTGAAGCTTTTGATGCATTAATTAGAGGGAGGACTATCGAATCATTAGAACTTCAACACTTTCCTAAAGATGGAAATATGATTTGGACTAAATCCAAAGCTTCTTTAGTTAATTTAGGGGATAAAAAATTAATTCAGGTATTAACTGAAAATATAACACAAATGAAAGATACACAATTAAAATTAAAAGAATCTGAAGAAAAATATCGAACTTTGACGGAACAATCATTTATAGGAATAGCAATTGCTCAAGATAATAAAGTCAAATACATAAATGATACCATTACCAAAATATCAGGATATACAGTTCAGGAACTGAAAAAATTCACTTTTGAAGACATAAAAAATGTAATACATCCTGATGATTCGGATTTCGTTCTTGACCAATTTCGAAAAAAACAGAGAGGAAATGTAAATATAATTAAGAATTATCAATATCGATTGTTTAAGAAAAACGGTAATATAATTTGGATTGATAGTTACTCTAAACCAATAATTTATGAAGATAAGCCTGCTGATTTTATTACAGTGATAGATATAACAGATCGTAAAAAAGCAGAGGAAGCATTAAAAGAATCTGAAGAAAAATTTAGAAGAATTGCGGAACATACTTTCATCGGGATCGACATTATTCAAGATAATAAAATTGTATATTGTAACCAAGCCCTTTCAGATATTGCTGGTTATTCAAGAGAAGAAATTTTACACTCAAGTATTAATGATTTAATAGAATCCATTCATCAAGATTATCGTGAATCAATATTGGATTATATAAATACTTATCAACAAGATGCAGAAAAGTCATTTTCTGAAGTAGAATTTCCATTTTATAACAAAAAAGCAGAGTTAAAGTGGGTACGTGCCAATGTAAACACGATAAATTACTTAAAAAGGAATGCTATGTTAACAACTTTAATTGATATTACAGAGAAAAAGCAAGCAGAATTAGCTTTAAAAGAGTCTGAAGAAAAATTTAGAAATATCGCAGAACAGTCCTTAATGGGGATAATTATCTTACAAGATGGGGTATTTAAATATTTTAATGATAGAATTTCTAAAATGAATGCGTATTCGGCAGAAGAGATGAAAGATTGGGCACCTAATGAATTTTTAAAAGCTATTCATCCCGAAGATAGAGAATTCGTGATGGAACAAGCACGTAAAAAGCAAGCAGGCGATCTAGAAGTGATCCATCAATATCGATATAGAACAATAAGGAAAAACAGAGAAATTAGATGGATGGAAATCTTCTCGAAAACAATAACTTATGAAGGTCGTCCTGCCGATTTAGCAATGATAATTGACATTACTGATAAGGTCAAAGCTGAGAAACAATTAAAAGAATCTGAAGAGAAATTTCGAAATCTTATAAATAATATTTCTGATGTTTTGATGGAAGGTGATATAGATGGTACAATTACTTATATAAGTCATAAAATTTATGATTTAGCTGGATATCTCTCAGAAGAATTAATTGGATTTAAATTTTTCGAATTTATTCATCCAAATGATAAAGTCTCTTATAAGAAATTAATAAGCCAATTTAAAAAAGCTGGAGATAAATTTACCATGGAATTAAGAATGTTTCACAAAAAAGGGTATTATGTACCAATTTCTGCAAAATTCAGTTTAGAGGAGATCAATAAGAAGTTAAAAATCTTTGTCGTTATCAGAGACATAACTGAAAAAAGAAAAATTGATAAGATGATGAAAAAAGAAATCGAAAAATTAAAAGAAATTGATCGAATTAGGAATAATTTAGTACGGAGAATTTCACATGAATTAAAAACTCCCTTAATTTCAATATTTAGTGGATCTCAATATTTATTGGAGAAATACAAAACACAATTGAATGATAACATCCAAGATATTGTAAAAATTATTCATAAGGGTGGATACAGATTAAAAAATTTAGTTGATAATTTACTTTTTGCTTATAGTATAGAATCAAATGAACTTATTCTAAATCTAAAAAGAGAAAATTTAATTCCAATTATTAAAAATTGTATTAATGATTTAATTTTCATTGCTAATAAACGTCAAGTGTTCATAAATGTTGAACTTATCAAAGAATTATATTTAGAGATAGATAAATTCAAAATCGGTAATATAATTTCGAACATTTTATTAAATGCTATTAAAAATACACCTCCTAAGGGTAGCATTTATATAGAGACTTTTGAACATCCACAGTATATTGATATTATTATTAAAGATGATGGTGTTGGACTAACAAAAAAAGAAATTCCTTTTCTATTTCAAAAATTTGGTAAAATTGAAAGATTTGGTAAAAATATGAATATTGATATGGAAGGACCTGGTCTAGGTTTATACATTTCAAATGAAATTATTAAAAAGCATAATGGTGAAATTATAGTAAAATCTAAAGGAAGGAATATGGGAAGTATATTTATTATACGACTAAATAGAAGTAAAAAAATTCAAAACTTCTAATGAATTAAATATATATGTCGATTAGTTCTACATATTTTTTTAAATTACAGATATTTAAATAATATATCAAATTCTTGAAAATCAAAAGGTTTTAAGAAATAACCATCAGCACCAGTCTCTTTTAATTTTTTCACAACTTCAACTTCTGGAACAGCAGTTATATAAAAAATAGGGATATCCTTAAATTTTTTATATTCTTCGTTAAATTTCAATCTTTTACAAATCTCGTAACCATCTACATCAGGTAAAAGAATATCTAATAATATTAATTTAGGAATGTGTTTATTTAAAAATTCAAGTGCGTTATTTCCCAATAAAGATTGTTTACATTTATAACCTTTACCTTCAAAAAAATTAAGTAATAAGTTGACTGTTGATTCATCATCATCTACAATTAATATCTCGTACTCCTTTTTATCAATAGGACGATGTTCTAGGATAGTTTTAATTTTATTTTCAAGTATTAAACTATTATCAATAATTTCTTTGATTTTTAATAAAGCTTCCCAGCTAAACTCATCTTTATGTTTATCAATTAATAATTGTGAAAATCCTTTTATTGAAGTAAGTGGTCTTTTTAATTCGTGAGAAATTTCAAATATATCCCTGGAATTAGCTATCTTTGATTTAAAGTGTATATAGAAACTAACTGCTTCTCTGATTAGCTTAGAAATAGTACTAAAGTCATTTTCCTTAGCAAACTTTTCCCATTTAGTTTTAATATCTTCAGGAACCATAATCCCTATCCCTTTTCTATCTAAATCATAAATCTTTTCCCCTCTTTGCCACTTTTTAAATCCCTCAGTTATCGATCCACGCCATATAGCTTTTTTTCCCGTTTCTTTTTCATATCTTATCATTTCCTTAGTTTTTTTCTGATCTTCTGTAATAAATATCACCAGAGACAATCTAATCTAAATAATTAATTATTATATTTATATAAATTAGAAATAAATTCATTTATTAAGAAATTAATATTAAAAGAATGAAATAAAAAAGAGAATAGTATTTTTATCACCATTAAAATTAATAGACAATTTTTCTTCATTTAGAGAAATTATAGAATCTAAATATATAATTAGAAAAACTTTAATAACTTTTTATGAAATTCATAAAATTGAGAGTTTTAATTTTGTTGGATTTAATATTGGATTTATTTATGTTTCAAATAATTCTTTTATTTTAATCGAAGTTTTGTTCAATAAGTTTCTTCTTATAATTTCTATATCTTTTTCTGGTGTTTTATATTTTTTCTTTAAAAAATTAACCTTATCTCCTAAATTATCAAAAACCCAAGAAATTTTTGTTCCTTTTCCAAATTCATTAAAATCCCTTTTTACACTGTCCAAGATTTTCTTAATCTCCTTCTTATCTATCTTTTGTGTAATTTCTGGGAGAATTGAATCTGATTTGGTGTAATGTGCTAAAAGTATAAAATTTCTCTCATAATTCGTTATACTGATATTTTTAAGCATAAACTCTCCATTAGTAGAAGCCATTTTAAAATATTTTAATTCTTGTAAATTTAAGCTTTTAATAGTTCTTAATATATTTGTACATACTAATGAAAACATTGCACCTATTGCCATCTCATCTACTTTCTTTTTAGAATATTCTGAAATTAACATTCCCTTTCCATCTATTAGAAGACAAGATTGAAAATCTCCTTTATATGATAATTCTTCCAGCATATCATGTAAAATTGCCGCTCTCCCTCTTTTTTTCTCCTTTTTTTCGAAGGTGTCACTTTTATCTTCTTCAATCTTAATTTGAGCTTCTTTTGCACTTAGGACATCTGTGCTTACTTCAGACTCTGATTTGCTTATTTCAAATTCTAACTTATTCTTTTCGAATTCTATTTTATTTCTTTCTAAGTCAAATTTACTTTTCTCCAAACTCTTCTGCAATTTCTCTAATTTCATTTCCCATTTCTCCAGATCTCTCTTTTTCTCCTCCATCTGCTTACTTAATTCCATAAATTGTTCTCTTGCTTCCTGCAATTTTTTCCCTCTGTTTGTAAATTCTTCTTTGCTTTCTTCTAATTGCTTAATGCGTTGCTTTAAATCTTCCTTGCTTTCTTCCATTAATTTATTTTTCTCTTTAAACTCATTTACTCTTTTTTCGTATTCTTTTCTCTTTTCTACTAGTTCAAGGTTTCTATCATCGTATTCTTCAATTGTTTTTTCTAATTTATTATATCTCTCATTGTAATCTCTAATTTTTTCTTCTAATTCTTTTAATTTATTCTCATGAAATGATTCCAATTCTTTTAACAGGGTTAATTTATGTTTAAAGGAATTATAATCCTCTTTGTTTAGATTTTCTAAGATCTTTTCAGTTGTCTCTTTTAGTTCCTCAGTTTTTAATTCTTTAATTCTTTCTCTTGAATTAAGATCATTTATTTCTTCAATATTATTAGAAATTCTAGTGCTTAGGTGATCTATTTCTTCCTTTAAATGGTCACTGCTTGATTTAATGGTATTTTCAACAGTAATAGAAGATTGAGATTTTAACTCTTCATATTCATCACTGAATTTTGTTTCAGTAGCAGCATCTTCAGTTATTTCTGTAAAAACATCATTAAGAACGTTTTTTGCATCTGAGCTAAGGTCTTCTTCTTCATAAAATTTTTCTTTTTCTGTTAACCTATATGAATTAGTAACTTTTTGAAGATATGTTTTATTATTCTTCTCATTATTTTCTTTATTACTATGATTTTTATCATTTGTCAATTTCAAGCACTCTTTTTAATTTATTAATTATTTGAATTCAAATTTATGTTAGAGAACCTAGACTGGTAAAAAGTTCTCTAGAAGTGTCTTCTTGAACTACATTTCTTATTTCTTTAATAATCTTGTTGGTTTCGAAATGAATTAATCCAATATTAATTCTTTTAGGAAAAATTAACTGTAAAAGTACATTAGAGAAGACTCTTGTGATTAAGATTGTAAAATCTGCATCAATATTTTCGTTTAAGCCAGCATCAATTTTAATTTGTTCTAATATTTTATTTGCATTAATAATTTCTATTCCTCTTTCTGCCATTGATAACATACTAGCAGAAATTGCCGCAAAATTGTAATTGACTTCCTCATCTTTATTGTCTTGTTCACTATTTACAGCAATAATTAAACCATCTTCTGTTATTAAACTGGTACTACTTATATTTGTATTGGTAATAAGGTCATCTAATAGTTTTACTAACTTTTCTTTTATTTCTAACAAAGTCTTCTCCCGTTATATTATTCAATAATTCTTATAATTTTGTTAACTTTAATTCTCAACTGTGAAATTAAAAAAAAAAAATATAAATTTATTAATTATTTAATTATTTATCCTAGAACCATTTTTATTTTATCCAGAGTAGTATTTACTTCAAAATCAATTAAACCAACTTTTGCATCGGCAGGAGCTATGGCAATTAGTACTGCTTGAGCCAATTGGTGCAATACAATTAATTTACTATCCCCTGTAATGATAATTGATCCAGTTTTTCCTGATTTTAATGTATCGGCAACTCTGGCTCCAACTGATGTTAAAGCAGCTGTCATTGCTGCTACAGCTCTGTCGTCAACGTCTTTATGTAACGCACTTGCCATCATCTGCCCTTTTAACGATACTAGAGCACTATTAGATACTTCTGAATTTTTTTCTAGGTCAAATAATATTTCCTTCACTTTTTCTTCTTTTGCACTCATTTTTTCTTCTCCTGATTTTATTTTTGTTGATAATCTGGACATGTATCCTTCTCTTTTGCTGAAACGTAAATATTTTTTTTATTACACCAGACTAAACCTTCAGAATTTTCATCTCCAGCATGAATACAGTCTGATTTGGCCATTTTTTTTATCCCTCCAGATTCAATGTAAAAATTGTTGTATTTTCTTTAGGTTTCCACTCTGCTTTCTCAATAGATCCCTTCTTTCCTGTTTTTGTTTCTATAGTACCATATAAAAGAGCCATCATTGGACAAGGAGGTATCTTGTTCAAATCAGTACCTCTTATAACTTTTGTTACAGGAGCTAAAATGCATTCTCCAAGATCTATAACAACTTTATTATCATTAGCCTCTATGATATTTGCTCTTTGACAAAAACCAACCTCTTTTATTTTTTGTGCAAAATCTTCTGTTATCGATTTAACATCAGAGCCTTCTATCACCAATCCACAATCCTTTAGAAAGCCCTTGACACCGTCTTTATTAAATGAGTTCGAAAATTCATTCCAAATTAAAGGAATATTTAAGCCCATATTTAATAAAGATTCAACAGTTACACCAGTCATAGCATTTAAAAAATCAGATAACTGTTTATAATTAGCCATTATATATCATCCATATGCTTTATCTTATTTTTTTATATTTTTTAACCATAAGGTTTTTTTTTTAAAAAATTACTTTTTTATTAGATTTTTATATAGAAAGATTATATAATAATTTATATTTAAATGTTTTTATAAGAAATTCTTTTTTATAAAAAAATTTCAATAATAATATTTAAACTAAAGATTTAAATATATAGGGAAGATATTATTATTAGTTGATATCTATATGAAAAGAGATTAGAAAAATAAGATTATATATAAATATAATCTAAATTTTTAAAAAAATTTGTTAAATTTTCATTTATTAATATTTCATTAAAAAAATTGGGATGTGGAATTATAAATTGGATGGTATAAAGTTAAAAATTTTTATAGCAGGATTCTTTAATTCTGGAAAAAGTACTTTAGTGCATACACTTGACGGGAAGGCAATTCATGTTGAAAAAGAATTACATAAAGCATATGACGAAGATAAAACGCATACTACTACAGGTTTTGATCTTGGGAGACTAATATGGGCAAGACCAAATTTAAATTATGAAACAGAGGGTGTATTAATGAGTGAAAGTGAATATTTAAGGGATAAAGATGAATATTCGGGGTGGTTTATAAAAGAACTTGAATTGAAAGGATGTCCTGGGCAAATTCAATTTTCTGCTGTTCGAAAGATTTTAGCAAAAGGAAGCGATGGTGTAATCTTTTTAATAGATGGTTGTGATTTAGCGAATATTGGAAATGCATTAGTAATTTTAGAAGAAACTAAAGCTAATTTAGGAAAAACAATTCCCATGAGGATTATTGCTAATAAATCGGATAGGGATGATTACCATGGCTGTGATATGATTTCAAATATGGTAGGTGAACGAGTATTCAAAGGATCTGCGAAATATAATATTGGATTAAAAGATGCTATTATACAAATACTAAAATTTGTATGTAATGGAACGAATGACAATAGCATAGGTGAAAAGGAGGTAGTTGTCCAAGATGGCTAGTTTGAGGGAAAATGAAATCCAAAATATTTTAAAATCATTTAGAGACAGGACAGGTATAGTTAGTTCCACCTTATTTACTGAAGATGGTTTTTTAATTACAGTAGATCACGTAAATTTCAACGAAGATGAAAATTATCATCAATCTATTAGTGCATTAAGTGCTGGTATTGTTTCTTTAGCTGAAAACTGTGTTGAGATATTAAAGGAAAATAATAAAATAAAACAAGTTTCAATTCAAGCAGGGGATCAATTAGATAATGATGGATTTATAATTGTTCTTGAATCGGTCACGTATGATATAAGGCTTTCAGTTATATTTCCAATTTATTTAAACTTAGGTATAATTCTATTTGAATTAAATCAAACAATTCAAAAATTATCAAAATATTTTTCCAATCATGAGCAAAATGAAAGTCTAGGTAATATAAGTTCATTTCAATGATTTACCAAAAATTTAGAAGGCACAAGATTAAAAAACATTATTAATTGTATGAAAAGAGGTTGCTTTTTGGAATTCATGGTATATAAAGAGGAAAAGAATGAAATAAAAAGTAATGAAGCTTTAATTGAAAATTTAAATCATAACGATCCAAGTATTAGAAGAAAGGCAGCTTTAGCTTTAGAAAAAAAAAGTTGCAATGAAGCTCTTATTCCCTTGTTAAATACTTGCTTTAAAGGATCTTCATATTTAATTCCAAAAATAATTGGTAAAATTGGAAAAGGGAATATCAAATTATTACTTGAGATCGCTTCTAATAATGATATTAAAATAAGAATTCGGCAATATGCTATAGAAGGATTAGGAAGAATCGGAGACAATAATATATTAAAAGACTTATTTGAATTAATAAATGATAATAATATTTTTATTAGGAAAAGTGTTATATCAGCTCTTGCTTACATTGGAGATAATAATTCAGTAGAAATTTTACTAAACCTATTGGAAAGAGAAGACGATTGGATTAAGAAAGATATTATATGGGCTCTTGGAATAATAGGTGAATATCGGTGTGTTGATAAATTAATTAAAATGTTATCAAAAAAGAATTTAAGGTTTCTAATTAAAAAAAATATTGTTGACGCATTAGGAAGAATAGGCGATAAAAGAGCTGTAGAGATTCTTGTGAATGTATTAAAAGATCAATATTTTGGTTTAGAAGATTATGCTTTATCAGCTTTAGAAAATATTATCGAAAAAAATGAGTTATATCCGACAATTGAAAAAAATTTAATTCCATTATGGCGTTTAAAGGAACAATATGAAAAAATCTTTGGCAATCTACCATTTCATTTGAGAAGACTCTTAAAAGATTATGAATTTAAAATATATCGAAGAGAAGAATTACCCCCTAAATTTTTTGAAAATATCAAAGATCCAGGGGTTTGGCATTTTGGTTATTTAAATCACTCACATTATATATTAAATCTTACCGATAAAATTATTGGCTGTTTAAATTTAATATTTCTATTTAAATATAACAATACTTATCTTTTTTATTTTGACACACTAGAGATTCAACAGAATTATAGGAAAATAGGATTAGGATCAAAATTTGTTGAATTCATGATTCAACATGAGTTAAAAAAATACGATAAATATATTGTTTTCTTATTAGTTGCGAAATGTATTCCATATAAGTTAAAATTTTTTACTAAATTAGGATTTGTTCCTGTAAAACTCCGAAAAACTGGAATTGGAACTCATTGTATTATGAGCTATCCATTTGATGAAAACTCTGGAAGAAAATGTCAAAAATTGTTTGAATTTTTTAACTGGAGGGAAGAAAAAAAAGAGTTTATTTCTTCGGATTGTAAATATGCATACAATCCAAATCCAACAGGGCTTTACTGGTGTATCCGAAAAAATATTTATGTGTCTGGATTAGAAAAGCAAAGTTGTCAATATTATGTGAAGGGAAAGAAATTGTATTTTGAAGAAAAAGTTCTTGATTTGAGTAAAAGTCATGATAAATTTTAACATAATTAATAAAAAGCTAAAAGGAGTGTAGATAATTTGATTAAGAAAGAAAACATTAGTTATGAAAATTATGCACAAAATATTCTAATACAGTGCCCACTCTGTAAGCAAAAAAAAATTTTGAAAATTCCTATTCAAATAATAGACCAAAACAAACAATTAACTACAATTTCTGTACCTTCTGGATTAGTGTGTAAACACAGTTTTCAGTTATTTGTAGATAAAAATTATAAAGTAAGAGGATATCAAAAAGTTGATTTTGAATTATCTAGAATGGAATTTTATGAAGATACAATCGAATCCATAAAGTCTAAAGGAACTCAGGGGGGGAAAAAAAATTCAATTTTAAATATCCTATCATTTTCTCAAGACTTAATTAAGCTTTTAAGAGACTATGTAGATGGAAATGAAATTCTTGGAAGTTCTCTCTTTACAATAGAAGGAAAGATTCTTTACTCATCTTTACCATTGAAAACACTATTTAACACAATCAGGGAATTCGAAGTGAGAAATGAGAAAAATCTAATAATGGTGAAAAAATATTTTCTAGTTTTAGAAAATGATCAAAAAATATTTTCCCAATTTATTCAAATAGGTAGTGTATCGCTTATAATTACGTTAATTTTCTCTAATACAGTTCGATTAGGTATGGGAGATTTATATCTTAAAGAAATAATAAAAAAAATACAAGAATTGAAATAATAATTAAAAATTTTGTAAAAAGAGATTTTTAGAAAAAAAAAAGGAAAAATGAACGATCTAATAAATGAAATAGAGAAATATGTTAATTATTTTAGAAAAAAAAGAAAATTTCATATTAGTAATATTGAGGAAATTAATAGAATTCTAATTTCACAAAAATATTATAACTTCATTAATAAAGTATATAGTTATTACAATTCAAGAGCACAATTAAAAGAAAAAATCAGGCTATGTCCTCAGTACTATATTGATGCGAATAAAAAGATTGAATATTTTTGGGAATTACTGTTAGGAAGTACACTTTATAATAAATTTAAATCATCTTTAAAATTAAAATTAAATATTTAGACAATTAAAATCAAGTTATAATTATGATGAGAAAATTTTCGCTAGTTGAAGTGAATCAAACAAGTAATCATTTTTTGGAGTTATTATTAATTAAAAAGTCAAAAAACTAAAGAAAAACAAGAAATTGAAAATAGAGAAATTGAAGTTATATTGAATTATGAAGTCTAGAATAACATATTTTGAGGAAAATTCTAAAGATTTTGATGAACTTAGCTCAGAAGAGAAAAATGAAGCCTATTATCTCCTTGAGAAAGAAGTTAATCATAAAACGATCAAAAATTTTTATAATATTCTTAAAAGTGAATACTTTAAGCGTAGATAAGAATGTAATCTCCTCAAAATTTTCAGAAATAATATTATTGAGAAAAGGAATCGAGAATTTGAAAAAAGTGATTTGAAGAATTGGTAATGATAAAGGAAAAGATTAATACCTATAATTCATGTCCAGAATGTACCGGTAGTATAATTTCAATAAAACAAAGGGGTGAAAACGTTTGTAATCAATGTGGTTTAATCATAAGTGAAAGAGAGTTAGACTTTTCTCATAATGAAATAAGAACCTACAATAAACAAGATGAGATTAAAAAACAGAGGTTATGCCCTCCAATTTCACCTTTGTTACCAGATTTAAAATTATGCACCATTATAGATGAAAAAGAAATATATAATCCTGAATTAAAACGCGCTGTTAAAAGAGACTCATATATATCCTGGAAATCTAAAAATATATTAATAGCTATAACAGAGTTAAAACGAATTGCCCACAATTTAAACCTTCCAGACTATATTAAGGAAGATGCTTTAAGAATTTATAAAAAAGCTTTAAAAATGAATATTTTAAAAGGTAGATCTATAATTGGTATGATCGCAGCATGTATATATTATGTTTGTAAGGAAAAAGGTCTTCCAAGAACATTTCAAGAAATTCTTAATGAAACATCTACTAGTGAAAATAAAGTAAAAAGTTGTTATAAAACATTAATTTTTCAATTACATTTAAAAGTACATAATATCAATCCCATATCACTTATTCCAAAATATATAGCAGATTTAGGTTTAGATATTGAAGTAGAAAGAATTGCAGTCAAATTTTTACTGTCCAATTTTGAAAAAGTTTCATTTTGTGGAAAAGATCCGAAAGGATTATGTGCAGGCGCCATATATTTTGCTTCTAAGATTAAAAATGTTTTAATTAATCAAAGAGTAATAGCAGAAAAAGTTGGAGTAACTGTAGTTACTCTTCGCTCAAGATATAAAGAGCTTAAAACTCTAACATAATAGTTTTTATAGAAAAAAGGTGAAAAAAGTAATTATAAGACAGAAAAATCTAGAAGTGGATCACTTATTGTCAATTTTTGATTCTATATTCGATGAAATATCGATCTTAGATAAAAATTATAGAATAATAGATGTAAACAAAACTTTTTGTTTAAAGTATGGTGTTTCCAAAGAAGAAGCTATAGGAAGAAAATGTTTTAAATTAACTCACAACCGAGAAAAGATTTGTAAACCACCAGAATGTAAATGTCCAGTTGAAAATGTTTTAAAAACTGGGCAATTCAGTGAGGCGGTCCATATTCATCATATAAATGGAGAAGAGATGTATGTGAAACTTTTAGCATATCCAATCAAAACTAAAGATGGTGAAATAAAGCAAATAATTAAAATTGGGAGAGATATCACTGAACGCAAGAAAATTGAGCAAGAAATTAAGCAATCCGAATCAAATATGAATTCAATATTATCAAATGTTAATGATTCAATTATTGTCATTTCGAAAGATTATAAAATTTTATACATGAATAGAAAAGCAGAAGAAGAATTTGGATGTCATCTTAGAGGAAATATTTGTTACAGTGTTTTAATGAATAGAGATAAAGTATGCGAACATTGTACATTTAATAAATTAATAAATAATTATGATGTTATTAGATTTGAAAAAGAATTCATTGATCCTATGACATATGAAGAAAAATGTTATGAATATAATTGTACACCAATTGGAAACTTTAATGGTCAACCAGCAATAATAGATATTATAAGAGATATAACATATAGGAAAAATACAGAAAAAATTTTAATTGATTCAGAAAAAAAGTATCGCGAAGCTTATACCCGTGTGAATTTCTATAAAGATCTCTTTACTCATGACATTAATAATATTTTTCAAATTATAGAATCATCTATGGAGCTCTTATCTTTATATTTAAAAGATTTTAAAAGAAAAGAAAATATAGATGAATTAATAAATATTGCTATAGAACAGGTTATTAGAGGGGCAAATTTAGTTTCTAATGTAAGGAAACTTTCTGAAATTGAAGAATCTGGAATATATATAACATCAATAGAAGTTAATGAAGTTTTAAAACGTTCAATTCAATATGTAATTAAAAGTTTCCAAGGTAAAAAAATTAATATACAAGTTGATCTCCCTAACAAAAAATTTTATGTTAAAGCAAATGACCTCCTACTTGATGTATTTGAAAACATTTTAATAAATGCTATAAGACATAACAACAATCAAATAATAGAAATAATTATCAAAGTCTCAAAAGAGCAAAAAAATAACATTAAATATCTTAAATTAGAATTTATTGATAATGGGATTGGAATACCAGATAATATGAAAGAAAAAATTTTTCTGAGGGCAGAAAAAAAAGTAAGAAATAGCATCAACTTAGGGTTAGGTTTATCATTGGTGAAAAAAATAATCGAAGAATATAATGGACAAATTTGGGTTGAAAATAGGGTTAAAGGAGATTATAATGAAGGAAGTAAATTTATCATCCTAATTGAAATTGGCTTTCCTCAAATGTATAATGATATTCTAAATGGACTAAATGTAAATATCCCTTAATAAAAAAAGCGAAAAAATGTTGGAAAAACAAAAAAGTCAAGAAATCGAATATTTAACATTAATTTTTGATTCTATATTTGATGAAATAACAGTTTTAGATAAACATTATAGAATAACAGATGTGAACAAAACCTTTTGTAGAAAATATAGTGTCTCTAAAGAAGAGGTTATAGGAAGAAAATGTTTTAAATTAACTCACAACCGAGAAAAGATTTGTAAACCACCAGAATGTAAATGTCCAGTTGAAAATGTTTTAAAAACTGGGCAATTCAGTGAGGCGGTCCATATTCATCATATAAATGGAGAAGAGATGTATGTGAAACTTTTAGCATATCCAATCAAAACTAAAGATGGTGAAATAAAGCAAATAATTAAAATTGGGAGAGATATCACTGAACGCAAGAAAATTGAGCAAGAAATTAAGCAATCCGAATCAAATATGAATTCAATATTATCAAATGTTAATGATTCAATTATTGTCATTTCGAAAGATTATAAAATTTTATACATGAATAGAAAAGCAGAAGAAGAATTTGGATGTCATCTTAGAGGAAATATTTGTTACAGTGTTTTAATGAATAGAGATAAAGTATGCGAACATTGTACATTTAATAAATTAATAAATAATTATGATGTTATTAGATTTGAAAAAGAATTCATTGATCCTATGACATATGAAAAAAAGTATTTTGAATATAATTGTACTCCGATATTAAATTTTGACGGTCAGCAAGCAATAATAGATATAATAAGGGATATAACAGATCGTAAAAATATCGAAGAAAAATTTCGAAATCTGGTTGAAAATTTTCCCTATTCCATAATTTTATTAGATTTCAACAAAAAAATATATGATTGTAACAGCCTTGCTAAAATTTATTTAAATAAACCTAAGGAGGAATTAAAAGGTAAATCTTTTTTTAATATTTTCCAAATAAATGAAAATCAACTTGATTCAATAGAGGAAATAATTCAAAATGCTTTTGATTATGATTTAAGTGAAATTATAGATTTTGAATACCTAAATAATAGCCACAATATAGCATGGGTTGAATGTTTTTTCTCGTCATTAAAAATTGGGAATAAAAAATACATTCAAGTTATTTTACAGGATATAACTGAAAAGAAATTAGCAGAAAAGATTATTAAAGAAGAAAACGAGAGATTAAGGAAATTAGATCAAGTTAAAAAAGAATTGACTGCCCAAACATCAAAAGAATTGAAATCGCCATTAAATGTTATGTCTAATGCATCCCAAATTCTTTTAAATTCATATAAAGATAAATTAGATCAAAATGCGATACAACTCCTAGAATTGATTAAAAAAGGTGGAGAAAAATCAATCAATTTAGTTGAACGAATTGTAGATATTTCCAGAATTGAATCTGATAAATTAAAATTAAAAAAGCAAACAGAGAGTATAATCGAGATAATTAGAGAATCTGTAGATGATATAATGAGTAATATGAAAAAGCAAAAATTTAATCTAACATTAAATCTATCAGAAGATTTGTATTCAGAGGTCGATAAGATTAGAATTGAGCATGTAATTAAAGATTTATTATTCTATATTATAAAAAATACATCTAAGAAAGTCAATATATTAATAGGTTTACAAAAAAGTAATAATTTTGCTCAGATAACTATAAAAAATGATGGTGTTGGTTTAACAGAAAAAGAAAAGAATAGAATCTATTCAAAAAAAAGTATATTTAATTCGCAAGAATCTTTACTTGGATTACAATTTTCAAATGAAATCATTGATCTACATGGAGGTCAAATTATTTTTGAGTCAAAAGGAAAAGATAAAGGAGCTAAATTTATTATAAGATTACCTATTAAAAATTGGGCCGATTCATTAATTTATATCTATATTATTTATAAATCAGGAATTTTGCTTTATGGCCATCCTTTTGTAGAAGACACAAAAGAGAATTATGATTCTGCTTTAATTTCAGGTGGAATTGTTGGAATATTGACTGTATTAAAACTAGTTGCTAAAGGTGAAAAACAGATAAGAACAGTAGATCATGGAGATCGTAAAATAATTTTTCAAACCAATAATACAAAAGATATCATTTTTGCTCTTGTAGTTAAAGAAGATCTTTTAATATTTCAAAGAAAACTTGATGCTATAAAAAAGGAATTTGATAAGGAGTACAAGGATTTAGTTAAAAATATAAAAGATACTAGTACTGTTGTTGAAAAGTGGGTAAACCTCGAATTTTTAATTAAAAAATATTTTAGTTAAGTGTAGGATTCTTAAAAAAATCAAATAAAATTATTAATCTTAGAAGAGAAATGATTCTTTAAACTTATATAATAGATAAAATCACTAGCTTAATCTATATAAATTATTCAAATGTCTTAGAAATGATACCAAAAAATAGTGAATATAAGAATAACAATAAATATAACAGCCCAACATTCAGCAAATTTTTTTAAGGTTCATTTTTACTGTCGTCCATCTGCTAACTTTTTCAGAATTAATTGGTTCGCTTAAAAAAATCATCTTAAAGAAAGAAAAAATTCAGAGACAATTAGTTTGAATAGGAAATTATATAAATTTTCTAATAATTTAACCCTTTAAGCAACTGCACAGTTGTATACAAATCTTTTCCACCTTTTCTTAAATAATCCATGGCTTCTTCAATACCTTCTACAGTCAAATCGAACATAGGAATAATACTGGAAATTATCTTGCGAGTCCAAGGTGCCCATTCAGGTCTAATGAGCTCTGGATTTAACCACACAACATTATTTTTAAAATGTCGAGCAAGTTCTTTGATATAGTAAATTCCAGGCATCTCATTTCTATGATAATAATATATAGAACCATACCGCTCAGTCAATTCCCATGAGGCCATAGCCGCATCACCAACTACGACTACTTTAAAAGAATTATTATATTTTTGTAAGAAATCTTCGAAGCTAATCGATTCATCTGGATTTCTTTTAGCATTAAAAAATAAACTCTCGTAGATGCAATTGTGGAAGTATAAATAGACGAATCTCTTCCAGTGTGACATATTATTGGCAGCGGAGAATAACAGATTAACTAAATTGGCATATGGTGTCATACTTCCACCGACATCCATTAAAAGAATAAGTTTAACATTATTTTTTCTGCGTTTATCAAACACAATTTCGATATCGCCACAGTTCTTAGCAGTTTTATCAATGGTTTCATCAAGGTCTAGCTCATCCTTTTTCCCGATTTCTTCGAGTTTTTTGAGTCTTTTTAATGCTACTTTAATTTGTCTAGTATCCAGTACGATATCTTTTCTATAATCTTTAAAGATTCTTTTTTGGGCAATTTGGACAGCCATTCTCGCGCCAGAAGAGCCACCGACTCTCATACCCATTGGATTTTGACCAGAATGTCCAAATGGAGATTGGCCTTGAGTTCCAATCCAGTGATGACCAAAATTATGTTCTCCATCTTGTTTTTGCATTAGTTCTTCGAAATGTTTTTGTAAATCTTCTAGGTCAAAGAATTGACTTGCCATCTCTTGAAAATTTGCATCCATTTCTGAGAGATCGAGATTGTTTTGTAGCCACTTCCAAATTTCATCTTTTATCTCATCTGGGGCGTTTATTAATAGTAATTTTTCTGCATCTTCACCGTATTTATTTAGCAACTCTTCAAGAAACTGTTG
>JBHLMP010000052.1:0-24489 GCA_048938025.1 Promethearchaeota archaeon
GCTTTTCCTTTTAGAGACAAAGAAGAAGTCGTGATAGAATTAAAAGGTGAGCACTTGGAAATTCGAAAGATCTATAACCTAAGTGACCTAACAAAAGTCTATGATATTCAAGATGCTACACTGCCAAAAATGATTGAAAGTAAAGCACTAATTAATAAAGACAAGCCATTCATTTATTTTCATGATGAGGTTTATACGTATGAAGATGTAAATATAATTTCAAATCAGATAGCTAATGGACTTATAAAACAAATTAAAAAATTACAATTGAAAAATCCTAATATTTCCTTGATATTTCCAAATAATCCAGAGGCTCTATTTTGTTGGTTCGCTATAGCAAAAACCGGTAGCGTGTTTGTACCAATAAGTTACCTATTAAAAAAGGATTTACTGGAATTTATATTGAGAAACAGCAATTCTGAGATTTTAATTATTGATTATATATATCTTGCGAATGTTAAGGAGATTTACGAAAATTTACCCAATATTAAGAAAATATTTATTCGAAACGCACCAAATGATTATGAATATGATGAGAAATATGCTAGTTTTGCAGAAATCTTTTCTGAAAATTTAGAGAATCCTAATATTCATATGAATAGTTTTCATCCTCTTGAAATATCGTATACATCAGGGACTACAGGAATACCAAAAGGAGTGTTATATAGAAATTATTATACATTGTCAGGAATTAGTGTAGGAAGGCAGTTGGAAGATTTAGGATTTGGTAGTAACTTTGATAAATTTTATTGTCCCTTGCCATTATTTCAAGGATTAGAACGATATTTCTTGATAATTCCAATAATTTATTATAATGGATCGATAATAATCGCAGAAAAATTTGATGTTTCAACTTTTTGGAGTGATATTGAAAAATTTAAACCTGATGGTTTTTGTTATTATGGAGCACACTTAACAATGTTAGTAAATCAACCACCATCAAAAAGTGATCGAAATCATTCAATTAAATATGCATTTGGTGCTGGTGCCTTAAAAAAGATATGGGAAACCTTCGAAAGAAGGTTTGGGATTCAAATAATTGAAATGTGGTCTCTTGTTGAGGGCATTGGTTTTACTATAAATAATGTAGGTTCCAAAGGGGGAAAACTAGGATCTATCGGAAAATCAGCACGGGGTGTTGAAATTAAAATCGTTGATTCAGAAGGCAAAGTACTTCCCCCTGGACGAGATAATATCGGTGAAATCTGCGCTAGGACAAGACTTCCGTTTGAGCTTAAATACTATAATTTACAAGAAGAGACAATAACAAGAAAAGGAGAAGATCGATGGGTTTACACAGGGGATTTTGGATATGCAGACCATGAAGGTTTCATATATTACTTAGGAAGGAAATCAGATATGATTCGTAGAGAAAAGGAGATATTTTTTGCAGTAGATATCGAAATAGTCGCAAATTCACATCCACTTATAGTTGAAAGCGCTGTTTTTGAAGTTTCTGATAGTAAATCCTCGGAAATACATTTGAAAATATGTGCTGTAATTCAAAAAGGAGCTTCGATTACTCACAAAGAGTTTTATAAGTTTCTACAACAAAACTTGGCGTATTTTATGGTTCCAAGATACATAGAATTTAAAGAAGAATTACCAAAAAATGCAAATGAACTAATTCAGAAATTTATTCTTAGAAATGAATGGAAGTCAGGAAAATCATTAAAAAATACCTATGATGCGAAGAGTACCATTTAATTGTATTAATATGGTGTGAATTTATCCTTAGCATATAATCCTCCTTCCACAAAACCTAGCGCATAAAAAGTCTGTATCCTCGCAATCATGAAAAAAAGAGTTATTCCAAATCCAGATAAAAATACTTGAACTATAATAATACTAATATCTAATTCATCATTCTTAACATGCCAATCCATTACATCAAAAAATCTTTAACATTATTATTATGATGTTTTTCAGCTTTTCATAGTCTATCTTAAGGTTATACTTCCTGAAGCCCTGGAAAATGCTGCTATTATCAATAAAAATTATAATTCGTTCTATTTTATGAACAAATACACTTCTAATAAAATGCTATAAAATAACAATTAAAGTTTTTTATATATAATCAATTTGTTAATTATTATGTTAACGAAGTTATTCGATCAACTTGAGAAAGATCAATTAAAAGAACTTCTTATTAAATGCTGGATGACTCACGATGGTTCATGGTTCTATAACTGTGCCCATGAATTAGGTATTGACGCTGCTAATAAATTAAATAAAGCTGCTATTAAAACTCTTTCAGTCATTGAAATGCAAAGAATAAAAAAGGCAATGCGATTGGAAAAAGAAAAAATAGAGACCTTTGAACAGTTAAAAGATTTTATTATTAATGCCTTTAGTGTATTAAAAGGGAATTTTATGGACTTTAATTATACCTTTACTGAAAATAATCGGATACATTGGGAAATAAATCGATGTTTTGCTTACGAAGGCATGAAAATGATTGGAGTTAACAAACAATATGAATGTGGTGTGATATACCGTATTAGTTGCTGGTTAGATGCTTTGGGAATTAAACATATAATCGAGCCAGAAATCGATAAATGTCTACTAAATTCTCAAGAAAAATGTTCTGGACATATAACTGTGAATTTTTAATTGAATTCATTAAAATCAGCTTTTAGTTTCTCATAATCAATTTTTAATGCTTTGTATTTATTTTTGTTATCTTCCTTATTCCTTGTCCTCTCCCATTATTTTAAAAATCCATCTTAATTTGCATTGACGGGAACAGAAAAATCGCTTTACTGGTTCTTGGCTTATATTAATATGGTAATATTCCTTATTCCATTTATTATTCACGATGTTTTTTCCACAGTTTTCGCAATAAGGCATTATTCTTTTTCTCTCGTTGCTTAATCTCTTTAAATTATTCCATCATTAGTTGTATTGCGTTTAATTACTCTAAGATGCTCATAGAATTATGATCTCAAATGGAGCTAATATGATTACTAATATCCTAACGATAATAACTTTTTTTATATAATATAAAAAATAGAAAATTAATTTGCCGCATCTGTCGAAGCTGTGCAGCGAGGTGTATCGGCTCAGTGAGAAATATGAAGAAATAATCTTATAATTAGAAAACTTAAAAATAATTTACCTATTACTAAAATTATTCTATTTCTCTTAACCATTGATTGACTGGAATTCCACAATATGAACATCTAGGCTAGAACAGAAAAAAGTTAGTGCATATTTATTATAAATAGATTAAAATTTGCATCAATAGTTAAATATTGAATTTGAGTAAATTTGGAATGATTAACTAGTTTTTAATTTACTTTGACTCAAGTGCCAATCAAGACTTTGATGCTCAAAATATTGCTTATAAAGTAGAGCATATTTTCCACCTTTAGCAAGTAAAGCATCATGAGTTCCTTCTTCAATGATTTTTCCATGATCCATTACAATGATTCTATCCGCATTAACAACAGTTGATAACCTATGAGCAATTATTATTGATGTACGATTAGTTAATAATTCTTGAAGAGCTTCTTGAATTATTGTCTCAGTATAGGCATCTACACTTGAAGTTGCTTCATCAAGGATAAGAATTTTTGGATTACTCAAGATCGCTCGAGCAAAACTAATGATTTGCTTTTGCCCCGTAGATAATCCCTTTCCTCTTTCACCTACTCGTGTTTCTATACCTTCCGGTAAATATTTGATAAGCTCTTCAGCATGAACCGTTCTAATCGCGTTCCATAGTTCTTCTTCAGAAGCGTCGCGTTTTCCATAACGAATATTTTTTTCTAATGTCCCTGAAAATAAAAATACTTCTTGTTGAACTATCCCAATATTTCTTCTAAATGAATCCAATGTCATATTTCTAATATCTATTCCATCGATTTTAATTGATCCTCCTTGAAATTCATAAAAACGTGCTAAAAGTGATACTAATGAGGTTTTTCCTGCTCCTGTGTGTCCAACAATCGCTAGTTTTTCTCCTTTTCCTACCCTAAGATTAAATTCTTTAAAAACCCATTCATCATCTCTGTAGTAAAAGCTAACATTTTCAAAAAAAATTTCTCCTTCCAATTCTCCTACTTCTATTGCTCCAATATTTTGTTTTACGTTTGGTTCAGAATCAAGTATTTCAAGAATACGTTCATAAGCAGCCATTCCAGAGCTAAGTTGAGGAAAAAATGTAGAGAGAACCATTATCGGCCTAAAAAATCGTTGGAGATAAAGTATAAATATAAAAATCATTCCAGTGGTTAAATTACCTTCTATAACAAGCTGTCCACCAAAATATAAAATCACTAATAAGGTAATTGCTGCAATTATGTTTAATAAATGTCTCCATAGATGTGTTACTGCTGTCAATTTAAAAGTTGATTTGAAATAATCCTTGTTAATCTCGTTAAATTGATTTGATATTGTTGCTTCTTGACCATAACTTTTAGAGACATGAATACCTTCTATGGATTCTACCATTGCATTATTAACATTCTCTATTGCCTTTCGATAAGCTCTACTGACTATTCTTGCTAGCTTTCTAAGAGAAATCATCAATAAAAATACGAATGGTACGGCAATTAAAGCTATAAGGGCAAGATATAAATTTATGAATGCTAAAATAGCAAATGTTAATATACTAATGAGAAAATTACCAGCAGTCTCAGATATTAAAGAGGTCGTATCTCCAAAATCTAAAGCATCATTTGCAACTCTCGTGTTTAAAGCGCCACTCTGATACTTGTCAAAAAAAGTCATGTCTTGCATTTGTAATTTATCATAAATATCCATTCGGAGATTTTCTAAGAAATGAGGGACAAAATTTCCGTATTCTCTTCTACGTAAAAAAAACATTAACCAATCAATAGCAGATAGAAAAACGTAAGTCAAGGCAAGAATTATTATTAATAAAAAGTTAATGTTTGTAGAAGATAATTCATCAACCCCAAATCCTACTATTAAGGGACTAATAATTTCTGCAATAGTAGAGATGAGAATATATAACGCAATTAAGAATATACTCCTTTTATACGGAACCAATCTTTTCGTGTATCGAACGAATAACTCTCGATCAGAATAATGGTGCTTTCTCTGCTCGTCCATCAAGCCAGAATAAAGTCCCAAAGTAATACCCCCTTACTAATCCTCAACTTTAATTTCTGGTAATTCAAGATATTTCCCATATATTCGCCTATAATCTTCTGATCTCTGTAGTAACTCTTGATGGTTACCTTCTGCTGTGATTGTTCCATCTTTAAGGACTAAAATATTGTCAGAGGCCCTAATGGTATTTAAACGATGAGTTATTATAATTGTAGTTCTATTTCTTAAGACATTTTCAATAGCACGTCCAATTTTTTCTTCTGTTTCACTATCTACTGCTGAAACTGAATCATCAAGAATTACAATATCTGGGTCTGTTAAAAGAGCACGAGCTATAGCAATTCTTTGTCTTTCTCCTCCAGATAATCGCGTGCCTCTTTCACCAACTATGGTTTCATAACCGTTAGGAAAGTTTTGTACAAACTCATCCACTTGTGCTAATTTAGCAACTTTAATAATATCTGGTTCTGCTGCATCAGGTTTACCAAATGCAATATTTTCTTTAATAGATCGTGGAAAAAGATAAATATCTTGTTCAATATAACCTACATGTTTCCTTAATACTTCAAGAGGATAATCTTGTATGTCTACATTATCCAAGAGAATTTTACCTTCTTTTGGTTTATATAGAGATAAAATTAATTTAGCAAGAGTAGTTTTTCCGCATCCTGTCGGTCCGACTAAAGCAATTGTTTGTTGCGGTTCAATTGAGAAATTGAGCTTTTTAAAAATGGGTTTACTTATTTTTCCTTTATCTTCATAAGAGAAAGACACATCTTTAAATTCTATTTTCCCTTTAAAATTCTTAGGCCAAGTCTTAACTAAATTATTACTTTTCTCACTTTCGCCTTTGGATAGTGCTTTAAACAATCGTGAACATGCAGCAAAACCACTCATCATATCATTAGTTGCCCAGAAGATTAAATTCGTTGGCTCAACAAGAGTCGTTAAAAGTAAATTCGCAGCAACTAATTCACCGATTGTCAGCATATCAAAATAGACAAAATTACAACTTATAAGAAAAAGTATACTTATGGCAATATAAAGAGTTAAAAGTGGGTAATACTTGGACTGAACTTCATTTTCTCCAATCCAATTATCTCTAAAAGCACGTACTGCTGAAAGAAATTTTTTCCTTTCTGATTTTTCAGTTGTAAAGGTCTTTATCACTGCATTACCACTTATATTATCTTGAAGTACAATCGCGATTTTTGAATGTTTTTCCATGCGTGCAGCAACAAAAGGGGCAAGTTTCTTTCGATAATAAAGAATAAAATAAACGTAAAAAATGAGGAATGGAATAAAAAATAAAGCTAGCCTCAAATCAAGAACGACAAATAATATATAAGCCATTATCGCCACCTGAATGAATGGATAAATAAAGAAAGCACCGTGAGAGACCATAGTGTTTATAATTCGTAGATCATTAGTAGCAAGTGCTTGTAAATCACCTGTTCTAGCACTATCATGGTATTTTAAAGGCTTTGATTGGATTACATCAAAAAATTCTGTTCGCATATTTTGTTCTGTCTTCAAGCCTAAAAAATGTCCTGCCATCATAGAGCCATAATCCAATACTATATTGGTGATATAGAGAAAAAGCGCTGTGAGAATTAACGGGATTATTTCTTTAATATTGCTAATCATAATAGTTTTATCAACAATGTCTCCTAGAATAAGAGGAATTAAAGTTCTTGTTAATGTAACGAGAGTAATCCCTAAAATCAAGAATATCATTAAAAATTTCTGTTTAAGTAGATGATGTAAGAGCCAAGTTAGATAGCTCTTATAGGTCTTTTGTTTTGAGTTCATATAAGCAAATTGTTAATGATTCGTTTGATATTAAGAATTTCTTAAATCATAAAAAATTAGTGGAAAAAGTTAATGCAGAAATTAGAAAAAATCTGGACTTTTAAATATGATATATCTTTGACAGCAAATTGATATTTATGTTAAAGAATCAGCATTTATAATATCTAAAAAAAATTATTGATTAATTTGAGTAATGAATTGGAATCAAGAATGAATTTTACTGATTAATATCATATGATTATCTCTTTAAAGCAGAATTGATAATGTAACCTAAAATTCTTCCTTTTATTGAAAAAAAATCATTAAAAAGTTTGAAAAGTTCTGAATCAAAGGAGGGATTGGCATTTAAATCAAGTAAGAAAAAATTGGAATCTTGGTCAAGTAACCAGTCATATCTTACATAGTCTTTACAATTTGTAATTAATTTTAAATCAATTAGTTTATCCTCAATATTCTTTAATAAATGCGAATTTTCAATATCGCATCTTTTATAGAATTGGTCTACAGGAAGAAGGCTATAATTCTTTTGTTCAAAGTCATAAAACTTTTTTGGAGTTACTTGGATGGTGAATGCTTTAACATCATTACACTCATCATTACCAATAATTAATGTTGTATATTCTCTTGCGTCTTCAATAAACTCTTGAATAAGAATTATCTCTTTCTGGCCTAAAATATTCTCTATATATTCAATTCTCTCCATGACTTCTTTAAACGAATTACAAATACTATTTTCATCAAGGAGTAAAGAATCTCCTGAAATCCCCATTTTTACAATAACTGGCGATCTTAATACTTTAACCTTTTCTTCTAAAAACCTCAAATCAATCCCTTGATAATATTTCACCGTATTTGGATGATTTATTCCTAAATATTCAAATAAATATAACATGAGATCTTTCCGTTCGAAAAATTCAACATAATTAGCTTGTCGACCTGTATATTTTATCCCTAAGAAATTAAATAATTCAATGAAAAAAGCATTTTTTGAAAAATCATTTTCATATCCATTATCCGCTAAATTAACAACTAAGTCGATCTGGTCCTTATTTTGTAAAAAGTAATCGATACTCTTATTATGGGCATCTAACATTAAAATATCGTATTTATCTTTTAATAGATCTAATTCATTTTGAAAATCCTCAAAATCAGTATAACCCTCTATAGGCAATTCAAAATCATAAATTTTTATATTGTTTATCTTATCATAAAAAAGAACTACAATATTTTTCATTTGCTTTTTTCAATTCTCCAATCTTAGCAGAATAAATTTTCCTTTTATTCATTTTAAAATTCTTATTTGAATTAAGTAATTATGAATAATAAACCTTAATTTATTTGGACCAAATTCAATCCAGTGGGAAATCTCATTAATTGATATAGACTCTGATTTAATTATTCACAGAGATTTAAAACAAGATATTTAGAAATATACTATAAAAAGAAATCTATTGAGCCATTATCAAAATAGTAAAATCAATCTTCCATTACTCTAAAAATCCAGCTCAACTTACATTTATCGGAACAAAATACTCTTTTTTCTGGTTGCTGACATATATTGATATGCTGATGTACCCTTCCCCATTTATTATTCCCGATGAATTTACCACAGAATTCGCAAACCGTCATTACTTCTCTTCTTGTCTATCCTCTTTAAATTCTTCTTTCTTTTACAGATTTAAGTTTAATTACTCTATGTTGCTCATAGAATAATGATTTATTTATACGTATTTTGTAGGCTTTTGAGTCCTTATATGTCCCCTTCTTAAAAATCCTGTTTATATTGAGAAAGATACAGGTCAAAATATTACTCCATAAGTTAGAAAATAAGTTTTTGATTGCAACCAAAACTCAGAAAAAATAGACTTACTTATCTTCTATGCTTTTTATAACATTCTCGACAATAAACAGGCCTACCTTCCTTAGGCTGAAATGGAACCTCGCACTCATTCCCACAATCGGCACATGTGGCTTTGTACATTGTTCTATTGCCATAACTTCTCTTTTTATACGACATGCTTTCACCAAATTTTAATTCTTTTTTTATTTTATACTTGAAACTTTGGAATTTCTCTGCTCAAGTATGTAAGATATGTTTCTAAATTTAATAAACGTTCTCATTATGAAAAAAATACAAATAGATTTCCTCTCTAATATATGAAATCTTCGACTCAGTATAATTAATTTTCATTCAAGAAATTCATAATTTTGATAAACAATAATAATGGGATATGTTTATGGGAATCTAGTTGATGAGGGTGAATATAATGATATAACAACTAAGAAAGAAGAAAGAACCTACTTATTTTTATACTTTCTAAAATAATTGAAAATAGTGAGAAGATATTTAAAAAATTAGCTTGAGGTGGATTAAAATATCCAAAGAAATATTGCTAATCGAAAAAATTACAAATGAAATTGCTGAAATTTGTGGAAAAATTAGTGCGAGAGAACATGGAATAATAGAACATCTTAAAGATCTCGAAACGTGGAAAAGCGAATCCTTGGTAATAGAATCAAATCAATTGAAAAAATTAAATAAACTCCTTGATAAAGCTAAGATAAATCTCTCAAAATTAGCCAATCAATATCCTGAACGTTTCAAATCCTTGGAAGCTGAATTTACGGAATATAGTAAAAAATGGGAGGAGAAGAATAAGGATTTCTTATATAAAAAGTTAATAGATCTAGAGGAAATTAGATTTTCTTTAGAAAATAAGCTTAAAGAATTAATAGAGAGACTTCAGGAAGGAGTAATTTCCGATTCTGAATATAATAATCAGGAAAAAGAGATTAAAAATGAATTAATTGATAAATCCTCAAAAATTACTTATTTGCGAGCATTTATTCATAAATTATAAATTTGCGATAAATCAAATACATATCTATAAGAAAAACATGAGTAAAAATCCAATTAAAAAAGGGGATATCCTAAAAATTTATACCGACGGCGCTGCTCGTGGTAATCCCGGTCTGGCTGCCTGTGCTTTCTTATTTGTTCATAACGATGAGGTTATCCATGAAGGCTGCAATTACATTGGAAGTGCGACAAACAACACCGCTGAATACCAAGCGATTATCAACGCGCTAAAGACGGCTGAAAGGTTCCATAGAGGGCACTTACAAGTATACTCCGACAGCAACCTAGCCGTACAGCAAATTAATAAAAAATGGAAAATCAATAAGCCCCACCTGTCGAAGCTGTGTAGCGAGGTGTATCGACTCCGCGAGAAATATGAAAAGGTGGAGTTTTTCCATGTGGGAAGGGATAACCCCTACATCCAGAAGTGCGATACACTATGTAATGAGCGATTAGATGCGAAAGTCCCTTAAATAATAAAATTTCCTAACAATTTAGTTCAGATTTCTTTCTGTAATAAAATCTAGAATAATAATATATAAGGGAGTTATAAAATTTCAGAGTAAGTTTTTTAAAAACATTTGGTTTTATAACTATCTGAAGAAGAGTCAAAATTGAATATTTTATTTTTAAACTATCAATTGGAGGTTCTGTAAAAAATGGTAAATATAAAAAAATGGGACGATAATGAACATTGGGTTGAAATTGATTTAGATCTATGTGTTGGAGCAGAAGAATGCATAAATGTATGCCCTGTAGACGTATATGAACTTATAGATGGTAAAGTTGTGGCAGAAAATATCGGTGAGTGCACCGATTGCATGGCATGCCAAGATGTGTGTCCTACTAACGCAATCTTAGATCACTCTGCGTGGTAAACAATATACGCTTTGTTTAGTTTATAAAAGGTAGCTTAAGCATTTGCAAATATCCTCAATTTATGTTCTATAATCAATTTAATTATTATTCAGATTTCTTTTTACTTTAAATATGGAAAAATTGTCTAAAGAAGGACTTTTAAGAAAATCGAAAATTCCAGGATTTAATGCTATTAAAATGTATTAAAGGAAAGATTCAGGATAAAGGATAATTTTATTTATTATATTTTTTTCATACGCAAGAGAGATGAATTCAATTATTGATATTAACATTCTAATATTATTGAACATGTTCGAATTTATCTATATAAAAATAGCTTCATTATTTGTTTTAATAAATTAAATATAATTTTTGAAAAGGTGGAAAAAATTTATGATGCCAATTGGTCCATTAATGAAAGAACATAGACTTATTGAAAAAATGATTCAACTCATGGAAAAAGAAATTGAAAAAATGAAGAAATTTGCAAAAGCAAATCCTCTATTTATTGATATTGCTGTTGACTTTATTAGAATGTACGCTGATAGAACTCATCATGGTAAGGAAGAAGATATTCTTTTTAGAGACTTAGAAAAGAAAGAACTCTCTCCTAATCATAATAAGATAATGGAAGAACTAATAGAAGAACATATATGGGCAAGAAATACGGTAGGAAAGTTGGTTGATGCTAAAAATCAATACGAAAAAGGTAATATAAAAGTACTAAATGATATTGTAAAATATCTAAGTGAATTAACGGATTTTTACCCAAAGCATATTGAAAAGGAGGATAAACATTTTTTCATCCCTGTAATGAAATATTTTACCAAAGAAGAACAAGATAAAATGCTCCAAGAATTTTGGGATTTTGACAAAACGTTAATACATGAAAAATACAAAAAAGTTATTGAAAACCTTCAAAATAAATAAAAATTTCTACCATTTTTATTTCAATTCTTCTCTTTTTCCATATTACTTATATCAATTCCAAGTTGATACGCTTCTTCTAATTGATCTTGGCACATATTAATTGGAATATCTTTTTTTTCATCTTTGTTATAGGTACAGCATGTAATTATGAATAATTTGATGTCAAAAAATGGCGCTATCCGTTCAAAAAATGCAACTGTTGATTCACAGTGATGACGATAAGTAATTATGACTACAAATGTTTTATTTCCAAAATCTTCCCAAGCAAGAGCTTCCATTCTATCGAACACTGTTTTTAATTGAGCCGTCATATATCCCCAATACATAGGAGTGGCAAAAACTATTGTGTTTGCTTTTTTATATGCAGAATAAATTTCTTCCATATCATCTTTTATAGCACAGCTATGATTTACTGAAGTTGCGCATGTTAGACATCCTTGACATGGTTTAATATTTAATTCGTTGGTATAAAAATGTTTTACTTCCTTATCTCCATTATAATTCAATCCTCTTATGAAATAATCAACTAAAGTATCTGAGTTTTGATTCTTTCTAGGGCTACCATGGAATATTATAGTTTTCATAACAATAAACTCTCTTTCTAAAAATATTTTTATTATCCATTAAATTTTCTTGAACCATTAATTATTATTACATCATTATTTAAGATTACATAATACTTAACTGAAATTAATTTAAGCTCAAAGGGTGAATTAATAATGATTTTAGTACAATGGTCGTGTGAAATTCCACAAGAAAAGCTTGAAAGCTTCATAAATTTTGCAAAAAATAAGCTAAAGCCTTTTTATGAATCCTATAGGTGTATGAGATATGAACTTCTTTTCCCTATGATTACAGAAAAAAAATATTTTCCTTATCAAGAAACTGAAATTAAAAATAGATACACGGAGCAGTTAGTATTTAAAAACATTAAAGCTTTTAACGATTTTCATAACAATATTGAAAAAAATCAAGAGGCCCAAGATATAGTTGGAATGTACGTGAAAGAATTCGGAATTTCTAATTGTACTTTCAAAATATTTACACATCATATTTAGGATTATATAAAAAGAAAGAAGTAGTATCAGAAAAGGAATTCAAAAATAATCTAGAGAGTGTAAGAAGAAATGCATAAAGGATTAAGCTTTGGTACCATAACAATCCAGCGATTACCATGGTAGGAAGAAGTCAAGCGCTGGAAAAGTATTGAAGCTTTAAAATTTGATAGCAATTGGTTCGCTGATCATTTTTTAGATCCTTATAACCCACTTGATAATTGGTGTAGTGTACCAGCTTCGCGAGAAATATGAAAAAGTGGAGTTTTTCCATGTCGGCAGGAGCAATCCTTAGACCAATTTTTTTTTAAAAATAAATAAAGAAGTCTCAATTATGAAATCCATTAAGCTTGAAGGTTTTAACCTTATATCAAAAACCACTTATTATCAAATATAAATAAAAAAAAAAATGAATTTATGTTTTAAGTTCCTTACATTTTGCATCCGAAAAAGTAAACTTTATATCCAATCGCCATTGCAAATCCAAATCTAGTAATTAGTATTCTTATTGAACCTAAATCATTTAAACCAGTAAAGATTTCATATCCCCTATAAGAATAATGATCAATTATATCCCATGAAAAGCGTTTATCCTTAATTTTAAAATCTATTAAATTCCCATTGATAAAAATCGTTGTTTTCCCTATATACCACCTATATCCAATTTTAATACTACCACATCCTTCCAACATACTATGACTAATAAGCCATTCATAGGTCGGTTGACTTACTTCCTCTTTAGAATATTCACCTGAATAAACATCTAAATGACCATATCCCCATAAATAGTGTCCTGTAAAATCAGGATTAGCAATCCAATGTATGAAAGGCCCCCAATAGGCGAGCCCAAATAATTCACTTGTAAAACCAAGCAATGGAACGTCTATTTCATGATAATGATCATCAAAATCATATGTAACATATGGACAGTTGTCCCAATCACTTATAGCTTCACTTTCAAGACCTAATCTAATAGGCCAATACCTATCAAATGTAGCATCAATGTGAAGCATGACCCTAGCATCTCCCTTACCGCCATAGATATTACTAACAACACCAGGTCCCCATGCATAGTATATCGCAAATGCTGCCCATTCTAGGATATTTGTCCAAGGCAATCCAGTATAAGGATTAATTACAGGTTCGAGAGGATCTCCTGTATAGGGATTGATTGCAGGTGCATCAGGATATTGATCAGCATATTTCAATATGAAAATTCCTCCCGGAGAACTCCCCACCTCCCAGTACCAATTACCTGTTGCTATCATCCCAGCTATCATTGCTGGTAAATTAGTTGAATTAGTAACAAGACTTGGGTATTTTGCTCCAGTTCCACCATCTCTTAATAATATACCTTTTAAATCTTCTTGCCAATATCGCGAGGCATAATTCATCGCAGCACTACCTCCAAAACTATCACCCGCGATAAAGAGCTTTCTGACTCCAGAGACTTCTTTCGCGAGTTCTACAGCTTTCTTTATATCACCTATCCAGGCATCCCAACCCCATTCTGCCATAAATGAAAGTTGATCTGGATTGAAATAAATTGGCACAAAATGAGTTCTATAATCTATGGCATAAACATCGAAACCTCTATTTGCTAAAAACAGTGCAAAAGAATGGTCCTCGTCTGCGGTCCACTCATCATCGGGGGGATTTGAACATAATTGTTCACCAGTACTCCATGTTCCTGGCAGAATAAACACAACTCCTAGTGGGTTAATGCCTTCTTTTACTACTCTATGCAACCCTATTCGATCATAAGGACCGTAGGGTGGTCTCTCAGTTTCCCAAACATATTCTCTTAATTCCGGGTAAGCTTTTACATCTCTTCCATCATGGACTAAAGTCCAGTCATCTATTTCCCTTTCGCATTTATTTAAAGGAATAGAAACAGCGGGAGTCATAAAAATACAAATTACTAAGACTAGAACTATAGAAAATGAAATTACTTGCACTTTGTTAAGTTTCATAAATTTCACCTATTTTTGTTAAAATGTGTTCGTGCAATAGATTAAACAAACTAGTATATAAAAATTATGGAAATAAACAAAGAAATTTCATTTATAAAATACTTAAAACTTGAGGGTTCTAACCTTATTCAAAAACCGCTGATTATCAAACAACTATCGACGCGCTCAAGATGACTCAAAGGTTCCATAAGGGGCACCTATAAGTGTACTCCGACAACAACCTAGCCGTACAGCAAATCAATAAAAAATGAAAAATCAATTCCCCACACCTGTCGAAGCTGTTAGCGAAGTGTACCAACATCGCGAGAAATATGAAAAAGTGGAGTTTCCCCCAAGAAAATTGAAAGATTTGAATTTTCTGAATAACGAGTTTTAGTTGATTTTTTATAAACAAAAATGTTATAAACTCCTATATAATTTAGATCTCAATCATAAACAAGGTGTTAAAAAATGTTTAAGAAATTTATGGATGCTTTAGGAATTACAAGCAATAAGATTAATGATTTAATTAAAGGAAGTAATCAATATATTAATGCCGTAGAAAATGTCACGAAGGAAATTAAAAATACTGTTGCCACATTAAAAGGTTATGCTGAAACGGAGACTCCTTCCTTAGGGCAAGCAATAGGGTCATTAGCTTCTACATTTGAAATTATTGACAAAGAAAGTACGGAAAAAGTCAAAAGACTCCGGGAAGAATATATTGTGCCGCTAAATGATCTTTTAATTAACCTAAAAAAACTCGAAACTGAACAGAATGAAGCTCAAAAGGCCTCGAAAGGATTAGAAAAAGCTGAAAAACATCTAAGTAAAGTCAAAAGCAAACCAAAAGAAAAATTAAAACCAAATGAAATACAAATAGCTGAAACAGAATTAACAACTGCGAAAGAAAAAGCTACTAAAGAAGAAAGCGATGTAAAAGTGGCAACCGAGGAATTTAATAAAGTAAAATTAGAAACTATGCAAAAAGTCCTTAAAAATATGGTAGATATAGAAACTATTTTTCATAAAAAGATTCTTGATTCCGTAGCAACTGTAAAAGTAAAAGCTGAAGCTATTAAGATTGACGAAGAATCAAAAATTTAAACTTAGTTTTTTTATTTTCGTTCTTTTTTCCTCTTTTTAATTAAATAATAAAAATAAAAAATCGAATCGTATTAGTTAAATAATGATGAAAGCGTTATTATTGAATGGATTTTCAGGTAATGATTCTGATGTTGAAATAATTCAACTCATAGTCGAAGAACTTAAAAAAAATGGATTTGAGGTAGAACAAATCGTATTAAGAGATGTTAATGTTGCAGCTTGTCAAGGTTGTTTTGATTGTTGGGTAATAAGTCCTGGAGAATGTAGAACAGATGACTATGGTCGGGAAGTTGCCAAAAAAATGGTTCAAAGTAGTCTCATCATTCATTTCACGCCAATCACATTTGGAGGATATTCCTCTGATCTAAAAAAAGTAATAGATAGATTTATACCGACAATATTACCATTCTTTACAAAAAGACATGGAGAAACTCATCATGCCTATCGCTATGAAAATAGGGGCTCGATTATTGCTATAGGCATTTTAGACAAACCAGATGAAGAAAAAGAATCGATATTTAAAGAATTAGTTTACCGTAATTCACTTAATATGGGGGCACCTGTTCATGAAGCAATTATATATATAAAAAATCAAAGTAAAACCGATTTTATAAATGAATTTGCTACAATTTTAAAGAAAGTGGAGGGAAAAACATGATGAATAATAAAAAAGCACTTCTTTTAATCGGTAGCCCAAGAGTCGAAAAAAGTACCTCATTATCTCTTGGAAATTATTTGATCTCAAAATTAGAGGAATCTGGGATGACATCTGAAAGAGGATTTATCCACCAAATGGTAAATCGAGAAGAAAAAATAAAAGAACTCTTTGAAATGATTGATAATGCAGATTTAATAATTCTCTCATTCCCTTTATATGTAGATAGCTTGCCAGCTCCCGTGATTAAAGCAATGGAATTAATCAAAAAAGAAAGAGACAAATCAGAAAAGAAAAAAACTCAAGATTTTATTGCGATATGCAATAATGGTTTCCCTGAAGCGTCTCAAAATATGATAGCACTTCAGATTTGTAAAATTTTCTCCAAAGATTGTGGTTTTGTATGGAAAGGTGGAATTGCCATCGGTGGAGGTGGTGCAATTAACGGAATTCCCTTAAAAGAAAGAGGAGGTATGGTAAGACACATCATCAATGGATTAGATATAGCAGCTAACGCATTGAAGGATGGTAAAGAAGTCCCTCAAGATGTTATTGACCTAATATCAAAACAGTTTATACCATCTGGTCTCTATAGAACTGTTGGGAATTTTGGGTGGAGACGCCAAACTCGAAAATATGGTGCAAGAAAGAAAATAAAAGACAAACCTTATTCTAATTGATCTAGATTTTTCATAATTTTGCAGAATTAATCTTTATTGAAGAATACGTTCAAAAATGGTGAACTTCTATATCTTTCGCTCTCTGGAAGGTATTAATATCCGTTTCTCAATAAGATTTTCAAGAGCATCTATTATTATATCTTGATTTTTTTCATAAACGTTTCTTATAGCATTTTCTAAATAAAATTCTTCTTGTTCGCTTGTCTTAGTTATAGAGATAATTACATTGAGAAGTCGTAATTCCATTTTAGATAACTGTTTTTCTTTTTTAAGGTCATTAATATTTTTATTTCTGTTTAATTTAAATGGATCTCTATAATATGATTCAAAATATTGATCTAAAAGAGGAGGCATAAGTTTATTAAATCTTTTTAACTCACCATTCCAATTTTCATATTTGTCAGAAAAAGATGAATCAATTTCCATTAGTAGTTTTACTGTTTGATCTTTAAATCTCTCAGATGCTTTTTCTTTTAAAATGAAAATTAATCGTATCGCCTTATAATCACTAATCATGAAATTGAAATGTTTGAAGTCTAATTCGATAATTTGTTCAATACCTTCTGGAGATTTTGATTTAATCGAAATTCTATTTGATTCTTCTTTATCTACAATCTGGGTACCCATCATTATAATTGCTTGAGAAAAACTTGAGAGTAAATCATCTTCATATTCTTGTAAGAAATTATAATCTTTTGAATAAAAATTTATTCCACTAAATCGATTTGAAAGAATTATTGCTTCTATATTCATAATATCTTTATAACGCTGAGTTTTTGCAAATAGAGCAGATTCCTTTTTCCTTTTTGATGGTAGAATTACATAGCTCCTTAACGTTAAAATTCCTAATATACTCATACCAATCAAACCTGCTGATATAACAAACCAAATTACATAATTCGGTCGCTCTCTCGCTTTAATTGAAATAATAAAAGAAAATTCTTTTGGTTCATAAATTGAACCTTCTTTTGAAATAAGTAACGTCATTATATGACTTCCTGGGATGGTTCCAGATAATTTTAGCTCTAATTCATAGGTTCCATTACCAATGTAATCAAAATATCCTTTTCCAAATTCCCAAGTGTAGAATATAGATGCATTTTCAATATAGAGTTCAGTTCCATTTTCTGTTAAATTAATCTTTATCATGATCGTGTCTCCAACAAAAGCACCTATAGAATCGTCAAAATCGATTGTATTAACCTTAATCTTAATACGACTAATTGTTATTATTATACTTTTGTAAGCTGTTTCAAATCCTGGTTTCTCTAATTTAATTATTGGTGTATAAGTCTCTATAGAAAGATTAACAGTATCAAGGTGTACAACAAACCCTTGACTATCAGACATTATATTGTATACACTCGGCCAATCAACACTACAATTAGCTCCAAGAATCAAAAATTCTGAACCCTCCTCAGTATAATTAACTTTAACATCGACTGATTCACCCAAATTAACGACAAAAATTGACTGATTCACCCCTATACTTGTTTGTATCGGGTGAACGGTTAAAGTTATAAAGCAAGTAGTATTTCCATAAAAAATTTTGCTTGCGAAAACTGTAACGGTATAAGTCTCAATAATCCCCTGAGCTGGAAGTTCCCACGTTGAAAAGTTAAGTGTGAACGTACCATTATAATGATCTATAACTGTATAATTTTGCCAATCAGTACTCAAATTTGCAGGCCAAATTGGAATATCGGATATAGCTCCTGTAAGATTCACTTGAAATATAGCATAATTATTACCCATTGCATTAATAACTGTATTAGGTCCTTCTAATTTTAAGGGTTCGCTGAGAATTTTCAAATGAATTAGATTAATTTTTGTTTGATTTTGATAAAATGTTTTAGTAGCATTAAATGAAAAATAATAATCCCCTAACTCTAAAGAACTAGTGTCCATATCAATAAAATAAATTCCACCCCCAAGGTAAACCATAGTTCCAGATTGCCCAAATGTTGAATTATAAGTAATCGTGGCAATTTCAATTGAAGAATTGAAATCTAAATCTGTAAATTTTACTTTAATTAAAGCAGGTTCTCCTGAAATTTTTTCTAGATGTGAATCTACTGCACTCAGATTCGTGTGGTGCCATACCATAAAATTGAGTTCATCATACCCCACTTTATCTCTCATTAAATAATTCTCGTTATTTGTCCATATTATTATGATTTTATAAATTCCCACCGACATATTATAACCAACTGTAAAGGTGCCGAAATTTACATCATGAGCAGTAGGCTCTTTACTTTCATGATAGAGTATTGAATTGTCAGGGTAATATATAGTAAAATTTATTTTAGTGTTGCTTAGAGAAAGTGAGTTATTAAGAGTAACATTCACTTTATAAATATCGCTAAATGTTAATTTTGTATCTTCTATAAATTGCGAATTGTTCCAAATAAGAAAATTAGTTTTACAAATACAATTTTGACTTATAGCTTTAAGTTTCCATAGCCCAAATCCGAAGATATTAGATGGAATTATCAAACTTTCAGAACCAAATCCCGCTCCTGTGCAATTTGCAACATGATTAATATCATATAGATCTGTGACCTCCTGTATTATCCAATCTGCAGGTTTTTTTATTAATCCCCAACTATTAAAATATCCAAAAGGAATAGACACTATAAATTCAGAATTCCAAGTTATGTTTAAACCCATGGAATAAGAACATCCTTCTAAATGAAATATTGTTGAATTGTATAATTTTACCACATCTGATTCAATAGTAATGTTATTAATAGCAGAATCGAGAGCTCCTGTTACATTGTTATAAATTGTAAAGACTACATCTTGAGTGAGATTACGCGACCTGTCAATTTGTATGAACGAATACCCCGATCCATATGATGTATTCGTATAAGTATAATTAGCTGGAAATTCAACATCATAGGCGTAAACTAAATTTTTAGCATTAGGCATGGTCCAGAGATCCAATTTAATATTATCAAACGATATATAAGCAGGCTGTCCTGTAATAAGAAAAGTGGTATCTGTATAAAGTCCAACCCTAACAGTCATAATTCCCGGCGAGATTTGTCCATATGCTTTCGGATCATAAATCATATTAAGTGACTGCCACGAATCCTGTGCGATATAGCTATCATCATAGGTTATGTTCTTTTCAATATCGCCAATGATCACTGCTAAATAAACATTGACCCCCGTAGGCAGGTATCCCGTATAATAATAATTTGTTGATAATACAGTAGTTCTTCCAGAAGCCAATTCATCATTTAAGGTTATATTTTGTTCGTAATATCCAAAATCACCTTCAAAACTTGTTACTCCAGAAGTTAGTTTCATCTTTACATCTCCAGGAGGATTTCCTTCAGCTGATTGCCATCCATTGTTTACATATTTAGTAGGAACATTGCTCTTATAAGTCCACCCGTCAGCATTTGAAAGAAAATCACCATTGGAAATACTCTGATTCTTTATTGAGACCCCTTCATATCTAATCGTCACATTTTTCGAGATCCAATCCTTATAAAGAGGGAAACTGACATTAGTAGGTAAAGTTTTATCCAAAAAACTATTAGAAGCTTTAGAAATGTGTTCAATTAATAATGGTTTACCATTTGGTTCATTTGAACTTAATTTAGGTTTACATAATTCATTACATTCATTAAATTGGTCAATTTCACTCTTTTTTTTAACGTCTGAGTTATCATTAAAAATTGGATTGAGATTAAAAGATAAAATTTGATTTAAGAAAATTAAGAATAATAAAAGAACTACTTTTTGTTTTTTATTTTTTCTGATAATTTAACACACCATCTCTATTTTAGTCAAGTAAATCCTTAGCAACTGTGAGAAAAGACTTTCTGACAATGAAATATTTTAGAAATGAACCACTATATTACCCTTAACATGTCCAATTCGAGATAAATACTCCTATCCTTTTATTGTCAATTTAAATATTTAATGAAAAAACGGATTTTTAAATGTATAGGTTTAAGGAAAGTTATCCCCACCTATAATATTAACTTCAAATCGTTAGTAATCGATTTTTATTGATGAGATAATTTTACTTAAACTATAAAGTGTTTTGTATAAGTTTGTGTAAAAAATAACCTATACCTAAATAACTAATTTCTATTGATTTTTCCTTTTTATCATCAGGATTAGGATAAAGGTTAACCGCAGAAATTTTTTCTAATTTTTGAATGAATCCATTTATAGCACCCCGCGATATAGTAGAATTTCGTCTTGTTTCCAATGCTTCTTTGATATCTTCTAAAGAACCATACTTTTTCCGATTGGTTAATAATGGATTCTCATTGAAAGATAAATTTGATTGAAAAAATTTGGTATAGACTTGATAATCACCAAAAAAAAGCTCTAAAAATTCAAATTGCTTCTCTGTTAAAGATGGAAATGGAACGGTGATTAATTCTATGTTAGAGTATATCCCCACTTCTTCATTCTTCTCATAAATAAAATCTCCATGAATGATACGAGTATTCGTAATGGAACATGCACTATAAAACCAAATATCCATATACCGTAATCCTCCCGAGATATTTACTATGATATTATCAAATCCGTTGAGTTTTTGTTGGTAAATAAGATGAATTAATTCTGCAATGGGTTTTGTTTGGATGTGAAAATCGAATTTCGCATTCTCAACCTCAACCCGCCGTTCTTTATAATACCTATTTAACTCATCCAATACTTTTATAGCTTCAAGTGTTCCTGGAAGTGGTTGTCGCTCAGTTATGAAAATCACTTTATGAACGACTTCTTTATCAATGGAAAATATCAATTTTGAAGATGTATGCCCCACTAAAATAAGTTGACAATACTTTTCAATCATTTCGAATCTTCCTATATTACTAATTACATTACAAATTAATAAATTAGTTCTTTGTTTATAGTCAAAATTACTTCTCTATAAATATATATATTATTTAGAATACATGATCACAAAAAGATATATAAATGAAGACAGTTATTATGATCATGTAATTTTTAATTTTTCATATGGGGAAGAGAAAAAAATAGGGTGAAAACCATGACCTCTCACTACCAAAAGGCAACCTTACTTTAGAAGGGGTATCCCTAATTGTGGGAGACTCCTTTTTCACCCTAGGGGGAGGGAGTTAGAGACTCATGGCTGATCTCAAGCCTATGCTTGCCCTATTTTCATTTCTTTCCTAATAACATCTACAAAAATATGGTGATAAAAAAAATGGGGAGCGCATTTGGTATAGTAGCAATAATTTTTGGTTCGATTAGAATGGAATTGATTAAAAAAGAAAGAGACAAATTATCACTTATGAGGAATTATAACAAAATAAGAACCGCTTTCAACATTCTTACGGAGTTTCATTAAACTAATACCTAATCCATAACAAAAAAGTTTCTCATTAGGAATAATTTTTATAAAAACTGCTTCTTCTTCCTTATTACTTACTTGTTTTAAATTCATTTTTAGAATCTTAAGGCCAGTTTTAAATGATTCTTGAGCCTCTTTATCATTAAAAGGTACGATTTGTGCGATGCCTTGGAATTGAACACAAGATGCAGGAGCAAACCTTAAAATATGATGAGGAAAAGGTATTACAAATGAAACAGAATTGTTAACTTCTATATTTTTAACCTTCTTATAATTTCTATCTGTTAGGATATATAAAGTAAATTCTAAATTAGAAGGAGCTACTCCATATACAATTCCAGTGGAATGAGAATGACCGTTTTGATCAATTGTGCTAATTATTCCAAATGATTTCTTTCTAATTTCCCTCTCAACAAAATCAAATGTTAAATCTCTTTTAACCATAATATTTACCTATTTTTATTCTACTAATAATAAATTAAAGTAATATTTAAAGTACTATCCAGTACAAATATTTCTATTCATATTTAGAAAAGTAATGAGTAATCTTATACAGAAAGAAAAAACATTCAAATAGCTATTGAAAAAATAGAAACTATTGATTAGCACAAGTACAAACGATGCCCCTTAACCCTTTCTAATTAAGGAGCAATTGCTCCCCTCAATTTTTACCTAACAAGAACTTCAGTTTTCTTGATTCCATTTCCATTTAACATTATCCTTGTTAATAGATCAAAGGATTTTGAAACATTCTCACCAGTTTTGCTGGAACATTCAAAAAATTCGTTCAGATCCATCATTTTAGCAACTCTCTGTCCTTCTCTGTAGGTGATTTCTCTATACTCATCTAAATCAGATTTAGCACCAAGTAAAATAATTGGAAATTTTTGGGTCGTTCCATTTATTACTGATAACCAATCACTAATATGAGAAAAAGAACTGTAATCTGTTATATCATACATTAAAACCCCACCCATAGCACCATAAATATACTGAGGAAATATGAAACGAAATCGTTCCTCACCCGCAAAGTCCCAGATCATTAACTTTATTACCAGACCATCCATTTTTAAAACTTTAGTATCAAAATCCACCCCAATTGTCTTACTCGAATCTGAGATAAATATATTTGTCATGAATCTCTTTCTTAATGTGGTCTTACCACAACCAGCATCTCCGAAAATAACTACTTTGAAAAGTACATCATACATGGCAATCCTACCTAATCTATTTATTACTTCTTAGTCTCATTACTCTATAGGGACTATAGATACTAAAGGTGTAATATTTCTATTACACACCAACCCACAACCCGTCTCCTAACTATTGTATAAAAATGCACTTCTTATTTTATACAAATGCAATGATAAACATATTAAAACTATTATTTAAATCTTTCTTGGTGTGTTAGCCAGTATTAGACTTTTTTCCCAAAAATTAATGGAAAATTGCGCTATCGCAAGAATCTTCACTGTTTTTCCTTTTTGTCGCATGAATTAAGGGAAAATGATTTACGAGATCCTTCATTTCCAAACTTGTATATTTCAACACATACTAGTAATTTGAGAATTAAGCTAATTTCATCACTCATTAATAAAGGAATCTATAAACTATAAATTGTTTTGTATAAGTTTATGTAGAAAATATCCAATACCTAAATAACTTATTTTGATTGATTTTTCTTTTTTATCATCAAGATTAGGATAAAGGT
This sequence comes from Promethearchaeota archaeon, assembly GCA_048938025.1. Lineage (GTDB taxonomy): Archaea > Asgardarchaeota > Lokiarchaeia > Sigyniarchaeales > SOKP01 > Loki-b32. The sequence goes on from JBHLMP010000052.1 coordinate 24,050, forward strand.
TAATCGCAGAAATTTTTTCTCTAGAAACCAAAGAATATAATATGATGAACATTATTATACCAAGTAGTAAGAAACAGTTATTCGATAAAAAAATTCACATTTTGAGTTGTTATTATGGAGTTTGAGAACGAACATAAAGATCAACTGGAAAAGGAAAAGTTAGAAAAAGAAGCACTTGAAAATGAAAGACTAGAAAGAGAAAGAATCGAAAAAGAAAGAATTGAAAAGCAGAAAATGGAAAATAAATTATATCCCAATTACTCGCTTTTCATGATCCCTAGCTGGAGTGATTTATTAGGTTATCCCACGTTAGGAACCTATGTTCATCATCCTGTCTCAAATATAGAAACAGATGCCGTTATTTTTTTTAGTAGTTATGATTATTCAATTGAAACCACAAAAGGAACACTTCATTACTTATTTGGCTTAGGATATTATTT
>JBHLMP010000009.1:0-81129 GCA_048938025.1 Promethearchaeota archaeon
GAAATTATCGCTTATAATTATAACTAATGATCCTTTTTTATATAATTTAATTAAATTAACAATTATGTCCAAAAAAAGAGGAAAATGAAGGAAAGGAAAATTCAGCGTCTGATTTCAATGAAAATTCCTTAGAAAAGTTATGCATTTAAATCATGATTGAACGGTCACGCAATTATTCGGATTTTCATTAACCATTGAAAGAACTAATTTTTCATCAATCGGGTTAAAATCATGTTCGATAGAGTATTGTTCCGCTGATTTTATTTATCATTGCCACTTAGTGTGTTGCTTGATTACTTTAAACTTCAACTATAATCCTATAAAGAAGAATATACAGCTTTGATCAACCGTTTTGCCCGGGAATCTCCAACCATTTTGTAACCTTGTTTATTCATTACATAAGCGAGGCTCATTTTTTCATCCAAATCTGCAACTATTAATGAACCTCCATATCCCCCCCAATAGAGCGTGCGCGGATTAGGACAAAATTTGTCAATTAATCCACCCTTAGAGTTGATCGCTAATCCTAACCCGAATTTAATAGGCATGTTAATAACTAGATCTTTCCCTTCAGTTCTACTCTCAAGAGTTTCTTCAATTATTTCTTGGGATAAAAAACGAACTCCATCTAATTCTCCACCGTTAGCCAATATGGTTCCAAGTTTCGCAACAGAACGGGCATTTCCATGACCATTTGCTGCGGGAATTTCAGCAGATTGCCATTCTTTTGACATAACATCTTCATGCCATGTGTCGTCAACCATTGGATTTGTAAAAGCCTTTTGAAACAATGTATTACGCATTATAAGACCCATCATCTTCATCATTATTTTCCCCTTAATCCCCGCTTTTGGCGGAATCAATTCTGCTACCCTCGGCCGTTCTAAATCGCTGATTCCTATATGAAAATCAATATCCTTGGGTCCTGTTATTTCTTCTTTTAAAAATTGACCGAGACTTTTCTTTGAAACTCTTTTCACAACTTCACCTAAAAGAAAACCAAAAGTATATACATGATAACCGCTCCTTCGTCTATCATCCCACCAAGGTTTTTGACGACTAAGAGCTTCTGTAACCTTTTTCCAGTTATATAAATCTTTTAGCTCCAATGCCTCATCAAAACCAGCTAATCCTGCTGTATGAGATAATAAATGCCCAACTGTTATTTTTTCCTTTCCCGATTGCGCAAACTCAGGCCAATAATCAGCTACAGGAGCTTCTACATCAATAATTTTTTTGTCGACGAGCATTAACACACAAATTGCAGTCGCAACTTTGGATGTTGAATACACATTTACAATCGTATCTTTTTGCCATGCTTTCGTTTTTGCTGCATCTGCATACCCCCCCCATAAATCTATTACTGTTTTTCCTTCAATGGTTACCGAAAATGAAGCACCGCATTCCTTTCCGGAATTCAAGTTCTTCTCAAATGCTTTTTTCACTTCACCAAATTTTTCTTCACAATATCCTGAAATCTCCATTTGTTATCACTTCTGTTTGATCGTACAATTTTTGATATTTTTAATAGTTTCTTGTTTTTATCCCTGCAACGTGAGGTTCGAGCTTTTTTAAATTTTGTCCCAATTTTCTGTGAAAATTGGATGGAAAGGTAAATTCAGCGTCTAATTTCAATAAAAATTCCTTTAAAAAAACGGAAGAAAATGTAAGGAGGTTAGGGATTCAAAAAGTAGTTAACGAAAATATAAAATTCAATTTTCCTTACTAATACTTTTGTGTAAGTAATACCAAGATATTATTGTGTAGGGGTAAAGACTAGCAAATCCGCTAATTTATAACCCCCCATCTTTGCGAGCTTTATCTGCTTCTCTTCGACCAATATGACCTTTTTCGCCATTTTGTAGCAAAATTTTTAGACCCTCCAAATATTTTATCCCACAATCTTGATGCCAATAATAATTATAACCTTTTTGTGGGGCAAATCTAAGCCTAAGTGTGCTTTTTTTAATAAGGTCTCCACACCAATCACATTTAGTGGTGCCCGTGGGTGCTTCTTCTATTTGAAACATCGCATAAAATTCCTCGTTCTGTCAAACAATATTTTACATTTAAATCTCATTGAATTTAAAGCTTTCTTAAAAAAACCCTCAATAAGAATTAATATCTCGGAGTCTGATTTCAATAAAAATTTTATTGGAAAAATAAAATGAAAATAATGGAGTGCATTCTTCGAAATTTTACTTTTTTTGATAATTCAATCATAAGAATTATGAAATTTAAGATTAAAACAATATAAATAGCTTATAAAGATAGCCTGATTATTGTTTTCTCAATACCTTTTTAATATTATCTAATTCTTTTTCTAATTCCTTTTTCCTTTCTTCAAGTAGGTTCTCTCGTTGAATGAGTTCTTCCTTACTTGGTGTCGTTAAATATTCTCCTTTTTCATGAGCGGATTGCGAATTTTTTAGTTCTTCTAAAACATCACGTCTATTTACCTTTTTAAATTGTGGATCTGTTTTATTAGGATAGATTGATCGATTAATTTCAGTAATCCTTCTCCTTACTGCAGACCTAATAAATTCAGACTTAGTTTGTAGTTGTAAATGTGAATATCTGTCTATTTTTTTGTATAGCCTTTCGGAGACCATAACTTTAATAAATTTCTCTTTTTTTTCATCCTTCATTTTAAACACCCATAGTTGATATAATTATGATCATTATGATCATTATGATCAACTTTATATTTAAATCTATTTAAACACAAAAGTAAATTTACTTTGAAAATGAGTTGGAAAGGTAAATTCTGAGTCTGATTTCGGAGGAATTTTGGTAGAAATATATTCCACGTTCAAATAAGTGTATGAAAAAAATAATTACATATTTCAAAAATTAATGAATTAGGTGTTCTACAAATGCCGATAAAAGTAATTTTAGGATACTTTATTATGCTTTTTCTTAATTATTAGAGATAGAAACAAAACAATAAATATCATCAGTAAGCACACAGGATATCCTGGAATAATACCGTCTCCGTTTCCATCTTCTTGACCCCCATCTATAATAGTCCAAGAAAAGGTAGTAATGATAAATTGTCTTGCATCCGTAGCTGCGCTACTGTATTTGGAATTACCTGCATGAAAGGTTACACCGGTTTGCAAGGGTAATTCTGACCAGCCTAATAATAAATTATCATAATTAGGCGTTGATAATGTGACATAATAGAACATTTCGCGCATATCTGTCACGCTTGAGACATCCCAGCTGCCAATGGGTTGGTCGAATGAAGTTGCCCCATAGAACATATGATGCATGTTCCTCACGCTCGAGACATCCCAGCTGCCGATGGGTTGGTTGAATGAAGATGCAAATTCGAACATATTCCCCATGATTATCACTCTCGAGACATTCCAGCTGCCGATGGACTGGTTGAATGAAGATGCCCTATAGAACATGCCCCCCATTTGTGTCACACTCGAGACATCCCAGCTGCCAATGGGTTGGTTGAATGAAGACGCCCCACCGAACATATAGCTAATGATTAACACACTCGAGACATTCCAGCTGCCGATGGGCTGGTTGAATGAAGACGCCTCCTCGAACATACTATACATGTTCGTCATGCTCGAGACGTTCCAGCCGTCCATGTTACCGTTACTACCAAGATTTTCGCAATTTCTAAAAGTATTACTTAAATTGGTCGTTCCCGTTAAATTCAAATTATCAGTAGCCGTGAGTTCTAAAGTGGAGCATCCATAAAAATAACTCCCCGAATTTCCTAATTGCAAGCAACCCCATTGTTGGATTTCAAGGATCTTTAACCGATCTCCCCCATTATCAAAACACCAACCAATAATCTTACCTGTGATATTAATAGTATACACTCCCTCGGAGGTATAGGTGTGTGTTTTCTCAAGTTGATCCCCGTCCGAGATAGTATCATTACTCTCGTCGCCCCAATCTACAATGAAATTATAATCTCCGCCCGATTGCAATGGTAATGTCACTTGATTACTAAGACTGGAACCAGAGCTTGTCTTGGTCGTGTCCCAAACTGAAAGAAACTCGTCTGGGCTTTGTGCATTCCGTAAAGTGAATTCCACACTGGTGGTCGTTTGTTTTTGATCATGAACTTGAGGAATAAAGGTTGAAATGTTTAGTAATACCAAAGAAGACAATAGTATAAGTGTTATACTTAACTTTATTAATTTATTTTTCATCAATCTAATTGCATTAACTTTTTACATTTAAGGAAATTTTATAACCAAAAATTTATTGGATTGATTAGAAATCTGATGATTAAATATTTAATATTTTTGGATGCAATAATATTTTATCCTAGAATAATCAAAATCAAAACCTCTGAAGAGTTATTGTATACTTAATTTTTTACTGAATTTTTCTTTCTGTTCATAATACCAATGTATATAATCATGCTGTCTCCTATCTTCTTCACTTCCATGTGAGGGATACCAAATAAGATCTTTTTCTTGACACTCAATACAATACCATATGGAAAGGTAAATTCAGAGTCCGATTTCAATGAAAATTCCTTTGAAAATGTTAAAGATATGACAATTTATTCTAATAAGGTATAATAAAATAAAGTATCATAAAATACTGGGAAAATGATGGGAATCGATAAAATTATTTTTTTTTATGTCGCATTTTCGACATTTTATTGAAAATTTTGTCAATTTTCGAAAATCAATAACAGTTTTAATGGTATGAAAACATTTAAATAGCTATTTATCTTTTTAAGTTAATAATTAGTTTATATAAAAATTTGTTTGAACAAAAAGTAATTTGATATTAGAGGTGAATATTAAAGGTGAGCATTATTGATCCCGATTTTCTGCTTAAATTTGGAGAGATCAAATTCGCAGAAGAAAATAGCATGTGTATGAATGACTTTGAGAGTTCTTTGAAAAAACATTTTAGCGGCAAGGAGCGTCTACCACATGGTCGGTATAAATTCGGTGAAGTGGATAATTCTTCCGTGAAGGATTTTGAAAAATCATTTAAAGCATATTTTGAATAAGTTAACCAAGAAGATTTTATTATAATTATATATTTTAAAGATTTTTATTTACTTTCTTCTGATTAAAAGAGGATTAAAAAACTCAAAATCAATTTTTAAGGATCTTATTTAAAATTTAATCCCTTAATTTAAAAATTAAGTATCCTAATTAAGATATAACTTAATTTAAAAAATATAGAATCAAGAGGAACTAAATATGGACCCTTTTAAAGAAATTGAAGAAGTTTATATTGATACCAATGGAATTAAACTCCATACGATTGTTATTGGCTCTGGAGAACCGTTAATTTTACTACATGGCTTCCCTGAATTCTGGTATTGCTGGAAAAGTGTTATTCCGGGGTTAAAAGAGAAGTTTAAATTAATAATTCCTGATATGCGGGGATATAATTTATCTGATAAACCAAAAGATGTTCAAAAATACAAAATGGAGTATTTAATTGGAGATATAGAAGGATTAATCGAAAACCTGAAGTTAAAGCAGGTTTATCTTGCTGGTCATGATTGGGGTGGTGTTGTAGCGTGGGCATTGGCAGAAAAACATCCTGAATTGCTGAAAAAATTAATAATTTTAAATGCTCCACATCCAAAAATTTTTCAGAAAAGCCTTAGAACCGTTAAAAAGCAGCAAGAAGCTAGTTCCTATATCTTTGCATTTTTAAAACCAAATGCAGAAAAAAAACTATATGAAGATGATTATAGAAGGTTAAAAAAAGCTGTCTTTGAGGACATGATTAACAAAACTAATTTTACCGAATTTGACAAAGAGAAATATATAGAAGCATGGTCTCAACCAGGTGCACTATTAGGAGGTGTAAATTATTATAGAGCCAACACGAGTTTTGATGAATGGACAGGAATTATAGAAGTACCAACGTTAGTAATTTGGGGTATGAAGGATGTAGCTTTATTACCACAGCAACTGGAAGGATTATCTGATTATGTTAAAAATTTAAAGATAATAAGAAGTGAGAACTCTTCACATTGGATTGCAAATGATGACTCTGATTTAATAGTATCTAGTATTAAAGAATTTGTTTTAGATTGATTACCAGTTTAGAGGAAAATTTTATTATATTAATTAAAAATAGATCTTTTCCATTTTTTCATAATTTTGAAATAATAACAAGATGATTAAATTTTATAGGATAAAAGAAATAAATTTAAAAGTTGCATTTATCCATTGTAATATAATAGTCTTAAAAAAATAATATTTAATTTTTACAAAGCATTATATTAATTGTAAAAATTTCTCAAGCTAAAAATGGCAGAAAACGATAACGATTTCTCATGGACAATTAAACTAGACTGGTTAAACATTTTAAATTTGTTAAAGCTTGAAAAAATTAACCAAATTTCTGAGTTTAAAAAAGAGAGGGCAATTAAAAGGGTTACTAAGATTTATGGAACAAAAGCACTATTGGATTTTGATCCTGAGCGTTTAGATGTCCTTGTGGCAAATGACCTTAAAGAGTTAATGAAGAAAGAATTGGCACAACGTGCTAGGGATCAAGAAAAGCTTGAGAGAGATATTCAAAGTAGAGTTATACCTTTTAAAAAAGGAGGTATAATAAGAATTGATCCGCGAGATTTAAAGGATTTTAATGAAGATCCAGAAAAATGGTTAAAATTCCTCTACAAGAAGTTCCTCGGGGATGATGACGAAGATAAGGACGATGACAGAGATAAACATAAAGAAGATAACACAGGATATTACATTTAACACTAAATTTTAAAACTATAGCCAACTCTTTTTAAAAAAAGCTTTTTTAAGTTATTTTATCTCTTAAACGACTCAAATTTGCCTTTTTCACTTTTCTATAACTTAAGAAAAATAATATATACACTAAACAAGACCAAATAATCCATGATAAAACTTGAATTGAATTAAGATTTAAAAGATAATTTAAATAATCTTCGAAAATTTCAAATCCAAGGTCATTGATATCATCTGGGAAATTAATTAGATTACTATGAAGTTTTATTGCAATAACTTCATGATCATTACGCGCTAAATTTTGAAAAATGTTTGCGATCGACATATTAGTTGGATCATCTAACCTCAATTTCACTATGCAGTTTAAATCTTCGTTGGTGTGGACATCCGAACCTCCAAGACAAATCAAACTATTGTTTAAGCAAAATTCACGTATTTCTCTCTCCTGTACACTATCTTCATTGACAATTTCGAACCCATCCACACCCCAATTCATTAAATCAGTAAAATTATAAGGAACGCCTAACCCTCCATTTTTATTTGGGTTAGCATTGTAATGATTAACAATCACATATCCTCCCTTACTTTTCACATATTTAATCATCTCAGAAGCATTCATCACTTTAGTGAATGGATTATCTGACTCTAAGGGTACAATTGTTTCCTCAATCCCATAATAATTAATGTGAATTTCAGGTTTGTGTTGGGTCCATTCTTCAGCCATAAAAACTAAAAAATCAAGACCATTCTTCTCTACGAATTTTTGAGCTACCTTCGCGCCCCGTATATTATCATGATCTGAAAAAGCGGCTCCTGATATCCCATGTTTAATGTAATACTGAACTCTTTGTTCGGGTGTTAACCAACCATCAGACATAGTTGTATGCCCATGAAAATCAAACAAAAATTCATCATCAGCTAAATTTGTCTCTATACGATGAGTTGGGAACGGAATAGAAATTAAAAGAATATTTGCAGTAAGAAATAAGTAGGCTGTTCCTAACATATAGATTAATTCCCTTTTTCCCAATCTTAAAGAATTTAAAACTTTTCCATCTTTTTTAGGTAATTTTTTCTCTTTTCTAGATTCATAATTTAATTTAAAATTAGGATGTAATAGTTTTATTATGATATAAGAAGATTTGATAAGTAAGATTATGAAAGCAATCCTAATTCCTAATTGTACAAAAACCATAAAATATCGAGACACAAAATAAAATCCTAAAACTACATATCCTATAAAAATTATTGTACCGATTACTAATACTACTATAGAGAAGAGCTTAAAAGCAAATCTAATCCAATCATCAACAGGATACATTAGAGTTTTATATTTCTCTGATTTAATAATGCCAATTCTTTTAATACATAAATAAATAACCCTAAAAATAAGATATAGTATGAAAAATGCTATAAGCCAAAGGAATTCCATTCCAAAAATATAAGCTAATCCCATAAATGGTTCAATAAAATATCGTTCTAATGGAAAAGAAGAAGTATAATCTGAAGATACATCAGTTTGGCTAAGTGCATCATAAAAAATTACTTCTCTTTTGTTAATTACACATAATATTATCAAAAAGATAATCCAAATTGAAAAGAATGCTGAGACAATAGAAAGCAGCTTATTCTTTTTAATTGTAGTACTTAATGACATAATATTAATTTGATCTAATTATTTATTAAGATTCAACTTCCAAAATGAAAAAAAAAGAGAAATAGTTGAAATATTCTATTTAATCCTTTTCTTATTTAAGTAAAAGATTAATAGTAGCACAGAAAAGCTAGTAAATAAGATAATTGTTAATAAATTATATCCTGGTATGCCATTATTATTGTTCGTATCTTGATTATTATTAGAGATTACAGGATTTTTTATTAATCATTTTTTAATCAGAGTTTTAATGATTTATATAAATTATGTATACAAATATGATAGAGCTAAGTTTATAAATATTTATCTAAAGATTTTGAAGAATTTGTAAATTTTCGATAAACTCTAACATCAACTACGGGGATTTCATCAATTATTAATTTACTTAATTCTTTCTCCTTAATATTACAAGATTTTGGTGGTTTTAATCCCCTTAATCTAAGATAGAGAACAGGCATCATAGAATTAGAAGGTTGGATATTGGGATTTAGAGTTTTTAAAGATTGCTTAAGTTTTTGCGTGATATACTTATAAAAATCAAATTTATTTTTATAGCTTTTACAGATAATAGTTTCCCAGATATGGTTTCGATTATTTAACCGAATCATTTGGACTTTTTTAATATAATTCTTTTTACCAATAATTTCGACAAGAAATACTCCCCGTTTAAATGTTGTGTCAATTGAGCAAACTGCTTCTGGAGACCCTGGATTATAAATCCAATTATCAAGTATAAATTGTTTATGAAAATGACCTAATGCTAAATAGTCAATTCTATGTTTAAGGTGTTGAATATGGTCTATATTGATACCAGGAACATTTTTCATCTGTCCTTCAATCCCAAAATGTTGTAAAAGGATATGAAATAATCCATCATCATTTTGGATCCCTTTTCTTATTTTTGATAGATAGGAAATTGGTTTTTCACCGAGATATCGAGTACCATATATCACCACATTCTTTATTTGAATTTTTCCTCCTTTTCTTGTTATGAAATTATAAGGTTCGAACATTTCCATTGGTGGAGCTTCAAGATTAGCATCTAAAAGTATTATCAATCCTAAGCTAGCAAGTAATTTAAGCCAAGATTGTCCTCGCTGTTTAAATCGTACTCCTCTAGAAAACTTACGAATATCATGATTTCCTTCAATTGCTATAATTGAAATTGTCTTATTTGTATATTGGTAGAACTCTTTTAATAGATTAACAATCTTATTTAATTTTCCTGGAAGCATTTCCAGTGAAGTAAATACATCGCCACCTAGTAATAAAAAATCAACATGATAAGTAATTGCGAGTTGTAATATTTCTTGAAATATGTGAATAAAGTCGTCTGCTCGATAATCATTTCTGTATTGATGAGAGCCAAGGTGAATATCACTAGCGTGTATAAACCGTACTTTATCTTGATTATTTTGAATGTAGTTTTGATAGCTTCCTAGTTTGTGTTTGAAAAGGTTACAGTCCAACATGTAAATTATAACATTCTGAAAGTTTTATACGATATTTTGAATATCATATTCAGATTTATAAATAATAAAAGCCTAAAGATGTAGTGAAAAACCCTAAAATATCTCGATATCACTGATTAGCAAAATTATTAATATTTTTTGAATTATTTGACTTACGATTACATGAAAGTATTCCTATAATTATGATTCAAGATAAAGAAATTAAATATGATGTTGGTGTAATTCATGGTCGATTCCAAATATTACACAATGATCATATGAAATATCTATTAGCTGGAAAAAATTTATGTAAACATTTAATAATAGGTATCACGAATCCAGATCCTTCTCTTACAAGAGATTCAAAAACAAATCCCCATCGTAGTACTCCTCTTGCAAATCCATTGTCCTATTATGAACGTTATGTGATGTTAAGAGAAGTATTTAAGGAAAAAGGATTTAAATTGTCCGAATTTTCAATTGTACCTTTTCCAATTAATATAGCTGAATTAATTAAATATTATGTTCCTATGAATGCTGTATTTTTTTTATCAATCTATGATGATTGGGGCAGAGAGAAAAAGCAAAAATTAGAATCTTTAGGTCTAAATGTTTATGTATTATGGGAAGTTTCTTTTGAAGAAAAAGGATTAAGCTCAAGTGATATTAGGGATGCAATGATTAATAATAAACCATGGGAACATTTAGTCCCTTCTGTAGTAGTCAAACTTATGAAAGAATGGGATATAATTGACAGATTGAAAAATATGAGCCTTTATAATTTTTAAGTAAATCACTTACTAAAAATAAAAAAAAGATTATTTTGATTAATAATAATTTATAATATCTTTATTAACACCAATTTAGCTTACTAAGACGGCCTCCATTATGATTTTGCCTATATTAAATTTATCTGTTAATAAGAACTTCTTAAATTTTGAAATTTTTCGTTTACTTATCATGAGTGAATGATATACTCCTGCGTTTTGCATAGTATTAATAAGTATATAGCCATTGATACTTGAGTCCTTAAGATACATTTTCTTATACACACCATCTTCAAAAAATTTCATTTCCTCTCCTTCGTATTTACCATCTGAGATGATTGGTGTTCCAAATATCTTAATCAGAGTTTGTATAGTAGAACCCTCATATCTAGTTTTTCTTCCGACCATATTATAACCTGCAATTGTTCCTTGAGTCAGTGCATTAGACCAAAGTAAAATAGATTCTCGATTTCCAGTTAATAAGTTTGTTGATTCGACGATATCTCCAGCAGCGTAAATATCACGTACATTTGTTTCAAGAAATTCATTTACAATTATTCCTGAATTTATATTGATACCACAATCCTTTAAAAACTCTAAATTTGGTTTAACTCCCGTGGCAACTATAACAAGATCAGCATCTAAAACTGTTCCATCAGTGAGTTTTACGCTTTTGACTTGTTTTTTCCCTAAAATCTCAGTGACATTATTCTCTAATAAAACAGTAATATTATTTTTTTCAAGAATTTCTTTCGCTATATTTCCCATTTCTTTATCTAGCATACGAGGTAAAACTTTATCTAAGGCCTCAACAATAGTAACATCTATTTCTTTTTTTTTCAAACCCTCAGCAGCATCAAGACCTATGAAACCTGCACCAAGTACAACTGCATTGTTAATTTTTTTTGTTTTGATCCAGTTGTAAATATTATCAATTTCATTCAATGTTTTGAATGTAAACACACCTTCTTTATCAAGACCTTTTATGGAAGGTACATCAACATGGCCACCTGCAGCAATAAGAAGTTTATCATATTCAACCGATTTTGAGTCAAATAAGATTTTTTTGTTTTCAGGTTGAATGCTTTTTATTTCTTTGCCCAAAATTGGATTAACATTCATTCGATTGAAAAAGTCTTTCCCTTTCCAAAAAACTGTATCTCTTTCTTCCTCTTCTAAGATATAATGACAGAGAAGGCAAGCAGAATATGGTGGAACATCTTCTTTCGAAATCATAATGATTTCCGCATCATGGTCATATTCTCTTATTGCTTCAACACCACTTACACCGGCTCCACCAGTACCAATTATTACAAACTTCATTTTCTTTCACACCTTTTTTCCATTAAATTTTATATAACAGCTTTTACTGGTGGATTTCATAATCCAAGAGCTTTTCGCTTCTCTTCAATATGATTAATTATTAATTCTGCTTCTTTCTCAGGATCTGGCTCAACAACGAAATTAGCTCCTATTACACCTTTTAATCCTTGGGTTAGAAGTTCTGTAACTCCTTTACTTCCTAAAACCGGAGGAATAGTACCTAGAACAGTAAATATACCTGAAGAAACAACATATGCCCCAATACTAACAGCTTTTTCAGACATCCATTCTGGAGCGGCACCTGCAACAGGCAAATCACTAATATCTACATTTAATTCATTTGCGATAACAGCAGCAACGTTCAAAATTCTGCTTATATCAACACATGAACCCATATGCAAAACAGGAGGAATACCAAGGCTTTTTGCAACTTCTTTTACACCTTCACCAGCTTGATCTGCTGCTTCTGGAACTAATAAACCTGCTTTAGCATTTGCTATTGCTGCACAACCAGACTCAACAACTAGAATATCTTTTTCAATTAATCGTTTTGTCAAGGTAACATGATTAAAATCATGTTTAATTTTTGGATTATTGCAACCAACTATAGCGGCTATTCCGCGAATTTTTCCAGCTTTTATTGCATCAATTAAAGGCTGTGCAGTACCACCAAGAGCTTCAAGAATTGCTTCAGCAGAAAATCCAGCTATTAATTTAACAACATTCTTAGGTATTTTTACAAGATTAGGGTTTCTGTTTTCATAGGCTTCAATAGCTTCTTTTACGATCTTAGTTCCAATATCATATGCATGCTCAGGATCGAATTCAATATGAGTGGCTCCGGGAATCTTAGCTTTTGGAGATGTAGTTATTATTTTTGAGTGATAACAATTAGCAACTGTTGGTAATGAAGGCATAAGACACTGATAATCTACAACCATAGCATCTACAGCTCCAGAAACAAGTGCCAATTCCTGTACTAAGAAATTACCAGCAACAGGAATTCCTTTTCTCATCAATAACTCATTTGATGTACAACAAATTCCTGCAATATTTATTCCATTGGCTCCTTTCTGTTTTGCTAATTCAATCATTTCAGGATCTCTAACAGCATCGACAATTACTTCAGATAAAACAGGATTATGACCGTGTACAATAATATTAACATGATCTTCCTTTAACACTCCAAGGCTTACCGTACTCTCTTTTGGTTTTGGAGTCCCCCATAAAATGTCACTGAATTCTGTAGCAAGCATTGATCCACCCCAACCATCGCTAATTGAGGTTCTTAACCCATGTAATAATAGACTTGCCATTTCTGCCCCAACCCCTATATGAGTTCGATGCATTATTTCTACAATCTCTCTATCAATACTTCGTGGCCAAATTCCAAGATTTTTCCATAACTCTTTTCTTTTCTCTGGTACCCGCTCTGCAAATTGAATAGTATTTTTAATCATCCCAAATTCTTCCATTGCTTTTTCTGCTAATTCCTTAGCTATTTCCTCCTTAGATCTTTCGTCTATAACTATATTATATTCTTGGGCAATTCGTTTCAATTTTTCCTCATCAGTTATTTGATATCCTTGAGTTTTACCCTCAGCAGTTAAATGAAGAACTTCCACTATATCTCTACCATGATCAGAATGAGCTGCTGCTCCTCCAGCAATCATCCTCGCAAGGTTTCTAGCAACTATAGTGTCTGCATCAGCACCACATACTCCTTTCTTTGGCTCATTGCCAAAAGGATCAATTCTGCAAGGCCCCATCGCACAATTTCTACAGCAAATACCAAGTAATCCATAACCACATTGTGGTTCTTGTAATTCTAATCTATCCCAAGCTGTAACAATATGCTCGTCAGCTGCTTTTTCTAACATATCTTGTGCAGCTACATCTATTGTTCTTTCTAAAATAGTTTCCCTTTTCATTTTTCCATACCTACCTGCATCATAGAGAAACCCAAATCACGCCATAACTTTATTAATCCAGGAATTTCAGGGCGAATTTCTGTTTCTACTGCCGCAACTTTTTGAGCAACTGTTCTACGATCTTCTTTTATAATTTCATTAATATCTCCATAATTAAGAGCCATTGTTTTGCACGCATCAACACATGCTGGATTCAACCCAACACTAATACGATCTTGACAATTATCACATTTAATGGCAACTTCCCTATCTAAAGAGACCTTCCAAGACGGATGAAATGTAATCGCATCAAGAGGACAGGCAATAGCACACATACCACATGCAATACATTTTTCTTCGTTTATAAGAATGGTTTCTGTCTCTCTATCTCTATTTAATGCTCCTGAAGGACATACGTTAATACAAGGTGTCGGATAACATTGTCGACATTTGCCAGGATAAGTCATTATTCCAACAGAAGGCATTACATGGATTCTTGGAGTAGGTAATGGCTCTTCAAAAATTGCAGCAAAAAGATTTTTAGATTCTGAGTGTTCTATTGAACACGCAATCTCACAATGTTTACATCCTATACAATGTTCTGGCATAACATATACAGTCTTCATTTTTGGACTTCCCTCTTTCTAAATTTAGATTTGATTTTTTTTAGTTACAAAATTTTTTATTTAGATCAGTTTTAATTTTAAATATTAAAAAAAACGACAAAAATATCGTCAAATTATTATTGGAATTAGTTAAGTTATAAATCTTTTGAATATTTAATCATAATAATTGCCATTTTTGTAAAAAAAATCCATATGTAAACATTAATTAGATGTCTATTATTATTCGAAAAATATCATTAGATTTATTTTTGTAATTTTATATATTATAAAAAGTTTAAAAAGTTAGGAATAAAAAGTAAAATAAAAAATTTTGAAATTACTTCTTCTTTCTTTTGGTTTCAATTTTTTTAATAATTATAGATTCGGCGTGGATTTTACAATTCTTTAAGATGACTTTGAAACCTCCTGCTCCACCAACTCCAGGAATTGTCATTCCAACTGTACCCATTGGGACCATCGCACCTGCTTCCTCCCATTCCTCTTCTTCTTCTTCCATAGCTTCTAATTCAGCCCAAGTTGCAACAATAGGATGATTTTTCTCTTTTAAGAATTCTTTTAATTCATTGAGATCTTTAATATCTTCTTCCGTTGCGATTTTGTCAATCAGGTCTTCAGGAATAAAATTTGCCACTCGTTCCTTCACTGAAGTAGGCATCCATACGATTGTGTAAATGCCACTTTCAAAACCCAGTTGTAGTCCGTCATAATATTGGTATTTCGGCGAACCAATGTATTGAAAACTCACACCATTAAAACCGGGCATCTGTTTACCCCCACCAGTCTGATTTGCCATAGCTGAGAAGGGTAGTCCATTGATCGCGACATCACCGTAATTCCTATCAACTATTCCATGACCGTTTACTTCTGGTATATAAAAATCAATGGCTTCAAAACAGCCACATGACGTATGAGGAAATTCCATGCCTGAATATAAGTAAATTCTGTCAATTTCCCCTAGTGACCGTTTCTTAATCATTGCGTTAACTCCTGTAAATTCTCCAGCGTCCTTATTTAAACACTCGCCTGGAGGTACCTCGTACAGAGGACCCTTCGGATCAACTTTAGCTGCTGCTCGGGCATCAAACCAATTGATTGAACCGCATAATGAAGTTCTATCTGGCGTTATACAACAAGCATGGGTGGGTGCAAAAGACTGGCATAATACGCACCCGTAGAACATATCCACATCTTCATCATGAATTGTTCTGGCTCTTTCATCTCTCTTTTCATATACTTGCATTGCCATTTCATACGGTTTTTCAATTGCTTTAGGATCTGTATAAAAAGTAACTTGCGCTTGTTTAATGATTGGCAATTCTGCTTTATAAAGTCTAATCAGGATTGTTCCTAACATATCAAAATTATTTAACCCTTTTGCGAAAGCAGACTTTGAGATTCGCATCCAATTAGTGTATCTCTGATTTAAATGCATTATTCCGTTCACAAAGTTGCAAAATTCATGGACTCTCCTTTCAAATACCGCTTCTAGGTCCTCTTCCAATTCAGGTCCAGCAACTTCTACTAAAATTCCAATAGGGTACCTTTCTCCTTCTTTCATATCTTTAAGATCAGGTCCGTGAAGTACAACTTGGCCATCCTTAATCTCTTTAGGTTGTTTTACCCGTACGAGTTCAAAATGCTTCTCAATTTTAGGTCCGCCGAGCTCTACATACATTTGATTACCTCTGATGCGCTCACCTTCATATACAGGACCTACATCAACGGGCATATCTGAAAAACTCATTTAATAATTCTCCTCTAATTTTTTTGATATTTTTTATAATTATAAATTTTCAATTAATTTTTCTAAAAAGGCTTTCCAATCAGCTTCACTTAAATTTGGTAAGCTAAATCTAGCGTTAGGATGTGAATATCGGTCTAAATCGACAGTTCTTACCCAATTTGAAAAGTTTTTTATTCGACTCATTGTTTGTGACACATAATATACGAGATGCCCTCCGAAAATAGCCATTTCATATTGTCCTTTTCCATCTAATCCTTTCCAGTCTTTATCTACTAGTCTACCAGTAATATTAATTAGAGACATATCCCATAATTTATCTATAGGAATTTTATCCTTTAAATATCCATAGGTATGGCCAGTTGATATTACGTGACAATCCAGCTTTTTTGCAATATCTATGAAATAATCAGCAACTTTTTTACCATCTAACTCCCAGTTTAGAGATTCTGAGCCGATTACAAAAACCTTCTTTTTCTGTGCTTTTAGAATATTCGCCATTACTTTTGGATCATAGACAGAAGTGCCCATCTCTGGACCAGGGATATTCGCTTTTTGATAAGGTCTTGCCATTTTTTCATCAATTTACTCTGGTTTTAGTTTAAGTTATAACTTTTAAAACAATTGCTATACTTACATTTATTAAAGACAATTTAAAAAAATTGTTCTTATTAAATTAAACTAAAATGTAAGATGAATTAAATATAAAAGAAGTGAAAAATTTAAGTTGTGCGAATTTAAAATCATAAAACAAAACGATGGCTCCCAAATATTAGAGGACATTGTGGTTTTATCATATACAGAGAATAATGAATTGCTATTCAAAGATATATTAGGTATTGGTGAGGTTATAGATTCTGGTTTAATATTAGATGTTAATACCTTAAACCAAACTTGTATAGTCCTTGAACATCCCTTGGTGAAAGATTTTATTAATCTAATTAAAAAATTCAATGATAATTCTTTAAACAAGGCTGATATTGAAAAATTCCAAAAAAACTTAGAAGAATTAAAAGAGACACTTAAAAAATAAAAATTCAAAAAAAATCAAGAAATTTTAAATGACCTTCTTATTTTGACCTTTAATTCTTTTAACGTAAACAACAGATATTCCTATAAAGCCAATAAGAATGATATAAGTTATAAATATATCATATCCAGTAATCAGATTAGAATCCTCAGAAGAGTTTTCTTTTAGAGTTTGACTAGGCACATAACCATTTTTACTTGTTGTAAGGATCATTCCATCTAATTGATCATTTTTGTAAGGTATTTCAGATTCTCCAGATTCAGATGTATTTCCTTTCCATAAAAGATTACCATCTTTCACAACAGTTACAGTAGCATTTTCCACTGGTGATTGATTTGCTGTTACTTGAAGGGTTACAGACTCATTTGTATAAGAAGATATCATAATGTTAAGCTTTTCAGGTAAATCCAACCAAATAGGTACCTCAGGGTCTCCCAATAAGTTATACTGCTTCAAAGCTTTATCTTCCCATTCTGGAAAGTCAGCAGGTACCCCAGAATCAATTCTATCAACCATGTAATCTTCTTTAGCTAAGGCGAGAGCTTTACCGGGTTGATTATTTTGGAATAATTGTTCCCAAAAACGAAAAGCGATCCCTTCAGAATACCATCCCCCATTTTCACGTTCCCACCATTGATCTTCTCCCCAAGTGACTTGACTCGATGCAATACATCCAATTGCAGTGTTTTTTAAAAAATATTCAGCTAGACAGTCCTCTTCATAATCAAATGTGCCTGTGTAACAACTTAATATGAAGAACAAGCCAAATTTGGATTCTTCAGAGTCTACTGGAAAATAATAAGTATCTGTTAAATATCTCCATACTGAATCATCAATAGCTTCACCATCTCCGAAATATGGGTCATCAGTATAGTCGAATAGTCCATCTTCATCATAATCTACAGTCCATTCTTCATAATGAAGCCCAGTTTTACTTCCATGAAAATTAAAAGTACCAATGCCACAACCGTTTTCAATAACACTTTTAAAATTCACATAGTTTGAGGATAAGTCATAAGGGTAATCAGAGGTTTTAATACCAGTAGTAAGGGCAAGAATTGTACTACTCCAACTTTCTGGAAGATGGTTATTTAAGAAATTAAGAAAACGATTTCCATCGCATTCTCCAAAGTCTAAACTTTCACCCCCATTATTCCAATCTTGATTAAAAGCGAGAATTGCAGAGGCATACACAGCGTGAGTCATCCAATTGCCTACTAAGGGATTTTTTTCATAATATAATAATTTTTGAACAAGATTTAACATTTCATTCTTATCATTTGCGGGTAAACGACCTACATAAACTTCTGGCTCATAATCAAACGTATCGTTATGTCTATCTCCCCAATAACCA
Organism: Promethearchaeota archaeon; assembly: GCA_048938025.1. Classification (GTDB taxonomy): domain Archaea; phylum Asgardarchaeota; class Lokiarchaeia; order Sigyniarchaeales; family SOKP01; genus Loki-b32. The sequence goes on from JBHLMP010000009.1 coordinate 18,576, forward strand.
TCATCATTTAAATCCCAATTATTATTTAAATCAGTATAGAAAGAATCACAGCTTACAAAATCACCATCATAGGGATAATTATCATCAGATATTACAAGTAGAGAGGGAATATGGTTATTATCTCCGGCTAATAGCACCCATTTAGTATTATTATTGTTATGATATGAGATTATGCAGTTTTTAATGCGTTCTTCCGAATTTCTACCCGAATAATTGGTATAAATACTCTGAACAGTTTCAATCTTAGTGACTAAACCCTTTTGAGTTTTCCATATTGCTAAAGGTTCCAAAGCATCTTTAAAATCATTAGTAGTAATGATTAGATAGTCAACATTTGAATTTAAAACGGAATTATTTAAATAAGGAGAGAAAGAGATATCTATAGAAGATTTGGAATAACTTATAGATGTAGGAATTATACTGAAAAGAATAATTATTAGGAAAATAGTCAATTTTTTTTCTTTAATCATATTTTATTCATTATCGAATTCGTCCAGTTTAACATTATTGTGCAGATCTTAATATTTATAATTTATGAATGTCATAACTTGTTTTAATAAAATAATGACAATTCCAAATAATACCCATTTTTATTACACTGATTAAATAGAATGGTTAATTAAAAGAATATTAAGATGACTTAAATCAAAATGAGTATTTAGTGTATCTATGAAAGTAGAATTTTATGCAGATATTAATAAATTCAATGAGCTAGTATTCCCATTCTTATTAAAACATGAAGCAGAGAATAATCTTCTTTTCTCAATTCTTAATTCTCTAAAGGAAAACATAAATACATATGGAGATAAAAAATCAATTTTAACATTCATTACTGAAAATGATAATATAAAATTAGTTTCTATAAGAACTCCACCCCATAACCAAATTATATCGTATACAGATGACTTGGAAACTATTGATGTTTTAATTGATATGCTTATTAAAAAAAACATTGATATCCCTGGTGTTTTAGGTTATAAAGAAGGAGTCAAAAAATTTGTTAAGTTATGGTGTGAAAAGAAAGGAGTTAAATCACATTTAACTACTAATGAAAGAATTTATAAATTAGAACATGTGGAAGAAAAAACTTTAGGTAAAAAGAAATTTGTTAAGGCTACAAAGTCAAATGAAAAAATTGTAATTCAATGGGCAAAAGAGTTTATGTCAGAAGCTTTCCCTGAAAGATCCCAAGAAATGATAGAACAATCGATGAAAAGGTTAAAGAAAGCGATTTTGAAAGGCAAAATTTATCTATTATTAGATAATAATAAACCAGTTTCAATGGCACAGAAAGCAGGTAAAACACCTAATGGTAATTCTGTTAATTTCGTGTATACACCCGCAGCATTAAGGAGAAGAGGTTATGCAACTGAATGTGTGGCTAAATTAAGTAAAGAAATTTTGAAAGAAGGAAATAAGTTTTGTTTCTTATTTACAGACTTAAAGAATCCAACTTCGAATAGCATTTATCAAAAAGTCGGTTATCGCTCTGTAATTGATGTAGATGAATTTCAATTTATCCCTAAATAACCAATTCTTTTAAAATAATAAAATAAAAAAAAGATACGAGAAAGTCTCCTGATTTTCTCCTGAAAATTTTTAACTAATTATTTTTATTTCTTTTTTGGTGGTAAGATTTCAATCTCGATTGATGAGACGTTGTTAGAAGTCCCATCATCATTAGTAATTGTCTCAGTAGCAATTATAATTTCTCCATAAGTACTCCCTTTAATAAAGTTATTAATAAGAATTTCTGCTACGTCAACTGCTCGGGATATAGATCGACCTCGGGCTAATAATCTCACTGCTTTTTCATTTAGAACAACCATAGCAGCCATTACATAATTCATTGACTTCTTTTTACCAATAAAAACTTTTGAGTCATCATCTCTAGCCATTAATTCTCACCTTTTCTATGCTTGGTTTATACCTTTCTTTTTTATGCTTTCTAATCTTTTGTATTCCTTATATGTGTTTTAAATGCCAATTATCTATAGATAATTATATGTTATAAACCATATTCAGTTTTTAAGATTTTGTAATTTTATAATAACTTTGAAAAAATTAGGACAACATAATGACTCAATGAATTATAGAGTGAAATAATCTTAATATTTTAAATTAAACCTTAATTCATTAAAAAGAAAAAAAATGAATTTTGAATTTATTTTTACTCCTCGCGTAATAACTTTTTATCAATCTTTCCCACAACCGTAAGAGGGAGCTCTTTTGAAAATTCAATTACTTTAGGAACTTCATAAGGGGAACAATTCTCTTTAGCAAATTTTATTATATCTTCTTTTAATGCATCCACATTTCCATCAAATTCGTACTCAGGGCTTATTTGTATATAAGCTTTCACTATTTCGGAACCCGGCCTATCTGGATTTGGTAACCCGATTAGAGCAATCATACCTACAGCAGGATGCTTAGATAAAATATCTTCAACCTTTGTAGAAAATAATTTATAACCCCCCACTATTATCATATCTTTTGTACGATCTACAATTCTAAGGTACCCTCTTTCATCCATAATTGCGACATCTCCGGAATGCATATATCCATCTTGGTCAATAGCTTTTTTAGTTTCTTCAGGTTTATTATAATATCCTTTCATCACCATAGGACCTTTTGTACATATTTCTCCTGGCTCCCCTAAGGGAACTACTTCATTAGTATCAGGATCAACTAGTTTTAGTTCTGTATTCAATAATGGTAATCCAATTGAACCCAATTTCCTCTCCTTTAAGAAAGGATTCATTGTAGTAAGAGGAGATGTCTCTGTCATTCCATAAACCTCTAGTAATTTACCCTCACCTACAATACTTTCTAATTGTTTCTGCGATTCTACTGGGAATGGAGACGCAGCTGACATGCAGACTTCCAGACTTGAATGGTCCAACCGCTTAAATTTTCGAGTATTAATCAATATTTGATAAAGCGAAGGTACATTTACAAGAGCAGTTGGTTTATATTTCTTAATCTCATTACAAATAGTTAAGGTATCTCTAGGATCTGGTATAAGCACTTGCCCCCATCCAAGATAAATACAATTTTCACAAAAAAAGGTACCTGCTATATGAAAAAATGGAAAACCTGATAATGCAATTTTAGCTCCTCTATCCCAACTAAGCCACTTTTGGACAATAAGTATATCAGAAACACAATTTCTGTGCGTTAACATTGCCCCTTTTGGAGGGCCAGTCGTTCCTCCCGTATATTGGATAAGTGCTATATCATCAGGTGTTACAATGACATTTGGCGGATCTGTAGGATATTGAGCTAAAACATCATCATGAAAATTAAGAACTGTTTTATTTTCCAATTGAGTAACTTCTCCTGAAGGAATTTCTCTGACAGCTCGAATTTTTTCTTGTTGTTCTTTTGGAAACATTCCAATAACACTAGTCCATATTACTAATTTCAATTGAGGCAATTTTGATTCAACATTCATTAATCTATGTTGGAAAATTGCATCTAAGGTCACCAAAGCAACTTTTTTGTCAACAGTACCTAAATCATTTAATTGGTAATGCATTTGGACATCTGACATAAGCGGACTTACTCCAGAAACTATACATCCTGCTTTAAGAGTTCCAAGAAATGCAATCACATATTCAGGTATATTTGGTAAATTAATTCCCACTACGTCTCCTCTCTTAAATCCTTGTTTAATTAGCATATTTGCGAATTGATTTGAGTACTTATCCAATTTTCCATATGTAATCTCTAAACCCTGATATGTCAAAGCCATTTTTTCAGGAAACGTTTCAATAGTATCTTTCACTGCTTCTGTAAATGAAATTTCAAATAAACTAGGATCTAAATCAGTTAATCCTTCATCCCAATTTTTGCGCCAGAATCGATCTTCATAAGGATTTGACATGTATAATATCCACCTTTAATTTTTAATAAAAAAATGAAGTTATTATAATTAATATTGATTGAATTAGTTAAAAAGTTTTAATTAATTTGAGATCTTTGACCTTTTTGATCAATTTTTAGGGGTCAATATGTATTTTTTAATAAAATTTTCTTCTAAAATCTTTAATATATTGATCTTTATCTTCATATTCATACCAAGCAGAACCATATTTTTCTAATTCATACGCATCTTTATATGATTTATCCATTAAATGGTTACTACATAATTTAATAGCATTTAGGACAGTTTGATTTTTTGGGAAGAGAAATTTAGCTTTATCCATAGCAGCTTCCATTAATTCTTCTTGGGAATCAACTATTTGATCAATTAATCCAATTTCTAATGCCTTTGTAGAACTGATCTTTTCAGCAAACATTAGAATTCTTTTTGTCCAAGTAATTCCTATAACTCTTGTCATTAACACAATTGTACCGGTACCAGGAAAAATACCTAAATTTATTTCAGGCATCATGAAAATACTATCTTTAACAGCTATTCGATAATCAGAGCAGAGGGAATAGGCAACACCGTCACCCATCGCCTTACCATTAATAGCACAAATGGTTGGCTTTCCATAATATATTAATTTCACAATAGAAGCAGCAGTTTGTTCATATTCCTTAACAGCAGCATGATTACTTCCATCTACAGAATCTATATCCATCCCTGTTGTAAAACTTGAACCATTTCCAGTTAAGATAATTCCTCTTATTTTTTCATTATGTATACAAAACTCAATTGCTTTTTTAAGCTCCTTAAGCATTTTAATAGTTAAAGCATTTGCTCGTTCTACTCGATTTAAGGTAATTATACCAAATCTTTTTTTTATTGAAAATTCAATAAATTCTCCAAGTTCTAAACCTTCAAATGACATTTTTATTCCTTTTTATTCTTCTTTAGTTGAAAAATTTTTTAAAATTATAGTAATGATAATTTTTCTCTAAAATCATTTATAAATTTACTTTTATTAGCATATTCAAACCAGCTTGAAGCTTCTTTTTCTAATTCATAAGCATTATGATAATTTTTATCAAGTAAATGATTTGAACATAATTTAATAGCATTTAGAACAATCTGGTTTTTAGGAAAGAGAAATTTTGCTTGATCTAAGGCAGTTTCCATTAAATCTTCTTGGGAATCAACTATTTGATCAACTAATCCAATTTCTAATGCTTTTTCAGAGCTAATCTTTTCAGCTAGCATTAACATCTTTTTTGTCCAAGGAATCCCGATAATTCTTGTCATTAATATTATACAACCAGTGCCCGGAAAAATACCAGAAAAGATTTCAGGATATTGAAAATAACTATCTTTGACACCTATTCTATAATCACAACATAAAAGAAATACAACACCTTCACCCAAACAACGACCATTTATAGCAGCAATCGCGGGTTTTCCATTAAATAATAACATACAAATCTCCGCAGCAGTTCTTTCAAGGTCTTTTACTGCAGTATTGTCACTACCATCAATAAAACCCAAGTCCATACCTGTACTAAAAGTTGTCCCATTCGCAGTTAGGATTAAACCTCGAATTTTTTCTGAATTTTGACAGTATTCAATTGCTTTTTTTAAAAATCTCAATTGTTCAACTGTAAAAGCGTTAGATCTATGAACCCTATTAAGTGTTATTATAGCAAATCTCTTTTTTACATCAAATTCGATGTATTCTCCAAATTCAAGATCTTTTAGAGACATAAATAAAATTAATTTTCATTTAATAAAAAATAATAATAGTCTTAATGAATATAGTGAGTAATAGGTAATTTTTAATATGTAAAAAATATGCCTGTTCATATTACTGATTTCTTAGAAATAGAGTCTAATGGAATAAGAAAAAAAGATTTAATAAAAGCTCCAAGTTTAAAAAAAACCTTCATCTCAATTAATCAACATTTATATGCAAAATTAAAACAAACTGATACAGATACGCGGACTAGATCAAAAGAAATAATCAATCTCTTACTTTGTAAATTAAATGATGAAATTAATAAGGATGATAATGAAATTTTAGACTTTTGTATTAAAAAAGGTGAATCAATAGAAGATTTGTATGATAGAATACAAAAGTTATTCGAGAAAAATGTTAAAGAGAAGTATATAGAAATCATAGGGGAAAATGAGCAAATCAGCTTAAATAAGGAACTCTTATATCTTATTGTGAATGAATTACAACACATATCGTTATTAAAATCTTCTAAAGATATATTGAGTGATGCGTTTGAGATTTTTGTAAGTAAGATTTTAAAAGATGAGGGAGGGCAATTCTTTACTCCTCCAAATATTATTGAATTCATGGTACATTATTTAGATCCTCCTGTTGATTCAAAAATATTGGACCCTGCCTGTGGTCATGGAGGATTTCTTCTTGAAGCAAAAGAACTGTTATGGTTAAAAATAACCTCAGAAGATAAAAGAATAATTTCAATCTCAAATTTGTTTGGTATTGATAAAGACCTCTTCTTAGCAAAGATTAGTAAATTATACTTAGAAATATTGAGTAAGGGAAAGTCTTATATTTTTTGTGAAGATTCATTGGATCCTAAGAGTTATGGAACTCAAGCAAAAGAAGAAATAAAAGATAATTTATTTGATTATATTTTTACTAATCCTCCATTCGGGGTTAAAATTCCTATAAACGATAAAGAAATTTTAAAAGATTACAAACTTGGTCATATTTGGAAAAATATTGGTGATGGCTGGAAAATGCAAGAAAAGTTAGTAAAACAACAACCACCTCAAGTTTTATTTATTGAAAGGTGTATTCAGTTACTTAAAGACGGAGGAAAGCTAGGTATTGTCTTACCGGAAGGAATATTCGGAAATCCTACAGATCGCTATATTTGGGAATATTTAACTTCTAATGGTAAAATATTAGCTATTGTCTCATTGGATCAGAATACCTTTCAACCTTATACATGTAATAAAACAAGTATTTTATTCTTTCAGAAATTGAATAATATTCCAGCAGATTATACAATTGATTTTGCAATTGTGGAAAATGTGGGACATGATAAAGATGGAAAGGTTTTATATAAATTGAATAAAGATGGAACTAAAAAATTAGATTCTGCAGGCTATCCAATAATAAACGATGACCTCATAGGGTTACACTTAAAAATAAAAAAGGCTGAAGAATTTAACTATTTAATGGAACAAAAAATCTTTAAGATTAAATTTAGCCAGATTAAAGATAAAATTTTCATCCCGATTTATTATATCGGTGTAGAAAAAACTTTAAAAAAACTAGCAAACGATAAGAATTTCACACTTTTAAGTATTAAAAAGTTAGCAAAACAAAAAATAATTTATACTAATAAGAGCGGTTATCTCCCACGAGGAGATGAAATAGGATCTCATGTATATGGTTTAGGAGATATCCCATTTATGAGGACGAGTGATATAAATAATTGGGAAATAAATTTAGATTCATATAAAAAGACAAGCGAAGAAGTTTATAAGCAATATAAACTAAAACAGAATATAGAAGAAGGAGATATCCTATTAGTTAAAGATGGTGGGCCTAATTTGATTGGTAAAACTGCTTATATAACTAGGTTAGATACCCAAATAATAATTCAGAGTCATATATTCCAGATAAAAGTATTAGAAAATAATGAATTTCTTGATTCTTATCTTCTTTTGTATTTATTGAATTTAGATATTGTGCAAAAACAAATTCAAGCAATTACTTTTGTTCAAGGAACAATAGCAACAATTGGAAATAGAATTATGGAAGTAATCTTACCAATCCCCTCGGATATTGAAAAAAGAAAAGAAATCTCAAGATATATAAAAAAGATTATTGATGAGAAAACAGAAATAAGGAAGAATATATCCAGATTATCTATAGGATCTTTTAATGACTAAGTTATTCCTTATAAAAAATTTAAAAAGTTTGTTAAATATCTCAATAAGATGAAAATTGAAAAATTTTCTATGGAATTATATGAAAATATAATTAATCTTTGGAGAAAGGCAGGAATTAATGTAGGGTCCACTGATACGAAAGAAGAAATAGAAAGAATGCTTAAAAGAAATCCAAATCTTTTCCTAATAGGTAGATTAAATGAAAAAATTATTGGTGTTGTGATGGGAGGATTCGATGGAAGAAGAGGATATATCCATCATCTGGCAGTAGAACCTGATTATCAAAAAAGAGGATATGGTAAAATGTTGGTAGATGAATTAATTGTGAGGTTTCATCAGATGAGAGTACATAAAATTCATTTATTCATTGAAAAATATAATAGGACTGTTGTTGATTTCTATAGAAATTTGGGTTGGGAAATTAGAGATGATTTGATTATGATGAGTTATGTACCTGATAAAAATTTATACAAGATGAGAATATAACTTAGGTATTGTTCTATATTAATATATATATTCTGAAATTGACTCTGATTTTTATTATAGTTTTAAATATCATTGAATTAATATTATTCATATTTACAGAAAATTCAAATTGATTTAATATGAGTAATGAAATTAACGAATATTGGATGAAATTATGGCCCAAAGAAACACCTCGCCATGTTGACTATGATAAAATATCCTTAGGAGAGATGTTAAGAAACACTGCTGAAACTTACCCTGAAAGTAAAGCAATATATTTTGAAGGTTTTAGAATGACATATAAAGAATTAGATAAAGCAGTAGATCAATTTGCTACAGCTCTTGCAAGGATGGGAATTAAAAAGGGTGATGTTGTTCTTATAGATTTACCTAATGTCCCCCAATTTGTAATAGCATACTATGGTATAGTTCGAATTGGTGCAATAGCAAATCCCATTATTCCTTTAAATAGATTTACCGAAATTGTGCATCAAACAAATGATTCTAAAGGAAAAATGCTTATAATTTTAGATGTTCTTTATGAAGAACATTTGCATAAAAATGATTTGACTAAAATGCCCACTTTGAAAGATATTATACTGACTGGAATTGCCGAATATCTACCCCCAATGAAAGCTAAATTAGGAACTGCTTTAGGAAAGGTACCGAGAATGAAGAAATGGCCAAAAAAAGTAGGAGATGTGAATTTTCATGAATTTCAAGATTTTTTGTCAAGAGGATTTCCAATCGATTTACCTGATGTAAAAATTGACCCGATTAATGATGTTTCAACTTTAATATACACGGGTGGTACTACAGGGCTTCCAAAAGGGTGTATGATGTCACATTTTAATTTTGTGGTAAATGCGCAACAGGGTAGTACTTTTGTGCGAACTCAATTACCAAAAGTAGAAGAAACTTTAGGTAAAGGGGGAATGTTTGTGGTTTTGCCTTTAGCACATGAATTCGCATTATCAATAGCTATGAATATTGGAGTATATCATAGTTATAATCTTATATTATTCCCACAACCTCCTGCCAAGCTTTCAAAAATATTAAAAATGATTAAAAAGGAAAATGTAACTTTTGGCCCTGGAGTGCCAACTTTATGGAATAAGATTAGCCAAGACCCCGATTCTATTAAATATAAAGGGAAACTTGATTCTCTTATTGCATGCTTAAGTGGGGCTTCTGCTCTTCCTTTAGAAGTGAAACAAGAATTTGAGGATATTACTGGTGCATTAATCGTAGAAGGTTTTGGAATGAGTGAGACCAGTCCAATATTAACAGTCACCCCATTCCATAAATATAAAGAAAATACAGTAGGTTTCCCAGTGTCAGATACATTGATAAAAATTGTTGATCCTGAAGATGGTACTAAAATCTTACCCCAATGCCCCAATGAATCCTGCGAAGATTGTGGTACAAATGAAGCACAATACATTGGTGAGATTTGCGGATGTGGACCCCAGGTATTTCTAGGGTATTTAAATAGACCAGATGCTACTGAATATGCATTGAGAAAAGATTCAAAAGGAAGAACCTGGTATTATACTACAGATATTGGTTGTATAGACCGTGATGGATATCTACATATTAAGGACCGTAAAAGAGATATGATTAAATATAAGGCACATAGTGTATTTCCAAGAGAAGTAGAAGATTTGATGTATCTTCATGAAGCTATTAATGAAGTTGGCGTTGTTGGGGTTCCAGATCCAGAAGTGGGAGAAAATATTAAAGCTTATGTATCCCTCAAACCAGAATATCAAGGTAAGATATCAGAAGGTGATCTAAGAGAATGGTGTAAAGCAAATATTTCGGCATTTAAATATCCTAGAATTATTGAGATTATCCCAGAATTGCCTAAGTCTGTAGTAGGTAAAATATTACGGCGTGAATTAAGAACTAAAGAATAATTAAAAAACATTTTTTTTTTATAATATCAAATTTCACTTAAGATGATTTTACAAATTCATTTGAATTTTTAAGATAAATTTCTGCTTCTTTTACCATATTTTCAATAATATCTTTTACATTATCGAGACTATTGATTATCCCACAACTTTGACCTAACGGAACGGCGCCATTTTCTATATCTCCATAATATACAATTTCATAATTCTTTTGATCATCAAGAAAGTCTTGGATTGACATTGCACTCTCCTTCGCAATTTTCTCGTTTTTAGTTTTAACAGAATCATGATGAGCAGTATATTTATTCTTCCATAACCTTATCGGAGCTATGAATCCTGTTACAACTGTGGTATCTTGAGGTTTTGATGGGGATACAATCTGTTTGTAATTTTCATGAAATTCACTATCATTTGAGGCAATAAATCTAGTTCCCATGGCGATTGCTCCCGCTCCCATTGCTAATGCTCCAGCAAGCCCTACACCAGTTGCAAAACCTCCACATAAAATTATGGGAATGTCAGGGAATGTTTGTTTTACCTGTTGAATCAAAACTAATGTTGATGTTTTCTCATAAGATTGATGTCCTCCACCCTCAAAACCGGTAACTACAAGTCCATCGACTCCTGCATCTACACACTTTCTAGCTAGCCAATATGCTGGAGCTACATGGTAATTTTTAATTTCAGACACTTTTTTTAGTTTCTGATAATTGTTACTTTTTTGTAACATACGAGCGGAACCAGCAGAAGTTATTGCATACCTCACTTGTTCTCTTAATTTTGGTTTGCTCATAATGAACTTGGGTATTTCTCTGCAAAGCTTTAAGGCATCCATCTGCAACCTTGCTGTTCTAATATTGAAACCAAATGGTTTGTCTGTATGCTCAATAACATATTCCATATTTTTCTTCATTTCCTCAGTACTACTTTTACCGAATAAATTAGTGTGACTTAAAACTCCCATTCCTCCAGCTTCAGATACTGCTACTGTTAATTCCGTGGTATAAAAAGGTCCCATTGGTGCTGCAACAATTGGATGCTTAATTCCTAACATTTTGGTTACGTTTGTCTCTAATACCAATTTTTTTCACTTTTGTTAAAACTGTTAATTATAATAATATTATAGAATTAAATAATGTAAGATTTAAACTTTTAACGATTTGCTCGTTAAAAATAAAAAGGGAAAAGAATATATATTGAAAACATCAAAAAGCATAAAATAATATAAAATGTGAAAAAATGTGAAGAAAGTTGCAATTATAGGGATAGGGATTACTCCTTTTAAAGCGAGATATTTAGACAAAACCTACTTTGAATTGGCTTATGATGCAACGAAACTTGCACTAAATGATGCAAATAATAATGGAGCAGAAATAACTCATAAGGATCTGCAATCCACAGTATATGGAATTTATAATGAATTATTTGAACGTCAATTTATGCCAGATATTTTTATAAATTCATACATAGGTATGAATAATAAACCAGGCACACGTATAGCAACAGGAGGGGCAACAGGAGGATATACTGTAAGGATGGCATATGCAGAAGTAGCTTCTGGCTTATCTGACTTATGTCTATGTATAGGAGTCGAAAAATGTAACGATTGCTATGACGAACAAACAGGTACAACTACGCCAGAGGTATTGAACGCTATTGCATATTCTGCTGATATGACTTATGAATATCCTATGGGAATGCTGGCTGCCAGTTCTTATGTCTCGATGGTAAATGCACATTATGAGGAATTTGGGAATCCAACAGAAGAGCAAATGGCTTTGGTATCTGTTAAAAATCATGGAAATGCTATAAATAACCCAAAAGCACAATCTCCAATGAAAATAACAGTTGAAGATGTAATGAACTCAAGAATAATATGCTATCCATTTAAAATGTTAGATTGTTGTTTATATTCAGAAGCATCAGCAGCTTTAATTCTCGCAAATGAAGATAAAGTAAAGGATCTAAAAATTGAGAACCCAATCTGGATTACTGGTGTGGCAGCAACAAATACTGATTGCTTTATAGGAAACAGAGAAGATATGGGACGTCTCTATTCTAATATTTATGCTGCAAAAGCAGCTTATAAAATGGCAGGATTAGATTATAACAAAATTAAGACACAAATTGATTTAGCGGAACTTCATGATGCTTTTAGTGGACAAGAGGTTATCAGCTATGAGGAGCTTGGGTTTGTTCCATTTGGGGAAGGAGGCAATTGGATAGAAACAGGTGGTCCTTTTATCGATGGTGAATTACCATGTTGTCCTAGCGGTGGATTGATTGGATGTGGTCATGCTGTGGGCGCTACAGGAATTATGTCCACAGGGGAAGCAGCTCTTCAGCTTCGAGAGGATGCTGGGAAGCATCAAGTAAAATCAATTGAAAATGGTAGAGCTATTGCTCATTCAATCGGAGGACCTGGAGCAGCATATGCAGCGGTTATAGTAATGTCAAATGAGGAGGGGTTGAGAAAGGCGTGAGTGAAGAATTTCAAGATCATCAAGTAAGAGATATAATAAAAATCAATTACAAATATACGATGGGAGGACAATCTAAATTTTTTCTTGAAGTTATGAATAACAAGAAATTATTAGGTACTAAATGTACCAAATGTGGGAAAACTTGGATGCCTCCAAGAATTAATTGCTCTGATTGTTTTGTTCCTGCTGAATGGGTGGAATTGAACCAAACAGGAACCATCCAAGTCAGCACCATAGTTTGGTATACCACTTCTGCTTTCATTAAAGCAATCCCATATGGTATAGGGTTTATAAAATTAGATGGCGCAGAAACCGCATTACTTCAAGGAATTTTTTCAGAAAATTTAGTCCCTTCTAAGATTAAGAGAGGAAGAAGAGTTAGAGCAGTTTTTAACAAAGTAAGAGAAGGGAAAATGACAGATTTTTTCTTTGTTCCAGAAGATGAATATGAAAACTGGATAAATAAACCTGAATATGAAGGAGGGAACTAAAAATGGGTATAGCAAGAGATAATTTAACAAAAATTATTGAAAACATAAACCACAATGAAAAAGCTCAAGTTGTTTTTGTAACTAATATTGCTGGGAAGGATGTTGATTGGGAAATGTCATTTCAATTCAACCTTGATAATGAAGACCCTTTTTATGTAGATATTAAAAACCGCAAAGCAATTTTGTTAGAAGGGACCAAATCAGATTCAGTTATAGTTATGTCTGGAGATCCTAATTCAATTGTTAAAATCTGCAACGGCAAGGGTGATTTCACTCACGCAATCAGTCGTGAAGAGATTACTGTAGAAAAAGGTAGGGTTATGGATGTTATTAGACTAACAAGAGCAATAACAATCGTTTTAAAAACAAAATAATTACTTTTTTACAATTTTTTTTATTATTTTTATTAATAGAATTAAATATTTGAAAAATCTTCCATAAACCAATTGAATACAGGGGGAATATTTTCAATGATTCTATATTTAATTTTTTTATGTAAAATTACAATAAAAATCTCATCTTGTTTTCGCACAAATTGATAATATTCATTATTGGAGATCTCTTTTAATTTATTTTTATCAGTGGTATCAATATGGAAAAGTAAATAATCATTTATATCTGCATATTCTGGACCCCAAGAGTATTCAATTTCTTTTTGTAAAAAAGAAAGAAAAGTATTAAGAGTTTGGTCTAGTGCGATCCACCCATATAAGTAAATATCTTGATCTTCATAAACTACGATGAAATTACCGGTAACTTCTGGAAAGCGTACATTTTCTTCAATCTTTTTAAAATTATCCATATTAAAAACTTCAATGAAAAATACTGTTAATAATTTTTTATTTAAATGATTCATTATAAAAACACAAAATATTATACTTAAGATTTTGATTAAATTGAAAATTGTTGATCTCCGTTCCGATACGGTAACAAAGCCATCTCCTGAAATGTGGGAAGTAGTTAAATCATTAGATAATACTAAGATAGGTGATGATGTTGAAAAAGAAGATCCAACTGTTAATGAATTAGAAGATAAAGCAGCAAAGATAGTGGGAAAAGAGGCAGCATTATTTGTCACTTCAGGAACACAAGGAAACCTTGTCTCTTTATTATCCCAAACCACACCTGGAGATGAGATAATGGTTGAGGAACTTAGTCATATTTATGGTCATGAAGTAGGAAGTGCTGCTCGAATCGGAGGATTAATGATTTGTACCTATCCTTCAAATAAAGGTATCCCAAACTTAGATGACCTTCAGAACATGATTCGAGATAAGGAAGATATTCATGAACCTCCAACAACTCTTTTTTGTGCTGAAAATACTCATAATTTTCATGGAGGTATTATAATCAAACCTGAAGATCTTAATAAAATGAAAAAATTTGCAGGAAAAAACAATTTAAGATTTCATCTTGATGGTGCAAGAATATTTAATGCTTCGATAGCCCTCAACCGACCTGCTTCAGATTTCACTCAATATGTTGATAGCGTTATGTTTTGTCTATCCAAAGGCCTTTCCTGCCCAGTTGGTTCTATTGTTGCTGGTTCATACGATTTTATTGAAAGAGCGAGAAGATATAGAAAAATGTTAGGAGGAGGGATGAGGCAAGCAGGAGTTATTGCTTGTTTTGGGTTAGTGGCACTCGAACCGAAATGGATAAAAAGATTAGAGGAAGATCATAAGAATGCTAAATTGCTTGCTGAAGGTCTTAAGAATCTAGAATTATCAATTAAAGTTCAACAACCAGAAACTAATATTTTCTGGGTAGATTTTCCACTTAATATACCAATGGATAAACTAATGACTAATTTATCTGAAAATGGGATTAAAACCTTCAATTTTAACCATAGAATACGTTTCGTTACTCATTATGGACTAAATGAAGATGATATTCAATATAGCATAGGAATAATTGAAAAAATTTTACTTAGTTTGTTCTAAAATAAAAAAATAGAATAAATAATTAAATAAAAATAATAATTACTCTTTGCTGATATCTAAATCCTTTGCGTCATCTTCTACTAAATCATAGTATTCTATGTCATTTAATCCGCCAGTGATATTTTCTGCCCAATGAACTTTAACTGGCATTCCAATATAAGTATCTTTTAAATCCACTTCAGGATTTAACTCACCCATCTCTGTTGTATCAGCTCCATCTTGGCGGATCAATACCATTGGCTTTTCCCGAATTTCACCTGTTTCTGGATCTTTTAGATAAGCTATTGCATATGTAGAAACTTCACCTGTTTCTCGTAAATCAACCCATTGATCTGGTTTTATCATACATTTTCCACACACATATCTAGGAGGGAAAAAAACTCTATTACATCCTGGACATTTCAAACCAATCAATTTCTTCTCTTTTAATTTTTCTAAAAAAGGTTGAAAATGAGTAATATTAAATTTAAAATTATAACTGGTCAAATACCAATTACTTGGCATTGTTCTAGTCCTTTTATAGTCTCTTTTAACGTAGTCCAAAGATTTCCTTTGAGTTAATTTTGACAGCTTAATTCACCTCCATTTTCTCTGGGGTTCATCTGACATCACCATCATTGTACATAAATTAAGTATTCCGCCCCACCCATGCCCGATAGCAGTATGAACCGTTTTAGGTACTTGATTACTGGCTTTTCCCATTATCTGTAAGGCAGCAACAGCAGGTCTCTCTAATGCAGATGCTCCAATTGCATTAGTAGAATTAACACCTCCTGAACAGCATATTGGCAATTCACCATTTAACGCAGTTACTCCATTTTCGTACATCTGTGGAGCTGTAGTTTCTTCAAATAAACCCAATTTTTCAACCCACATGAGTTCCTGATTAGGGAATGGAGCATAAACTTCAGCATAATCTATTTCTTTTCGAGGAAAGGAGATCCCTGCCTGATTATAAGCCAATTCAGATGATTTCATTGCCCCTAATTGTTCTGAGGGATCTATTTGTCCTGATCCACTACAGTCATATCCAAGAACAGCTGTCTCATGAGCAATACTAGCCACACCATTTACATAAACGGGAATATCACACACATCTTTAGCTTTTTCTTCTGTTGTAAATAAAACCGCACAAGCACCATCACTTGCAGGACAAACCATCCCATATCTTAAGGGATAGGATATATAGGGCGTGTCCAAAACTTCTTCAATGGTAACATTTGGCATTTTTAAATGAGCCCACCAAGTTTTTGCAGCATTACGTCTATTTTGTACCACCACTCTAGCCAAATCTTCTTCAGTTATCTTTGATTTACTCATATAATTAGTTGCTTGATATGAGGCTACACCAATAGCTGCACCTGCTGATAAAATACGTGTTAATCGTTCATAATCAATTCCTAGAGTATTGTAAATAGTAATTTCCCCATAGGCTACACTAGCTAAACCAGTAGCAGTGTTACCCTGGCTTTGTTGTTCAAAGCCAACGGCAAGTACTGTATCAATTCCGGGTAATCCTGCTGCAACAGTATAATAACCGGCAATTGCAACAGTACCTCCTGTGGTACCCCCAGTTGTAACTCGCATTAATGGTTTATTTCTCGCTCCCATCCAATCGGTCATCCATAATTCCGGAATATTTGACCCTTCAAAGGCAGGCATATTTCCATTTACATAAGCATCAATATCTTCAAAACTTACGCTTGGAACTTTCTTTAAGCAATCTTCTATTGCTTCACTCACTAATTCAGGCATACTAACATCAGATCGTTTTGACGCATGTTCACTAAATCCTGCTGAAACTATTGCCACTTGCCTTCCCATTTTAATTACTCCCCTCCAATACATACACGATATTATTTTGAGCACACATACCTATTTGACCAGAGGCTACAGCTTTTTTTGCCCCTTTAACTTGATATTGATTCCCTTCTCCTTTTAATTGTTTAGCAGCTTCGATTATTCTTATTAATCCTGTTGCACATGGTGGATTCCCTCCTATTGCTCCTCCAGAAGGATTTATTGGTAATTCGCCATTTATATTTGAATCAATATTTAAACCTTTACCTTTTTCAGCAAACCCCAACGCCTCAGTAAATATTAGTTCTTCATGAGCATAAGCCTCAAATAATTCAGCGATATCTATTTCGTCTCGTGGATTTTTAATTCTAGCCGATTTAAATGCCATTTTGCCAGCTAATTCCATTGATTTACTTGTTGATAAATCTCTATCACCAAGATAATAACCTTCTTGACTATAGCCTACACCCGTGATCCAGACAGGATTTTCTGTTATTTTTAAAGCTTGTTTCTCAGGTGCTAATAATAAAGCAGCAACTCCATCACAAGGTTGAGCAACCATTAATTCTGTTACTGGATCAGCATAAATTTCTGACTCTAACACATCTTTAACGGTAAGGTTTGGATTTTGAGATTCTGCTAAGGATAATGGATTTTTAGCGGCATTTTTCCTATTTTTTACAGCGATTTTAGCAATATCTTCAGCACTAATGCCATACTTCTCCATATATGCTCGCATTTGAAATCCAGCAGCAGTAATATCATTAACATAAGCAACGGGTCTTTCCCAAGTTGGATCTGTTTCATATAATCGAGCAGAGTGATATGGAAAGCATGAAGCCATACTTCCACCCCAAACAACTGCTAGTTTATGATTACCAGATAATATCCTCATTAATCCATACAAAACAGCATGAGCACCATCCATTTCTACTTTACTCTCATCGCTCATATATCCTCCACCAACTTCAACAGTAAAGCAATTTGATATCGTGCGTCCTTCATAATAATCATTAGTGCAAGAGATAACAGTTGTAATATCCTTTTTCTTTAAACCAACCATGTCAAGTGCACCTCTAACAGCTTCAAAAATCATTTCATACCGACCATAATTAGCATCTGAATACAATTTTACTTGATTATATCCTACAATACCTACTTTTTGCATGGTTCTTTTTACCTCCCACTATAATTTTCTGAAACCCTTAATATCTGAAGGGTCACCTTTTGTTTTTTCTTCCCATACAGCTTTTACTTTCATTCCAGTTTTGATCTCTTCTGGGTTTATATCCAAAAGACGATAAACTATCCCTGTATTGCTACCATCAATTTGTATCATCCCGATTATTTGAGGTTTTTTTACTTTTCGAGTAGTTCTATCATTCACCTTATAATATGTGACAGTGTAATTTAGCAAAATTCCTGTTTCAGGCAAATTAATCCAGTTTTGGTCCAAAGGAATTGTAATATTACATATTCCACAGATTTTTCTTGGAGGTACAAAAATTTTTCCACATTTCGGACATTTATTTCCAATGAATTTCTTGTTTTCAAGAGCATCATAGAATTTATCCATGTACTGACCAACCCAAAAATTAAATTCCGCTCTTATAAGTCCCTTATTAGCTACTATTACCTTTTCTTCACTCATTTTAATTTCTACTCTTATGAATTTTAATATTATTAATAGTAGTAAATAGTTTTAAAATAATTTGAAAATGCTTTATCCAAAAGTGTCTGGTTTAAAAAAAGCAACTTAAGTAAATAGGTTCCTAAATATTTTATTTTATAATTTTTTTTTCTATTTAATTTAAATTTGAAATTATTAATAAGAAAAATAAGGAAAAAAAAATTTTAAAATAGGATTAAAATGTAAAACCCTCTGGTAGTTCTGACTCGTGTGTACCTTTAACAACAAACATTAAATCCATAATTGTATAGGTTGGATTCTTGGTTCGAAAGATTGGCACAACACTTTTTCCTATTTCTGGTTCTCCGACAACTAACACGCTCATAAGAATAGTGACTACTTCTTCGTCAAATTCAACGTTTATGAATTTGATTGGTTTTGGCAAGACATTAAAAGCTCCAGAACGATGAGTAATAATAAATGAGTGGATTTTTGCAGTTTTCTGAGCTTTTTCAGTAATATCTATAACGGTATTTTTTCTTAGGCAATCTGGGCAATAAATTCTAAAAGGCAAGTGAATTGATCCTTTAAATTCACATTGATCATTATCACATCTTGTCGCCATTAGTTTTCCCTTTCCAAGAGATTCGAAAAAAATAGCCTCACCACCATAAGAGTGGATATACGTCATATCTCTTGGATTTGTAACTCCAGCCAATTTTCCAGTATCTTCGTTAAAAATGGGTTGATTTGCCTCTATAATATGAAATTTTCCTTTTGGTTTGTATCTTCTATTAATTATGGAAACAAAACCTTTTTCTTCTTCAGTTTTTGGCATCTTTTTTATTCCTCCTTTATTAAGTGATTTGGATGCATTAAAATCGTACAAGTCACATGTGATCCTACTCCAGCGTGACTTATTGCTAAACCTCTTTTTGCACCTTTTACTTGAAGACTTGTCCAATCCTTTGGTTTTTCACGACCAAATTCTTTCCATTTTTCTTCAGGCTCATGAATTTCATCCCATCGATTCCAGAGATGATATCCTATTTCAGCAATTTGCATAAGACCAGTTGCTCCTACAGCATGCATACAACCGATTAATCCACCACATAAATTGCTAGGTAATTTACCTGGTTTTTTAGTATTTGGGTTTGTATGATATGCATCACCTGTTTCGATATAATCACGTCCATCTCCATACGAACGAATACCAATATCTTCATAAGTTTGAATATCACTAATTGTAAAGGCATCATGGAGTTCCACAACATCAAGATCGTCAGTTGGATCAATAATCCCCGTCATATTATATGCATAATAAGCTGCTATACGTGCAGCTAAAAAACTGCTAAAACCGGGATATCTATCACCCCCGGGAAATCTTTTACCTAAATTATCATATTGTCCTGGCTTTTCATTTGGTAAAAGGGGTATTTTCATATTACGACGATCAGCCACTCTTAAAGTGTGGCTTCCTGCACCAATCCAAATCCGAAGTGGATTATCTGTTATTTCATATGCTGTTTTTTCATCACAAACAATACCACATGCAGCTCCAACACTCATTAGACAACAATCTAACGCACGTAAGGGATAAGCAATAACAGGAGAATTAATTACATCCTCAACCGTGATTTTCATAGGCCCATGTGCGTGAGGATTCATTCTGGCATAACCACGATTTTTAACTGCAATTTCAGCCATAGTTTTTCTAAAAGAATCTTCTGCTTTACCAAAAATTTGCCAATATCTTTGAGCCATTACAGCATAATAACCAGTATAAATATGACCCAATGGTGTTTCCCAATCTTTATCAGCAGCACAAGATATAAGGTGGTTTCCCTCGTCAGTTGGGACTTCATCCATTCTCTCCCACCCCATAGCTAGAGCGCAATCACTATATCCAGAAGCAACAGTTTTAATTGCTTCCCACATCGTTGAACCTCCTGTAGCTCCACCTGTTTTGACACCAATGGTTCCTAATGGATCTAAACCCAATCTATCGTGAATAACTGCTTCTCCTAGTAATTGATCTCCAAAATGATCTGCAAAATGCCCATAATAAGCAGTATGTATGAAACTCTTCAGTTCAGCAGGTGTCATTTTAACAAAATCTGCTGCAGCTGTTAATGCTTGGATGCATAATTCTTCAGTTCGCGTTTCTGGAAAAGCTCTGTCGAATTTTGACATACCAACTGTAGCTAAATAAACTGGTCGCATTAATTTCGGTATTTTTAATTGTTTATCACTAAATTTAATCATATTGATTACACTTTTTAGAGCTTCACGCCTTTTTATTTTTAGTATTTAGTTTTCAAATATATTTGATAATTTATTGTTATGTTTTATTTTGATTAATAACTTACTATTGAAACTAATAAATTTAGATGGGAAATAAATCCTACTCAATTTAAAAAAAATTTAAAATCTTATGAAGATTGTCTTATTTATTATGGATAAAAGAGTCCCAGAATTACCAAAACTTGAAATTAGCGGATATATTGCTGAATTAGACTTATTAAATAACCCAATATTTACAGTTAAAGAGAAAGAATTTATATCTGAATTTTATGACTTTATGGAAGAAAATCTTGAAAGAGATCTGAAGACCTTAGAAGAACTAAATTATTTGGCAGAAGAACCGATACAAGAGAAGAAACGGGAAATTGTTGTTAATTTAATAAAAAAATTAGCAGAAAAAGGTTATTACAGTACGGTTATTGATTCAGAAGATTATGACCTTGGTAAAGTAACTCGAAATGCTCTTATAGCATTAGCCCTAAGCGGAGGTTTTTGGTCAACAAATAGTGATAGGTATATTAATGGTAATTGGAGTGTTGAGATGGGTAGATTAGCAGGAGGAACTCTTTACTGCAATCCAGTAAATTATAAAGCAAATGACTATCAGAGAAGAGAATTTTTAAATCCTGTTGTTAAATATGGCGCAATGGCAGCTTCAGCTATGACAGAATTTAATGCCGGTAGTGATATTATTAGAATTGAACTAAGACTAGATGAAAAAGATAATGAAGTAATTGCAAATGGCAAGAAACTCTTTATAGTAAACGGAATGTTAGCAGATTATATTATGTTATATGGTAGATTAAATAATGGAAAATTAGGAGCAATTATTGTAGATACGGAAAATCAACAACTGAAAAATTTTGAATCATCACGGGTAATTATGTATGGTATGAGAGACGCCTTTGTCAGTCGCTTAGTATTTGATGATGTAAGACTCCCTAAAGAAAATCTTCTTGAAGGGGATGGTTTAGATATTATGTTTCATCAATTAACTGAAGAACGACTGGTAATTAGTTCAGAAGCTTTGGGAGATAGCATAAAAAAATTATTCTATTCTCATAGTTTTGCACTTCAACGTGAACAATTTCAACGAAAACTATATCAATATCAAATAATTCGATTTCCAATTACTAAGAATATGCGTGAAGTGAATCTATATCTTTCAGCATTGTTGAATTATACTCGAGAAATTGATAACAAACCACAATTAGGAAGTTCAAAAATAATGGCTTCTCAGGCAATGGGTTTGAAAATTGAAACTTGTGAATTGGCTTTTCAAAGCTCAATTGATTTATTTAGAACTATGGGTGGTCGTGGATTTACAGAACAATACTGTAATCAAATTGGGCTTCTTGATGCTTATTGTATGATACATGGCGGAGGTAGTCATTATATTTTAGGAGATTCAGAATCTCGAAAGTTTTTTAAGCGGTAACAATCTAAAAAGAATTTAACTTTTGATTATTAAATTTATTCAATTATATAATAAACTTTCAGAGAATGCATTATTAAATAAAGTGTCTTATTTTAGAATAGGTAATGGATAACTATAATTTCGCAAGTTTCAATATTTCTCCATTATTAGAACAATATGTAGGTAAAAACTTAAAGGAAATTTTTGACAATTCTCAAGTTATAACAAATGAGATGGGTAAATTCATAGAAATAATTTGGGAAGAAAAAGATTTCCCCTGTGATTTAGGTTTATTAACAGCTAAGAAAAAAGTTATCCAAAATCTTAAAACTGTGCATAATATTGGAGATAAAATTGAGAAGAAATTAAAACGAAGGGGAGTTCAAACTCTTAATGACCTAAAAATTAATTTAAGATATCAAAATTCAGCAAACCAGATCTTGAAATTAATTAGAAATAAGGATTATAAAAATCTTAAAAAAAATCGATATATAGACGATTTAGACTTGAGTTTTTGCTTTAAAATTGAAGATTTTCTCTTTTTAGATATTGAAACTTTAGGTTTATATGATAGTCCAATGGTTATAGTTGGTTTGGGATATTATAATAATAGTAAATTTGAAATTCATATTCTTTTTGCACGGGATTTGGAGGAAGAAATTGCTATATGTAACCATCTAAGAAATGAGATCTTATCGAATTTTAAATGTTTTGTTACTTATAATGGGAAGACTTTTGATATTCCCTATATCGCAAATCGCTTTTTATATTATTTTGATGAAAATCCCATGATTTCGGAAAATGAAGAACCATATGAGATTAATAATACTAAATATCATCATATAGATTTATATCACAATTGTCGTCGGAGGTTAAAAGGTAAATTCAATAACTATACTCTTACAAACATGGAAAAGAATTTATTAAATTGGAGAAGGGAAAATGAATTACCTAGCAGTCTAGTAGGGATATGCTATAAAAAATATCAGAAAGATCCAAGTCGATATATAGGGTTAATAAAAGAAATAATTGAACACAATTACTACGATATCTACTCAATGCCACTAATTCTCAAAAAACTATTATACAAAGAATGAATATTAATTAAGATAAGCTCTTAAGATCAAACTATTAAGTATATTATTAATTAATTAATTTTAAATTAATTTCACTAATTTTTGAAAAAATGACTAAATTAGAAGATAAAATATTTGATCTTAGATGGAGTTATAAGAATAGAGATAATATAATAAAGAGATTAAAAGAAAAAAAATACGATGTTATTGTCATAGGAGCAGGCATTACAGGGGCAGGGGTTGCAAGGGAAGCTGCAATGAGAGAATTAAAAGTTGCGTGCGTAGATATGCAGGATTTTGCTGCTGGAACCTCATCAAGGAGTTCAAAATTAGCACATGGTGGAATAAGATATCTGGGTCATGGAGACATGGATTTAGTAAAAGAATCCGCAACCGAGAGAAATTGGATGTTAGCACATTTACCACATTTAGTAAGACCAATTCCTTTCCTTTTTGTTGAATTAGAAGGAGGGAAATATAAAAAACGGGACATTGTAGGTGCTTGTAGAATTTATGATTTTTTAAGTGATAATGGATCAGAATTTAAAACATACAAAAAACATAAATGGTACAAACCAGAAGAGATCTTTGAAATGGAACCTGAATTTATAAGAGAAGGTAATAAAGGTGGAGCAGTATATTATGATAATAATGTAGATGACGCTAGATTAACAATCGAGGTCCTTAAGGAAGCTGTTGTGAGGGGAGCGGATATAATTAACTATTGCAAAGTTACCGGATACATGAAAGATAATGGAAAAATATCTGGTGTTAAATGTAAAGATCTGGAAAATAATGATGAATTTGAAATAAAAGGAACATTAATAGTGAACGCAACCGGAGTATGGACAGATGAATTGTTAGAAAATTACCCCGATGAAATCCCAAAACCATTAATTAGACCAACTAAAGGAGTTCATTTACAATTTAAGCGTGAACATGTTAAAAATAATATGGCTACTATTATCCGATCAATTACTGATGATAGGGCATTTTTTGTATTACCACGTAATAAGAATTTTACTATTATAGGTACTACCGATACAGATTATAAAGGCAATTTAGCAGATCCTTTTTGTAATAAAGATGATGCTGATTATTTAATCATTTCAGTTAAGCATTATTTTCCAAATGCAGAATTAGATTATAATAATATCATTTCTACGTATGCTGGAATAAGACCTTTAGTTATGCAAAAAGGAAAATCTGAAAGTGAAGTTTCCCGAAAGCATATAATATTTTTCTCTGATGACGGATTATTGACTATAACTGGAGGAAAGTTAACAGCATGGCGAAGTATGGCTGAAGATTTATTTAAGAGAGTTGAAGAAAAAGATATTTTTCCTAATATAAAAAGAGAAGAGGGTTTTTCTAAACAAAAGTTTTTAGTTAGTATTGATAAAGAAAGTTGGCTTAAAGATTTAAAAAATTCAGGTAAAAAATTAGATGATGGCATTAGTGACCATTTGTATCACCAATATGGTAGAGGAGCCTTAAAAATTCTTGAATTGATAAAAGAAGAGAAATCTCTTTATGATAGAATTATAGATGAAAATGATTTTATTAAAGCAGAGATTATCTACTGCCTTAGATTTGAATTAACTCCACATTTAATTGATGTTTTTTGCAGAAGAACTGAAATGTCTCTCTGGATTAGTCATAAAAAAGCTTTTGAAGCTGCTAAAAAAGTTGCTGACCTTATGGCAAAAGAATATAATTGGAATGAAGAAAAAATAACTCAAGAAATCAATACTTACGTGGATTATGTTAGAAAAACAGTTTCTTTTATCTAATAATTTACTTTCTTTTTTATTTTGAAATATTGGACTATATATTTTTAATAAATTATTGTTTATATATTCATTATAATAATTTATCCAAAATTAAATTAAAGTGTGAAATAAATTGATTTTTAATTGGGATTTTACGGATGATTTTTTGAAACCCCTTGCAGAGTTTGGGGGTTTATTTATGCTAATTCTGGGGATAATTTGGGCAATTTACGTTGCATATGAAACCAAAAGAAGAGGATCATTTAAGACAAGAAAGTCAGAGGACTGGGAATTTAAAATAACTAAGTTCCTCAAAGGATTAACCTATTTGGGCTTTCTTGTTGGCTTATTTGCCATTTTAACAGGAGCTGCAGAATTGATGTTTGATAGACCACCAACTAATAGATACGAAGATGTAACCGAAAATGCAGTTAATATTTTTACAGCATTAATGTTAATCATTTTAGGAATTTTGACATTTGTGAAACCTGGAAATGATCTTCCGCTTGCTAGTTTATTTGGTCTTGTTGCTGCTTCAGCTGTTATAATAATTATTACACTTGTACTTCCACCTGAAGTTGAACAAGTTATTGGCGCTTTTATAAACTTTCGATTGTTTCTATTCATTGTTTTCATAATTATATTTGCATTAATCGCTCTTATCATAAAATTTTATACATCCGGATTTATGGCTGTTTCAAAAGCACTCTCATGGCCTCCTCTCGCTGTAATTGTTGCTGCTTTCTGCTTTTTACAAGCATTTCTATTGTTAGTTTTCGGAGTTTCAATTTCAGGAGTATTTTAATTCTAATTTAATTTTTTTATTTTTATTTTTAAAGTAATTAAGTAACTCTACAATTTTCACTAACAGCATATAGTTTCAAAAAAAGGAAAACCTATGAGATGGTTTTTTATTTATTTCTCCAATTATATCATTAAGTAAGTTATATCCACAATTTGGGCATGTATTATTATCATTAACATTGATTTTTGTAAACATATATCCAGAACGACCTAACAACAAATGTTCACAATTAGGACAATAAGTATTACTCCCTTCATCATGTCTTATATTTCCAACGTAAGGAAAGAATACTCCCATATCTTTTGCAATATTATAAGCTTTATCTAATGTTTCATATGGAGTTCTTTTATTGGAAGGCATTTTAAAATCTGGATGATAAGCTGAAAAATGTATAGGTGTATTTTTACCTAAATTCTCAACTATCCATTCGCATAATTTTTTAATATCTTCTCTACTATCATTTAATTCGGGTATTATTAAGTTAGTAATTTCTACATGAATACCATTTTCTTTGAATCGTTTAGCAGTATCCAAAACAGGTTGCACTGATGTTACTCCACATATTTTCTTATAAAAATCGTTTGACATAGCTTTTATATCAATATTTGCTGCATCAATTCCTACTTCAATTAATTCTTTTGAGGCTTCTGGAGTTGAATATCCATTAGTTACCAATATTGTTTTTATATCATGTTTTTTAAGTAATGGAACAGTATCCATAATCCATTCATGCCATATTAGTGGTTCATTATAAGTGTAAGCTAGAGTTTTTGCTCCACTTTTTACAACTCGTTTTTCAAGTTGTTCAGGTGTCACTTCAATTAAAGACATTCCTTGCCCTTTATAATCTTCTAAATCGAAGAATCCATTTTTTCCATTATCTGTTGGGCTTGCTTGTGAAATAGACCAGTTCTGGCAATTCTGACATTTAAATGAACATCCTATTGATGCAATCGAGTATGCTGTTGCGCCGGGCCAGAAATTGTAAAGTGGTTTTTTTTCAATAGGATCTAAACTTCCAGAAGAGATCATTGAACCATAAATTAAAGTATATAATTCTCCATCAAAATTTTTTCGAGTCCTACAAATCCCAATCTTCTCTGGCATTATTAAGCATTTATTTGCACATACATGACATTTAACTTTCTTATCATCAAGAGATTCATATAATCTTGCTTTTACTTTCAAATAACTCACTTTTTTTCGTTAATTATTAGCATAATGTATCTCTAAATATATAATAGATAAGAAATTTTATATTTCTTATAGATTTAGATTAGATTTTTCGGACTAAAAAGTAGGTAGTCAAAATGTCAAGAATAGAAAAAGCAGTTTCTCTCTTTAAGGATAAATTTAACTGTGCCCAATCAATATTGAGTAGTTATGGTATTCAATATGGACTAGATCAGGATACAGCTCTAAAATTAGCTACGGGTTTTGGAGGTGGGATAGCTCGATTCGGCAGGACTTGTGGAGCAGTGTCAGGAGCGTGTATGGTTATTGGTTTAAAATATGGTATGGGGATAAATGAGGAGATAGAACTGAAAGAAAATACATATCAGCTTATAAGAAAATTTTCCGATCGATTTCAAGAAATTAATGGTTCTGTGATTTGCAAGGAATTACTTGGCTGCGATATTAACACCCATGAGGGTAAAGACTATTACATTCAAAATGAATTCTTTGAAAAAAAATGCCTTCACTATGTGAAGAACGCTGCAGAAGTTTTAGAAGAAATATTATGATAGAATTAAAGAAAGAAATTACAATTTATAAAGAATGTCAATGACTGAAAATGAAAGAGAGCTTAAAAAAGAGGATTTACAACATTTATTGAAGGAAAAGCTGCAAAATCTGAAAGAATTAGAACAAATTGCCAAAGATTCGAATTATATTAAGGAGTTAAGCGATATTGCTCTTATACAATTAGAATTAGGGATGTATAATGACTCTGAAAACAATTATTTAACTTGCCTAAAGCATTTTAAGAAACAGAAAGATAGATTTGGACAAGCTGCTACTTATGGAGTATTAGCTACTTTATCTTTTAAAATAAACGATTATCTAAAATCAATAGAATTTTATGAAAAAGCTTATGAAATTTATAAGGAATTAAAACAAGTCCAAGAGCAGATTGCTTGTTTGAAAGGAATTGGAAATAATTTAATTAAGTTAAATAAATTGGAGGAAGCATGCGACATATTTTTAGATTGTAGCGCAATATGCTCCGATCATAATGATATTTACAATTTGTTAGATTGTTTAGGAAATTTAATTTTTATTCATGAAAAAAGTGAAGAATGGGATATCGTTTTCGAGCTATATAAAAAAACATTAAAGGCTTTTAAGGAACTTAAAGATAATCGTGGAATAATAACTTCATATTTTAATTTAGGAATTATTAGAAAAAAAGATAATAAACTAGAGGCACTAAGGTATTTCAAAAAAGGAACAAATGTTGCTATTGATAGCAATTATACTGAATTAATCATTAGAGGTTTAGGTTACGTAGGTGAAACATTATTCTATCTTGGAAAGATGAAAGAAGCTAAAAACCAATATGTAAGAGCTTTACATTTAGCTGAGAAAATAAAGGCAAATAACGCTATTATTCAATTACGGATTCTGTTGCAATCAATTGGATTACAAGATAAAGACATCTTTGATGATTTAAAGAAATATAAAGAAAGTTGGAAAAAGAAGAATAATTTATCTTAGATGCTATTCAATTAAAATAATCTATCCATGATGTTTTAACTTCTTATAATCATCTCTTGTAGCTTTCCTAAGTGAATTCTTATCATATTTTTCAAAGAATTCAGTTAAAGCATGAGTAAATTCTCCACAAGAGTCACAAACAAACTGATATGTTTTTTTAAATAATTTACTATCCATAATTTACCATTTTTTATTTATATTGTTTCTATCTGTAAAAAAATGATCCTTTACATTATTAGTTAAATTACAAATGTTATGATTCAAGCAATTACTTTTGATCTGTGGAATACTTTATTCACCAACAAATTTTATTCAGATATGCGAATATCTTTTTTCACTAATTTTTTGGAAACAAGAGGAATTATTCATTCTTTTAAAATGGTAAAAGAAGCTTTTTCTTTAGCCTTTAATTTACCGCCAAGAAATTTAGAAAGGATTAAATATCACCATATTTATACCATGACAAGAATTTCAAAAATGCTCGAAATTCTTGAAATCAAATTTTCTGAATCTGATAAGAATCTTATTAAACAAAATTTTGAAGAAGTTATGTTAATAGATCCTCCACCATTAAAAACTGGCGTAAAACAAACATTAAAAAAACTATCTTCTAATTATAAACTTGGGCTTATTTCTAATACAGGAGTTACACCAGGTAGAATTATAAAGAAAGTTTTTGAAAACTATAAAATACTCCAATATTTTCACATCACACTTTTCTCTGATGAGACGGGATTTTATAAACCTAGCCCTATAATGTTTGAAACAGCATTAAAGAACTTAAATTGTGAACCACAGAATGCAATCCATGTAGGAGATCTTTTAGAAACCGATATTAAAGGAGCAAAAGAATATAATATGTTAACAATATGGATTAATGATTCATTTTCATCACGATCTATAAATATTCAACCTGATTTTGAAATACAACAAATCCCAGAACTAATTGAAATAATTGAGAGATTAAAATAGAATAAATAAAATTGTTTTTCAAGTTAGTGGTTTTAAATCAGTAAATATCATTAGATATAATTTCTTAAAATTAGAACTAAATAATTATAAATAAGGTAATTTTCATTTTAAATTAAAGAAATTTTGAAAAGTAATAATTATTTTTTTCGAATTTCTATGAAAACTTGCCCTTATTGTAAAAAGTACATTGAAGATCATTGGAAATATTGTTATAACTGTAATAAACCATTAATCACTAATATCGATGATGATTTAAGTAGAACTATAAAACATTCTTATATTGAAGAGCCGCACTATAGCTCCAAATTAGAAGAATTAGAAGAGAATAATTTACAATATGATAATATCGTTATTAATAATGAGGAAATTGAGCGAAAAGTTAAAGAGATTGATGAAGCTTTAAAAGAGAAAGAAGCATTGGGAGATCCTATACCCGGCTCTTTATTATTGGAAAAATCTAGTCTATATTATAAAAAAAGAGATCTACCTAGTGCTCTTAAGTATCTTGAATTAGCGTTAAAAAATTTCAAAGCGGAAGAGGATCTAGTCAATGAGGCGATTTGTCACAATGAAATAGGGATAATTCAAGAAGATTCAGGATATTTTGATCAAGCTATTTACCATTTTAATAGAGCTTTAGAAATTTTAAAAGAAGTAAATGATTTTCAAAAGTTAATCAAGGTTTTAAACAATTTAGGAAACATTTATCTCTTAATAAAAGATTTAGAAAATTCTCACAAATATTACCAGGAAGCGCTTAATCTTTCAGAACAAGAAGATCTCATCACTGAAGAAATAAAATCAGCTAGTAATTTAGTTGAAGTTCTTTTCATGTTAAAAGACGGAGGGAGGATTAAAAAAATCTTATCAAGAAATTCTGAGTTCTTTAAAGAGAGAGAAGATATCTATGGGATGATTCAAACACATATTAAATACGGGAAATTGTACTATAATCTAGAAGGAGATTATGATCGAGCATTTCAAAGTTTAAATGATGCATTAGAATTAATAAATAGAATAAAAGATAACGGTTCAGTTTTTATTAAGGCAAAACTTGAGTGGGAATGTTTTCTTTATCTTGGAAAATTACATCTTTTATGGGAAAACACTTTAGAAGCCGAAAGTTTATTATTAAAAAGTCTTGAAGCAATTAGAATTTTCGAAATATCAGAGGATATTAAAGAAGGAATAGTTTTAGAAAATCTTGCTAATTTGTATGAATTTAAAGAGGAATATCTTAAATCAATTGAATATTATAATTATTCTATTGAAATTTATGAGAAATATGGTGATAAATCTAAGATTGCTGAATTAAAAACAGCTATTGCTCAATTATATTTAGATTTTCTTGACAATAATTCAGAAGCAATTAAACATTTTGAAAGTGCACTTGAGATTTTTGAAGCTTTAAAATATTTTAAGGAATGTGCTGATATTCTTCAGAAATTGGGAGATGTCGCCGTGGAAAGAGGAAAAATTGAGTCTGCTTTAATTAATTTTAAAAGAGCAAAAAATTATTATAAAGAACTCCAGGATGATTATAATGAGAAGAATGTAAATGAGAAAATAAATTCTATATCTGAACCAAAATTTAATTTAGATGATTAAAGGATTTATTCTAATTCTTTATCTAATGCAAAATCATTTCTTTTATAAACTTTAACGCCATATTCTTCAAATCCCATTGAATTTATGAAAAATTGTGAAGCAGAATTCTTTTCATACACCTCGCAACGAAGCTCAGACACACCTTTTTCTTTGAAGTAATTCCATGCTTCAAGCCCAAGGACAGTTCCTAGTCCTTTTCTCTGATAGCGTATCTCTACTCCTAATCCGCAGATGATTCCATATTCCTTATTCGGACCTTCTCGATCAAGGATAATAAAACCAGCATCATTACCGTAAACCCTTGCGATAAGAATTACGGTATCTTGATAGTTATAGATATCTTTTAAAGCCTCAATAGTAATAGGTGAATATGGTTCGTTTGAAGTCAACCACGCTCTATTATATATATTTTTTATATTTTCTAGATCTTCTAATTTAGCTTCTCTGATCTTAGCACGAAGCATATTTTGCTCAACTTTTTTTTTAATTTTAAGTTCAAAATCAGAGGTAATTTTTTCAATGGGTAACCTCATTTGGATGTACTTTAAACCAACATTAATTAATTCATCCTCTATATCTTCTTTGCTTTTAGAAGATTTTTCATAAGTTAAGAAAAGGCTTCTAATTCTTTTCTTTTTTAAACTTAATTTTGATTCAGACATAATAATCTATTAAAAAAAGATAACATTTAATGAATGAGACTTAATCAAGACAAAAAAAGTTTACTAACCATTATCATCAAAATCAAAATCTCCCTTCTTATATGCCTTAGTTCCATATTCTTCAAATCCTATCCATTTAATAAAGGAATAGGATGTTTTATTGTCTTTATAAACCTCACATTTAAGTTCTTTAACATATTTATAATTTTCCTTAAGAAAATTCCATGCCGCCATCCCTAATATCGTACCAAGTCCTCTTCTTTGATAACGAGGCAATACTGCTAAAGCGGCAATTACAGCACACTCTTTATATTCTCCTTCAAAATCAAGAATCACAAAAGCAGCATCTTTACCATATACTTTACCAATCAAAAACACTGTATCTGGGTCTTCAAAAATCTGTAATAAAGATGTTTTTGTTATTGGTCTAAAAGGAGTATTTGATGTTAACCAACTTTTATTATATAAATGCTTAATGCTGTCAAGATCACTAGTATTAGCCTCGCGTATGTTTGCATGCAAAATGTTGTGATTAATTTTGTACTTTAATTTATCTTCAAATTCTTCAGTGATTTTATTAACAGGAAGCCTCATTTGAACATAAACCATGCCATCTCGATATAATTCCTCTGCTGTTTTATCTAATTCTTCTTTACGTTTTTTTTTCGCTTCTATAGAATGAAAAAATGCCCTAATCCTTTTCTTTTTTAGATCTAATCTATTTTTGAAATCTAATTTCGATCCTGACATGATTTAAGAAAAAAATTAAGATTTAGGGTAAAAATACGATATTTTCTCGTATTTTTCTTTCAATTAAATCATTTATGAAAAGTTTATTCCTTAATTTAGAAATGCCTGTCTGAATTATTTTCTTAAGATTAAGATCTTTAATCAAATTTTTCTTTTCGCATGAAAATTCAAAGTTAGACCTAATAGCCATATCATCTTCAAGTCTTTTAGTTAATGTATTTTTTAAGCTGGTAAAAGCATCAGAGACGGGTTCATAAAGATTATTAGGATCACTTCGGATAAAACCTGGAAAAACGATATTCATATATTCTTCCATTTTACCTTCATCCTCGATAAACATGGCATATATAGGCATATAAATCCATTGTATTGGCCTAGAAAACAATTCTGATTGATCATCAGTTAAAGACCATCCTACTAAAGCTTGAGTTTCATGCAAACAATTATCTTGTTTAATTTGTATAATTTTTTTAATATTTTCAAAAGATTTCTCAATTTTATTTTTTAAAAACTCTAATTTAGATATATTTTCTTCTTTCTCGCTTTGAAATTCGGTTAATAATTTATTTCTATCTTTTAATTTGTTATCCAAAGACTCTTTAATACTTTCTAATTTACGATATGCTTCGTTATCTATTTGAATCGCTCGTTCTTTTAGCTCAATAAATTTTTGGTTTAAATTATCTAATGAATCTATAAATTTTTGACCTTCTTTATTTAAGTAAGAAAAATGATTTTCAAAATGAGGTAAAAGATCCTTGAAAACTTTAGATTTTAAAGTATCTCCATGACTATAGAATTTATTATTTTTAAGTATTTCCTCCAAATGATGTTCTACAGTTTTAAATAGAGTTGAAATGCTTTCAATTACTTTCTTTTTCTCATTTACATTCCATTGATCAATTTTATCTTGTTCGAATTTTACTTGATCATTAATTTGAGTTGGGTCTATTGTCGATGTTGTTTTACTTATTTGACTAGAATAACGTAAATTAATATCCTTAAGTTGAACATTTAGGTCTATTAGCCATTTTTCAACCTCTTTTCCAATTAACTCAATTTGAGTTTTCCACCTTAATGAGTTACCTTTCATAGTATTTATTAGATCGCGATATTGCTCTGCAATATCTAAAGCGCTCTCTGTAGTAATACTAGTATCTAAAACCGTATATTCAGTAATAGGTTTATATTCTATAAAGGGAATTATTTTTATTAAAGCTTGAAGAAATTCTGGATTAATTAAACCATTTATAATGAGCGTATGGTATTCAGATTCTTCAGTTTCTCCAATCTCTTCCGCTTCAATATCCTTATATGTTAATACTTCTATTATTTTATTCAATTGTTCTGTTTTCGTTCTATTATCAATATTTCTTAAAAGATGTCCTATTAATGGTTGGCGTGGTGGATTCGAGAACTTATCTTTCTTACTAAATAGTAATAAACCATCTAAAATTATATGAGTACTAACAACACCTTGAACACATAATAATGGCCAGAGAAGTCTCGAAAAAGAAAGAATTTTTTCATTTTTGTTTAAATCTTTCGATAAAAGATAAAATGCAAGAGTTAATTCATCATTTTCTTGAATAGCTGGTTGATGAATATCTTCTCTAATAAAAAATGGTAATAAATATTGATTTCCGTGGATCATTAAAAAAGCCTTCTAAAATAATCTAGTTATTCTTTATTTTATAATTTTAAATATATTTTAATTATAAAAGATTCAATTTTAAAACTTTGGTCTTTTTTTACATAAAAAAACAAAGTTGGAATGAATGAAAAAACTACAGTAATTGTAAGTTTTTAAACCTATTTATTTAAGTTGTTCGTAATTATTAGCTATAACCATTATTAATAAGGCTAATAGAATTATCAGGGGTGGCGTTATTGCTTGAAAATGGGGTAGATTAGCTATTTCAAGAGCTCCTTGTAATATTCTTCCAATGAAGTAGAGTAAAAATCCAATAGCATTTAGAGCATAAGATTTTCTTAAAACTCCAAAAGTTTTCCATGCTAAATATATAAATATAAATGGTATTAGAGCAACAAATATGGGTAAGAACACAAAATTAAGTAAAAATCTACCTATTGGATATTCCCAGCCAAAAATATCTACATTGATAGGGTAATCAGAACTTATCCCATAATCATCTACAAAATCTGGATCTATGAATAATCTATCTGATAATGTCAATGCTAGGATGCCTATGATAACAGGAATTACAATTAAACACCCTCTAATAATATATTTAATATTATTTTTATTTCTAAACCAATCTTTAATGGTTCCAGAAGATTTTTCTTCAATTTGCGTATCAGGTGGAAATAATAATATTCCAAGTATTCCTACTGCACAAGCAATACCCATCCAAGTGAAAAATGTCGCAAGTCTATAATTTAACATTAAAAATTCTATCAGTTCATCAATACTAATTGATCCTTCAAGTTCTGGAGCATAATAATAATAAACAATGAAGAACACCCTTCCAATACCTAAACATAAAAATAAAAGGCTAAAAAACAACCAATACAATTTTTTTGAAGTTCGAAATCTTATTAATGTGAAGTAAAAGAATAGAAGGAAGAAATAACCAACAATTATCCCATAAAGAAGCATCTCTATAGATGACCAGAAGGTAATTTTTGTGAAATAATCTTGCAAGATCATAATCATCAATCTATTATTTTATAATCTAATTAAATTTGATATTATAACTTAAAATTATATTAATACTATCTTTTAATTATATAAAAATTTATATTATAAATTTGAATTTAAGGAATTCTTAAAATACAAATATTATCAAAGATTTTTTAAATCAACTATGAAAATAAAAGACAGCGTTGAGACATTTAATTCATTGATTAAGCGGCGTGGCTTTATATGGGGCCCTTCACCAGAGATTTATGGTGGATTAGCTGGTTTTTATTCATATGGACCAGCCGGAATGGAATTTAAAAACAATATTCTCTCTCTATTTAGGAAAGAATTGCGATATTTTGGATTTGGAGAGGTTGAGTGCCCCACTATTATGCCAAGTATAGTTTGGGAAGCCTCAGGTCATCTGGAGAGATTTATTGATCCTGTTATAAGGTGTTCTAAATGTAACACTTTATATAGAGTGGATAAATTCCTTCAAGAAGTGCTGCCAGATCTAATGGTTGATGGATTATCCAATGAAGAAATGGAAAAATTAATAGAGCAATATAATCTTACGTGCCCAAAATGTGGAACACCATTTGATAAAATAGAAAAGTATAATTTAATGTTGAAGACCCAAGTAGGAAATAATATAGATGCATATTTACGTCCAGAAACAGCAACTACCACATATTTATTATTTAATCGTTTAGATCAAGATGCACGACGACAATATCCTATAAAAGTCTATCAATTTGGTAAGGTTTATCGAAACGAGATATCTCCGAGGCAAGGAGTCCTTCGAATGAGAGCTTTTGATCAGTTTGAACTTCAGTTGTTCATAAGCAAACAACAAGAAATGGATTTTGAAGATTATGAGGAAATTAAAACCAATAAACTTCCGCTATTGGATTGGACACTTCAAGAAAAAAACACTGATAAACCACAATTAATTTCTCTTGAGAATGCTATTAAAAAAGGCCTTCTCAAAAAACCTGCTTATGCATATTGTCTTTATATAAGCTATTATTTAATTAAAATTTTAGGCATTCCAGAACAATTAATTAGATTTAGACAACATTCTATTAATGAGAGAGCTCACTATGCTGATGATGCTTGGGATTTAGAAATTGAAACAAAACAATTTGGGTGGGTTGAGATATGTGGAGTACATGATAGAACTGATTATGATTTAAGAAGGCATTCTGAATTTTCGAAACAAAATTTTGAAGTAAGTATGGGATCTGATCCTAAAATTAAAGAAATTCCACAAATCCTTGAAATTGCATTTGGAATCGATAGAATCATATACACTCTACTTGAAAACGCTTTTAATGTAGAAGAAGGCAGAATTGTATTAAAATTAGATCCACAATTAGCACCAAATACCGTAGCGGTATTTCCTCTTGTAAGAAATAAGGAGGATATAAGAAATTTAGCTATTAAAATCCATAGAGATTTATTAGAAAATCGTTTAGGTTCGTTCTACGATTCTGCAGGTTCTATTGGTAAAAGATATAGAAGACAAGATGAGTTGGGTACTCCATTTTGTATTACAATTGATTATGAATCCTTAGAAGATAACTCTATTACTATTAGAGAAAGAGATACAATGGAACAAGAAAGAGTGAATATTTCAAAAATTTCTAAAGCAATTAAATTAAGATTGAAAATATGAAATATTAACCTTGTTAATAAATATTCTATTTTTGCGTAATATTTGGATCTTTTTATTATGTTCCAAAAAAATTTTAAAGAGAAGGATTTTTTAAAAATATAATTCAAATATAAATCTTTAGTTTGACAATTTATTATAAAAATTGAATACAAATTACAATGAATCTTTTTAATTCTACTAATTTTGGTAAGAATAGTAGACGTAATCAACAAACTCTGAAAAAGATATTTTGTCTTTTCTTTTTGATAATTATTATTTTTAGTTTTATAGATATTAAAGAAATTTTCACAGTTTCATCTAATTTTGATTCTCCTTCGGATATCCAAAATACTTTCGATACTACTCCTAATTTGGCAACAGATACTTCAATGCTTCAAGATCCTTTTACTAAAAACTTTGATGGAATACAACAATTTTTTGAAAGTAAATATAAGTCAGATTTGGATCTACGTATTGATCTGTATTTTAGATATGGAGACAATTCTGGTAATATTGTAGATGATACCATATTTTCTGAGGATAATTTATTATTATATAAATCATTGATGGGAACAGATCTTAGCCATATAGAAATATATGAAAAATACTTAGATTTAAAATCAACTCCTTTGTGGTATGAGGAGAGTCTAAATCAATTTCAATATGGATTTATGAGATCTTTTGATAATACAACAGAGACTATAAAAGATGATAATAGATATCTTATTGACAACTTAATGCCTGTATTCCTATTAATTGACAGTATTGGAACAGATATGAAAAATATTAATATTAATGGAGATACACCTATAGGATCTATAGTAGAAATTTTTAATCTTATTAATTCTTCTGAATTTTGGGATAGTACTAATTTTGGCTTCAATTATCGTAATTCTACTGCAGATGTTAAATATACTAAGTATAATTTATATGGGGTTCTAGCTAATTTATATATTCATAGACTTTTTGGGGAGCTAGGAGAGGAAAGTGAGATAAAAGATAGAGCATATGAAGATTTAGCAATTCCAACTATGGCAAAATTGATTGTTAATATGTGGGATGCCCCTCTATATTTAGGTTTCTACTATAACGCTACAGGTTCATGGAATACAGGAGGAGCATTTGCTAAAGATAAATATTTAGATGTAAATGCCTTAGGAATAATAACATTATTAGAATATTGGGTTGAAACTGGGAAAAAAAATGATTCTTCTTATCTCCAAAAAGCAATTTATCTTTATAACAAGTTAGATGAAAAATTATGGGTATCTGGTCCTGCTTATATGTATAAAGCAGACCGAGATTGGAGCAATGCTGACCCAGAATATAATCTTGAAGCAAACTCTATTATGATGAGTGCTTGTTTAAAATTATTTGAATTAACTGGAAATATTACCTATTATAATAGGGCAATAGAAATATTTGATTATTTTGAAAATAATTTGTATGATGGTCCTTTAAATAAGGCGTATGATTCTTCAAATAGCGATCCAAGTAAGAATTTACACTCTAATCTCAAATTGAGTGAGGCTTATTTAAACGCTTTTGAAATTTATAATAGCACTAATTTAAGATCAGTTTATAATGTTTCTGATGATGTTCCTAATTTTATATTTTTTCAAGATCGTATGAATTTAACTACTACATATTCTTTTGAGAAATTAATGCTATATTACAATCCCGTTAATTCGTCTTTTGCACCGACTAAAATAAGATATGATATTATTAATGCCGATATTCATTACCTTTTTAAATATCCAAATGGAACTTTCTTTAAGCAATTTGAATATCCTAGTAATCCAGATACTTCACACACTCTTTTATATGATATTCCAGAGACTCTATCTATTGGAAATGGATATAACATATATGTATGGGCTAATACAACTTATTTTAGTTTCGCTGAGATTATTAAGACATTTAATGTGAATTCTGGTTTAGTGAATTATACAATAAAAGGAATGGTTGGAACATTATATCAGGGTTTAGTTTTAAATGTAACTGTTCCAATTAACAATACTCGTAATGAAGATGTGACTTTATCAACAATTTTAGAAGGAGAGCAAATTAACAATTATCCTACTCAAATTATAAATTTCACATCATTCGAAATTACAGAAGTATCTTTTAATCTCACTGCAAAATTTGGTGCAGTTCTTGGAAGTACTGAAATACACTTTAAATTTATAAAAGGAAATAATATTTATTTAGAAATTACAAAAATTATAGAAATTGGACATTCATTTGCCTATGAAGGTTTTATGTATGACGGTAAAATTGTGAGTGGAGATAAAATTTCAGTAGGTATGAATTTGGTTAATTTCTTACCAAATGCTACACAATCATTAAATGTAAGTTTTATGGGAGAATTTATTGACGATTTCATTAGCGAGGAGTATTTAGCTGAAAGACAGATAAAAACAGTACACTATGAATTAAACTCCTCTGAGAATATCATATATGATACCATTGATATTGAAATGAGTATTACTATCAATAAAACTACCTATTATACAGAAACTATGGTTATTGAAATACTCCCTATATATGAAATTATTAGTGTATCATTCCCAGATAAGGTTTCTCAAGGAAGTACAGTCTATTTTATTCTGATTATAAAGAATAATCGTGAAGAATCAGAAGTTTTTTCATTATACGTAAATAATAAAAAAAGTAGCACCAATATAAACCAGTTAGCTCCTGGAGATAATAGGATTGTTAAAAAAATAACACTACCATTTGATCCTTACGATTTTGGCTCAAAAACCTACAGTTTTTTATTAGAAGATAGTTCTGGAGAGTCTATTGCATTATTTTATTTTGAAGTTACTATAGAATTATCCACATTTAATTTAATAATATTTTATATCTTACCCATAATAGTTCCGATTGGAATAATATTATATTTTAAGAATAAAGATATAAAAGTTAAAAAATTGAGGAGATGACCTAAGAGTGAAAAAGATACAATATATCAGCGTAGTCTTTATATTTCTAGTATTATCAAGTCTTTCATTTTACTTTTTACCATTCTCAGGGTTTAATTTACAAAAAGATTATTTTCAAACTCAAAATGAAGAAAATAAAGATTTGATTGAATCTGCCGATGTTGGAGATCCAATACCTGAAGAAGGTTATATTACCCTAAATGTGACAGAAGTTTATCGATTATTTGAATCTATTAATATTACCATTTATGCCCCAGACTTTCTTTTTCCTACTATTGATAAATCCGTTTTGGAAATTTCCTTTACAAATGGATCAGTAATAACTTATAATATGACTGGTTTTGGAGTTGAAGAATTTATATATGTATACCGACCAGAATATAATGCACCATTGGGAGTCCAAAATGTTAGTTTTCTGCTTTATAATTCAAATTGGAATCTATTGAATGCCCATACAACATATAAAAACTTTACAATTAAAACAAATTACATGCTTAATTTTAATAGCTCTGAATATTATGTAGAAGATAATTTATCTGCTGAATTGACTGTAAATGACTTTAAAACTTACCAATTTGATTGGAATATTACCATCGTTGATAGTGCAAATGAAGCAACGCAAACAAATTTATTTGACCTTGAAAATAACCTTGTTCAATTTTCTTTTATGATAGAAAACGACACATTCGATCAAGTAGATAAAACCTATTATGTTAAAGTTAATATATCAGATGTTGGTACTGGAGAAGTATATCCTACGTACTTTCCATTTGATGTATTGAATTCACTCCCTCGGATAATACCTTCAACTATTAATTTCTCTTTAGAAGAAGTCCCTAGAACTGAATCATGTGAAATTTCATTAAATGTGACAGATATTGAAAATATACCAGCAGAACTTATTGTTAACATGGATCTTGAAGATCCTAATGGTAATGTGCTTAAAGTGAGTATTTCTCATAAAGAAGGAATGTCATTTTCTACAAGTTTTTCTATTCCCGCAGATAGACCAATAGGAAAATATAGGGTAAATTTTACAGCAAAAGATCTCGATAATGGAGTTGGTTCTTATTTAACTTTTTTAACTGTAGAAAATAATCCTCCTGATATTCATAGTTATAAAATAAATGGTCATTCAATGGATGAGAGTATATCAGTATTATATGGAGATGATTTAACTTTTACATTTAATGTATCAGATGTGGAAGGAATTGCTTATATAACTGTTGCCCTTATTAATAAGAATAATGATTGGTATAATATTACGAGAGCTTATACGGGTGAAGATATGAGAATTCGTATTAGAACTGCTGAGTTAGTAAAAGGAACATGGTATGTTTATATTTATGTCACTGACACTGATTGGAAAACAACAAGCCTTATCGATGATTATAATTTAGCTCCGCAACAAATAAGAATTATTTCTGATGTTTTTTCTGATATTTTACCATGGGTGACATTTATTGTTGGAATAATTTTTGGTATATTAGCAGGGATTGGTGGATCCTACAAACTATTAAAGGCAAGATCATTAGAAGCACAAAAAGTAAGTTTAGTGAAGAAAGAACCTATTAAATCAATCAAAAAATCAGAAAAGAAAGGAGTAAAACCAAAAAAAGAAGAGCCTATTAAAGAAGTGGAGAGAGAACCGTCTAAAGAGGAAGAAGAAAAACAAAAAGCACCTTATCGCAAAATAAAAAGAAAATTAAACTAAAGGAAAAATATTTATATTAATTCAATCTAGCTTCTTTTATATTACTCTAAGCCAATCTCATAAAGTCTATAGTGAAATTTTCCTAGTTTACCACCATAGTTACCTGCTGAGATTCTATTTATTCCATTAACTTTTACAGCTGCCTTGATTCCTAGATTTAATGCTTTTTTTACGGCATCTTCAGTAGCTCCATCTAAAACAATCTCAAAAACCGCCCCATCTCCCTCTCTTAATTGAGTATCTTCTACCTTCGTTCTTAAAGTTGGACAATAAGCATGGTTAGTGCTTGCAAAAAGTCCTGGAATGTTTTCATATTGGGTTCCAACTTTTGATCCTGATGCTACAACTCCCCCTGGAAAAGGAGCGATAACATTTTCCACATCTTTTATAGCCTCAATTGCTTTCTCTGCAGCTTCTAATGTAGATTCTTGGTCTTTTCCGATTATTAAAAAATTTCCACCGGCTATTCCTTTCCCAACTTTAAAAGAACTCTGAATAATAAATTCTCCTCCCATAATAGGAATTTTCCATGCGGGAAATGGAAAAACACCTTCAATCTTTTCTTCATACTTATCTCCAAAAAATTTAAGGAAATAACCTGTTTTTACTTCAAATTCCTTTTCTGGTTCTAAAGAACCTCCTATTGCATCAAAACAAGCAGTGGTAGGGCATGGTAGAATGCATTGTCCAACACGGTGCAGCATTACATTACTAACTTTATCCTTATTCCTAATAAAAAACATCAATACAACTCCAGGACGATTATCGGGTGTTTTATTTGCAGGTACTAATACATCTATTCCAGCCTCTGCGTCACAACCAATCCCTGATGTACCATAACCCGTTGCTTCTTGAGCTGCTATTTTAACCCATTTTTCATTTTTAGCAGTTATTAAAATTCTTGTAAAGAAGCCTCCAAATGCTTCACAATAGGTATCTTCAATTTCTACTCCATTTAATTGCATTTTTTACACCTTTTTTAGTTTTAATTAATTTTAGTCATTATTAAATTAGACATCTATTTTATATAAAATTTTAAAATAAAATTAATAACATTGAAAAATTGTTAGAGATAAATAGTAATTATAATTAAATTTCTGAAATTATAAATTTAATTGATTAAAATGAGCGACGATAAGATTCTTAAAATTGGAATTTTGAAGAATGGAACAATTGGTTCGTCTTTATTACTAGCTTTCTTAATGGATGAAAGAGCTGAAGCCACCAGAATCAATGTTTATGAGATAACCTCTGGAGCCAAAATGCATCCACCAGAAATGTGTACCGAAACTATGAAGGACTTATTAAAATGGGAGCCAGAATTGATTTTAATGTCAAGCCCGAATGCTGCACTTAAAGGTCCTAAAGAGGCTAGAGATATGGTTAAAGACACCGGGATACCTACAATTATAATCTCAGACGCTCCCGCTAGGAACGCAGTAGAAGAAATTCAAGAGAAGGGAATGGGGTATATTCTTGTAAATTGTGATAGTATGATTGGTGCGAGGAGACCATTTTTAGATCCTATTGAAATGAGTTGCTTCAATGCGGATTTATTAAAAGTGCTGGCAATAACTGGCGCTCTTCAAGTTATTGCTGAAGAGTTAAATAAAGTAATTCTAGATATGCTAGAAGGTAGAACACCAATTTTACCACAGATTATCATTGATGCTATAACTGCTATAAAGGCTGCTAAATTTTCTAACCCATATGCAGAAGCTAAAGCTATAGCTGCTTTTGAATTAGCTGCTTCAGTTTCAAAAATTACAGGAAAAGCTTGTTTTGTACTTAAAGAGAGATCTGAATATATGC
Organism: Promethearchaeota archaeon; assembly: GCA_048938025.1. Classification (GTDB taxonomy): domain Archaea; phylum Asgardarchaeota; class Lokiarchaeia; order Sigyniarchaeales; family SOKP01; genus Loki-b32. Next base: position 61,961 of record JBHLMP010000009.1, read on the forward strand.
CATTACTAGCAACTGCCCATGAAATGATGAGAACAGCAGCACTTATGTGTGATGAAGCGCGAGAAATAGAAAAATATAATGATTCAGTTTTAAGAAGACCTCACCATGTTAAACAGCACTTCTTAACAAAAAGGGGGCTTCACGAGAAAGAAAAATAAATTATTATCAATATTTCTTCTAAAATTTATTTTTTTATTTTGCTAATTCTAATCTCAAGAATAGAATTACATAAAAACATATAATTTCACAAGAAAATAGAATAAAATGACTATGTTTAAGTTATTAAGAATTCCTTTAAATTCTCAAATTCTTCTCCACTCAGGGCATTCATTACACCAGAGAAGACTTCAGTTTGTCTATTTTTCGTAATTGCCATTAAAACTGCTCCATTGCTCACCTCTTTCACTAAGATATAACAATTATCAGATTCATAAACAATAGTAGATAAATATAAAGCAGAATAATTAGATATATTTTGTAACTCCATAACTTGCTGATAAATGTTATAAATATTTGAATCTAAAGTTCCTATTTCAAACTTCATGAACTGTAGGGGCTTTAGATCGAGCTTTCCAAAAGTAGAGGCAATTAATAATCCATCAGGCTGATTAAATAAAAGATACTCAGATAATGTATTAATTTTTAACTGATCAAGTAAATTTCGTATCTTTCCTAAACGTTGCATTGATAATGTATTCTTCTGGATTTCATAATCTAATATTTCAATTAATCTGTGTTGCGCACTGCCTTCTTTTACTGATACTGGCGTAAAAGCGAGTTTCTTCATTAAATCCTCATTTAACTCATTAGATAAAACTTTAAAAAAATCATCCTCTCTTGATTCTGGTAAATCTATTTTATTTAATAATACATAAATGTTCTCAATATTGGGAGAGAATTCAAGTAGATATTTTAAAAAATTATCGAAAATTTCTCGAACATTTGGATCAATTACTACAGAATCAACCATGAAAACCGCTGTTGTAGATTCTGAAAATATACGCTCTCTTTGGGATTCAGAAAAGTACCGCTCCATATACCGTTCTTGTCCTCCTAGATCCCAGACGTTAAGTTCCATTATACCCCGAAATATAAAATTTTCTCTTGAAACACCTTTAGTAGGTTTCAAATTTAAAACCTTCATAAAATTATATCCTAAACAAGTAGTTCTCATTAGACTGGTTTTCCCTGCACCTGCAGGGCCAAAAAGCAGTATTTTCATAGGGATTCTCTTTTTGAATTTAAATTAATTTTAATTACAGTTCTAATATATTTTTTATACTTTAATCGTTATTTAATTTTTTCTAATTAATTAAAAGAAATATTCTGTTTTAAAGGGGATTGATCTGATGACGATTCAATTCAATTAAATATGATTTTAAATTAACTAAAATAAAAAATAAATTTAAATTGGAATTGATATAAATGAACTTGGAAGAATTTATTCGTAATGTACCGGGCTTCCCAAAACCAGGTATACAATTCAAAGACGTTACAACATTGTGTAAAGTACATGCTCCCTTTAAAGAATCATGCAATAGAATAATAGAATATTTCAAGAATAAAGGGATAACTAAAGTTGCTGCTATTGAAGCTCGTGGATATGTTTGGGGAGGGGTTCTAGCATATCAATTAGGCGCTGGATTTGTATTAATGAGAAAGCCAGGTAAATTGCCCGCAGAGACATTAAGCGAAACATATGAGCTTGAATATGGAACAGATACAATTGAGATGCACAAGGATGCGATTGAGAGAGACGAAAAAGTTTTAGTTTTTGATGATCTATTAGCAACTGGGGGTACTGCTAAAGCAGCATGTAATTTAGTGGAAAAAGCAGGAGGACAAGTCATTGGAGTTGCTTTTGTTATTGAACTTACCGGCAGTTTACATGGTAGAGATAAGTTAGAAGGTTATGATATTCTTTCTCTAATTAAAATCCCAGTTGAAGAGTAAATCCTTTATTATGAATTCAAGATTTTTTAAAATCAATGAATAATCTTTTTTTTTATAGATTTTCTAATTCAGTAGGAGTATAGCCAAATGTATTAAAAAACCGTTTTCTAACTTGTTTAATATTAAAGATTTGTGTTTGAGCTCCTGTAGTTTCAACCACAAAGGAGCCGATAATAGATCCTAATCTACAAGAATCTAATATTGTCATGTTCAGCACTAATCCCGTAAGTATTCCAGCACGGTATCCATCTCCAGCCCCAGTTGTATCTTCAATTTTCATAGGAGTTGCAATCGGGATATTAATTTTATATATTTTATTATTTTCGTCTCTATAGATTAATTCAGAACCTTCAGATCCTTTTGTGATAATTATTGCCTTAACATATTCGAGAATAGACTCTTCAGCTAATTCGGATCTCTCTTTAATTTGTCTTATCTCATGATTATTACCAATTAATATATCTGATCTTTTGAGTATATCAATTAAATTTTCTCTCTGAAAAAGAGGTGTAATTTGACCAGGATCAAATATAGAAGGTATTTGTAAGTCATTCAATTGAGCGGCAAAATTAGTCATAGCTTCTACGCTTTGTGTTGAGTTTATTGCATAAACAAACTCTTCTGGGTTTGATACTTTTTCTCTTAAATCAATATCTTTACACCTATCTAAAGCACCACCATGAAAAATAATCATTTGATTTGATTTAATGTCATTAACTATGTAACAAGCCGCTGTAAAAAGATTATCATGGACATCAACTTTAAGATCTACATTTTTAAACTTTTTTATATGATCCTTATATCCCAATGTCTCAAAATCATTCCCTACTGACCCTAATATAGAAACTTTAGCTATACTGAGTAATCCTAGATTATAAGCAATATTGCCTGCTGTTCCACCAAAAAATTGATGACGACTATCTGCGGTAATGGTACTTTGATATTCTTCCTTATCATGATCAATCGATACAGCGCTAATAAAATTCTCTTTAAAACTCATAATATAATCAAAAGCTAATGATCCAAGTACGAGGACTTTGTTTTTTAGCATAAGACAAGAAATTAAATTTTAGAACTATATTTTACACTAATCAATATTGTGTTAAAACTTTATAGAATTTAGCAGGAGTGGGTAAGTTTTTTAAAAAATAATTTATTAAATTTTTAATTTTATAATTTAAATACTGTAAAAGTTGAAAATTATGGTAAAAATCGGAATTATTGGTGGATCAGGATTAGATAATCCGAAAATTTTAAAGGATGCAAAAGATATATATGTTGATACACCATATGGAAAACCTACTTCTCCTCTAAAATTAGGAAAAATCAACGATGTTGATGTAGTACTCATAGCGAGACATGGAAGAGAGCATACTATTCCTCCAACGCAAGTAAATTATAGAGCTAACATACATGCATTAAAAGATCAAGGTTGTTCTCATATCCTCGCTACAACTGCTTGCGGGAGTTTGAGAGAGAAGATAGATAGAGGGGATCTCGTTATTCTTGATCAATTTATAGACTTCACTCGACTCAGGAAAATATCTTTTTTTGAAGAATTTGCCCCTGGAGATATGAAGCATACCCCAATGGCTGATCCTTATTCAGAAGAATTAAGAAAAATTCTTATTGAAACTGCAAAGGAACTGAATCTTAAATATCATGAAACAGGAACTGTTGTTACAATTGAAGGTCCAAGGTTTTCTACAAGAGCAGAATCAAATATGTTTCGGATATGGGGTGCAGATGTGGTAAATATGAGCATAGCTCCTGAAACAATTTTAGCAAATGAAGCAGGTATCCCATATGCTGCTGTTGCTATGTCTACAGATTATGACTGCTGGAAAGAGGACGAAGTACCCGTTACTTGGGAGGAAATATTAGAAATATTTGGCAAAAATGTTAACAATGTTATTGCATTATTAACTAACACTATAAGAAAAATAAGATAATTTATCAATTATTTATTAAAATTTTTTGGAACAAAAAAAAATAAAAATATACAAGATATTTTGATAAAATTATTATCTTTTATTTGTTTACTCTATACAAATAATGCTTTGAAGCATAAAAGAATCTAGAGAATTTCGAAAATGGTTTCTATTTCTTTTTTAGGGGGATGTAGGGAAGTTGGTCGCTCAGCTATTTTAATAGAATCTAAGAGCGGAGTTAAATGTATCTTAGACTATGGTATTAGATTTGAGAATGAAGACAGACTACCTTATGATACTAACTTAAACAATCTAAAAGCAGTTGCATTAACTCATAGTCATATTGACCATTCTGGAGCTTTACCATTCTTATATAAAACCTATGAAGGTCCATTCTTTACTAATCCAGTATCACTAGCAATTGTAGAAGTTCTTATTAGAGATATGATAAAAATATCTGATTTTCCTTATCCATTTGGTTTCAAGGAATTGGAAAAATTAAAACAGCATGCAAATTTTCTTAAAAATGAAGTTCGCCATAAAATTAAGGATAATTTTTTCATAACGTTTATTAATGCAGGACATATACCTGGAAGCGTTTCCATTCTTATAGAAGTAGATAATAAAAAAATTCTCTATTCGGGAGATATTAATACTCAACTAACGAACTTAATTAACCCCGCGAATTCTTTAGATATTCCTGAATTAGATGCATTAATTATTGAATCAACTTATTCACTTAAAGAGCATCCTGATAGGGATCAACTCGAGAAAAATTTTGTAGAGAAAATAACTGATATTACTGAAAATGGAGGTAGTGTTTTAATTCCTGCTTTTGGAGTGGCTCGTTCACAAGAAGTCCTTTTAATTTTGGATAAATATAATTATCTAGGTAAGATTTTTATAGATGGTTTAGCAAGAAAAGTCTCTATGGTATATTTAGATTACCCAGAGTCTATTAGGAGTCAAAGAATCCTTAAAAATGCTTTAAAAAAAACTCAATTTGTTATAAGAAGGAAGTTACGAAATGTCGCAAAAAATTCAAATGGAGTCATAATTACTCCTTCAGGTATGCTTAAAGGAGGTGCGGCAATTGAGTATATTCAAACAATTTTAAAAGATCCAACCTCTGCTGTTTATTTAGTTGGATATCAAGTAGAAGGATCTCCTGGAAGAGGACTTTTAGAAAATGGTATTTTTGAATTTCGAGAACGAGGACTCAAAAAACATACAATTGATAATATAAAAATAAGAGCTAAATGTGAATATGATTATTTTGATTTTTCAAGTCATGCTGATAATCTACATCTTTATGATTATATAGACAATTTAAATTTTTATGATAACTCAAATGATATTTTCTGTGTTCATGGTGATAATAGATCAACAACAAGTTTTGCAAGTGAGTTAGTAAAAAAAGGGTATAACTCAGTTGCTCCAGAGATAGGGGAAGTTTATAAAGTGTAACTATATTTAATTTGTTACATTAATTAGGCCTTTATTTGTAATTGTTTTTTGATTATATTATTACAATTTTCAAGAAAAATTTCTATTTTATTAACAGGTACTTTTGTTCCGGCGGCAGGTGGATGTCCTCCTCCTAGTACATCTATATTTGAAAGTTTGCACGCGTCTCTGATAGCTTGTGAAAGGTTCACTCCTCTTTTTACAATTTTTTTATGTGCCCTTCCAGAAATTTTATATACCTCCTCATCTTCTCTTTTAACTACCCCAAAGATAGGTTTAGTTTTATCTATTCTATTACTTTTTTCAAAGATTAACATTGAGGTTATTGTTCCTATTATACTCTCTGGAATTATGTCTTCTCCAAAATAATACTGAATATATTCTTTTTCTTGAATTTTATTTTGCTCAAAAAGCCATGATAAGCTTTTTACCAATATTTTTTTATATTCTATTAAATTATCATGAGATTTTTCATACGCAATTTTTCTATCTCCCATTGCTATTGCTATTCCTAACGAGGCACTATTTGTACGTCCACATGCATTTAATAGATTAGAAAATTCAGCTATATCATGAAGCTCAGAACCAACCTTTTCCTTTATTAATAGGTATCTATTAATTATTAGTTTTTCTATGATTTGACTTGGTTCTATATTGAATTTAACTGAAGCATATTCAATTATTGTTGATGATATCTTTTGTTTTTCTTCTTGGTTTAAATCATTTAATGTTTTGATTTTTCCTTCAGAATTTTCCATTAAAATTCCCGAAGTTTGTAAAAGTTTTAAAGATCTATTAGCATCATTAGTTAGTCCTGGTAAATTTATATCCTTAGAAAATGCTAATGCTTCATTCAAAGGTTTTATCGCTGAAAAGTTCAAATCATTTACAACTTCAATTAAATTAACACTCTTAGCATCTTCTAAAATTAAAGAATTGATTCCAATAAATGATTTATTAGGTCCCTGATTTTGAATATCTCCATTAGCACCTATTAATGCAATAGGTGAGAGGTCGATATTTTTCTCATTTAAGCACTTTGAGAAATAATAACAAATTCCTGCTCCAGAAATCTCATAACTTCCGTCGATCCCATAAAAATAAGGATTTATATGCCAAGGACTAGTTTCTTCATAGAGTTTTCTAAGCATATCAATTTCATTTTTATCAGAAATTTTTTGAGGGAGGTGGTGATCAAATATTATTAAGTTATGGAACTCTTTCTCATGGAATAATTGTTTTTGAAGTTCCAAGTATTGACCACTCCCAAAATCTGAGAATATTAGTAAATTATTATAATTATTGACCTGATCAGAGATTTTACTAATTTCTTCTCTTTCTAACTGTTTTAGAACTATAATTTGATACGGAATCCTTTCTCGATAAAAAGTTTTGCCAAGAATTGCTCCAGAACTTAAACCATCAGCATCCAAATGAGTATAAATACGAATTGATGATTCTAATTCTTTTATTTGTTCATAGAAATATTGTTTCACCTTATTTAAATCCTTCTCCAATTTATTTAATTTCTTGATAGTATCGCTCATTTTTCTTGAGTTAAATCAAATCATAATTTTAAAATCAATAATATATTATAGATTATCAAAATAATAATAAATACTCAATTATTAATTCAAAAAGTAAACTTTTGAAGTGAAATATATTGCATCATGTAAAAATTAATGAGCTAAGCCTAACATTAGTCAATGACATAATTAAAAATAAAGAGTTATATGGTGCACAAGTAACAAAACTAAACAGTGGTCATACAGTTATAGATATGACAAATGCATCATGGATTGGAGGCAAGTTAGTAGGAGAAATTTGTATGGGAGGATTAGGGGCTGTAGATTTTACTAGTTACAATTTAGATGGACATTATCTTCCGGCTGTAAATGTTTATACTTCATTTCCTATTATTTCTTGTATGGCATCTCAATTAGCAGGTTGGAATCTAAAATTGAAAAAGGAAGTTGAAAAGAATGGTGAATTAAAAAAGAAAGTTGTTTTTCAATCTCTAGGTTCTGGTCCAGCACGAGCTAAAGCAAAAACAGAAAGATTGTTTGAAGAAATTAATTATATTGATGAATCAGACTGTGCTATTGTCTTTTTTGAAACAAGAAAAATGCCAAATGAGGAGGTTATGGCAATTGTCTCTAATAAATGTAAGGTAGAAGCAGAAAAAACATTTGCTGTATGTGCCCCTACCGCTTGTCTAACTGGATCAATTCAAGTTGCAGCTAGAATAGTTGAAACCGGTATACATAAATTACATGAAATCCATTTTCCATTAGAAGTTATAAAGGATGGATTTGGAACTACAGCAATTGCTCCTATAGCTAAAGATGATTTTGCAGCTATGGGGGCTACAAATGATTCCATTATTGCTGCTGGAATGACATTCTATACTATTGAAGTAGATAAAGAGAAAGAATCAGAATTATTTGATCTTCTTAAAAAAGCTCCTGCTAGCCAATCTTCAAGTTACGGAAAACCATTTAATGAGATCTTTAAAGAAGCTAACTTTGATTTCTACAAAATAGACCCAGGATTATTTGCTCCAGCACTTTACACAATAAATAATATCAAAACAGGAAAATCAATAACGTTGGGAAAAATAAACCATGAATTATTAAAACAATCCTATGGATTTATTTAATTAAAAATAAGCTAAATAATTAGAAATATGTAAATTCAAATTTTTTTTATTTTTCTTTAACAGATTTATACTTAAATATTGGTTAATTCTTCTTGATATTTTAAAATTTCAGCTACTGGAATATCACTATCAAACACAATTTTTTCCTGAATCCCTAAATATGCACATGCAATTTTTGCGGCAGCAACAATTTCAGCTTTCTTAAGTGTTATTGAATACTCATCTTGCTGAACTTGATCTTCTTGAAAATGATTTTCTTGAAATTGTCTATCTTGTAGATGGTAAGCTCTTTCACTTTTCATTTTATATAACAATGAGCCCATTTTTTCAGCAACTTTAAAAGGCAATTGATTTTTTACTACTACTCGAATGATATTATTAATATCAAAATAATTTAGGGTTTCAAACTTGGCACGTAAAAAGCTTTTTAAATTTTCAGAGTTTTGTTCACATTCTTTTTCTGTCCAATCGTAAATAGCTAACTTTCTTCTAAAAAATATTAATTCCCAATTAATATTCATTTCTTTTAATAGTTCAAGTAATTTATCATCATTAGCTTTTTTAGATTCTATAATAATATAAAGTTGAAGTCCATAATATTTATGTTCCTGCTGAAGAAAAAATCCTCTTTGTTGCATAGAGGCAAGGATGAGGAGTTTAAATGAATAAATATTGTCTGATATATTCTTTTTTCCACAATTCAAATATATTACATTTCCCTCTTCACTAACATATTCACTATCCAAAAAACCTAGTATACTTTCACTATTTTCTCTAATAAAATCTCGCAATCCGCTTAAGGTAGGTTTAACATCAAATTTTATTAAATCACTTTCTGCAACCGTAACATAATCATTATTGTTGCTTCCGATAGCTAATTTAATTGAATTTAATTTTAGTTCTTTATCAGTTCCAAAAACTTTTTTAAAAACTTTATTAATTGGAAATACTTCATTCTCCAAAATTTTTAGATCTGCCATAGAACTCTCATAAGGTTCAGGATCATTTAATAGTTTATTTAAAATAGGAGCTTCTGAAGCGTCAACTTCAATTTCATAAGATTTTGCTAAGTCCTTACGAATAGTACAAACAGATCGGTTCTTTTTATTATACATTGAAATAGATGTATGATCATCAATTACCGCTCGAAATTTTTCAATGTATTTATTTTCCGTACTTTCCGAGAGAGTCCTTCTACGACGAATTCTTAATCAACTTATTGATATTAAAAAATTTCATGTAAGTTATTTTAAATAAAAAAATCCAATCTTAAATTCTTATCTAAAAAAAAAAATAACATTTCTCTTTAAATTTTAAGTTGAAATTAAATAATATTCAAAATTTTCTTATTCCTTATTTTGCTCAATAAAATAATTATCTCCTTTTTTAATATACACAATTGTAGAGCCAAAATTATTACGTACAGTATATTTAGCACCTTGAACATCTAAAATCTCTATAGAATAAGATAGTCTCCGCTTTTTTAAGATATCATCAATTATCCTTTTTTCTTCTTCCGAGTCCATAATTTTGTTTCATTTCACAATACAAAAAAAGGTTATGATTTTAATTCATCAATAACAAACAAAAATTATAATCCAATAAATCTATGAATTATTAAAGATTTATATTTATAAATTTGATGATCATTAAATAATCTAAATATAGAATTGTCAAAATTGAGATAGGAATAAACAAATAATCGCTTTTGCTTTTAAGTTTTTTCCGTCTTTGTCTTATTAAAAATTCGCCCATTTTTTAATAAAAGAAATGATTTAATAATTAGATAATCTTTTGATTAAATATTACCAGAAATTGTTTTACAATTTTTAATTGATCAAATATTTCAATAGCGCATTTAAACTACTTTTAACTGCCGAGGCAATTATATGGCTAAGGATAAACTGAATATCGGTTTTTTCACGAGTATGTATAGTCAAATTAACGGAACTGCAATTTCAGTTCGAAATCTAGCTGAAGCAATGGCAAAACACACTCATCATAATATACATGTTTTCGCACCAGGAATTCAAAAGCCTAAAAACGGACCAAAAAATCTTCACCTTCATAACTTTTTTGGAGCTAAAATTAGTCCTAAAACGGGATTTGTACTAAGTTTTCCAATACATAAATATTTTTTCTGCAATAAAAACTATTTAGATATTGCTCACATCCATACACATGCCACAGTTGGAAGTATGGCAATTAATTGGGCTAAATATCTTGGTATACCAATGGTGGGGACACATAATTCTCCATTATCATTTTACACATCACAATATATTCCTGTAGTTGGAAAACTTCTTTCAAAAATGGACTGGGTGTGGCGATATGAAAGACATATATTAGATAAATACGATTTAGTAGCTGTTCCAACAAAATCTAAAAAAGATCTACTTATAAAACAAAGATTTAAAGAACCAATTGTTTGTTTAACCAATGGAATAAATGATATTTATTATAATGATTTAAAGGAAAACGGTATTCGCGATCAATACAATCTAGGAGATAAAAAAGTGTTGTTATATGCTTCTAGATTATCTCCTGAAAAACATCAAATAAATATTATTAAATCATTTAAAAAGATTCACAGAGAAGTACCAGATTCTCATTTACTCTTAGTAGGAAGTGATGGTCCCTCAAGTGATCATGTGAAAAAATTAATAAGAAAAAAGAATTACAGGGAATTTGTTTCATATGCTGGCAGAGTTCCATTCAATGATCTATTAAAGCTTTATAATACTGTCGATCTATCTTGTTTATGGTCTTGGGTTGAGGCAGAAGGATTAGTATTAATTGAAGCAATGGCTCAAGGAACTCCAAGTGTAGGAGCTAATGCATGTGGAATTTCAAATGTAATTAGACATGGAAAAACAGGTTATCTTGCCAATAATTTAGAAGATTTCAAAGAAAAAGTAGTGAAATTATTTAAAGATGATGATCTTAGAACTGAGTTTGGTGAAAATGCTAAGAGAGTTGCTGAAAGTTATAGAATGAGTAATGTAGCTAAAACTTGGATAAAGCTTTATGAGTTTATAATAGAAGAACTGTATCCATTGAGGTATTACAGAAAAGATAGAAAATATCGAGTAGAATTAGTCAAGGAGTTTGTTAAAGAATTACCAATTGTACGGTTCTAAATTGTTTCAAAAATTTTTAGAAATTAAAATTAATACGTTTTCTTTCTAATTTTTGCTCACATTTTTCACATAAATAAACTGATTTTTTATCAATATCCTCAATATTGACAGAAAAACGCATTACACATAAATTGTTGTCACAATGTTCAGGACCTAATACCAGATGCCCAATTTCATGTATTGTTTCTTTAATCACTCTTTCATTAAATAAATCTTGATTATCTTGCCTTTTATAAAAATTCTCTTTTAAAATTAGTGTAGACACTATCGAACATTGATGTCTTAAGTGAGTTTCTCCAAACAAGAAGAAAATATTATCTTCACTACTTGAATAAATAGGAAGGTTTGTAATGGCAAGTATCATATCAATGTTCTCTTCTTTTTTTTTATTTATTAAAATTTGATAAAATTTATTTGTTGGATGAAGTCCTATTCTTTCATTATTTTCTGTCATTTTAAATTCATTTTTTACCCCTTTATTGAAAATTTCTTTAGAAAAGGTATAATCACCTAAATTTCTAAAATCATAAAAGAAAGAATCAAATATCAGATTTAGATTCATTTTAATTGTGTTAAATAACGTATCCTTAAAATCTCCGCAAAATAATACTCCTAAATGACATGGAAAAATTAATTGCTTTGGTGATTCTGCAATTAATTCAAACTCTTCTTGATGATAAATACCTATTCGAAAAACTAATCTTTTTAATTTGTCTTTAAATTTTATTTCAGATAATCTCTGAAAATATTTAGATAATTTTTCTTCGTATTTTTGAAATTTTACCATTATTAGAATTAAATAAAGAAATATCCAATTAAATAATTTCTTATAATAATTTAAAGAGATAAAAACCTTAAGAGAGATGTATTAATTTTATCAACCTACGTTTCTTTTAATCAGAAGAAAAATTAGCATACAAGAATTTAATTTATTATCTATAGGTATTTAAATTATTAAAGATATTAAAAATTAAAATATAAAAATTTTGCTTAAGTCATGTCAGAGAAATCAGAAAATTCAGATAATTTAAAACTAAATGAAGAGAGAGTTATTACGACTATGGAAGATAAAGCTTCAGAAAAAGATATTGTTGAAAAAGATTTTATTCCGCACTTTTTTCCAACATATAGAATCAAAAGAAAATTATATTCTCTCCCAATAATTATTGTAGTGCTAGTAGCTGGATTATTAGCTTATTTAACATATATTGAAGCGGGCGTTCAGATAGAAGGCGGTTATTTTTCTGAAAGTGAATTGGGAGCTCTAGGTGGTTTATTAAATGGCTTAATATATACAGCTTTAGCAGTAGTATCTGCATTTGTAATAATTTATTTTGTAAAACGAAAAGGAATTGATATTTTAAGATTCATATTTGGGATAAGTTTTGGTTTAGTTGGATTTTTTCAAACTTGGTTTTTTGGACAGATTATAATATTTCTAATTTTTTATAAATCTCCTATATTGTTTTATCTTTTTTATTTTGAGCTAATCTTTTTTTCAGCTGTCTTAGTAATGGTTATGCTCTATAAATATTTTACTTCTGTCTCAATTAATACAAAAAATTTTATAGTCTTATATATTGGATTATTAATAGGTGCTTCAATGGGAGTATTAATGCCACTTTGGACTACTTTGGCCATTTTAATTGGTATTTCTTGTTGGGATATATATGCTGTGTTGTCTAAAAAGGGACCAATTAAACAGATGATTGATTTTGCTTCTAATTCTGGTGATCCAGAAAATTTACTTGAAGAAGAACAGAAAGAGAAAATTAAAAGTGGGGATCTTATCTATGATACTTCTAAATTAGAAATTGGAATAGGTGATTTAGCATTCTATAGTATGCTCACATCAAGCGCACTTGTACAGACAAATAATATAATTGTTATGCTTTTTACTGCGATTGCAATAATAATTGGTACAGGAATAACCATTAATGGATTAAAACGCAATAAAATATTACCTGGTTTGCCTATTTCTATCTTTCTTGGTATTGGAACGATGTTAATATCTTGGTATTTATTCTCAATATTATGATTTTAAAACTTTAAAGTTTAATTCATATTAATTTATTAAATAACATACTTCTAAAAATAATATAGATAAGAAAAATAGTTGAATATTATGGTTGATACTAGTTATATCAAAAAAATCGCAGTAGTAGGGGCTGGAACAATGGGACGCGAGATTGCCCAGGTTGCACTTATGGGGGGTTTTGAGAAGGTCTTTTTATATAGTAGATCGATCGAAACAATTACTAAAGCAAAAATTTTTATTGAAAATGGTTTAAAAAAACTTAAATCAAAAGGTATTCTTGATGAGGGAGTTACTCCAAAGTTGTTAATGGAAAATCTGATACTAAATAGGGACCTAGAAAAAACTGTTGAGAATGCTGACTTTGTGATTGAATCTGTACCAGAAAATATGGATCTCAAACAAGAAATTTTTAAAAAATTAGGGAACTTCGCTCCCAAGCATGCTATTCTAGCAACAAATACATCAACAATGAGTATAACAAAAATAGCAGAGACTTCTAGAAGAGCCGATAAGGTTATTGGTATGCATTTTTTCACCCCTATTGTAGTTCTAAGGTTGATTGAAGTTATTAAGGGGGGTAAAACTTCCCAAGAAACATTTGATATTAGTATTGCAATTGGTGAGAAATTTCCCGCGTTAAAAGGTAAAAGATACATAGCAAAAATTGAAAAAGAAAGTCCTGGCTTCATTGTTAATAGATTAACTATTAGTACTAGTTTATATCTAAATTGGCTTCTTGACATGGCTATGGAAAAAGGCATTCCAATAGAAAATATTGATAATGATGTTGTCTCTTATCCTGGTATAGGACCATTTGCAAAATGGGATTATTTCGGTATTGATGTAGTGTGTGATACTCGTAATTATTTCGCTAAAGAATTATCCCCTGAATTTGCTCCAGGAAAAACTCTTAAAACTTTATTAAAAGAGGGGGAATTAGGAAAAAAGACAGGAAAAGGACTCTATGAGTGGAAAGAAGGTAAACATATCATTACTAGCAATGAAAAAGCAAACCTTTTCAACTTAGAATTATTTTATGCAATACAATTAAATGAGGGTTGTAGACTTTTAGAGGAAGGTATTGTTAGTAGTTATAAGATCATAGATGATACTATGCTCGCAGGTATGGATATGCCAGGACCATTTAGTGCTGGAAAAAGAAAATATAAAGAGTGGGCAAAATTGTTAGAGGATTTTGTGGAAAAAAGTGGAATAACATATCTTAAACCATGTGATTTAATGAAATCAGGTGGTTTTCTTAACATGAGAAAATAAAGTAAAATTACCAACCTAAACCTTAATAATTAAATAATTAATTAACTATTATTATAGCATTAACTCTATATAATTAATATTTTTCTTGTATTTCTATGGATTCTAATTTGTTTGATTATGAGGACCTCTTGAAGAAACTTAAATATTCAATTCCAGAAATACAAGCTGTAGCAATCATAACAAATGAAGGGATGCCCATTGCTTCAGTACTCCCCCTTGAAATAGATGATGTTAAAATATCAGCTATGACTTCTGCTCTTCTATCATTAGCAGAAATGACCGTTGCTGAAATGGAGAAAGGAGATTTTGAAGAATTATATGTTAAAGGGAAGGATGGTTATTTAATATATTTACAAGCAGGTCCAAGGGCAGTTCTTGCAGTTTCTACAACCATAGATGTTAAATTAGGTCTAGTATTTTTAGAATGTAAGACAACATGTGAAAAAATTTTCCCTATACTAACTCTACAGATTTTATCAGAGAAAGCTATAAGTAAAATATCATACTTAATGAAAGAAAAACAGGCAAATGAGATGGAAGTTGAGAGAAAGTACCTTTCTGAATTAATTAGCCATGAATTAATACAACAAGATGAATCAGATAATTTACCACTAATAAAACCTTCTGTAAAATCCTTTTTTGAAAAGCATCGTATTAAAGTAGAATACGATGGTATTTTGATTAAATTCTTTAAATAACTTTCCAGAAAAAGTTAGTTCTTATATCCATAAATCGATATTGTTCTCCTTTAAGAATTCTGGAACTTTTTGAATATTATTTTCACTTATATCAAAAGTCTCTAAATTATATAATTTCTTCATAGTTTTAGGTATAATTTTAATTCGATTTCTCATTAAATCTAATCTTTTTAACGATTTAATTTTATAAATAATCTCTGGAATTTGCTTAATGTTTTGGTCTCTTAAGACAAGTTCTTCTAAAAATTCTAAGAAACAGAGATGCCTAGGAAAAATACAAGTTTGAAAAATGGGGTATCCATATAGGTAAATCCCTATAACATGCCCAGATTCACTAATCTTATAATTACATGCATAATGTGGGTATAAACGATCATTGTTTTCAGATTTTTTTAATTTCATTCCTGTAAAAAATTCTAACAATCCTAGGACAGGTGCTTCCAAAGCAATAACTTCCTCTTTGATATATTTTTTAGAAAAGTTTTGTTTAGCAAGTCTAAATAGGGAATCTGGAACACTTTTTATCAAAATATTATTGTTTAGGTTAAGTTTTTTTAGGGACTTTAATTTTTCCCATTTTATTTCAGGAATAATTGAAAAATTATTCCAATCTAAATATAGTGATTTCAGTTTAGAGAGAAATTCAATTGATTCTGGTAAGGATGTTAAATTATTATTCCATAAATTTAAATGTTCCAAATGTGAGAGTAAACCAATAGACTCCGGGATAGTTGTTAATTTCTGACCTGCAAGATCAAGAGCTATAATATGACCTTTGCTTGTCACGGGCTTATAGAAACCTATGTTCCTTTCATTATTTATCAAACTCTCTATTTCCAATAGAAACTTTATTTCCTCGTGAACAATATTATAAGCTTTAACAAGATGGAGTGTTAATTCTTTTTTTAATTCATTAGAATACTGATTTTGTTGAGTTTCTAAAAAATCAAAGAATGATTTCAATACTAAGATGGATTTATCATTATGTAACATAAATTTTAATGGAATTAAGCTCAATTTCGGAAATTTAAGAAATATATTTTCAATGGTGGCACTTCTTACAAGCGGACTTTCGTCTGAAATTAAACAGTTTTCAAGAATTTTAAAAGTAGAAGTATTTTTTGGAGCAATTCTTCTAAACTCTTTAATACACTCTGTTCGAAAATTTGCATTATCACTTCCTTCTATTAATGAAGCTAAAAGTGAGGTTGCTTCTTCTTGAGTTAACTTTTTATTCTTAAAATCATGATTTATCTTTTTTAGAGTAAACGAATCGCTCAAGATGAACTGATTTTATGGATGATTTTTATTAGAATAATTAAACAGGAAATGGTATTTATATTTAATTGTAATATAAATAAAGCAATAGGTTAATTTCTTCACACATAATTTCAATATTACTAATTAAAACTCCAGAATAGTTTAAATAGGAGTATTTTTATTTAAATTGTTTCAGAATAGGATAAATTTAATTTTTTGAATTCTTTTATATAATCACCTAAAATGACCCATACAAATTCTTCTCCTAAAACAGGATTTGAAAAAATTATTGACTATTTTAATGAAAGGCTCGATGTGAATCATCCGATTGCAATTGCAGAAATAGTTGAGGATACTGGTTTTTCATGGAGTTTTGTCAAAAAGACATTAGCAAAGATAAAAGACGAATATGATGGATTTCATTTTGAAAAATCAGGAAATACGTGGATCTCTTGGAAAGACCGTGATCACATTATTAAAAAATTAGATGATACTTGTTCCCGTTTTCTCAAAAATAATGGAAAAGAATGTTAGATTTATTAGAAAAATAAATTTAAAGCTATTTATGATTTTATTTTCTATTTTCGATCTCAGTTAAAAGTTCCTCTTTCATTTTCTTCCATTTCTTTCTTGTTTCTATATCACAAAAACATGTAAAAGTGGCCATTTCTCCTTTCTCTAAACTTTCTATTGCTAAATCATACTTACCTTTTGCTACATAACACTTCGCTAAATTTAGATATGTATTATAGGTATACCAACCATATGGTGCGATTTTTAGCGCTGTATTTATTTCTTTAATTGCTTCATCATACTTCCCAAATTCAGTTAAAATCTCGCCATAAGAATCATGAAAATTTCCATCATTTGGATCTGATTCTGTCAGTAATTTCCCTGCTTCTATTGCTCCTTCTTTATCTCCCTTATATAAATGAAAATACACTTTATGATTAAGCAGTTCAAGGTCTTCAGGATGTTTTGCTATTAATTCATCATATAATTTTATTGCTTCATCAAATTTGTTCATATTCTTATAGAGATATGCTTTATGTACTAAAAATTCCTCTTCTTCTTCTGGAAAACCTTTCATATCTTTTTCTAATAATTCTAAAGCTTTATCAGCTTCTTCATTAGCCTCTAAAGCTTTATATTTATAGAAGTATAATTTGCTGTCCTTTGGACCCAGCTCAATAGCACGATTAAAAGCTTCAAGGGCTTCCTCAGACTTATTTAATAATTTCAAAATAAGACCCTCAAATTGATAATATTTAGCTTTATTTGATCGATTGGAATCTAAATTAATAGCATTTTCTATTTCATATAAGACAGAATCGCTCTTGGATTCGTCAAGATCTAATTCATAAATAACTTTATAACCTAATACTAATGCTTTTGCTATATAGGACGCTGGATGTTCAGGAAATACTTTTTCTATTCTATCACTAAATTTTTGTGCTTTTTCGAAATTCCCAAATGTTAAATAACAGAAAATCAATATGAAGTGATAAGAGAAAAAAGAATCCTCATCTTGGACTTCAATTTTCATTTTCACTTCCTCTTTCAAAAATTCAATAGCTTCTTGATGTCTATTTAATAGACTCAATACAATCGCTTTTAGAAAATATAAGTCTAAATTTTCTTGATCTTGTTCCATAGCACTATTTACTTTTTCTAAGGCATCATCAAGCTTCTTTTTTTTCATTAGAACTTTAGAATCCTTATAAATTTCTTCGATTTTAGGAGAAGAAAAGATCTTTAAAATCCTCAATATATTAGGATCAATATAATATTTGGATTTCATCTGCTCCACTAATCCCTGCCGAGAACCATAGGATTGAAATACTTCTGGAATATATCTCCATGCAACTCCTTCTAATTTGTCAAGAGTGTCGACTAATTCTCTTTCAGTCTCTATCTTATACGCTAAATAATTAATATAATCTGGTAAGAAGTTCCTTAGGGCTTCTTTCAAACCTTCATTAAAGATATTTTCACAAATTTCATTTAAGATACCATCTACAGTAGAATCCATAGCTAAAGATGGAGTTCCGTTTATAAATTTATTATATAATTTGTTTAAATATGTAAACTTAGTAATATGATCTTCCGTAATAGCACGAAGCACTTTTTCTAATTTCTCGTTCGCTTGAAAAAAATAAATCCTATCTCCCTCACCTTCTAATTTAAAGAACTTTATCGGGTAAAAATCCTCCTCTACAATCTTATCTACAAAAAAACTAAGCGTTGATTGTTTAATGTCATATTTATCAGAAAATTCTTTTGATGATAAAGAGTAAGGATATTGATTTGGATGATTAAGTGATAGATATAATAATATTTTATCAAATTCCTCCTTTGTTAATAAATCTTTAACACGACTATAATCTAATTTTAAAACATTGTTTAAAAATCGAAACTTTACATTATCATCTTCAATATCAAATTTCTCAAAAAATCCAATAGTCTTCTTAGTTACCTCCTCAATCCTCTTGGTTTCTTCCTTTAGAATTGATTGTCTGTCTAAATCATAAAACCTTAGCATATTTGAATATTCTGATTTCCCTTCTTGGGTAATTTTATACTCTCCGTCCTCTTTCCTTACTAATCCACTCTCCATTAATAAATTCAAATTTTTTGATAAAGAAGATTGGTTTATAGAAAGCGGATCTGTTAAGAAATCTGACCACTTGCATGAATTATTATTGTAAACCATCCAAAGAATCCAATGATCGTAATTTCTTTCCTTTA
>JBHLMP010000009.1:81229-86756 GCA_048938025.1 Promethearchaeota archaeon
TTTTTTTCCTTACTTTGATAAAAGTTTTTTAAATATATATAATTTAAAGTAATGAAGTTAGGTTGAAGTATGAAGTAATATTGAAGTTAGTAAAAAAGATTTTTAGAACTGATTCCACTAAAAAATTAAAATACGATAAGAAATAAAGCAGAAATTAATTCTGAGGATACTTAATGAGGGGATAGGGGAATCTTATCTAACTTAAAGTTCTTACTCCTATTTAATTTTTTACTTCAATAATATATAAAAAGATAAGATGATCAAAAAATTAAGATTTCTTTCGTCTTTTACTTATAAGAATTGTTATAACCAAGGGAATGATACCAATCAGAAAGAATAGATTATATCCAGAAATTCTCTCCCCAGAGACTTCCAGTGGCTCAAGTATCTTAATAATTTCATAGTTCTCAATGGGTTCCATCAACGGATAATTATCAACTTCTCCATTTATAATTAAAGGAGTATCTCCAATTCCATCATTATTTGCATCATTTCCTGTATAATTATCCCAATAATTGCCGAGGTAACTCGTGTAGTTATTGCCTTTATAGGTGTAGATAACTTTTGTTGGCGTATTCCATATATTTGGTGAATTATAAGAAAATAGATTATCATGATTGTTTATGAAATTATTGAAGTAAATAATATTATCGTTGCCTAAATCTATTCCTATAAGGCTAAGTATATATATTCCACAGTTGTTCTTATATATAGTGTTTCCCAAAACGATGTTATTTTCACTATCATCTAAATATATCCCAATGCTATTGTTATTTACGGTGTTTCCCGAAATGCTGTTATAATCACTATATCTTAATTCTATCCCATAGTAGCTATTGTTATTTACGATGTTTCCCGAGATGGTATTATGGCCACAATGGTCGATTAATCTTATCCCCACTCCATTATAGCTCGCATTGTTTCCTGAGATGCTGTTATAATCACTATCAGCTAAATTTATCCCATAATCACCCAAACCCATCCCATAGCTATCGCCATTTACGGTGTTTCCCGAAATGCTGTTATAATCACTATATCTTAATTCTATCCCACTTAAAGGGTTATTATTTGCGGTGTTTCCCGATATTGTGTTGTTATTACAATAGTATAGTGAAGCTCCCTTAGTACAGGAAGAAACATTTAAGTTTGATATTAATGATTCATTACAATTGATCAAAATAACTTGCCCGGCATTTAAAAAATCGGTTGGTCCTAAATTTACTTCATTTGTGTAATAATATAAAGGTTTTCCATTCACCAGATTTGTCGTATCTATATCATCGGAACGAAGTTCTTCAAAAGAACCACTTAAGTATAATCCACATTCATTCATTATATTCCCCGAAAGAGTGAGATTACTACTATAATGTAATTCTATCCCATAGCTATTGTTATTTACGGTGTTTCCCGAAATGCTGTTATAATCACTATAACTTAAGTCTATCCCACTTAAAGGGTTATTATTTGCGGTGTTTCCCGAAATGCTGTTATTATCACTAAATGTTAATCTTAGCCCATAATAATTATTATATGCATTGTTTCCTGAAATGGTATTATTGGGACTACTAGATAAAGTTATTCCATCATTATTAGTATATGCATTATTTCCCAAAACGGTGTTATTAACACTATGAAGTAAAGATATCCCATTATAATTATTATTTGCGGTGTTTCCCGAGATGCTGTTATAATCACTATATCTTAATTCTATTCCATAGCTATTGTTATTTACGGTGTTTCCTGAAATGGTATTATTATTACTATTTTCTAACCTTATCCCATAAAGATTAGATGAACAATTATTTTCAATTAATAGGGAATTTGAAACATTTATGAATCGTATTCCTGCATTAGGATAATCTCCCGAATTGTAAACAGTACAGTTTTCAATCCTAAAATGTACATTAGAATTTTCAATCCAGATACAACTACTCGAATTACCTCCATCTATTACCAAATCTTCTATGACATAAGGATCCGAATAAGTTCCTGAACCAGTACAATTTCCCGTATTATTGAAATCAACCCATCCAGAATTACCAATTATGTAAATTTTTCCTGATACTTCTGAGATTTTTAGATTTTCGTCATCGATATTAACATTATCACTATATTCCGAACTTTTATATCTATTTCCCACATTAGAGTTGAGATTAGTGTTAATTAAGAGTGATACAGCGAAAAAAATTCCTAAAATTAAGATATTTACTTTTATTTTAGTAATTCTTTTCATTTTAGTTTCACCAAAAAAGGATTAAAATCTATGTATAAATATTCTATACAAATATTTAATATTTATTTCTATTTTTATTTAGTATCTTAAGGCTCTTATTCTATTTCTTATATTTTAGTAATTCTGAAATATTGTCTTTTGTACCCTTTTACCCCCTAATTTATTTGAGCAGCTCGCAGTAGAATATGCATTTATGTGGATGATGGCTGGACTGGGTCAATTTGCACTTTTCATTGTTCTGGCTCAAACTACAGCGTCATTGTTTTCAGAAGATAAGCTGTCATTACTCCAGGCTCTGCAAATCCGCAGATAAAGTGTTAGGATTTAAATTTAATTATTATAACGACAAACTTGAAAAAGATAAAAGATTAAGAGATATTGAAAAGAGAAAATTGACTAAAGAATGATAAAAGCCTTTTATCGTATAAAAATTCATTACACTAATTTTGAGGAATTAGAACCAAATTGGAAAAGAAAGTAAAAACTTAAATAATAGTAATCTATTATTGAATTGCCAGAAGGTAATTCAAAGACAGGTATAATTACTCTTTCATGATTTAACTTTGTATTCGGATAATAATATTATCTAAATAACTGAGGGGGGCAATTAATATCAAGATTGAAGTAATTGACAAGAAAAAGAATAAGATATATTATGTGTCAGAAAATTTTAAAATCGAATATAAGGGTAAACAGATATCCCTTAAAGAACTCCAAACTAAAGAAAAAAAAATTATAAGTATAATATTCCAAGAAGATGGAACAATTGATATTTGTTATAGAGAATGATAAGAAATAATTAAAATTTAAAGTAGACTAAATTCTAATTTTGATGAAAAAATCAGAATGTGAAGATTTAAAGATTTAGTCGGTTTAATAACTTTTGATTGTCTTTTTTTTAAAATTAACTTCTTTGTTCATTAATGTAAATGCATTTTATTCCCGAATTATTCTTAACTGTATTTTCCGTTACGGAGTTATTATTGCAGTTAAATTTTAAATTTATCCATGTGCCTATTTTGCCATTAAAGGAGTTTGTTGAGATGGCGTTATTATCACAGTTTTTCACTTTTTTCATGTGAAAAAAAAAAGTGTTAAATATGAAAAATTCCTAAAAAATATTTGTCTACAAAAAACTAGATTTAAATTCAAAAAATAAAGAAATCCAAAATCAAAAGGTGAAATTACTATAAAAAGATTGAAATTAATAGCTGGAATATTAGTTTCCTCCATGATTTTCCTTACTTTATCATTTTATCCTTTATCTATTCCTACATTTCGAACATCTAAATCGACTTTTAACAATGAACAATTATATACTGCTGATTCAAACTACTATTATGCTGGTTGGATGTTATATAGTGCTAAATCGGGTGTAAAAGCTGACATTACAACTGTAGATTTCCAAGGGCCATTACCCCCATTTCCTCAATCTCGGCATGCTGCTGGATATATAAATGTTTATTTAAGTTCTAATCCATTATACTGGATACAAACTGGGTATGTTAAGCGAGCTTGGTGGATATGGTTAATTTTCTTCCCAATTCCAGTTTGGACATCAGATTTTTATGTCGAAACAAATGATGCATCGGGATGGCACCTAAATTATGTTGGCAAACCTTCTGCTGGAGTTACATACACGTACACTTTAATGTATTTCAATGAGTACTTCTGGATCGCTGCCATATTTTTGGGGTCAATACAAGTATATGCTACACTAGTACCTGTATCTCCAAATACTCCTAATGGACTTTATGTTGGTGTTGAAACCACACATCAGAGCGTTATAATTGATGGAAGTCATTTTAGCGATATATCCTATTATCAGGGAGGAAGTTGGGTTCATTGGAGTACTCACAGTACATTTTATGATTATCCATATCGCATAAATTCCGTATCACCTTATGAATTCTATGCTTATAATGGCTGATAAGCTGGAGAAAATTAAATATATAAAATAACTTTCTTTTTTTTTTCATTAAATAACTAATCATTTGATCTATAGATATTGATTTATAGATATTTCCGAAAATTAAATCAATTAAAAAATATACATTCAAAACTTTTTTAATTCCAGTGATAACAACGTTATTTCGGGGAACACTGCTAATAACAATACCTATGGGATTTTTTTAATGGAAAGTGATTATAATAACATTTTGGGAAACATCTTAATTGGAAATGATAAATGCATCGTAGAAGAAAATTGTCAAGGAAACGAATTTAGTGATAACGGTCCTTGTACTAATGGTCAAGAAGATGGAGAACAACCCATTCCGGGATATACTCTCTTCCTTTTACTTGGTCTTCTATCCATTGTAGTAATCCTAATAAGTAAAAAACTGAGAAAACCCTAAATTCTATTTTTTTTTTTAATCAAAATTTTTTCACCCTGTGGGAACGTTAAGTAGTGCGGATCTGGCGGTTTGGGCAGATCAATTGGCTGGAATGGTTCAAGTTTCACTTATGAATAAACAATGCGTTAAGGCATCCTTTTTGTTGGGAGCAATGTGTCATTTTATTGCAGATGCTGTGTTCTATCCTCATTTGATACCATATGGAACTTCTTCTTCAGCTTCATGGGAGAAAATAGTAAAATGGAGAGTTAATTGGTACACATCACGAAAAATGCTTGATTGGAATTATATGGATGATGGGCAAGGTAATTATGAAGTCACTTCAGATAGTCCATTTTTTACTCATTATGTTGCTAGGGATGAATTTGATGTATATAAACCAGATTTTCAATCCCTTGGTAGTGGTATGGGAGTTGGTTATCTTGCCACTTGGTATGCGGGTTATCAAGTTCGCTTTGGGGGGGCTATCGACTGCATACCGCTAGAGGCTCCTCAGCCAGGGTTTATAGACCATCCGCCCCCATATACGGGATGGTGGAAGGACGCCCCTTGGATGGAGACTCATACTTTTAATCAATTTGCTCTCGATTTTACTACTGATAAGCCAGAGTTAAGATCGGATGATATTGCAGAATATCTTGGGGATGAACGAAACTGGTTAGAGACCCTTCAATTTCACTTAAATGTAGGTGTTTATTATTGTGCTGCTGCTATTAATTCCTTGTTGGTTCATTATACAGGTTGCAGTTCATCTGTAGAGGAAGATTGGAATCGAAGTGCGGCCAAATTTACAGCGGAATATGCTTTTTGCTTTCTCTTCGCATTTATGGGGAATTTTGCTCTTCTTTACGTATTTACGAACACTGCGATATCAACTTTAGCATCTAAACTTGGGGTTCCAAACATCGTAGTTCCGTCATAAAATATTAAATAAAAT
>JBHLMP010000010.1:0-86727 GCA_048938025.1 Promethearchaeota archaeon
CAGGCTGGTTATAATGCTAATTGGGCTCAACTTTCAGCTCTTGCAGGTTATATTAAGGATTACCTATGGGATGTTGTTGTCAAATATCAATATTCCCCTCTCACGATAGAACTATATGCGGAATTAGTATTTTATGCTCAATGGGCTAATGGAACCGTTGTTGAAGATGGAATTGATTTGAGTCTTTTCAAGTCTGGAGTACCACCGGGTACCACTGGATTGGAAGTGGGTATTCCGATACCAACTAATCTTACAGTGTCTACTTGTATGAATCTCTGGGATGATTCAAATCCCTTATCATTTGTTAATGATTTAGGAATAATGGCATGGCTTAATGCCTCATATCAAACTATGATAGAAATGTCTTTCGGTATTAGTACTCCTCAATATCTTCTGGTTCTTGGTTGGTTAGGCAACTTTATTATAACCCTTACACCAGTATTAATTGAAGCTGAAACAGGATATACAATACCAATACTTACATTATTTGCTTTCTATGAACAATGGGCAAATGGTACTATCTTTGGTGAATCTATTTTACCAGAGGGATTTTTAAGCAAGAGGGATCCTCCTATTTATGGACCACCCTATTTTGAAGTAGGGTTAACAGAAGGTGCAACAGGTTTAACACTTACACAAACTATGGCACTCTGGAATGAGGCAAGTGATTATTCACTTGTTACTGTTAGTGGAATAAATAAATGGTATAGCGCAACACCCTTTAATAGTACTGCTTATGTAGCTTTAAAATTATATAATGGTGTACTATCCGATGGTCAAATGGAACAAATTCTTGATTGGCTACCAAAGTTTAGAGATGTTATTGTTAATAAATTGGCGAAAGATGATAAGAATTTACCAATGGAACCATATGATCTTGGTAATGTTATACTTTTTGGTTTAGGAATCGGTGGTGGAGCACTAGCAGCTTTAGGTGTAGTATTTTTAATATTATCTAGAAGATTTTAAAGCAGGTAAAATGTTTAATCCTAATTAAAAACTTTTTTTATTCTATACTATTTGTTGAATCTAATTCTATCTTATTATTAAGAGAGATATATCTATTATGAATAGTTAAATAAGCTATAAGATATTTATTAAAAATTCCTTTTAGTTGTAGAACTTCCAATTAAATTAGCTTCCAATTTCTTTTTTATAATATTCCAGCCAATAGTTAAACATATCTTCCAGAGTTTTCTCCAAAGATATTGTTATCTCCCAGCCTAATTCCTCTTTTATTTTTGAATTATCTCCAAGAATAACATCTTCATCAATTTTTCTTAATTTATCTGGGGCATTTTCAACTACTTCAATTTTCTTACTTGAAAGACTTAATACCTTATCTAAAATCTCACGAATCTGTGTTCTCCTATTTGAACAAACATTATATGTTTCTCCTGGTTTTCCTTTTGTAGCAGCTAACCATATTGCCTTTATTGAATCTTTTATATCTGTAAAGTCCCGATAGGAACTTAGATTTCCTACTTCAATTATAGGCTCTATTAATCCTAATTCAATTTTAGCTACCTTACTTACAAAATCAGCACAGGCATCACCTACCTTTCTAGGGCCTGTTTGATTAAAGAATCTTAAGTTAATTATTTCTATTCCAAAATTTAAATAATATTGTCGAGCAAGGAGTTCGGTGGCTATTTTACTAATTCCGTAAGGATGAATTGCTAATAACGGATCAGTTTCTTTTAAAGGGCGATTTAATTTAGTTGTTGTACCATATTCAGCACTAGTACACGCAACTATAATTCTAGTCTTAATTTTAAATTTTTTAATCGGCTCAAATATATTTAAGGTTCCAATAACATTGATTTTTATGGTATTTACAGGATTTTCCCATGAGGGTATGACTAAAGGCTGTGCTGCAAAGTGAAAAATATATGTTGGTTTAACATTTTTAATTATTTTTTCTAATAAAATTGCGTTTTTTACATCACATTCTACAATTTTTAATTTTTCAGTATTAGTTGGAATTTGAATATATTCTCCAAAAATTTTCAGTTTTTCTTTCCTTGAGAAAAATATCTTTCCATTAGTATAATGAGCTAAATTTCTATAAGTTTGATCAGGTTTATCTAAGGCATAAATTTCAAAATCTTTTTGTATACAAAAATCTATTAAATTAGATCCTAAAAAACCATTTGCTCCAGTTACGATTATTTTATCCATAGTAAATATCAATAATATTTTGCTGTTATTTTTATTTTAGCAAACTCTTTTCTTTTAAAATAGATCATGAACGTATATTCATATCTAAATTTAAATTAAAATTAAAGAATTGCTTTAAATTTTAAAAAACAGCCAAAAAATTTAAAGGATTTTTTAATAAACAATTAATTAAAACATTATTAATTGTAGATTTTATCTAAGAATTCAAATTAAAATGCTATAACATCATGATTATTCGTTCTAAAGCACCATTTCGAGTGAGTTTCGGTGGTGGAGGTACTGATATGCCTCCGTATTGTACAGAACATGGAGGTTGCGTTATCAGTACTACTATCGACCACCATATATATGTCTCTATAGAGCCTAGAGATGATGATAAAGTTCAAGTTTTTTCATTTAATTCTAATAAAGAAATATTATTTGAGATTGGTGATAAAGATTATACTGAAGATTTTGAGTTATTTAAAGGAGTTGTCAATGTTTTAAACATTAATGATGGGTTTAATATTACAACTTATTCAGACTTACCAGCAGGATCGGGTATGGGGAGCTCATCTTCACTATGTGTGGCACTTATAGGAGCATTTAATGAATTTTATAATTTAAAATTAAATAAACACAAAATAGCATCAAAAGCTTGTAATATAGAACGTGTTGAATTAAAACAAAAAGGAGGATACCAAGATCAGTTTGCTGCTGCTTATGGTGGGTTCAATTTCATTGAATTTTCTAATGGTATAAAAGTATCACCAATAAAAACAACAGAAGAAATGATAAATGAGTTACAATATAGATTAATCCTTTGCTATGTTGGAGGATCACATTTCTCATCTAATATCCAAGATGAAGTTTTAAAAGGCTATAAATTTGAAAAAAAGTCTTTTATGGAAGCCATGCAAGATCTAAAAGATGTTGCTTATTCAATGAGAAAGATTATTGAATCCAAAGATATAAGCCAATTAAATAAATTTGGTGAATTTTTACATAAAGGTTGGATAGCAAAGAAAAGCTTAAGTACAAAAATTTCAAATAAAAATATCGAAGATTTTTACTTGACTTCGAGAAAATATGGTGTTTTAGGGGGTAAATTGCTTGGCGCGGGAGGTGGAGGTCATTTATTGCTATTTTCTAATCCTGAAAAAAAATATAATGTAATTAAAGAATTAGAAAAAATTGGGGGAAAAATAGTTAATTTTCATTTTAATCCAAAAGGATTAGAGGTTTGGAAATTAAAAGAGTAATTAAAATTTATGTAATATAATAAAGGGATTAACAAAAACTGATTAATATGGAAAATGAGATTATTTCAATATTGAATGAAAGCATTAAAGTGAAGGAAGGAATTAAAGAATTAACACCTCTTATTAGAAAAATTTCTGAAGAAATTATAGAAGCATATAGAAATAAGAAAAAAGTTGTTCTTTTTGGTAACGGTGGAAGTGCAGCAGATGCTCAACATATAGCAGCAGAATTTGTGGGAAAATTTTATAAAGATCGTGCTTCACTTCCGTCTTTAGCTTTTCATACTAATACATCTGTGATTACTGCAACAGCAAACGATTATGGTTATGATTTAATTTTTGAGAGACAAGTATCTTCATTTGTGGAAGAGGGTGATATTGCTATTGGATTAAGTACTTCAGGAAATTCTCCAAATGTAATAAAAGGTTTAGCAAAAGCAAAAGAAAAAGGTGCTGTTACTATTGGATTTACTGGACAAAAAGAAAATAAAATCGAACAAATTGTAGATTATTGTCTTAAAATTCCTTCCATGGACACTCCTCGAATCCAAGAAGGACATATTACTGTAGGACATATAATTTGTTACTTAGTCGAAAAAGAACTATTTGGATAAATAAATTAGATATGAAAGAAGTTGCTGTTTCAATTCATGCAAAAGATAATTTTGATCCTTTAATTTTAAATGGATTGAAGGGTATCGATTATATCCATGTAGATGTAATGGATGGTAAATTTGTTAAGAATACTAATACCAATTTAGATGCTTTTAAAGTATTAAGCGAAAATTACAAAACACCAATAATAGCACACTTGATGGTTATCGATACAATTGACTATATTAATAAAATCATCGATTATATTGATTATTTTCTTTTTCATTTTGAAAATGATGAAGATAAATTAGCAATCATCAAAGAAGTAAAAGCAAAGAATAAAAAAGTAGGAATTGCAATAAACCCTAATACAAAAATATCAGAAATAGTACCATATCTAGATAAAATAGATATTGTGCTAGTAATGTCTGTATTTCCAGGATGGTCTGGTCAGAAATTTATAGAAAAGACCATTAAAAAGATAAATACTTTAGCGAAATATAAGAACAAATTTGATTTTAAAATTGATGTCGATGGTGGAATAAACCTTGAAAATGCAAAGAAGTTAAAAAATACAGATATTTTAAGTAGTGCTAGCACAATTTTAAAGTCAAAAGATCCAAATACAATAATCCATGCTTTAAAGAATTCAGATGAGTATGACTAATAAGAAACGTGCGATTTTTTTAGATCGTGATGGTGTTATAAACAAGGAAGTAAATCATTTATCAAATCCAGCTCAATTTGAATTTATTCCAGGTTCTATAGAAGCCCTTAAAATTTTAAAACAAAAGGGATTTCTTTTAATAGTGATAACAAATCAAGCAGGAATAGCTCGTGGCCTTTTTTCGGAAGAGACTCTTAATCAAATCCATAATAAAATGAGAAGAATTCTAAATCAAAATGGTATTATTTTAGATAACATTTTTTATTGCCCACATCATCCAGATTATACAGGTGAATGTGATTGTAGAAAACCTAAACCAGGTTTAATACTAAAAGCCCAAAGAGAATATAATATAGATTTGCAAACCTCATATATGGTCGGAGATACTCTTACTGATATTGAAACAGGTATAGCTGCAAATTGTAAGACTGTTTTAGTATTAACAGGGTATGGTTTGGAAGAACGTAATAAAATGATCTCCACTAAACCAGATTATGTTTTTGAAAATTTGTTAGAATTTGCTAAAAATTTTTAATTAAATTCATTATTATAATCTATTAAAAAAAAGTAAATTCTTGTAATAATTATGAAATTCTTTATAGATACAGCAAATTTAGAACAGATTAAAGAAATGCAAGATTTAGGCATAATTGATGGGGTAACAACAAACCCAACGTTACTTTCAAAAGAAGGTGCAGAACCTATAGAACAATTGAAAAAAATTTGTGAAATTGTTGATGGGCCAGTCAGTGCAGAAGTTATAGGTTTAAAAACAGAGGAAATGGTTAAAGAGGCACGTGAATTAGCTAAAATTGCTCCAAATATTGTAATTAAAATTCCTATGACAAAGGAGGGAATAAAAGCGGTTAAAATTTTGGAATCTGAAGGAATCAAAACTAATGTTACTCTAGTATTTTCTCAGAATCAAATTTTAATAGCTGCCAAGGCAGGAGCTTCCTATATTAGTCCTTTTATTGGAAGATTGATGGACAACGGACAGGATGAGATTGATATGTTATGGGAATCAATGCAAATTATTAATGCTTATGAATTTACATCTGAAATAATAGTAGCGTCTGTAAGAAATGCAAGACATGTAATAGAAGCAGCGAAAATGGGAGCTCATATAGCAACAATTCCATTTGCTGTCTTAGAAAAGATGTTTATCCATCCAAATACTGAAAAAGGATTAAAAGCCTTCCTTGATGATTGGGAGAAATTAAAAAATCAATTAAAAAGTTAAAAATGTAATATGACTCTTATTGATAACATAAAAGAATGGAAGCAAAAAAAGATCTTAATAATTGGAGAAGCTTTAGTAGATAAATATATTACGGGTTTTGCTGATCGAATTTCTCCTGATGCTCCAGTTCCAAATATAAAGATAGAAAATAGCTCAACTTATATAGGGGGAATTGGATTAGTCTTACAATATATAAAATCTTTAGGTGGCATTCCTGAAGTTTGTACCGTAATCGGCAATGATTTTGAAGGAGATTTCTTTTTAAAACAAATTAAAGAGTTAAACATAGATTCATCTGGTATCCTAATGGATGATAGTATAAATACCCCTCAAATCACTCGTGTAAAAGCAATGAACCAACATCTTTTACGTTTGGAGACAGATTATAATATACAGATCTCTGCGTCAATAATAGAAAAATTCTTTAAGATTGTTGAAACGAGATCTAAGGATATAAAGGCAATCTTGATTTTAGATTATGGCACGGGAGATTTATTTAGTGATCTTTTTATTCAAAATTTATTGGGGAAATTAAAAAAGAATTATAAGGAGATTCCCATTATTGTGCGTCCTAATACCTCAAATTATTATCTTTATGAAAATGTGGATCTAATAAAGATAAACCTACAAAAAGCACTACAAAATTTTTCAATTGATTGTTGTAATGAAACAAGTGTTTCTATAGTTGGAAAGAGAATTTTAAATTTATCTAAATGTAAATCTGTTTTATTAAATTATTTAGAAACTGAATCTTACCTTTTTTCTCAAGATTATGAAAAAGTAGAGAAAATATTTCCTATTTTAAAACAACCTGCTAGAAGCTTTGTAGCAGTCGGAAGTGTAATAATGGCTGCTTTAGGATTATCTTTTGCATCAGGTATTTCTATAGGTGATGCTGCAAAAATAGCTCTTTATGCCGCTGCCCTTACAGCTTCTTTACCTCCCGTAGAATTTTATAATGCTGATAAACTAAAAAACTACATTTTACCTTTTTTAAAAGATAAATAAATTTATTATTTGGGTATAAGAATGGAGTTATCTAAAACAGATGAAAAAAAGCTTTTAATCGATATTCTAGCAATTAAGAAAGATATTTTAAAGATGATATATCAGGCTCAATCAGGTCATCCAGGTGGTTCACTTTCTTGTGCTAATATAATTTATCTTCTTTATAATAACATTATGAGAGTTAATCGAGAAAATCCTCAATGGAACGAAAGAGATATTTTCATTTTAAGTAAAGGGCATGCGGCACCTGCTTTGTACGCTGTTTTATCTAAAATTGGTTTTATAAAAAGAGATGAATTGTTTACTTTAAGAGATTTTGGCTCAAACTTGCAAGGGCATCCTGTAAAGAATCCAACATTTGGAATTGAGGTTTCAACAGGCTCACTAGGTATGGGATTATCTATTGGTGTTGGTTGTGCTTTAGCTGCGAAACTAGATAATAAACCCAAAAATATTTATGTATTATTAGGAGACGGTGAATTAGATGAAGGAGCTATTTGGGAAGCGGCCTTAGCAGGGAGCCATTATAAGTTAGATAATTTAATTGCTATTGTCGATCGAAATGGAATACAAATAGATGGTTCTACCGAAGAAATAATGGGTTTAGAACCATTAGCTGATAAATGGAAAGCCTTTGGATGGGAAGTTATTGATATTAATGGTTCAAATCTAAATGAAATGATAAAAGGTTTTAATAGAGCTAAACAATTTATAGGTAAGCCTAAAGTAATTATCTCTTATTTAATAAAGGGTGCAGATATTTCTTTCATGCAACATACTCGAAGATACCATGGACGTGCACCAAATAAAACAGAATATGAAAAAGCTCTAAAAGAACTTGAAGAAATTGAAAGAAGTATAGTTTGAGGTTTATCATCAGATGCCAGAAACAGATCTTAGAGATACTTTTGGAAATTTTTTAGTTGATATGGGAAAGGTAAACAATAATATTGTAGTTCTAGATGCTGATCTCTCTTCCTCTACTAGGACTTTTAAATTTGCTAAAGAATTTCCAGATAGATTTTTTAATATGGGCGTCGCTGAACAGAACATGGTTGGTACAGCTTTAGGACTTGCAATTTCCGGTAAAATTCCAGTAGTTAGTGGTTTCACTATATTTACAACTGGGAG
Organism: Promethearchaeota archaeon; assembly: GCA_048938025.1. Lineage (GTDB taxonomy): Archaea > Asgardarchaeota > Lokiarchaeia > Sigyniarchaeales > SOKP01 > Loki-b32. The sequence continues at coordinate 8,066 of JBHLMP010000010.1, forward strand.
AGCATGGGAATTTATAAGATTTGCTTGTCATGATAATTTAAATATTAAGATTATAACTACCCATGGAGGAATTGTAGGTAAAGATGGAAGTACTCATAATGCACTAGAAGATTTAAGCTTAATGTCAATTCTTCCAAATTTGACAGTATTGATACCTTCAGATAATTTTGAACTTATCAAAATATTAGAATATACATTTAATAAAGATGAGCCTATTTATATCAGATTACCAAGAGGTGCTTTTCCTACAATTCATGATGAGAATTATCAATTTTCAATAGGTAAACCTGATATCTTAAAAGAAGGTGATGATATTTGTTTAATTGGAACTGGTTATGGTAGTATATTAGCTTTAGAATCTGCTTTAGAAATCCAAAAAGCACTAAAAATTTCTATAAAAGTAATTAATCTTCCAAGTATTAAGCCAATTAAAAAAAATAAATTGATTAATGAAATAAAAAGCACAAAGGGGGTTGTTGTTATAGAAGAACACAATATATATTGTGGTGTAGGTAGTATATTAGCAAGAATTATATCTGAAAATAATCCTCTTCCTATGAAATTTATTGGTGTAGATAATTCATTTGGGGAATCAGGGAAAAGAGAACTTTTATTAGATACTTATTCTTTAAATGTGAAAAATATTAAAGAAAAAATAATAGAATTAATAAAAGTAAATTAAAAAGAGATTCGATCTTAATTTGGTAAATATCCCATTTTATCTAAAGCTTTTAAAATAAATTGCTTACTTTCCTCGACTGTTTGTTTATCTGTTTCAACCACTATATCAGCTGTATCAGGTTCTTCGAAAGGATGGTCAATACCAGTGAAATCTTCTATCTCTCCTGCTCTTGCTTTTGAATACATTCCTTTTATATCTCTTTTTTCACATTCCTCAAGAGAGCATTTTACATAGACGAGAATATACTCTCCAATTTCCTTTCGAGAATATGCTCTAATTTTATTGTATGGTGATACGAATGACGCGAGTACAGCAACCCCATTACGGGTCAATAATTTAGCAACAAATGTAACTCTCTCTATATTCATATTCCTATCTTCTTCTGTAAATCCTAAATCTCTTGTTAAACTCTTTCTAACTATATCACCATCAAGGCGTTCTACTTTCATTCCTTTTTTTCTTAATTCATCTGCTACAGTATTAGCAAGAACTGTTTTTCCGGAACATGGGAGTCCGGTAAACCATAATGTAAACCCTTTATGTTCCATTTCTTCTCTCATCCTTTAAAAATTTATTATATTGCCTTCCATATCAAAGGGTACTTCTATTCCTAAAATATTAAGAGAAGTGGGAGCTATATCAAGAATATTTTTTACTCCTAAATTCTTACCAATTTTCTTCTTTGGATCATAAATAATATATACACCATACCAATCATGAACAGCATCATCAGGACCTATGTCATTTTCATCTAAATAGATTGAATCGTACCCTACTGTTCCAGCAGATCTCCAATTCAAATCATCGAAATACACCATTAAATCAGGAGCATCTCCCCGTATAATTTCAAATAATTCTTCGGGTTTGTAAACCTTCGTATTCATAGAATTTCCATTGACATCTTTGATATTTTTTAACATGATTGCAATCTTATCACGCATTTTTTCGTACTCTGCTTTTTTAATAATACCATTCGGTTCTCTCCCTTCTAAATTTAAAAATATTCGGGCATAGTATCCTCCCCAACCCCAAGCATATGTATTATTCCAATCTATATCTGCATCCTCGATTCTTGTTTTTTGTTTTGGCTTTGTCTTAAATTTCAATAAGCCTAAATCTTCAAGTGCCATATTTATGCAAATTAAACCTTTCATTGCTTTTGCGCCATGATCAGATACGATCATAATAACTGTATCGTTATCTAATAAGTCTAAAATTTCTCCAACTTTTTTATCTAAATAATTATAATATTTTCTAATTTCCCCTTCGAATTTGTTGTTAGGCTTATATTTTTGATGTCCTTTATCATAATATTTCCAAAATGCATGATGAACTCTGTCTAAACCAATTATTACAAATTTAAAATAATCCCAATCCTTATTTTGTATCAAATATTTTACAGTTTTAAAGTGAATTTCTGTCATATTATAAATTTCATCTAATAAATCCTCTTTATTATCCACTCTGAATTTAACATCAAAAATGTATTCTCCTATTTTATTTATAATCTCTTCCTTGAGCTCAGGTGGATAAGTAAATTCTGTGGTATTATCAGGAGTAATAATACTGGAAACAAGGTATCCATTAATTTTTTGAACAGGATATGTTGGTGGCAATCCTAAAACACATGACTTTAATCCTTTATCTCCAATTATATCCCAAACTTTTGGTTCTTTTACATTATGAGAGGTTGCTATCCAATAATCATTATATAAATTTTCTTTTCGGTGTATAAAACCGTATAATCCTAAAGTACCTGCTTTTTTTCCTGTTGACATTACCATCCAGGCTGGTATTGTAATTGGAGGATCGCTAGACCTAAGTTTCCCGTAGACTCCTGAATCCATTAAATTTTTTATATTGGGGCAATCATCTTTAAAATCTTCAAAGAGAGTTCTTGGAGTTGCACAGTCCAAACCAATAACGATTAATTTTTTCTTATTTATGGTCATAATTAGAAATTTTAAGTATGTTTTAAGGAAATTCTAATTTTCTAAAATTACATTGTAAATTAATTAAACTATAAATGGATTTTTATATCTTAGTATTACTTCAGCAACTTCTGGACGCATAACCCCAGTGCTAGGTGGTCTTCCAGCCTGTAATGCCGCTCTAATCTCTCTTCCTGCAAAATATTTTTGCATATCAGGAGGATGCGGGCAGATCTTATCATTAATAATAGCATCACACTTAATACATTTTGAAAAAGATCTAAATTTAATTGGTTCAATACCCAAATCTGGAAACTCATCAAAGATTTTATGAGCATCATAAGGACCATAATAATCGCCAACTCCAGCATGATCTCGTCCGATAATAATATGGTCACATCCAAAATTTTTTCTTGCTATAGCATGGAAAATGGCTTCTTTAGGTCCAGCATATCTCATTTCTGTTTCAAATGTACTTAACACAACTCTATCTTTAGGATAATATTCTCTTATAAGCGCTTTATATGCCTCAATTATTACTTCATCTAAGAAATCACCTACTTTCTTCTTTCCAATCACAGGATTTATAAAAAGACCATCAACATAAGTCAATCCTGCTTTCTGAATGTATTCATGGCCTAAATGAGGAGGATTTCTAGTTTGAAATGCTACAACTCTATCCCAACCCTTTTCCTTGAATAAAACTCTCGTTTCAAGAGGTTTTAAATCTAAATATGAAAAAACTGGTTTAGGTTCATTAATTAAGAAAATCTCTCCCCCAATGAGTTTTTCTTTATAATTGAAAACACTATTTACTCCAGGATGGTTCTGATCCAATGTAGCATATGTCTTTTCTGCATATTCCTTCTTCTCGTAATCAAAGATGGTCTCTATATTCATCAGTGCTATTGGAATTCCACCATCATCTGTAAGAATTAATTTATCATCAGCTTTTATATTTTTGATTTCCTTTTCTGAGACGTCCAGAGTAATTGGAAATGGCCAGGCAATATCATTCTCTAAATACATAGTATCTAATACATAATGATAATCATTTTCATTCATAAATCCCTCTAAGGGACTGAAAGCTCCAAAACAGATGTTCTTAATCACTGTAATTGTCTCTGGTCTGACTTCTATTTTCTCGAATTCGTTAATTTCTCCTTTTATCCTTTCTTTTTCGATTTTTGGCAAGATTTTATTTATTAAAGTTCCACCATGCGGCTCTATCATTTTATATTGCCACCTCTTTTAAATTTTAATAATTTTAAAATCTTATATAATTAATCTATGTATCCCAAATCTCTTAATCGCTGTTTTACTTTTTCTTCTTCTTCTTTCGTGAATGCCTGTTTTGATCGTTCTTCAGATTCAATTGATGATAAAACTTGTCTAAGTACGTAAGTTACATAACTTGAAACCGAAGAAAAACCAGTTCCTTTCATCCGTTCCTTAATTTTCTCGGCAAGAGGTTTAGGTATTGAAACCGTTGTGTATTCTACTTTATATTCCTCTTCAGACATTTTCTTATCAATTTTAATTAATTTTAATTATATATAATTAGATCACATTAAAAAGCATTACTTTTTAATGAAGTTATAAAAATGTGGAAAAAAATCTCTTACCTTATACTAAAATAAGAAAACCTTTAAAACTTGAATATACAAATTATTTAGTTAAACATCGTTCCATAATTATTTTAGTTATTCTTTTAGCCGTTTGGCCATCCCATTTTTCAATTGTTTGCCCATTTTTGTAATTATTAGAGAAAATTTCATAAACGTATTTTTTAATTTTCTTAAAATCTTTATTAACAATAGTATTAGTTCCTTTTTCCACAGTTATAGGTCTTTCGGTTTTTTCCCTTATAGTCAAGACGGGAATGTTAAGATATGATGCTTCTTCTTGTATTCCTCCTGAATCTGTTAAAATAAACCTAGAATTTAACATTAAATTTAAAAAATCCAAAAATCCAACTGGCTCATTAGTAATAATATTTGCTTTATTGATACTTGAAATTAAATCAAACTTCTTCAAATTCATTTTAGTTCTAGGATGCACAGGAAAGAATATTTTAATTTTTTTTTGAATAAAACTTAGGATTTCCACAATTTTTTCTAAATCATCTTTATGATCTACATTGGAAGGTCTATGACAAGTGACTAAAGCATATTTTTTCTTTTCTAATTTGTATTTTTTAAGAACATCAATATTATTTGATCTTTCCAAATTCATTAGTAAATTATCTATCATGATATTTCCTACAAAAAATATTTTCTCAGGAGAAATTCCTTCTTTTCTCAAATTAATCTCTCCGCTTTTTTCAGTTGTAAATAAATAATCTGAAATTTGGTCAGTTAAAATTCTATTAATTTCTTCAGGCATTTTAAAATCAAAACTCCTTAATCCAGCCTCAACATGGGCAACTTTAATGAAGATTTTTTTAGCAACCAATGCACATGCAATAGTGGAGTTAACATCACCTACAACAATAACTAATTGTGGTTTCTCTTCAAGAAGAACTTTTTCAAACTCAATCATTATTTTTGCAGTTTGGACAGCATGAGATGCTGAACCGACATTTAGATAAATATCGGGTTCTGGAATTCCTAAATTATCGAAAAATATTTTTGACATATTATAGTCATAATGTTGTCCAGTATGGATTAATTTATATTCAATATTATTAATTTCAAATTGCTTTATCAAAGGAGCAATCTTCATAAAATTTGGCCTGGCTCCTGCAATAAGAAAAACTAGATTAGACATTTGCTTTTGATAAATTAAAATATATTGATTCTAATTATTAAAAAATTTAAGATTAATTAAAATTTAATCAAAAAAATCCATTTAATTTTAAATCGAATATTAATTTTAAATCAATAGAATTATGATTTCTAAATTATTTAGGAAAGTACATAGATTAATAAATAAATATGTTTTTCTTAAATACTATGACAAGAAAAGAGAGATCATAAGAAATTCTTACTTTTTTGATAGAATATTCAAAAAAATGTTTGGATCTTTAAGATATGTACAAATTCGTGAATCATTTTTTAATAATCAACTATTTGCATATTCTAATAAAAACGAGAAAGAGAAAATTATTGAATACCTTAATTATAATTGTAATGAAGAAATAAGTAATTATCTTCATTATGCTGATAAAATAATTAATAGAGAATTTAATATTTTTGAAATAACATATAAATTTCAAGAAAAAATCAATTGGCACTATAGCTTTTTTAATGACTTCTCATGGCAATTGCAAAAATCAGAAAACATAGATATACGCCCCCAAAATCAAGAAGTTGATGTAAAATATGTTTGGGAATTTAATCGACATCAATTTCTCACTTATCTAGGATTTGCTTATTATTATACAAAAGATGAAAAATATGCAAAAGAATTTAGAAATTTAATACTAGATTGGATTAAAAATAATCCTACTCTATATGGTATAAATTGGTATTCTGGATTGGAAATTTCAATTCGTTTGATCTCATGGATTTTTACCTTATATTTTTTTGAGAGTTCTAAAGAAATTAATAATGATTTATTTTTTAAAGAAATATTTAAATCAATATTTCAACATGTATATTATTTAAAATATTTTTATACACGCCGTGGACTTAATCATACAATTGGAGAATTATTTGGATTATATTTATTCTCTAAAGTATTCAGAAGTTTGAAACCAACCCAAAAATGGGAAAAAAAATACTTAAGAAAATTTAAAAAACAAATAATTTTGCAAACTAGACCTGATGGTACAAATATTGAGCAATCAGTTAATTATCATAGATTTGTTTTGGAATTTTTCTCTCTTTTTTATATTTTAGATCCTAACTCCTTAAAAAGAGAAGAACGAGATCTCATTGGAAAAATGTATGATTATTTATTATATATAATTAGACCAAATGGGACTTTTCCTTTAATAGGTGATTTTGATGATGGAAAAGTTTTATTACTGACGACATATAAAGAGAGTTCATTTATTGATTTGATCAATCTGGGATCTATTATTTTTCAAAGAGAGGATTTAAATTTCATTTCAAAAAGAATATTTCCTTCCTCAATTTTATTGCTTGGCCCAAAAGGATACGAAATTCATAATAAACTTAATAAAATAATACCTAATAATACGTATAAATATTTTAAAAATTCTGGATATATAGTAATACGAAATAATTGGTCTGAGGAATCTAATTATTTATTTGTTGATTTTGGGGTTTTTGGAGCTAAATCTTCTGGTCATACGCATAGTAGTATTACAAATTTTATCTATTCTTATAAAGGAAAAGATATAATCAATGATTCAGGAACTTATTCTTATAATAAGTCATGGAAAGAACGTAATTTATTTCGTAGTAGCAAAGCTCATAATATTTTAGTTGTAAATAATCAAAATCAAGCGAAAATTAAATCATGGTTTTCATGGGAAGATAAGCCAAAACTTGATAGATCAATCACCATCAATCAAGGGATAGATTTGACTTGTAGACATAATGGATATAAAAGATTTTTCGTTGAAAGGAAAATATTGACAACTCAAACTCTAATTCCATTAATTTTGAAAGATAAAGTAATCCCTTTAAAAAATTTGGATAAAAGTAGAATGTATAGAATTAATCTGTATCTACATTTTGATAAAAATGCAGAAATTAAACTCGAAAATAATATTATTACAATAAATAAAGAATTAGAGATTGAAGTTTTATCAGAAGACATTTCAAAAGTAACTTTAGAAAAATTTTATTATTCACCTAATTATGGAATTAAAGAAGAATGTTGGATTTTAAATGTTCATTTAGATAAAAAATTTAATAATAATAAATTGACTGAAATCACCACATTAATTCATCGAATAAATAATTAGAGAGCATAATAGGAAGTCTACAATTTGCTTTGAAAGATTCTAATACTTAGAGGAATACGATCAAAAAATTAATATCAAAAAAATATTTTAAATAACTGAAAAATCATTATATTTTTCTTAAATGATTCTCATGAAAAAAATATTTGTTACTCCGAAAGGTCAGATCATTCTTAAAGAAGTTGAGAAACCGATAATGAAGACAAAAGGTTCTCTTGTTAAAACAAGTTATGCCTTGATCAGTTCTGGTACTGAATTGTTTATAATTAATTCAGTAAAATTTCAAAATTTATCCATATTGAAAAAATTAATTAAATCAAAAGAATTAAGAAAGAAAGCTTTAGAAATAATTAAAAGTACATCATTTAAAAAAACCTATTACTTTTTTAAAGAATATTCAGGTAGAATAAATTCTAAAAAAAACTTTTCTAGCCCTTCTTCACATTTAATACCAATGGGTTATAGCTGTTCAGGAATAGTTCAAGAATCTAATGTAGAAGATTTTAATAAATTTGATAGAGTAGCATGTGCAGGTTCTAATCATGCCGAAGAAATCTTATCACCTAAAAATTTGACATGTAAAATACCAGATAATGTTAGTTTTGAAGAAGCTGCTTTTGTTACACTTGGATCAATTGCTCTACATGGGATTCATAGAGCTAATATGTGTCCTGGTGAAAATGTCGGTATAATTGGAGTTGGATTAATAGGATTATTAACTTTACAACTAGCAAAAATCAGTGGAGCTCGTGTTTTTGCTTTTGACTTAATAAATGAAAGACTAAATATAGCAAAAGGATTAGGAGCAGATTATATTTTCAATCCGATTTATTTTAATCCAAAAGAAAAAGTTAATGAAAAAACTGGGGGAAAGGGACTTGATTCGATAATCATTTGCGCTCATTCAAAATCTCCTAAGCCTTTAGAAGATGCTATAGAATTAATTAGAAAAAATGGAAAGATTGTTTTACTGGGTTCTTTCCCAATTCAGATTGATCGTGCTAAACTTTATTATAAAGAAGCAGATTTATTAATATCTCGTTCATATGGACCTGGTCGTTATGATCCATACTATGAATTTGAAGGATATGATTACCCTAAAAAATTGGTGCCTTGGACTGAGAAAAGAAATATGAAATTATTTTTAAAATTAATATCAGAGAAAAAACTTAATGTTAAATCACTGATTTCAGATATTATCCCTGCTGCTGATGCAAAGATCGCATATGAAAAATTAGAAAATAATCCAATTAATAATATAGCTATTCTTCTAAAATTTTCACAAGAAGAAAATCAATTAGACTTAATTCCAAGGGAAATGCATTCTGATAAAATTCAAAAAAAGTTAGTAATTGGATTAATTGGTTGTGGAACATTTGCTCAAACAACACATCTTCCTTTACTTATATCTAATCCAAAATGTAAAATTAGGGCAATATGTACCAAATCAAAAACTACAGTAGAATTCTGCAATAAAAAATATAGACCAGAATACGTAACTACGAATTATAATAAGTTATTGAAAGATCCTGAGATTGATACAATTTTTATATATACTCGGCATGAAACTCATGCAAAAATTTCAATTGAGGCATTAAAATCTAACAAGAACGTTTATGTTGAAAAACCAATGGGTATTACTCTTAAAGAATGTTATGATGTTTATAATGTTGTTAAAACCTCTCAAAAGCAATACACAATTGGATTTAATCGTCGTTATAGTCCTTATATAAAAATCGCAAAAGACCTTCTTAAAAATAGAAATAATCCAATAATAATAAACTATAGAATTGCGAATACATTTCTTTCAGGAGCGCATTGGACATTCGACCCAGGAGTAGGAGGAGGTCCCATTATCGGTGAATTTTGCCATTTTATTGACTTAATATTATACTTAATGAACTCTGAACCAATTGAATTAACAGCTCGAGGGGGCTCATTAAGTCATAAAGATTTAGAAGTATATGATAATTGTATTGTAATAATTAAATTTAAAAACAATTCTATAGCAAATCTTATCTATACTGACTTAAATGGTCCAAATATGTCAAAAGAAAGAATTGAAATATTTTGTGGAGATTCTTCTATCATTATTGATGACTTTATTGAATTAAAAACATCTGGGTTTGATTTTGGTAATATGATTTTAACCCAAGAAGACAAAGGTCATGATAACGAAATTGAAGCAGTTATTAATTCTAATTTGGGCAAAGAAGAACTTTTATTAGATATTGACGATGCTATAAAAGCAATGAATTTAACGTTTAAAACCATTGATTCGATAAGATTAAATAAGTCAATAAAAATAAATAGTGCTTTTGATGAAAAAAACTGAAAATATGCTATTTCAAAAAGATTTAGAACTGATTGATACTGTTCAAATTAAATGCAAAAATGCAATTTATTCAACTTATGATGACGATCCAATATTTAATGTTAGGAATTTTGAAATTATTAATCCGATTTTTTGTTGCGGAATAATTTCTTCCATTAATTCCAAAGTCTATAATTATAAAATTGATGATTCAGTTCTATTTATATCCTTTAATCAAGATTTGATCATTAAATTATCCTCTAATCTAATTCTTAAATTTTCTGAAAATAATAACTATAAGTTAATCTCAATTATCCCTTATGCTTCTTATGCTATGAAAATTTTAAGAGTAGTTGATCCAAAAATAGGGCAAAATATTGTGTTAATTGGATTAAACTTTTTTTCAATTCTTTTGAAAGAGTTATTTAGACTCTCTGGAACAAATGTTTTTATTATTGATGTAGAGGAATACTCCAATAAATACCATAAAGTAGAAGAAAATGATCTTATAATAAATGGATTAGATTCTGCTTTGAAAAAAATGATTAAATTCCAAATTGATTCTTTAATTATGATATCAGAATTTGATGAAAAAATTCAGAATCTATTATTGAATTTGAATATAAAAAGAAAATATGAATTGAGTCAAATATCGATATATGATAAAGGATTTGAAGATCTAAATTATATTAAAGGAATAAGATATCCTCATGATTACGTAAGATGGGATTTTAAGCAAAATCTTAAATATTTTATATTTTTAATCGAAAACAATTTGATAAATTTAGATTTTTTTGATATTCGACTTATTGAAGTTAGTTCTTTGGATGAAATGAAAAATTTCATAAAAAAAATTACAGAATCTAATCTTTATTTATTTAATATTGAAAAGTGATAGAGAATTTTACTAACATTTTTAATGATTTAATAATTTGATTTTTAATTATCATTTAAAAGTATTTTTATATTTATTTAATAAAAAATTTTAAGGATTTTAATGAAAATTTTAATAATTTCGAGGGGTTTTCCTCCTAATATCGGAGGAATTAGTTTTTCATTAAAATCATTTTATGATACTTTCAAAAAAAATCATCATAAAATGACATTATATATATTTCCTTATGATTTTAATACAAAGTATGATTATCCAAGCAATATTTTAAATGTATTTGATAATAAAAAATATAGAATAAGAAATTTAATACAGCTATGTTTAGATACTTTTTATTTTTTTAAAGTCATTTTGTTATTATCCTGTTCTTATAAATCGAAATTTAAGATTTTTTTGTATTATTTAAAACGTATTAAGCTCTTGATTAATATGATGAATTCTTATGAGATTTTAAAACATTATGATAAGAAATACAATTATGATTTGATTTTAGCATATGAATCTGGATTATCTGCACACATAGGTTACTTAATTAAGAAAAAAAGAGATAAAAAATTAATTTTAATTTCTCATGGAAATGATATTTTAAATAAGAAATTGAAAGTTCTAACAAAATTAGTACTTCAGGAAGCTGATAAAATAATTGTTAGGTCAAATTTCATGAAAAACTTCGTTTCTTCTCAATATTCTCTTGAGGCATCTAAAATATTTATTTGTCCAGATGGAGTTATATTAAAAGAATCTGATGTTCAAGAAACTAAATCTGAATTAAGAATTGAATTAAAAATAGATCAGAGAGAATTCATTATTCTAAGTGTTGGTCTTCTTAATCTAGTAAGGAAAGGTTACGATTTAATATTGAAAAGTCTTAAATCTTTACGTGATAACTATAGTTTAGATATCAATAATATTAAATATATTCTAATTGGAAGAGATAACCTTAAAGTAAGAACTTGGTTAAAATCCTTGGCAAAAAAATATGATTTAGAATCAAATTTTGAAATTCTAGTTAATTTATCAAATGATTTAAGAAATAAATATTATAAAGCTTCAGATATATTTGTAATGCCTTCAAGAGATTTAAAAAGAGAAGGTAGTGTTGAAGGTTTTGGAAATGTATTTATTGAAGCAGGGTATTTTTCTCTTCCTTCTGTAGGATCTAATACTGGAGGAATCCCAGATGCTATTGAAAGTGAAAAATCTGGATTTATAGTTAACAATTTTGATGAACTTGTAGAAAAAATAAAATTATTATATGAAAACAAATCCTTAAGACTGAAAATGGGGCAATTTGCTCATGTTAGAGTACTTAAAACTTTTTTATGGGATAAAATTTATAAACTTTATATGAAAACTTTCAAAAGTATTATTTAATTTTGAATTACTTTTTTCAATCTTTTTCATGGAGTCTTAAATTTAAATTTACTTTTTTTAATTTAGGATTGATATTATTTTTATCTTCTCTTATATAATTTCTTTCCAATATTGCTGATGACTGTTAAAATCATCAGATAATAATTTTAACATATCTTTTGAGTTAAACGAATCCATTAATTTTATCAAACTTATTTCGTCGTAATTATATGACTTAATGGTTGAAAATATATTTTCTTTTTCAGCAAAAGACTCCCATATTTTCGCCATTTTTTGTTTATTTTTGTGGCATATTAAGTTAGCAAATCCCCCCATACTTATAATAGGAATTGCACCATGAGATCTTCCTCCGATATATTGTTTACATCTAGAATATAGAGTTTTATATGCATTATAATCACTATTGAAAAATATCGGTTTGTTAAAGATCCTCTTAGCTATAACATATTCATATGGTTCATGAACAGAAATAATTGAGATTTCTTCTTTTAATGTATTATATAATTCTTTATAATATTTTAAATAAGGTTTATCAAGTAAAGGAGTAAATATTAAATCAATGTCTTTTTCTAAATCTTTATAATAATTTGCGTGGAATGCTGGTTCAAAAAACAATTCTGCCTTTATCCCACATTTATTCAAAAATACTTGAGCTTCAGTATCTCTAACTGTTGCTCCGTATATTAAATTTAATCTCATGGCTTTCTTTAAAATAGATATGGCATAATTAGGTTGTTTTTGACCTACACCAACTAAATATATTGGGATTTTATATTTAATGCAAAGTTTATAAATTATAGATATTGAAAACCAAGCAGGAGTTCCAGCGACAATCAATCCGTCAGCATTTTTAACTAACTCTACGTTTGATGGAAAATTATTTTGTAAGTCCCATAATGGCAAACATCCTTGTTGTCTTTCAGAATGCATTCGAGACTTATTCAAAAAATTATTTATTAAGCTATAAATTTGTAAAGGTATATATTTATTAGCACGAACCTCACTATAATTTAACCAAATAATGGATTCAGACTCTTTTATTCCTAGTAGATTATATACTCCTTCTCTTATCAAATCATCCCCTAAATTCCATCCATAAGTTGTACTCATTAAATACATACATAAATCCCTTATATTTTTTTAATTTTAATATTAACTTAAATATCTCTTGAACAGATTTAGACCTTTTTTTACAATCAAAAAAACTTTTTTATCTTTTTCAAACATAGCTTCTAAATATTCAATATCTTTTTTCGAAAATACTTTGAAAATTACATTCAAAATTAAAAAAACTAAAATGTAAAGAGAAACTGCGATTAATTTTAAATTTTTTAATATGCTTAGATTTAAACCTTGAAAAATAATTGCATTAAGGTTATCTAAAAAAATATAATTCAAAATAATTATAAATGCTAAAGAAATAAAAAAAGATAAATATTGCTTTAAGATTCTCTTAATATCAATTCTAATATTAAAAATCTTGAAACATAATATAATTCTTATTAAAAAATTTAATATACTATTTATTAATAATCCAATAATAGCCCCTAATATCCCAAAATAAATAAGCCCTATAAAAAATAAAGGAGCTTTAATTATATATACGATTAATAATAGCTTTGGTAAAAACTTAACCTTGTTAGATGCATATATAAGAGATTCAAATTGTGCCCCTAGGACAGTAAAAATTGATGAAATTAATAAAGCTTGAAGTATAATTAAAAAAATTAAATAACTCTCTCCATAAACAAAAGATAAGAAAAAATCACCTAAAAAGTAAAAAATTCCAGTGAATAATGAGAAAAAGAACATTGTATAATGGAAAGTAAGCATAAAGAGTTTGTTAATGCTTTCCAAATTCACATTTGAATATAATCTTGAAAAAGAAATTGTTAAGGGACCTGTAAATGAGGTAACTGAAAATCTAGGTACAGAAATATAATTATAAGATATTTTATATCCTGTTACCCAACGAGGAGTTTCAAAAATACCAATTGATTGAACACTTAATTCATTCCAAAACTCATTTATAACTGATCCTAATGTTATATATCCTCCATAACTTAAGCTTTGTGATAGAGATTCTTTAATTGTTAATTTTTCTTCTCTCGGATTCTTCATTTTAAAATAGTAAATCATAATTAAGAAACAATTTCCTATGAATGGAATCAAAAATGAAAACAAATCTATGAACGCTATTGTTTCAATACTTACAAATTTAATATTAAATATAAGATAAATTAGACTCCCTATATTAAAGGAATATCTCAACACTAACAAGAAGAATAAAAGTCTAAACCTATCGAATGCTTGATTAATTGAATTGAGAGTAGGATTTAAAGCGTTAACTAAAATAAGTGGAGAAAAAATAAATAACAAATTTGTATGTTCTTTTAAATTAATTTCTAAAAAGGTTGAAAAAAAGTAGAAGAATATTATGCTTATTATAAAAATAGGGAGTAAAAAGAGCACTTTTAGAATAATAGCATTTTTAATTATTGATTTAATCTTACTTTTTTCTTTTTGTACTCTATATCTTGATATATAATATATTAATGAGTGATTTAATCCTGGAGGTAAAAAAGAGATAATAATTCCGATAATTGTTATATATGACAGAGATAATATTAAATAACCCCATAAGTCTTGAGAAATTAATCTAGCTAACATAAATGAAGTAACTAATGAAAAAATGTAAGAGCCATAATTATTTAAATAGGAATAAAAAGTATTTTTAAAAAGAATTTTATGTTCTTGAGTAACTGCAGGTTTTTTACTGTTGTTCACAATATTATCCATTTTTTTATAAGTTTAAAAAATTTAACCATTCACGCAATAAACAATTGCTCAAATCTCCAATATTATATAGAATCTATATTAAGTTAATTTTTAATTTTTGTTTTTAGTTTTGTCTTATTTGTAATATTTTGAAATAAATTTAGTAAAAACTTTATATAAGAAGAATTAACTGGAAAATTGCCAAATTTTCAATTAGTTTTAAGTAATTTGAATTTTTAATATCATGCAAATAATGAAATATTTTATTTACTATCATTTTTCAAAAACAAAATGACTTTAAAATTTCTTTTTATTGTTGATTCCTTCCCTCCATTAAATAATCAGAGTAGTCTTCGAGCATTAGAAATATCAAAACGATTATCTAAAGAAAGTAAGCGTCCATTAATTTTAACAAGGAGAGTACAAAAAAGGCAGCCTAAAGATTATTCATTACTTAAACTGATTCCTAAAGAAATAGAAATTTATAAAACTCCAATAATAGAATTAAAGAAAAGATACAGCTTAAAGACACTTTTTTTTAAAATTATGGCTAAAATTCTAAATATATATTATTTTATTCATTGGATTCCATTTGGTTATTTCACTGGTAAGAAACTTTTAAAGATAAAAAAAGATATCAAGTTTATCTATTCAACTGGTCCAATTTTTTACTCTCATATTATAGCTTATCTTTTAAAAAAGAAATTTAATATTCCTTTAATAATAGAATATAGAGATCCATGGAATTTTAGTCCATATGGTACCAGTAGTAAAATAAATTTTTTAAATAATCTAATTTATTCAAAAATAGAAAAAAGAACAATCAATTCAGCAGATATAATAATAACCGTTAGTGATCCTTTAATATTATTTTTGAAGAGAGTATTTCCTCACATTAAAGATAAACCCATATATTCGATACCCAACGGTTTAAATTTAAAACCAATATCTAAACCAATTAAAAGTAATAAAGAGAAAATAATATTTACTTTCATTGGTCAATTATACGGAAAAAGAAATATATTTCCATTATTAATAATCCTATCAATATTAAAAAACAATGACTTCTTCAAAGAAAGAAAGTTTTTATTAAAAATATATGGTAATTATGACAAGAATCTAATTAAGAAGAAGTTAAAAGAGTTTCAAATCCAAGATTATGTATTTCTTGGTGAATTTCTCACTCGAGAAAGGATATTTGAAGAAATAAATAAATGTAATTTAGCTTTGCATATTGGTGAAAATTTAAATTACCCAACAATTGGTTTTAAAGTATGGGATTATTTGAGCGCTCGAAAAAAAATATTGTATTTGGGGCGTGAAGATTCTTACACTGCAAATTTTATAAAAAAAAATAATTTTGGATGTACAATACCAATAAATAACATGCAAAAAGGTATTGAAATTTTTAAAAATTTGGTAATAGAAATTGAAAAAAATAAGTTTGATACCATAATTGATGAAAAATTTTTAAAAAAATTTTCTTGGGATAATAAAGCCAAAAAATTTATGGAGATAATCAAAAATAATAATCTTATTTAATTTAATAACTTCATTTCTATAATTTTTCAAAAGTTTATTCTAATCATATGAAATGTAAGTATATTTTTAAAAATATTTTTCAAAATTGCAGTAGATTTAATAATTATAATATTTAACTATTTCCAAAATAATAGAAAATATATAGATTATTAAATTTATTAAAAAATATAATCTCATATTATTTCATAACCTTTTTGATTTAAATGAATATTTTCGATTCAATATTCAATGTTGTAAACGAAATATTGATATTTCTTAATAAAAAAGAATTTTTAATCATTTTAATGTTATCAATTATAAGCTATCATATTATTTTGTTTCTAATTAGGGACTTAAAATATTTAAAATCTGTAAAAACCAATCCAGACCCAGATTCAATTAATATTGACGATTTAAAAGAGATTCCATTAATAAATATTATAATTCCCGCTTGGAATGAAGGAGATGAATTTGAAAAGTGTCTCTTTTCAGTTACTAGCCTAGCTTATCCCAAAATAAAAGTCATTGTAAATGCAGGTGGGAATGAAAAGACAATTAAAATAGCAGATTCATTTAAAAAATACAATCATTTTGTAATTTTACGTCAGAAAGAAGTAAAAAGTAAAATTGGTAAAATTACTAATTTGGGAAAATTAAAGGCGATAAATAAATCATTAAAACATGTAACTGAAGGTGTTGTATTTTTCCTTGATGCGGATAGTTATATTACAGATGAGATAGTTTTAAGATTACTATTTCCTATAGTGAATTACAATGAGAAAGTATGTGTTGGAGCAGGAACAAGACCATTAATTTCTTTAGAAAATAATGATTTGGTAAGGTATCTACAAATTGTAAAAGAAGGATTTTTTAGGAAGATTTTTACAAGAGATAATAAGAATTTGATTGGAGGTTCTAATACTTGTATATCATATGAAGTAATTAAATCAATTGGAAGATTTACTGAAGAAGGAATCATTGCAGAGGACATTTCTGCTGGACGGGATATTATTTCAAAAGGTTATAAAATTTATTCATTAACAAGTTATCAAAGCAGAATTTATACAGATTTTCCTAAATCAATCAGGGAGCTGATAGAACAAAGAAAGAGATATATTCAAAACAGTTATATATATGCCAAAATAAAAAAGAGTAAAATTAAGTCTATTAAACTTATTGCATTAACATTAGTCTCAATATATTTTATAATTTCTCCATTATTTTTATTTGTTAATTATGGATTATTTTTTATTGGTGTATTCATAATTCTCTTCTTTTACCTTAGAATTATAAGAAGATACATTTTTTTTAAATTAATTATAGACAAACAATATTATAAAAAATTCCATAAATTGCTTTTTATAAAAATTTTTTATTATATTGTTATTGAACTCATTATTAATGTTATTACATGTTTTAGTTTAATAACTATAAGAAAGAATTTAAAGGAATATTTAAAGACTAATAATGAATAAATTTTGAGTAGGGAATAATTTAAAACTATTTTAGAAATCTTTTCCGAGAGATAATCTATAATCATTTTATTTCTTGCGTGGTTAAAGAGACTAAGATATAAAGTATAAATTAGCAGAATTGCAGATATAAATGTTATACAACATTTCGTATGAGAAACTGATTTGATTATGAATCATATCAATTATTTTATAAAAATTATTAAAAATTTCTCATCAATTAATCCTAATTTAAATGAAAAGATCTTAAACATATATTTTAAATGTTTAATTATTCTCTACAATATATTTTGCAAGTTTATAATATTTCTCAGAAGATTTCTTCCAAGAATATTTTTTTGCTAATTCTATTCCTTTTTTTATAATTTGGTTTTTTAAAGAATCATCATTACTACATTCTAAAATCAAGTTAGCTAAAGTTTTATAATCTTTTGGAGGGAAATACAGAGGGAAATTTTGATATATTTCTCTAAAGACAGGAATATCAGAACATATAACTGGTATACCACATGCAGCCGCTTCTAACCCTGGTAATCCAAAACCCTCATAAAGAGAAGGAAAAACAAAAAAATCACATAAATTGTATATTTCTATTAATCTCTTGTCGCTTATATTTGTAAGATAAATTACATCATTTTCTAATCCTAAATTCTTTATTAAATTTGGATAACTAGGAGTTCCCACTCTAATTAACTTAATTTTTTTTTCCTTTTTTTTAAGTATATACAATGCCTTTAATAAGGTTAAAAAATCTTTTCTCCCTATTTCAGTTCCAACATGTAAAAGTTTCCTATATTCAGGATATAGGGGTGTTAAATCAGTAATTTTATTTTGAGGAATTGGCTTAAATATTTCACGATTTATTCCACATTTTATAACTGTTATTTTCTCTTCAGGCACACCTAGGAATTTAATTAATTCATTTTTAGTAAAATCTGAAATTGTCATTATATAATTACATCTTTTCAAACCTGATATTAAATACTTCTGGATAATCCATGGTTTTCTTTTTCCAATAAATATATAGATATCAGCACAGGTTATAATTGTTCTATTTCTATTTAAAAAATATCCCAGATCGCCAAGATGTTGAAAACTTATATTAAAAACCACATCATCCTTTATTCTTTTTGAATTAAAATAACTAGAAAGTGGATAAAGAATATATCTTTTTGATAAATAATCTAAAGGATTTTTAGGAGGATTATAATATTCATAAGTAAAATTTAAATCTTTTTTATCTTTCAGAGGTTTACTTAATTCAATATGTACTCTTAAAATACCGTTGATATAATTTAATTTTTGACCAATGAAAGTTTTAATATCCAAATTTTCAAACCAATGAATTATATATAATGAAATTATCCTTTAATATTAGATTTTATTAAAAAGTGTGTAAGAAATTAATAATTAACTTAAAAATTAATAATTAATTCAAAGTTAAATATATCATGGAAGATCTTATACCTATTAAAAATGTTATAAAAGAAAATCCTAGAGTAAAAGAGCTTGAAAGTCAAGGTTTTATAATTAAGCCTGAAAACATCAAGGAATATCTAGATAATTTCAAAAATAGAGTATCTACTTTGCCTAATGAAAATTTTTGGAGAGAAAAGCGTGTACTAATAACTGGAATTAGTGGATTTGCTGGTAGTTATTTAGCAGAACAATTATTAGATCTAGGCTGTGAGGTTCATGGCACAATTCGTAGACATGCAGTTCCGATGCATGAAAATATAGAGCACTTAAGAGGTAAAATTTATCTTCATGAAGCAGATATAACTAGTGCGGAGAGAATACTTGAGGTTTTTGAAAAAATCCAACCTAACGCTGTTTTTCACCTTGCAGCAGAATCTTTTGTTCCAACATCCTTCAGGGAACCTGCAAGGGTATCTCATAATAATATAATTGGAACTATAAAAATTTTTGAGGCAGCAAGGAGATTCGATACTGAATTAGAAAGTATTCAAGTTGCTTGTAGTAGTGAACAATATGGATTAGTAGATCCGAATGAAGTTCCTGTTACTGAAGATTTAAAAAAAAATCCTTTTCGTCCCAGAAGTGTATATGGAATAACTAAATGTGCAACTGAACAGATAGCATGGCTATACCATAGTGCGTATGGAGTACCAAGCATTATCACGCGTGGTTTTAATCATGAAGGACCTAGACGTGGTATACAATTCTTAACAAGTGTAGTTCATAGGCAAATTGTAGAAAATTTAAATAATTTGAGAAACAATATAGTTATTGGCAATCCCAATTCAATTCGAGATTATACTCATGTTAAAGATACTGTTAATGCTTACATTATAGTAAGTGAGAATAAGAAATTTGGTGAGCCATTTAATGTATGCTCAGGGAAAGGCATTACTATGGGCAATTATGCTAAAATAGCAAAAAAAGTCTTTAATGTTACGGCAGAGATCTTTATTGATCCAAAAAGAATGCGACCAAGTGAAGTGCCTTTATTAATAGGTAAAAATGATAAAATAGTAAAGGAAACCGGATGGCGACCTACAAGATCTATTATTGATATAATAAAAGAAGGTGTTCAATACTTTCAAAAACACCCAGAACAATTAGGAATTGAGGCTCATTAAATCTCTTATTCAAATGATATTTTGAATTCTCATTAATCTTTTCTAATTAGCATTAATTTACCATGCTATCAAATATGTTTCAAAATAAGGATTATTTGGATTTAATTTTCTGAAAATATATTTGTAATTAATTTTTAATTCATCAATATATTGAATAATTTCAAAAAATTCTTCCCCATTATGATAAATAGCAATTAATAAAATAGGCTTAAATTTTTTAATCGTTCTATAGGCACCCTTAAGAGTCTTTAAACCAAATCCTTCCACATCTAAATGTATTAATCCAACATTTAAATTTTCATCGAAAACTAGTTTGTCAATAGTTGTAATATTGATTTCTTCACCGTCTGTATCTGAAATATAAGAACATGAACCTTGAAAAATTACTTTTAAAGATACATCTTTTTCTCCTAATCCTTTTCTTATTGGAATAATTTTATTTAGATTATTCTTTTCTATTGTCTCTAACATTTGATTGTAATTTATTAATTCTGGCTCAAAGGCATATATTTTATGAGGATTATAGAATTTTTCAAAAACTAAAGCAGAATCTCCTATATATGCTCCACCGTCGATAAAATCTTTATTTTCTATATTTTTAACAATCGGATTAGGAATAAATATTAACCCACATTTATAATAAAAAACAGATAAATCGAATTTATTTATTGGCAAATAAAAAGAATTTCTGTAATGTTTCATGATACTTTGTGTTTTACGTTTAACTAAAATTTCTTGATATGTAAATAGTTTCTTCTTTATTAATATCTGATTAGTAGAAATATAATACATTCTTTTCAATACTTGATTAATAATTTCTATACTTTTTTTATCTAAATGCTTAAAATATTTATCAACATCAATATTATTCTTATTAATATAAACAGATACATTTTTAGCAAATAGCCCAAGAAAATAAAATTTATTGTAAAAAATGAATCTATATGAGAAGTAAAAGAGATGTGGGTTATAATAAACAATAAATGGATTAATTTTTGATCTAAAAAATTTTTCATAAATTCTAAACAGAAAAATCTGATACATTTTCCTATAAAACTTATATACCCTTTTTAATAAAAATGGAAAAGACAACCTTTTTCAAATAATAACTTTTAGTAGAAATAATGTATGATAATACTAATTAAAATATAAAATTAAATATTTCCTTTTTACCATATATTTCTGTATAGGTTAAAGAAACTGGATGGAGACCTTTAAGATCTATTATTGATATAATAAAAGAAGGCGTTCATTACTCTCAAGAACACCCAGAACAATTAGGGATTGAAGCACACTAAATAATATAAGTTTTATATGAGTTGAAATGAAATATTTTAAAGAAAATTAAAATATCCTCAATTATCTTCTTTTAGTAGTAAAACTTTTCTTAAGTAAATTTTTTAGATATAATAATATGAAAGAAAAGAAGAAAATTGTTCTAACATATGGGACTTATGACTTATTACATAGAGGACACATACTACTACTAAAAAGAGCAAAAGATTTAGGTGATTATCTTATAGTGGGTTTATCAACAGATGAATTTAATGAAATGAAAAATAAAAAAGCAGTTTTTCCTTACGAAGAGAGAAAATTAATTCTTGAATCCATAAAATATGTAGATCAGGTAATTCCTGAAAAAACTTGGGAACAAAAAGTAGACGACGTTAAAAAATATAAGGTTGATATATTCGTTATAGGAGATGATTGGGAAGGGAAATTCGACTTTCTTAAAGAATATTGTGAAGTTATTTATTTAGAAAGAACAAAAGAAATTTCAAGTACAAAGATCGAAAAAATTATTAGGGAAAATTGGTAAAATCTTTACTTTCATACCTTTAGATTAAAAAAATTTACAATCTTAAATGTCTCTTCGTTATTTTTGATTAAATTTTATATTTAGAAAATTTAGTATTCTTTCTATTGATTTTCCATCAATAAATTTATTAAATCTATTCCTCATTTCTAATCTTTTTTCTTTAAATTCATTATCAATTTTGTCTAAATTTCTAATTCCATTTAATAAATCCTCAGCATTGTAAAAAATTGGACCAGGTGCAATATCTTCTAAATTATAATAAAAACCCCATGTTTTAGAGTAATTGTCAAGATCATAAGCATATAAAAGAATAGGTCTATCTAACAATAAAAAATCAAAAATTACTGAAGAATAATCTGTAATAAGAATGTCTGTAAATAATAGCAATTCTTGAATATCCGCATCTTTATCGACTAATTTAATATTATGAAAATCTTCTAAATTAATTTCTTTCACAAATTTGTGAGCTTTTATAAGAAAAAGGGCATTTATTTCTTCAAGTAAATTTTTTAATTTCTTTAAATCTAAAGAAGTAAAAACAAAATTTAATTTTAAATCTGCTCTCCAAGTAGGACAATATAGAATAATTTTTTCAATATTGCTGGGAATTTGATATTTTTTCATTAAATTTGCAATAAATATTTTATTCTGGTTAAATAAGATATCATTCTTTGGATAACCTAAATCAAGTATCTTTTTAGGCAATATTTTAAATGATTTAACCAATATTTCATGTTCTTTTTCATTTCCAGTAGCAGTTAATAAATAGTCAATAAATTGATCAAATCTCAACTCTAATCGAAAAATATCCGCCCATTTGCTATAAATATATGAATTTTCTAAACCTTCATTTATTTTTTTAATAGGAGTTCCATGCCAAGTTAAAAAAATAGTTGTTTTTGGAGAAAATTTTACTGGTAGAATATCTTCTGCTCCGTGTGCAATAAAAATATATTTAGCTTTTCGTAAAAATTTAATTGTCATAAAATTAAAAAATGAAACTACATAAAATCCCTTTTTTCTAATCACTCTTGATACTTCTCTTAATTTTGCAATCCAAACTAATTTATAATCCGAATTTTTATTCAAGTACTCAAACAAATATTTAGGATTGTCTAAAAAAGCAGCTCCATAATAAGCTCCCATAATAATTAATTTTTCATCAACTCTATCCTTCCATAATTTGGAAATGTTTTTTATTAAAAATGGATAAATGATCTGTTTAAAAAAATCGTATAGCTTATATTTCTTAATAAAAGATATTCTTTGAATTAAATTAAAAATAAAATTACTTATCATAGATCAATTACTATTATCTTGAAATTAATTAGAAAAAATTATAACTAAAATAAAATTATTACTCTATTTTTCTTATCTCTCTTTAATTTATTTAGAAATAAATAAAATGAAAAAAATATAATTATAAATTTAGTTCTTTTTTCTGTATATCAATTAGTTGCATAATACCTTTCTGTCCTAACTCTAATACTTCATTTAATTTATCTTTGTTAAAAGTAGCTCTTTCTGCAGTACCTTGAATTTCTATAAATTCTAAATCTTCATTTAATACTAAGTTAAAATCAACATCTACCTTAGAATCTTCACTATAATTAAGATCTAGTATAACTTGATCATTTTTAATGCCTAATGAAATTGCTGCTGTAACTTTATAGTCCGGAAATTCATGAATTATCTGTTCATTATACAGGTAATTTAATGCATCAAAAACAGCTATAAAAGCCCCAGTTATTGATGCACATCTCGTACCTCCATCTGCTTGTATAACATCACAGTCAATATTGATTGTACGTTCTCCTAATTTTTCATAATTAAAAGCAGCACGCATACTCCGACCAATTAACCTTTGTATTTCGTGTGTTCTTCCTTTTATCCTCTGTCTATCTCTTTCTCTTGAATTTCGTACTTGTGTTGCTCTTGGTAGCATATTATATTCTGCTGTTATCCATCCTGTTCCAGTATCAGCTAAAAATCGTGGAACATAATCCACAACTGAAGCTGTAATAATTATTTTCGTTGCACCTTGAGTAATCAAAACAGACCCTTCTGGGTACTTAAGATAATTCCGTTCTATTGTTGTTTTTCTTATCTCGTCAAATTTTCGTCCGTCAAACCTTACTTTTCCAAGCATATGAACCGAACCAGATTTTTCTCAAAAGAATTTTCTGTTAAATCTAAATAGTGTAAATTATTTTTTATACATTATTTAAAATAAGTATTATTAATATATTTTAGGAATGTGAAAATAACATAGTATAAAGCATATAAAAATTTTTAAAATACGCTTTTAAGTCATAGGATATGATCCTAAAATTTTATGCCATATCACATTCATACTCATTTTTTCTAAAACCTTCTTTATCTTAGGATTATCCTTATCCCCCTCAAAATCCATAATAAAAATATATTCCCAACGCCCTCTTCTACGAGGACGGGACTCAATTTTAAGTAAATTAATTTCAGCATCAGCAAACAGTTTTAATACTCTGTATAAAGCTCCCGGAATATGTCTGGTAACAAATAATATTGAAGTCTTAATTTTACCTTCTTTTTCAATATTCTCTTTCTTCGAAATTATGAGGAATCTGGTGGAATTTAATAGATTATTATCGATTTTTGAGTGTAAGATTTTCAAACCATATACCTCACTTGCAAATTTAGTACCAATCGCAGCATAAGACTCACTATTTAATTCTTTAACTCTACGAACAGCCTCTGCTGTAGAGTTAACATCTATTAAATCTGCTGTCGGCATATTAGCTTTAATCCAATTTTTTGTTTGAGCAAAAGCTTGAGGATGAGATAAAATAGTTCTTATCCTTGATAAATTAGATATATCTAATGAAATTAAATTTTGAGTAATCTGAAGCTCAATTTCTCCATATATAACAAGATCTTTTTCGATTAATAAATCAAGCGTTTCTCTAACTGTACCTTGAAGGCTATTTTCAATAGGAATAACCCCAAATTCTATATTTTCTTTTTCAATATTTACAAAAATCTCTAAAATAGTATTATAGGGAAGAAATTCGGTACCTGCTTTGGGAAAAAATTCAAGAGCTGCTTGGTGTGTAAAGGTTCCGTTAGGGCCTAGATATCCAACTTTTGGAATAATGCCTTGAATTGATTTACTAGCACTAAAAATTTCCTTCCATATTGCCTCAATACTTTCTGGTTTTAATAGTTTTGATTGAGATTTTATCCTTTCAATTATCTCTCTTTCTCTTTGGGGTTGATAAACATCAAGATTTAATAATTTCTTGATCTTCCCTATCTTTGAAACAGTAATACCTCTTTTATTTAACAGTTCAATTATTTCGTTATCAATCTCATCAATTATTTTCCTATATTCCCCTAATTTTTGGGTATTTTTTACATTAGGTTCCATAATAATTAATATAATTATTTAAGAATTTATAAAAAATTCTGTAGATTTAATTCGAAAGCAGCAACAGGAAACTCCAATTTAAAGTTGAGTAAAACTTCAGGATGAATTTCGCCTATCTCACCTACTTTACTACCTTTTAAATAAATCTCTCCATAACGTCCGTCTATATAGCTAAGATTCTTACTCGGTTTTATTTCAAAATCGTCTTCATATCCAAGTGAGATCATTATAAAGTCTAAAGTAGATCTAATCTCTGTGAAATCAGCATCTTCATGATAGGAAGCAGCAGAAAGATGAACCTCCCTTATAGCACCCGTTTCCTCATCCAAGGCTAATAATATTACATCACCTACTTCAAAAATCCTTATTGGTTTTTCTTCAGATCTGTTTAAAAGTAATGTATCCAATAGTTGAGGTAATAATTTTGTCCTAGTGGTATTGTATTCTTTTGAAACCGGGTTAGCAATTTCAACTATCTTAGTTTTATCATAATTTTGTTTCATAAGATCAAATTGTTTTTCAGAACTTGTAAGGATAAAATTAAGTATTTCTAAATATCCTGCGCCTATCATAATTCTTCTTATTTTACTTGAAAAGTCTTGGATTGGATGATATGCTCCAACACCACCTTCCCTAATAGTAAGTGGTAAATTATAATATCCATAACCGATTGCGCATTCTTCAGTAAAATCTATTGGATGCATAATATCACCTCGGTATGCAGGAACCCAGATATCCAAGTAGCCATTCTTTTTAGATTTCTTAGCATCCATTCTAATCTTTTGAAAGCATTTTATCATTTCTGTCAATGATAATTTTAAGCCAATAACATCATTTAGGTAAACGGCTTTTACTTCCCATTTTTTAGGGTTTAGATTAGGAGTAATAATTTCTTTTCCTCCTTGATAATTTACCGTTACGCTTTCTATTTTTGCTCCCATATCTGATAATGTTGTTGATAAAATATTCAATGCTAAATTCACTGCTTTAAAGTCAGTACCAGTTAAATCCAAAAACAAATTTTGTGTATCATCTGTAACAGTTGTAAGTACACCATTTATAATAGGGGGAAATGAAAGCACTTCATCGTTACTATCAAAAATTATGGGATAAACGTCTTTCCCCTCTAAAATATGGGCATATTCAATACCTTTATCATGCAGTAGTAAAATCTCTTCCAAATTCATGGGATATCCATCTCCATGTAAAGGTATAAAACTAACTGAATCAGGTTTTACTGCGGTATACCTATAAGGAGGCACTATTTTATCTAAATCATGAACTCCAATAGCAACCTTTCTTCTATCTCTTCCTACAGCCCAATGTAAATGCTCTTGAATATTCATTAAAGTAGCAACCTCATCCTCATCTAAATCTATATCTCGAATAACTCCACAGACTATATATGGTCTAACTTCTTTTACACTAGGATCTACATGGAGTGTAATTTCTCCTGGCACAACTTCATATGAAGGAATTCCTAATTCAAGTTCATAATATCCTTTAAGTGCTCTGGCAATTCCCTCCGGACTTGAAAAATCAGGTCTATTTGGATTGTATTCTACCTTAACTTTTTGTTCTTCTACATTAGTATCTTCTAAATCTAATCCTATCCATTGTAAATCGTATTCTAATTCTTTTAAGTCTAATTTCTTTCCAACTAACCTTTCTAATCTTTCAATTTTTAATTCAATTGTAGGCATTTTATCACCTCATTTAAGATATGATTGCTCTCTCAACCATTTAATTGGATTAATATAAAAATCTCTAATATCTGTTCGGTCATAATATAGCATTGCAATTCTTTCAAGACCTTGACCCCAGGCTAATACACGTGTAGGTTCTTTAATCCCCCATGGATAGGTAACTTCTGGTCGAAAAATTCCTGACCCTCCCATTTCTAACCATTCATCTAATTTATCATAATACACTGAAACTTCCATACTAGGTTCCGTATAAGGAAAGAATCCCGGTCTAGTAACTATCTTCTTAAAACCCATTTTTCTATAGAATTCTGATAATAATCCAATTAAATCACATAGAGTAACATTATCATCAATTACAATTCCTTCTACTTGAGTAAATTCTGCTAAATGAGATTTATCAAGTTTTTCATTTCGAAATACTCTATCCACACAGAATACTTTTACTGGAACCTTTTCGTTGTTTCTATAAAATTGGGCTAATCTTCTCATAGTTGTGGCAGTAGTATGGGGCCTTAATACCGTTTTCTTTGCGATATTTTCATCCCATTTGTACCCCCATCCAATAGATCCACTATCACCACCATTTTCATGAGTTTTTTTCACAGCTATAACTCTATCCTTTTCTGGCAACTTAGCTACTTTTGGATTATTTAAATAAAATGTATCTTGTAATTCTCTCGCAGGGTGATCTTGTGGTTGAAATAAAGCATCGAAATTGTAAAAAGCACTTTCTATAATTGGACCTCTTATCTCTATAAAACCCATTGATAAGAATATTTCTCGTATTTCATTAATTAAATTTACTAATGGATGTATTTTTCCTGCTTTTAATAATGGACCTGATTTAGTAACATCAAAAGGTTTCAAATTATATTTTTTCCAAGTTCCAGAACTTAGCATCTCTGAAGTGATTTTGCTAATTTGTTTTAATTCTTTTATTTTAGATATTGCTACATCTTTACCTTTTTTAGTTAAATAAATAATTCTTTGAGTTTTACGGGTCTTATTCATCAATTTCCTTTTGTTTAAAATATTAGATTGTGTTAATTCCTCTTTCGATAAGGTGGAATAATCGATTATCTCATTACTCTTGAATTTCTTTAAAAATTTTTCTAAGTCTGTTTCAGGAAATTCTTCAGCTATAAGAAAAATTTTATTTTCCCCAGTAGCTTTACTTTGAACGACCCATTTATTTTTTTTTAAGTTTGAGATGCCAACATAAAAAAGATTTTCATCTAATTTGGCTTGTCCTCTCAAATCATCTAAGTTAATTTCTTTAATCTTATTTTTTAATAATATTTGAAGTAATTGACGTTCTGGTAATCCTTTTTCTAAATAAGTTAAACCTTCTTGACTTAAAGAAACTTGATATATTTCTTCTTCTCTAAATCCTCCCAAGTTATTATCAATTAAATCATTTACAGCAGACATGAGTACAATATAATCAACATTAAGTTCATCTGCTAATCTTGATGCCTCTATTTCAATCTCTTTTTCTTGAAGAATTTTCAAAATATCAATAACTTGTTTTTTCAACTCAATAGTCATGGTTCTAAATTAAATGAATTATATTTTCCGTTATATATATTTTAAATATTTAATTTATTTAAATCTTTCGTGGAAAAACTCGCTGTAAATCGCTCTATCATGAATTAGAGTAATAATATACAATAAAAAGAAGTACATAACACTATTTTTTAATAAGAATCTAAAATTAATTCCGCAGCCAAGGAAATAACATCAAATCTATTTAATTATTACCTTGGCAGAATAAAAAGGTCAAAGGAAAATGAATCTTGATTGAGTTTTTGCTTTATACTAATATTGAGAATATAAGAACTCATATTTTACTCTACTCAAATATTCATTTATTTGTAGTTGAACATATTAATTCTAACTAAAAAATTTTTTTACTCTTTATATTTATGAATTTTCTTTACTTGAATTTGAAAATTATATCTAAATATACAAATACTAAGAATACACTGAAATAAAACCTACTATGAAATATATTTAAATATTTAACTAGTATTTGAGTTTTGATAAGAATTTTGGTCCTGATTGGACAGGGTTTTCATTAGATGGACAGACTAATAAGACAATATATGGAAATACGACTATTCCACTTCCAGATGATGGATTACATACCATTCAACTGTTTGCTAATAATTCAAAGGGATTAATATATCAATCTGATGTAAGATATTTTATAGTAGATATAAAGCCCTCTGAACCTTCTGAACCAATAATTCATAGCTATAATTTATGGATTCTAGTTGGAATCATAAGTATCACTTCAATAATAATAATTTCTAACAGAACTAAGAAATAAAATTTGCTTTTTTTTTTATCTTTTAAGAATTTTTTCGCGAATTGATGTAGAACTAATTTTTTTGTTGTTTTTATCCTTTATAATAGGAATAACAATGATAATTAATGGTTTAAATCCCTTATTCTCTCTAATTTCATTGATTTTTACTCCTACATTATAGGTTTCTTGGCTGACTATTAGTCCATCGTATTCAGGCTCATTAATAGGGGGGCCATATATATCATTTAATTCGATAATTTGAACTCTATTAATATCTGCTATTGTTCTAATGAATTCTTTCAAATTGTTTTTTCTTGTTTCATAAGTTTCAAGTGCAGAAACAGCCCTTTTATTTTTTAGTAATTTTTCAGTAGTCAACCCGATCACTATATTATCTGCAATTGATAAAGCTGTTTTTATTAAAGATTTATGTCCCTCATGAAGATGATCAAAGGTTCCTCCCATACCGACTTTATTTAAAATCTGAAAAACACCTTACTAAATTTTAAGGTTATTTTTTAATAGTTGCTTCTTTACTCGGTTCAGTAGGCTTTTTTAATCTTACGGAATAAATTTGCTTTATTTCCATTAAATTATCGCATTTATCGCATTTATCTTTCTTTTTAAATACAAAATCTCCTTTAACATAATTTCTAACTTTAGTAAGTCCACATAAGTTACAAATTAAAATAGTTAATGTTTGTCTTAATGGTTCTGCGGGGCCTTTCTGCATTTGTATTAATGTAGATCCTAAACATATTAACATAAAACCAATTGACCATCTTGAAAATTGATCCAACCCAAAGTCAAGATAGATAAATAATGCACCTGCTACAATTAATAAAACTAATAGAATATTTTTAAGAACGCTTTTAAGGGTAACTCCTTTTTTTAATATTTCCTCATCGTCTTCTTCTTCAATCATAGAAAAAAAGTAACATCTAATTTTCTATTGTTTATAATAGAAAAGAATAAATAAATTTTATTATTATAAAAACATAATAGATTAAAGAATTCTATATTAAATTAAAATTTAGGGAAATAATGTTCATGATATATCAATGGGGTACCAGTCAAGGCGCAGATCCTATTTCTATTATCATAAATTTGCTATTCTTTTTATTGATATTTGTCAGTATTTTCTATGGACAAAAGATACAAAGTTGGAAGGCATCGAAAGAAATTCAAGTAGGTCTAGATAAACTTAAGAAATGGAACGATGAGTGTAAAGAAATTTTGCTTACTAATTTTAAGGAATTTGCTGATAAAAAACAAACACAAAAAGATCTCATGTTTAAACTTGAAGATTTCATTACATTTGTTACAATACCACCAGTATCTCTTGATCCTTATGGGATTATACCAAAATTTGATCATGTTGTTGATGTAAGAGATAATCGATTTAAAGAAGAAGTAGAGATATTAGCTCCTAATGCTGATACTGTTCAGAGAGCAAATCTGGAAAACTTGTTAGAGGCTGTAATGGCGGTAGATTTTATTTATCGCTTAGTACGACATTACCTTATTTTAGGAAAAAAATCAAAATCAATGATTTTATTAATGCAAATTTCAATGCAAATGGGTATAATTTTAGCATTAGCAAAATCATACTATTCAGCTGCTAAAGCATTTTCAGAGGGGAGCCCTATAGGAGATGGTCTTGGTCCTCTTGTTGTGGCTAGTTTTTTAAGAGAAGTTTCCCAAGAAGATATAGCTGTTCAGGAGACTTTTAAAGATACTATTGTTCAGGAGATAAATTTTGAAGATAGAATAGTTTATGTTGTTCGAGCAAAAGGACCAGGAGGTACAGTTGGAAAACCAGGAAAAGCAATTAGACAATTAGTTGAAGAATACGGAGATTCTATATCTAGAATAATTATGATTGATGCAGGATTAAAGCTCACGGGAGATAAAACAGGATCTTTAGCAGTTGGAGTAGGAGCTGCTATTGGTGGTATTGGAATCGAAAAACATTATATTGAAGAATCTACTACGGGAAAAGATATTCCAATAGATGCTCTGATTTGTAAACAGTCATTAGAAGACGCTATTACTACGATGAAACGCCCGATTACTCAATCAGTACCAAAAATCGTAGAAAAAATAAAAATGGCTATACGTAAAAGAACTGAAAAAGGTACCAAAGTTATAGTTGCTGGGATTGGAAATACTATAGGAATTGGAATTTAATTTAACTTCTACTCTTTTACAAAATAATTCTCTTTTTTTCCAAAATCTTTTTTACATTTCTCTGTAAGGGAAACAAATTCTTTCGAATTTGAAATTTTAAACGGGTTCATATTTCGATTAAAAACCTGCAAATTATTTGTTCTAATAAAGAAGAAACTTATTTTGAAAAAAAGAAATAGTTTTATAATTAAAGGAATAAAATTAATTAATTACTTTAAATCATAAAATAAAAATTAAAAAAATTTACTTGAGGTGTAAATATCATTTACGGTTATATGGGTAAAATTTTAAGAGTCGATTTAACGAATGGAAAAATAAGCGAAGAGTTTCCTGACGAAGAAACACTAAAATTATATCTAGGAGGGGCAGGATTAGCTACGAAATATCTAATAGAAGAAGTATCAAAAGGCGTTGATCCATTAGGACCTGAAAATAAATTAATTTTCATGACAGGGCCATTAACAGGAACACCATCACCTAGTACGGGAAGATATGCTGTTGTTACAAAATCACCTCTCACAGGTATATGGGGGGAAGCTAATTCTGCTGGTTTTTGGGGACGTGATCTAAAAAGATCTGGCTTTGATGGAGTTATATTCGAAGGAATCTCTCCAAAGCCGGTTTATTTAGTTATAGAAGATGGAAAAGCAGAGTTGAAAGATGCAACCCATCTTTGGGGTAAAAATACATCTGAAACAACGAAAATCATAAAAGAAGAATTGGGAGAAAAATTTAATGTTTCTTGTATTGGTATTTCAGGAGAAAATCTCGTAAAATACGCTGCGATAATGAATGATTGTGATAAACCTAATTGGGGACGTGCAGCAGGTAGATGTGGAGTAGGAGCAGTAATGGGATCTAAAAACGTAAAAGCTCTTGCTGCTAAAGGAAATGCTAGGATTGAGGTAGCCAATCCGGATGAATACAAAGAAGAAGCTAAACAAAGATATGATTGGGTAAATCAAAGTCTATTGAAGATGACACTTGAAGTATTTGGAACCGCTACTATGGTAGATTTAGTTGGAGTTAAAGGTGGTTTACCGACAAAAAATTGGCAGACCGGAGTTTTTCCTAATATGGAAAAGATAAATGGAACAGCAATTAATGAAACCATTCTTACTGGTAGGAAACCTTGCTTTGCTTGTCCAATTGCTTGTGGACGTCTTGTTGAAATTAAGGAAGGAAAGTATAAAAGCGAAGGAGAAGGACCTGAATATGAGTCAATAGGATCTTTTGGGACTATGTGTGGTGTTGATAATTTGGAGGCTATTACATTAGCTCATTTTCTATGCAATGAATTTGGACTTGATACAATCTCTGCTGGAAATACAATAGGTTTTGCTATGGAGTGTTATGAAAAAGGAATATTGACAAAAGAACAAACTGATGGAATGGAATTAAAATTTGGTGATGCAGATATAATAATTGATCTTATACCTAAAATTAGTAGAAGGGAGGGAATTGGTGATTTAATGGCTGAAGGAACAAGAATAATGGCAGAAAAACTAGGTAAAGACTCAATTAAATTTGCAATGCAAGTCAAAGGTTTAGAACTTCCTGCATATGATAGTAGAGCCGCTAAAATCACAGGATTAGCATATTCTACAGCAAATCGGGGTGGTGACCATATTACTGCTTGGATTGAAGGCCCAGCATTTTTATCAATGCCTTTTATGCTTGTAGATGATGCTGATGTAGGTGATCCACTTCAGGAAATTCCAGAAAAAACTTTTATCCTAAAGGATTTGGAAGATGGTTTTAGTGTATTTGATGCAATTGGTGGTTGTAAATTTATGGGTATCGTTCTAAGTGCTGAAGATTGGGCATCCTTGATATCTAAATTATTAGGATATCCATTTACAGCATCAGATTTTCGAAAAACTGGCGAAAGACTTTTTAATCTCGCAAGAGTCTATAATGTTAGAGAAGGGATAACTCGAAAAGATGATACACTTCCAACTCGATTATTAGAAGAACCTCTTCCTGAAGGACCAGCTCAAGGACAAACAGTAAATTTAGACCCGCTTTTAGACGCTTACTATGAATTTCGCGGTTGGGATAAAAATGGTATCCCTACTAAGGAGAAACTTAAAGAACTTCAATTAGATTGGGCTATCAATTATATTTATTAATCTTTTTTCTCAATTATAAAATAAATGGTGAATAAGTTGAGTGATAAGAAGGATTTAAGATATGAAGACAAACCATGGCAAAGTCAATATAAAGTAGGTCCGTTTAACCTGAAAAAGACAATGGAACCATACCCTAAAATTAATATATACCAATTTCTAGAAGATGCTACTTCTAAATATCCTGATAATGTTGCTTGCATATATGTCGATGAAGAAATGACATATAGTGAACTTAAACTGAAAGTTGACAGGTTTGCCAATGCATTATTAGATCTAGGAATAAAAAAAGGTGATTTAATTGCAACAGTCCTCCCTTCTTGTCCAGAATTTATAATTGCAGATTTTGCTGCAATGAAAGTAGGAGCTGTTCATGTTCCACTAAGCATACTGCATAAAGCTCCTGATCTAATTCATGAATTACAATTAAGTGGAGCTGAGACTGTGATATGTTCTTACCGACGTCTTGAAAGATTAAATGCAATTAAGGATCAAACTAAGGTAAAAACAATAATATATACCCCAACTAAATTATTCCCTGATTATAAATCACCAGAGATGGAACATCCATCAGAAGCGGGTTATTATTTATTAGATGATTTAATAACAAAATATGAACCACTTAAAGAAACTGTTGAGATCAATCCATTGGATGATTTAGCACTTTTACCCTTCACAGGCGGTACAACTGGATTACCAAAAGGAACAATGCTAACACATTACAACATTACTTCCTCTATTAGGCAATCAGTTCATTGGATGATGCATAATATGAAGGTGGGAATTGAAGGGAAAGCAGCAGCGTGTATATGTGTACCAGTTTTTCATGCATATGGTCATTGGGGAGTATATACTTCAATATCTTGGGGATTAAAAATGTTTTTGATGGATCCAAGAGATATTAATAAAATTGCTGAGACTATTAAAAATCATCGGCCTTTCATAGTTTTAGCGGTTCCTACGCATTATAATTATTTAACAAAATTAGATCTTCCAAAAACAGCTATCTTTTATGCATCTGGAGCAGCAGCTCTAGCTCCTGAACTCGCTGAAGAATTTGAGCACAAAGTCGGTTTTTTTATTAGTGAAGGATATGGAGCAACTGAGACTTCTACTATAAGCTGTATTAATCTTTCAGCTTTATCTAAGGTAACAGGATTTATGCCTGAATTAAAAAGAGGTATTGGAGTTCCTGTACCCGATACAGATGTAAAAATTGTAGATCCTGATACCGGAGAAGAAGTACCCTTTGGAGAACGTGGAGAAATTTGGATAAAAGGTCCTCAGGTAATGAAAGGATATTGGCCTACACCAGGGAAAGGATTAACTGAAGATGGATGGCTTAGAATGGGTGATATTGCAGAAATCGATGATGATTTTTATTTCCATATTGTAGATAGGATAAAAGATATGATAAATGTCTCTGGCAATAAAGTTTATTCGAGAGTCATTGATGATCTTCTCTATGAACATCCAGCTGTTAATCAAGTAGGTGTTATTGGGGTTCCAGATCCTGAAAGACCTGGGAGTGAGCGCGTAAAAGCATTTATACAATTAAAACGTGAATATAAAGGAAAAGTTACGGAAGAGGAAATTATTCAGTATGCTAGAGAAAACTTAAAGCCTTATGCTGTTCCAAAATACGTTGAATTTAGAAAAGAATTACCAATAACAATGGCTATGAAGATCTTTAAGAGGAAACTAAGAGACGAGGAACTTGCTAAGATGAAGGAAAGAGGAGAAATCAAATAATAATTAAAATTTATTTTTAAAAGAAAAATGAAATATTTATTGAATTCTAAATTTTATAAAATATATATAAGCAAAAAGCGAATTAAATAACAAGTAAAAGAGTGATAAAAATGAAATTTGGAACCCCAGAGTGGGCAGAAGCATTTATGAAGGCTATTAATGATAATCCTAATTATAGAGAGGCAGCTGGACCGGAAGGATTTCCACCAGACGGATGGGAAGGAGATTTCCTTTTTATAATCGAACCTTCTGGTAATTTAGATCATGAAATAAGGATATTTGTAGGCTTGTATCATGGTGAATGTACAGGATGTAGAGTCCTAAAAGAAGGAGAAGAATTAGAGACAGAATATGTTTATGCTGGTCCTTATGACGCATGGGTTCAGGTTTTAAAGAAAGAATTAGATCCCATCCGTGGTCTGTTAGCTGGTAAGTTTAAGCTAAAAGGTGACATGTCAAAAATTTTAAAGGCAACAAGGTCAGCCCAAGAACTTGTAATTAGCTCTACAATGTTTGATACTGAATTATATTAAATTTAAGAAATCTTTTTTACTTTTTTTTTCTTTATTTTTTGTATATCAAACAATTGTAATATTTAAGATGTCTAATCACAATAATAACTTATCTAAATTAACAGAAAAACTAGTTTATTTTTTTGATTTAGATGGTACTATCTATTTAGGGGATAGATTATTCGAAGGTGTACTTGATCTTGTTGAAATATTAAAAAAAAGGAAAAAAAAGTTTTATTTCCTCTCAAATAATTCAAGTAAATCTACCACTGATTATCTAAAAAAATTAAATAATTTTAATCTTGATGTTTCCCGCGAAAATATCATTTTATCACAACATCCTACAATCGATTATTTAAAAAAAAATAATTACAAGAAGATTTTTTTAATGGGAACTCAATCTCTCAAAGAAGAATTTAGCCAAGAGGGATTTGATTTAACTGAAGAAGATCCAGAAATTCTGGTACTTGCATTTGATCAAGAGTTAACTTATGATCGTTTAGTTAAAGCATCATA
Organism: Promethearchaeota archaeon; assembly: GCA_048938025.1. GTDB lineage: Archaea > Asgardarchaeota > Lokiarchaeia > Sigyniarchaeales > SOKP01 > Loki-b32. Next base: position 44,850 of record JBHLMP010000010.1, read on the forward strand.
CTTACTTCAGAAAGAAGATTTTCCTTATATTGCCACACACCTGGATAATAGATGTCCAACCGAAGAAGGTTATGTTCCAGATGCTGGTGGTATCGCCGCTCTTTTATATAAAGCAACAGAAAGATCACCTAAAGTTTTCGGAAAACCAAATAAAGAAATGTTATTGTTTAAGTTAGAGCAATTAGGAATTTCTCCTAAGGATGCAGTTATGTTTGGAGATAGGTTATATACAGATATAATAATGGGAATAAAAGCTGGTATTACCACTTGTTGTGTTTTATCTGGTGAAATGACAATGGATATGATAAACAAAAGTGAATTTAAACCAGATTACATAATTAATGGAATCTGGGAGCTTTTAAATGAATTCAAATAAGTTTTAATCCTATTATACAATACTTTTCGAAAATTTTAATTCTTAATTGAAACTAAAATAATTAACTAAAAATTGAAGTTATTTGCGTAAAATATAAAAGCTAATTGGTTTGTTTTAATGATAACTAAAACTGATGAGTAAAGTATTTTGGTAATCAGCCATGACAATCAGCGAAAATAAAAAATTTGTCTATAATTTTAATGAAGGAAATAAGGATTTAAAAGATTTGCTTGGTGGAAAAGGAGCTAATTTAGCAGAAATGACAAAATTAGGTCTAAGTATTCCACCTGGTTTTACAATTACAACAGAAGCTTGTTTACTTTATTTTAATAATCCTAAAAAAGTAATGGACGAATTAAAGCCTGATATAATTGAACATTTAAAAACTTTAGAAAAAAATACCGAAAAAAAATTCGGAGATGTTAAAAATCCCCTTCTTGTCTCAGTTCGCTCTGGAGCGCCCCAAAGCATGCCTGGTATGATGGACACGGTCTTAAACTTAGGATTAAATGACCAGAGTGTACAAGGTTTGGGTGAGCAAACAGATAACATCCGTTTTGCTTATGATTCTTATAGGAGATTCATTCAAATGTTTGGTGATGTGGTCATGGGTATTGGTGATGAGAAGTTTGAAAGGATTTTGAATAAATATAAAAGATTAATTTCCCGTGATGCTCAAGATACTGATCTAAGTGTAAATGATTTACAAAAAGTAATAGCTGATTATAAAGCATTATATAAAAAAGAAATTGGCTCACCATTTCCTCAAGATCCCCTTACCCAACTTTTCCTTGCCATAGAAGCAGTATTTAAATCATGGAATAATAGAAGAGCGATAACATACCGAAGAATAAATAATATTCCAGATTTTGGAACAGCAGTTAATATTCAAGCCATGGTATTTGGTAATAAAGGATGGAAATCAGGGACAGGTGTTGCCTTTACAAGAGATCCATCAACTGGAGAGAATAAAAAATTTGGTGAGTATTTAACAAATGCTCAAGGTGAGGATGTTGTTGCTGGAATTCGTACACCAAAGAAGCTAGATGAAATGAAGAAAGAATTTCCTAAAATATATAAAGAATTAATTGATACAATGGAAAAGTTGGAAAAACATTATAGAGATATGCAAGATATTGAATTTACAATTGAAGATGGAAGGTTAAATTTATTACAAACTCGAAATGGAAAACGAACTCCTTCTGCTGCTGTAAAAATCGCTGTAGATATGGTTAAAGAAGGTGTGCTTTCAAAGGAAGAAGCAATTATGAGTGTAGATCCAAAGAAAGTATCAAAATTATTATTTAAAAGCATTGATGAAAATTCCATTGTACACGTTCTAGCACATGGTATTAACGCATCTCCAGGAGCAGTTTCTGGAATAGCTATTTTTGACCCTGATACAGCTGAAAAATTAGCAAATGAAGGAGAAAATGAAATAATTCTCGTTCGACCACAAACAAAACCAGATGATATACATGGTTTATATGCTTCTAGTGGAGTACTAACCCAATTTGGTGGAAAGACATCACATGCCGCTGTGGTTGCAAGAGGTATGGGTAAACCTGCAGTTGTTGGTGCACAAGATGTTGAAATCGATGAAGAAAATAAAGAATTTAGAGTTGGTGATATGGTAGTTAGCGAAGGTGATTGGATTACCATTGACGGAACATTAGGACGGGTGATTGAAGGAAAAGTTCCTTTAGTAGAACCAGTAATAAAAGGGGAATTTTTAGAATTATTAGAAATGTGTGATACTATAAAACGATTGGGTGTCCGTGCAAATGCAGATACTCCTACTGATGCACAAAAAGCTATAGAATTTGGTGCTGAGGGAATAGGGCTTTGTCGAACAGAACATATGTTTATGGACGCTTCTCGCTTGCCCATTGTGCAGAATATGATAATGGCAAGAACCATAGAAGAACGTCAAGATGCCTTGAATAAAATTTTGCCTATGCAAAAAGGTGATTTCTTAGAGATTTTTAAAATTATGGAAGGAAAACCGGTTACAATAAGACTTTTAGATCCACCTTTGCATGAGTTTTTACCTGAATTATCTACTATGCTTTTAGAAATTCAAGAGTATAAAATGACTAATGCTTTATCAAAATCTTTATTAAATGTTACACCCCTCGATGAAGAAATTGCTAAAAAAAATAAGGTTATTAGCCTAATTAGATCACTTTCCGAGGAGAATCCCATGATGGGTCTAAGAGGATGCAGATTAGGAATTGTATGGCCAGAAATAAATGAAATGCAAGTAAAAGCGATATTTCAAGCCGCTTGTGAACTTAAACTACAGGGAATTAATGTAATACCAGAAGTTATGATTCCATTAATAGGAATGCTTTCAGAATTGCAATTAGTTAAATCCCAATTACTACAAACTGCTGAAGAAACAATTAAAGATTATGGTGTAGAATTAGAATATAAATTTGGTACAATGATTGAAATACCACGAGCAGCTTTAACTGCTGATGAAATTGCCATTGAAGCAGAATTTTTTTCTTTTGGGACAAATGACTTAACACAAATGACCTATGGTTTCTCCCGAGATGATGCCGAAGGAAAATTCCTCCCGATTTATCTAAACAAAGAGATATTAGAGAATAATCCTTTTGAAATTTTAGATCGAGACGGTGTGGGTAAATTGATGAAGATGGCAATTGAACTTGGCAAAAAGACAAGACCAGATTTGAAAACAGGTATTTGTGGAGAACATGGGGGAGAACCAAATAGTATTCATTTTGCTCATTCGATTGGGCTTGATTATGTCTCTTGTTCTCCATTTAGAATCCCTGTTGCTAGAATTGCTGCTGCTCAAGCGAAAATAGAGCAAAAGAAATAATTTAGTTCTAATTTAAAATTATTAATTTATAAATCTTATTGATTAATTTCAATTTAATTAAGCTCCATTTTAATTTCCATGATCCATAAAAGTTATATCAAGATGATTATTTAATAATTTATAAAATATTCAGTAGCTAAGAAAATGACATTAACTTTAGAGGAGAAGATTGCTTTACTTAGAGAAGTAGGAGAAGAAATCATCGAAGAAGATGAATTACGTGAGATGATTCAATGGAAATTAGATCATAACCAAGAAATTTATGCATATGATGGTTTTGAACCTTCTGGAGATATGCACATTGCTCAAGGGCTTTTACGTGCTATTAATGTAAATAAAATAACTAAAGCAGGGGTAAGGTTTAAATTTTTAGTAGCAGATTGGCATGCAGCCGCCAATCACAAATTTGGTGGAAATTTAGAGGTTATTAAGAGAGTAGGAGATTTTTTTAGTGAGGTATGGAAAATTTGTAAGATGGACTTAAGTAAAGTAGAATTTATATATGCTTCAGATATTGTAAAGGATCCTGCCTATTGGGAATTATTATTAAAAATTTCTATTAATAGTTCTTTAAATCGAGTAAAAAGATGTACACAAATTATGGGTAGAGAAGATACTGACACATTAACAGCCTCCCAAATCTTATACCCTTTAATGCAAACAGCAGATATTTTTTATTTACCTGCGGATATTTGTCAGCTAGGATTAGATCAGAGAAAAGTAAATATGTTAGCAAGAGAGGTAGCCAAAAAGCTAAATAAACCAAAACCAATTTCAGTTAGCCATCACATGTTAATGGGTTTAGGAAAACCACCTGATACAAACTTAACAGGAATAGATAGAGCTGTAAAACTCAAGATGTCAAAATCTGACCCTGACTCGGCTATATTAATGCTAGATACTCCAAAGGATATAAAAAGGAAAATAAATAAGGCATATTGTCCTCCAAAAGAAATAGTCGAAAATCCAGTTTTGGAATATTGTAAGTATATAATATTTGAACTTATAGAATCTTTTAAAGTTGAAAGACCTCAGAACTATGGAGGAAATGTAGAATATAGTTCTTATGTAGAAATGGAGAAGGATTACGTTGACGGTAAGCTAAAACCTCCCGATTTGAAACTGGCTGTTATAAAGTATTTGAATCAATTACTCCAGCCGGTAAGAGAACACTTTGAGAAAGACAAAAAAGCCAGAGAATTATATACCTTTGTTAAAAAAGAATACAAAAAAGAAATATCTAAAAAATAATATGACTAAAATTTTAGCTATTGGAGATTCTCATATTCCTCGTAGAGCTAGAAATATTCCAGATAAAATTTATAACATTTTACATCAACTGATTGAAAAAGAAAGATTTGATTACACTTTCTTTACTGGAGATATTATAAAAGCTGATGATTTTATAAATTTTTTAAATCTCAATACAAAAAAAGATTTATTCATTGTCATCGGAAACATGGACTATTATGGTGGAAATAGAGATGCACCGATGTATCAAAAATTAAACTTTTTATTTTCAGATAACAATAAAATAACTATAGGTTTAACTCATGGTCATCAAATCTCTCCAAGAGGTGATCATAAGCAATTAGAATTTCTTGCTATTGAAAAAAATTACAATATTCTAATATCAGGGCACACTCACAAGGAGGAAATTTTTCTTACAAAGAAAGGTATTTTATTATTAAATCCTGGGAGTGTTACTGGTGCTTGGTCATTTATAGCGAGCAGTAATCCCTCTTTTATAACTCTAAATTTAAATGAAAGAACACGAGAAATTGATGTCAATGTATTTCAATTGGATATTAAATCTTCCAAACTAAACAATTTACATTCACATTTTATTTTTGAAAATAATCGGATTAAGTATAAATAATTAGGAAAACATCATATTGATTTTAAAAAAAAAATAAAAAGAAGTTATTTTAAAATCCTAATCCAAAACAAGTAATTTGGATAGCTTTAATAAAATTCCAAGATTACGTTTTCTATTTGAACCTTTAGAAAATCTTAATTTTTTGTATCCAAATCTATTTTTTTTAAACATCATATGAAATGTTGAATTTTCTCCATTAGAAAAAAACATTAAATCTTCTGGAGCTGACATGAGCTCTAAGTCATATTCGTCTAATCTACCTCTATTCAAGCTAAAATGTCCATCATTTGCAATTAAATTTACCCAAAAATAAAAATCTTCTTCAATTTGTAATCCTAAGTTTATTTTTGCCTTAAAATTATTAAGGAGTTTTACATTCTTAGGATTATTTCGTTTATCTTTTATAATACTCTCAATTACTTGTTGAAATGTTATAAATAAATTTTCTTTTTCAGATTCTTCCATATAAAATCCTCCTAATTAAATGGTTTTTTAAATAATTATATAAACTAAATATAAGTGTTAAATAATTAATTAAGTTTAATAAAATTCTATTTATTAAAATTAAAATTATATATTTTAAAATAGGTATAAAATAAAAAAAATAAAAAAATTAAAGGTGAAAATTGTAAATGTGGCACTTTTATTGTCCTAATATAATATATGGTGAAAATGCATTAGATTTCATAGAAAAAGTGAAGGGAGAAAAATGCTTCATTGTTGTAGATAAGGTTATTGAAGAATTGGGTTATCTAAAAATATTAACAGATAAACTTGACGAAATCGGGAAGAAATATGAAATATTCAAAGATGTTGTTCCAGATCCACATGAAGAAGATGTAATGAAAGGTAAAGAAAAATGTATTGAATATGATCCTGATTTGATAATTGCTATTGGTGGGGGGTCTGTAATGGATTCTGCAAAGGCAATTTGGGCTATGTATGAATATCCAGATTATACATTCGATAATATCCAAGTTTTTAACGATCAATTGTATGATTTTGCAAATAAAGCAAAAATGATCGCTATTCCTACTACTTCAGGAACAGGAGCTGAAGCAACTTGGGCAATAGTTATATCTAGATTTCAAGATGGAGTTTGGAGAAAAGCAGGAACTAACCATCCTTCATTAATTCCAACCTATGCCATAGTTGATCCCATCTTTGCGAAGGAAATGCCTCAAAAATTAACTGTGAATACAGCATTCGATGCATTGGCTCAAGCAATCGAAGGATATTCATCTAGTTGGAGAAATGAATTTAGCAATGCTTTAGGATTAAAGACTATAGAGCTGATTTTTAAATATTTACCTGTTGTTTTCAAGGATGGAAATAATATGGAATCAAGAGATTTTTTACATCAAGCAGCATCCATGTCAGGAATAGCTTATGGTAATAGTCAAGTTCATTTAGCTCATACTATGGGGCATAGTTTGGGTTCTGTATTTCATACTCATCATGGACAAGCGGTTGGACTCTTCCTCCCATATATTATTCAATTTTGTTTGAATGCATCTGGAGAAACTAATGATGCTATTAAATTCTGTTCAGATATAGCAAAAAAGTTAGGATGGGCTAAATGGGAAGATGATGAAAAGAAAGCTGCTTTTATCGTTATTGATAAGATAAAAGAACTTCAAAAAGAAGTAGATTTTATATCTAATCTAAAAGATTTAGGAATTGATAAAGAAGATTTTGATAAAAATCTAGACAAGTTAATCAGATTATGTTTTCAAGACGTGTGTGGTGTAATGGCCCCCAGAACCCCTAATAAGGAAGAATACATAAAACTTTTTACTTATGCTTATGAAGGAAAAGATATTGACTTCTAAAATCAACTTTTTTCAAAAATTTTTTTTCATACTTCTATCTTTTTAATTTGTTTTTTGTATAATTTCAATATTTATCTAAAGTGTTAAACATAAATATAACGAGTTTATATTATTTTTTTAAAGCTTTCTTTGTATAGTTTCCTTAAAATTTTTTACTCAATGGAATATAATTATGACAATTTCAGATAAAGAAAAAGAAGTATTAGAATCGTTAGAAAAACTAATAGATAAACCAATTCCAGAAATATCAGAATTAGAACGTTATTCCTTTGGATATTATGTAGAAAAGGAACATATAAAAGGTTTAAGTCTTTTTTCTTGTGGGCTATCTATAATTCCGAAAGAAATTGAGTTGCTTGCATCGCTTAAAGAAATTCATTTAAGGGGAAATAATTTAGTTAATCTACCCGAAGAATTATGTTCTCTTACTTCTCTCGAGATATTAGATTTAAGTGAAAATCGATTAACAGAACTGCCATCATCAATCATTTCACTTTCTTCACTTAAAGAATTACATTTAGAATCTAACCATTTAGTTAATCTACCTGAAAATATTGGTGAACTACACAATCTTAAACTCTTGGATCTTAGCGAGAATAAGTTAATTTATATACCTGATTCTCTAGGATCATTATCAAATTTAATAACTTTAGATTTAAGTGGTAATGAAATAGATAAACTTCCAGAATCAATAGGTTCTCTTGCTTCTTTAGAAATCCTTTATCTAGGCTACAATGAATTAAGTACGCTTCCAGAGTCATTTAGCTCGCTTAATTCACTAAAGCGATTAAATTTAAGAAATAATAGATTGAATAAGCTTCCCGAGACTATAGGCAATTTATCTTCCTTATCATCTCTTTTTTTAAGAGGAAATTGTTTAGAAAGTTTACCGAAGTCCATAGGGTTATTAAACAAACTAATATATTTAGGAATAGCATCAAATAAATTAATATCACTTCCTGATCCTGAATTTGGTTTACTTTCTTCATTAGAAAATTTGAATTTGTCATCTAACAATTTAATTTTACTTCCAAATTCAATAGGGAATCTTAAAAATTTACTTAGACTTGAAATTTCAGATAATAAGCTAAAATCTCTCCCAGAATCAATTGGAGGGTTGTCTTTACTCAAGATATTAAGATGCGATAGAAATAATTTAACGGAACTCCCAGAATCAATTGGAAATTTAACTTCATTAGAATCTTTAAAAATTGATATCAATAATTTAAATGAACTTCCTTCATCAATTGGGCAATTAAAGTATTTAAAAGAACTGGATTTGTATGATAATAAATTGGAGAGATTGCCAGAATATATAGGTTCTTTATCATCACTTGAGATTCTTGATCTGAGCAAGAATGAGCTAAAAAGTCTTCCCCCATCAATTAGCTCCCTAAGTAGTCTATTAGAGTTGGATTTATCAACCAATAAATTAGAAAATCTTACTTCTTCAATAGGATCATTATCACAACTAAAAAATCTAATTTTAGGATTCAATCGGTTAAAAGAAATTCCTAAATCTATTGGATTCCTCACCTCCTTAGAGGTTCTAGATTTAGGGAAGAATCATCTAATATCAATTCCAGAATCAATTGGATCATTGACTTCACTTAAACATTTATATTTATATTATAATGAGTTAGAGACTATGCCAGATTCCATTGGGTCATTACAGTCTTTAAAATACCTCTATCTAGGTAATAACAATTTAACTGCTCTTCCAGAATCCATAGGGTTCTTGAAAAATTTGAAATATTTATTTGTGAGAGCGAATAATTTAACTACATTACCAAATTCATTGGATTCCTTAATATCACTTAAACATTTAAACATAGAAAAAAATAGCTTAAAAGGATATTTAGATTTGTTAGATAAATTAGAATTACGTGGTATTAAGATTTTTAAATGATCTAAATCGTAAAAACAAGAACTAATTTTCTAAAAAATTGTTTATAATCTTAAAAGGTAAAATAGCTATCTTATCGATTTCTACTCTTTTAACCATTTTATTTATTTAGAACTCTAAAAATCATATAATTTAAATATTAACTGAATTTAGTTAAAAGTATGGATATTTCAAAAGCCATGAAAATTAAATTGCCTAAGGAGCTCCCATCATATCCCAAATTCGTCGAAGGAATAAGACGTGCACCCTCAAGAGCTTATGCACTTAATCAAACCCAAACAAAACTAGCTTTAAAGAATGCTCTTAGATATGTCCATCCATCCTTACACGAAAAGATTGCTCCAGAATTTCTGGAAGAATTAATTACACGAGGAAGAATATATGGTTACAGATTCAGACCAGAAGGAAATATAAAAGCAAAACCTATAGATGAATATAGGGGTAAAATCCTTGAAGGGAAAGCTTTACAAGTTATGATCGATAATAATCTCGATTTTGATGTGGCTCTCTACCCTTATGAGTTAGTTACTTATGGGGAAAGTGGGCAAGTTTTCCAAAATTGGATGCAATATCGTCTTATAAAAATGTATCTTGAGCAAATTACTGATAAACAGACTTTAGTTATTTCATCTGGACATCCAGTTGGACTCTTTCCAACTTCACCATTGGCTCCCAGGGTAATTTCCACTAATGGATTAATGGTTGGTTTATTTGACAATCCAAATGATTTTGCTATAGCAGCTGCTCTGGGTGTAGCAAATTATGGCCAAATGACGGCAGGAGGATGGATGTATATTGGTCCACAAGGAATAGTCCATGGTACATATATTACATTATTGAACGCTGGAAGATTATATCTTAATATTCCTCAAGATAAAGATTTAAAAGGTATTTTATATGTAACATCTGGTCTTGGGGGTATGAGCGGTGCCCAAGCTAAAGCAATAGAAATTGCTGGGGGGATAGGTGTCATTGCTGAAGTTGATGAATCCCGGATTAAAACAAGGTATGAGCAAGGATGGGTTTCAAAGATTTCTGATAATTTAGATGAAATTTTTGCTTGGGTTGAGGATGCTAGAAAATCTGGTAAAGCACTGTCTATTGCATATAATGGGAATATTGTAAATTTATGGAAATATATAGTAGACAATAATATTCAAGTAGAGCTTGCTTCAGATCAAACATCTTGCCATGCTGTCTATGAGGGAGGTTATACACCATATCAAATCAGCTTTAAAGAAGGAAGGACCCTGATTAAATCAAATATTGATAGATTTAAGCAATTAGTTAATGATTCTTTACGGGAACAGTTTAAACTAATAAAAACTATGACAGAAAGAGGTACTCGTTTTTGGGATTATGGTAATTCTTTTATGAAAGCTGTGTTTGATGCTGGTGTAAAAGAAATTGCTAAAAATGTAGATGATACTTCTGAAGGATTCATTTTTCCATCTTATGTCGAAGATATTATGGGTCCTATATGCTTCGATTTTGGATATGGTCCTTTTCGATGGGTATGCCTTTCAGGAAAAGAGGAAGATTTAGATAAAACTGATCAAACTGCAATGAGTAGTATAAATCCTGAATTGCGAGCTCAAGATAGAGATAATTACTCTTGGATTCGAGATGCTAAAAGAAATCAACTTGTTGTTGGAACAAAAGCAAGAATATTATATGCTGATGCTAAAGAGCGAATTAGTATTGCTCTAAAATTTAATAATTTAGTAAAGAAAGGAGAAATTGGACCAATAATGCTAGGTAGAGATCATCATGATGTTTCAGGAACTGACTCACCTTTTAGAGAAACTTCCAATATTAAAGATGGCAGTAATATAATGGCAGAAATGGCAGTTCATTGTTTTGCAGGTAATGCAATTAGAGGTATGACATATGTTGTACTCTCGAATGGTGGAGGTGTTGGAATTGGGAAATGTTTCAATGGTGGTTTTGGTCTAGTGTTAGATGGTTCTGAAAGAGTAGACAATATCATTAAAAATGCTATAGAATGGGATGTAATAGGGGGAATAGCTCGCCGAAGTTGGGCTAGGAATTCAAATGCTTTTGAAACAGCTTATAATTGGAATATTGAAAATGAAGAAAAAGGGCATATAACATTGCCATTTATAGCAGAAGATAAGTTATTGGATAATATTATAGATAATTATTTGAAAAAGAGTAAATAATACAAAATCTTGAGGATTGATTCAATATGAGTAATAATTTTAGATATGGTTTAGATAAATTAACAGTTGATATAGCCTTAGCTTTAGCTAAAGATAAAATAAAAGGTATAGTTGTAGATGATATAAAAACTAAAGTTATAAAAAACTTTAATGCTGTACAATCTATTTCAAGAGGAGATAAGTTAGTTTATAGTGTAAATACTGGAATTGGTTCATTGTGTACTACTAAAATTTCAGCCGAAGAAACCGAAAAATTGCAAGTGAATCTTCTCAAAAGTCATAGTGTAGGCGTAGGTTCACCAATTGATCAAGAAATAGCCAAATTAATGCTTATTCTTAAAGTTCATGCTTTATGTAAAGGATATTCTGGAGTATCAATAGACGTAATTGAAAGAATTTGTTGGCATATTGAAAATAATTATATACCCCTTGTACCTGAACAAGGCTCAGTAGGAGCCTCAGGAGATCTTGCACCCTTAGCACATTCATTTTTACCATTAATTGGTTTAGGATATGTTTCCAAAGATGGTGAGAAGTATACTCCTATGAATGAAATTTTAATACAAAATAATATGAAACCTCTTAAACTAAATGCAAAAGAAGGTATAGCTTTAATCAATGGTACTCAATTCATAACGGCTCATGCAATCAAGGCTTCTAAAAAATTTCTTAATTGTTTAGAACATGCCGATATTATTGGCGCTCTAACTTTGGAAGCTTATTTAGGTTCACCTCAACCATTTGATGAAAGATTAATTAATTTAAGACCTCATCAAGGAGCTTTAATTGTGGCTGATAGATTCAGAAAATTTTTAAAAAATTCTGAAATGGTAGAATCCCATAAAGATTGTAAACGTGTTCAAGACCCGTATTCAATTCGGTGCATACCTCAAGTCCATGGTGCTTCTAGAGATGCATTATCTCATCTTAATGAAAAATTGTTATGTGAATTAAATTCTGTTACCGATAATCCTATAATTTTTAATGAAAATGATACTGTTAGTGGAGGAAATTTTCATGGTCAACCACTGGCTTTACCTTTAGATTATATAAGCTTAGCTGCTTCTGAGCTAGGAAATATTTCTGATCGCAGGATATATCTCCTATTAGAAGGAAACTGGGGTTTACCAGCATATCTTATTGAAAATTCTGGATTAAATTCAGGTTTTATGCTTACTCAATATTGTTCAGCGGCTCTTGTAAGTGAAAATAAATCATTATGTTTCCCTGCTAGTGCTGATAGTATACCTACATCTATGGGTCAAGAAGATCACGTAAGTATGGGCCCTATTAGTGCAAGAAAAGCCCTTCAAATAATTGAAAATCTTGAAAAAATCCTTTCTATTGAATTGTTATGTGCTGCTCAAGCTTTTGATTTTAGAAGACCTTTAAAATCGAGTCGAGTATTAGAGGCTTGTCATAAATTTATACGTTTAAAAATACACCATTTAACTGAAGATATGGTTTTATCTGAATTTATTGAATCAGCCCATGAAATAATTAAAAGTAAGGAATTATTAGAAATCATCCAAAACCAGATAGAGGGGAATTGATTTGTTTGTATCATCAACTTATAAAAAAAAATTAATTAAACAAGAAGATAATCCCGATCTGGTGATATTTAATGCTAATGAATTAGTTACTATGAATACTAAATTTGGTGCTCCAAGAATAGGCAAAGGTATGTCTAAGTTATCAATCATTGATAATGGGGCAATAGGAATAAAAGATGATAGAATTATATATGTGGGAACTACTGACGAATTAATGTCGAAGTTTTCTTTCAATGAAATAAAAACTAAGATTGATGCTACAAATAAGATGGTTATACCCGGTTTTGTAGATCCTCATACCCATATAATTTTTGATGGCTCAAGAGAAAATGAATTCCAAATGAAGCTTGAAGGAAAATCTTATCTTGAAATACTCCAAGCTGGAGGCGGCATATTAAAAACAGTTCGCGAAACTAGAAAAGCTTCTTTAGAAAAACTAGTAGAAAATGGTAAAAAAATTTTAGATAGGATGATGAGGTATGGTACAACGACAGTTGAAGCTAAATCTGGTTATGGTCTGAGTACTGAAAGTGAATTAAAAATATTAAAAGCACTCCACATATTAAATAAGGAACATCCCTTAGATATTGTATCAACATTTTTAGGTGCTCATGCAATCCCTTTAGAATATAAAGATAACCCTGACGATTATGTAGAGTTAATTATTTCAGATATGATACCTAAAATTGTTAAACAGGGTCTTGCTGAATTTTGTGATGTATTTTGTGAAAAAGGAATCTTTTCACTTGAACAATCAAGAAAAATTTTAAAAACGGCATTGAGATATGGCTTAAAACCTCAAATTCATATTGATGAAATTGTTGATACTAATGGTGCTTTACTTGCTGCAGAATTAAAAGCGATCCAAACAGGTCATTTATTAAAATCAAATGATAATGGATTAAAAGCAATGGCAGAAGCGGGAGTTATTGCTACACTTTTACCAGGAACTCCTTTTTGCTTAATGCTAAAAGAATATGCCCCTGCAAGGAAAATGATAGAATTTGAGATTCCTATCGCACTTGCTACTGATCTAAATCCAAATTGCTGGACGGAATCAATGCAAATGATCATTACCTTAGCGTGTTATAACATGAAGCTATCACCAGCAGAGGCACTGACTGCTGCTACAATCAATAGTGCATGTGCGATTGATAGGCAAGATCAAATAGGAAGTCTTGAAGTTGGAAAAAAAGCAGATATAGTAATTTTTGATATACCAAATTATAATTTTTTACCCTATCAATTCGGGGTAAATTTAGTATCTAAAGTCATTAAAAATGGTAAAATTTTAATTAATAATGATTAACCAAATTTTAGAAATCAAAATAATACTCTAATAGATTCTTCTCTTCTAATTTTTCTGGTTTTTCCAATTGTAAGTAATATTCTAAAGAATTTAGCACAGCATCTAACGGTAATACGCCAATTAATTCAGATCCAATAACAGGAACACCATAACGGATAGCTTCGATCCTTACAAGTTCCATTTGTCTATAAAGTGGTGTTTTTCTATAATTGATATTACTAATTCCGACTTGTACATAATCTCGTTCTGCTAATTCAGTACCCATTGCTTTAATATTAACTAGTCCTCCTGAGCGTAGGTGAATTGCTTTTGCTATTTTTTTAGCAATTTTAATATCATTAGTCCCAAGGTTAATATTAAAGCTAATTAATGGAAATCTAGCACCTGTTATTGTTGCTCCAGCTGTTGGATGTAATTCAGATGGCCCAAAATCAGGCTTACGATTTGGATCTGTTTTAATTGCCTCTTTTAATCCTTCATATTCACCAACTCGAATATTATCGATGTTTTTTCTTTCCATTTTACGAGCTGATTCTTCATAAAGATATACTGGAATACCTTCTTTTGCAATAGCTTGACCAAATTTTATTGACAGCTCAATACACTCTTCAATAGACACATTTTGAGCAGGTACAAATGGCACTACATCTATGGCTCCAATTCGAGGATGCTGCCCTTTATGTGCATTCATATCAATTAGCGTAATAGCTTTTTTAGCAGCAGCAATATTCGCTTCTAAAACAGCTTCAGGTGTTCCAACAAAGGTAATTACAGCTCTATTGTAATCAGAATCATATTGAATATCGACAATTCGAGTGTTCTGTGTATTTTTAATCTCAGAAACAATTTGTTCAATTTTTTCTCCCGCCGTTCCTTCACTAAAATTAGGAACAGACTCTACAATTTTCTTTTTTCTACTTTCCATATAAATAACCATATTAACAATGTTCTAAATTGAATAATAAATATGTAAAGATAATAATAAACTTATGAATATGTTAACTTAAATTTTATAACTATAATGAATATTTCTTTTTCTTATAGGTTTTATCGGTAAAAACATAGATTTTATCTTTCCCTTTACTAATAATATTGTCATGCAATTTTAATTCAATTGTAATTTCTTTATTTTTTGTCCCTCTTGGGGATCTGTTGACTAATTTTCCTTGATATTTTATTTCATCAGCACGTTGATGAATGTATGTATCTGTGTTTTTCCCCATTATAATTAAATCATCACCATTAGAGAGATAACCATTATATAAAGATATGGTAGCATAACCTGTATTTTGATTATAATCTTCAATTTGTCCTACCTCAATATATCTAAAATGCGATAAGTTCGCTGGAGATTTGTATTGATGATCTTCTTCAGTTACCCTTTTAAAATAGAATCCTGGAGTAAATCCTCTATTATAGACTTTCTTTAATTCAGTAACCCATCTACCCACTTTCTTTTTTGTAAAGGTACCATTATAGTATGCTTCAATAGCTTCCCGATAAATTTTAGTAACAATTTCTACATAATGTGGATGTCTCATTCGACCCTCAATTTTAAAAGCATCAATATTTGCTTCAATTAATTTAGGAATGTAAGCAATTGTACATAAATCTCTTGAATTCATAAATCTAACTCCATCATAAATATATTCATTTCCTGATTCTTCCCTCACCCACCATCTCCTCCTACATGGTTGTTCACAATTACCTCGATTAGCGGATTTTTCTTCGGTTCCACAAATATCCTGAGAGAAGTAACATCTACCACTTACTGAAGCACACATTGCTCCATGAATAAATGTTTCGACTTTAGTGTATTCTAGATTTCTTTTTATTTCCTTAATCTTCTCTAAGGATAATTCTCTAGCTAAAATTATACGTTCAGCACCTAACTTTTCATAGAATCTAGCTGATAAAGAGTTAGATACATTACATTGAGTCGAGATATGAAATGGCATTTTAAATTCTTTTGCAATTTGTATTGCTGCTAAATCATGAACTATTACTGCGTTCACACCTACCTCCTTACTATTTTCGATAATTTTACGTAAATATTCGATTTCATTGTCGTAAACTAATATATTTGTCGCTAGATATGTTTTAATATCATTATTTTGGCTAAAATCAACGATTTTATATAGATCTTCTAATGCAAAATTCTCAGATCTCGTTCGCATGTTAAACTTTTCAATTCCAAAATAAACTGAATCTGCGAATTGTGATGCTGCCTTTATTGCTTTAAAATTTTTAGCAGGTGCGAGTAATTCTACTTTTTTCATCTTTCTGTAAATATAAGGTATTTTCATTTTTATTTTATGACTAAATTTGTAAAAATAATATCAAATTTTTTAAAAAAATAAATTGATTTATAAAAAACTTTAAGAAAAAGCGTTTATTTTGAATTTTAAATTATGGATAATGAAGAACCTAAAAAAACGATATCTTGGTTAAAGAAAAGAAAAAGACTTCTTATAGGTTTAGCTACCTTAGTTTTAATGGTAGTTCTAGTTTTTATTGTAGATTTTCCACTTTTTATTTCCAAAATAATAATAATAGGTTTTTGGGGATTAACTCTATTCATTATTACATATACAATAGCCTTTCTTTTAAGAACTTATAAATTAAAACTTATATTTGAAGGTCTTAATCAACCAATTAAATTTAGCACTTCATATTTCTCAATTGGAGCAGGATTTTTAATTAATGAGCTAACTCCGGGAAAAGTAGGTGATATAGTAAAAATTTTCATAATTAGGGACCAAGAAGATGTAAAATTAAGCGAATCAGTAGCTGGAATTGCTATTGAGAGAGTGTTAGATTTAATTTTTCTTTTCTTTATCAGTTGTTTTGCTTTATTTTACTTGTATTTAAACAATCTTGGAGAAGTTAATGATCTAATTATATTAGGACAGAATATTCAATTTTATCTTATTTTAGGAGCGATATTGATTGCATTAATTCTAACTTTCTTTTTACTATTATTATATAAAACAGAATTAATATTAAGCATCATTAAAAGAATTTCAAATAAATTATATCTTTATTTAGAGAAATTCTTAAATAATTTCAAAGAAGGAATTAAAAGATTCACAGATCAAAAAATTAAATTAATATATATTACGCTCTTAAGTTTTCCAATGTGGATTATTGACGCATTGGTAGTTGTAATATTTTTTTATCTTTTAGATTATACCTTTAATATTTTTTTATTAATCTTAGCTACAATGCTTTTATTTTTCAGTAAAACATTTCCAATAACACCTGGAGGATGGGGAATATCCGAAAATATAGGAGCACTTTTTCTTTTTATATTTTATCCATTAATTCCCTTTACAGAAATTTTGTCAATATTTATTATTGATCATTTATTTAGAAGTGTTTATCTCTTTCTCTATGGAGGATACTCGGTTTTTCATTATAATATAAATTTGAAAAAATCAAAAGAATTAATTCTATGAATAATTTTTTATTACTAAAAAGAATCGATTAATCTTGAAACTCAGTATAATCATACCCTGCTATAATGAAGAAAAAACAATTAAGGATTTATTAAAAAACATTTTTGAGATTCAATTTCCGATTGACAGAGAAATTATTGTTATTGATGATGGATCCTTAAGAAATCTGAAAGAAATTATTAAAGAAGAAATAATCTCGAGAAAAATAAAATTCATTAGATTACCTCAAAATCAAGGAAAAGGAATAGCAATTAGGGTAGGATTAAAATATGCATCTGGTGATATTTTTATAATTCAAGATGCTGATTTTGAATACTTCCCATCTGATATACCAAAATTATTAAATCCAATATTAAAAAATGAAACTAATGTAGTTTATGGGACGCGATTTGCTACTAGACCTAAATTTATGTCAAAAACTCATTACCTAGCTAATAAATTTTTAACTAAAATTACTAACTTTCTCTATTGTAGTAATTTAACAGATATGGAAACAGGATATAAACTATTTACTAAAAAAGTCTTAAATAAAATCACCTTATATACTCGAGAATTTGAATTCGAACCTGAAATTACTGCTAAAATACTTTTAAGTGGATTTAAAATCTATGAATTGCCAATACAATATAGATATCGTCATTTTGGCCTAACTAAAATAAATTGGCTTGATGGATTAGAAGGTGTTTTGATTCTTCTTCAAAATAGGTATTTTCATAATTCAAGGTTATATCAATTCATATATGAAATCTTTAAATATCACATGAAAAAGATAATTCTTAAATTAACTAAGTGGATAGCAAAAGTTATACATTTACGAAGGGTTTAAATCCAAAAAAATTTGTTTAAATACTTATTTTTTAGCACATATCCATAAATTTAAAAAAAATTCGAAATAACCCTTTTGAATATTATTTTGTTTGAAATTCGCTTTAAGTAACACTTGATTTAGCTCTGATAAAGTAAAAACTTTCTTATGTTCTTTAATTTCCTCAGGACTTACAAAATGTAACTTTGCCATTAATTTTAATGGATAATCACTCCACTTTGCTGGAGTTGTAATAATTAAGATCCCATTCTTTTTTAAAATCGAATAACATTCTTTTATAATTTTATAAGCTTGATTATACTCTAAATGCTCTATTACAGCTAACAATGAAATCACATCAAAATAATCATTTTTGAATGGTAATTTTCCATCCAGATGAATATTTTGTTTAATTAAAGAAATATTTAGATGTTTGAGTTTAGTGTCTATTATTGCTTGATCAATACCATATTTTTCATAAAAATTAGAGTTTATTAACAGTAATGGATAAGATCCGCATCCAATATCAAGAATTGAACCATTCTTTCCATATTTTTCAATTAATTTTTGCGCTATCTTCATTCTTCTTAAAGATAAGAAATTTTCTAATAATCCAAATCCTCTAGTTATTCCTGCTGACACCATTGATAAATTCAATTAAATTTTAAATTGTTTTATTTTAAATTTAATAAATTTTATTTTATTTTTACTACATATCTCTCTAATTTATTATTTAAAATAAAAATTTTATAATAATTCAATATGCCTCATTTAGAATCAATAATTCAAAATAATTGATTTAGTACCCTAAATCTGCGTACAAATGAATATAATCCATTTTGGGGGAGTAACATTTAAAAATCAGCAAAATAATTTTTTTCTTAATGTAAATTTTCGAAAAATATCACTCTTAAAAAATCCAGAGATGAGAAAAAGTATTGGTTCGAATTATTAGAAATTTTAAGGAAAAATTAATGGTTCTTTTAATAATAGCAATTATTATCTTTACTTCTATATCGACCTTACAAATCATTCAAAACTTAAATTCTACTGATAAACAAGTGAGACTTAATGATAAATTAACTAAATCAAATGATTGGGATGCAGATGGATGGAACTATAGAAGAGAATTAACTCTAACTCCCAATACTCCTGAATCAGATTATCAAATTAGAGTCGATTTAAATCCATCTAATTTTAATTATTCGAAAGCTAAACCTGATGGAAGTGATATTAGATTTTATGATTTGGGTCATAATTTATTGGATTATTGGAGGGAGTTTTGGAACCCGGTTGGTAATTCAATAATTTGGGTCAAGATACCAACATCTGGGACTTCTACAATTTATATGTATTATGGAAATCCAACTGTCCTTTCATTAAGTAATGGTACAAATACATTTATATTTTTTGATGATTTTGAAGGAGCCAGCCTAGATTCTCTTAAATGGGACACTGAAATAGGCTCCTACTGTGGTATTAGTGTTTCTAGTGGATATGTTCGAGTATATAGTGCTACACCATCTGCTTTTGTTGAATTTGCAGAAGTAGGTTTTACTGATTTTGAAGGTGAACAAGGAGTTCCTTATAGTGGATATTATACTAATGGTCATGCAATGACTAGGCTAATAACTGATACAACATGGTTCACAGGAGAGATTCGTATCCTAAATTATACCTATGCTCCTTTCTATAAAAATGATGTATTTGATTCCGCAGATACAAGTACTCGCACAGGTCCTTTACCTACTCGATTCTTCTCACATAGTTGTGTAGGTGGTTCAGGAGCACCATATTGGGCTTATATATCTTCTATTAATACGTCATTAGGGATTCCTGGTAGGGCTGTAAGATTTGAAGGATGGAATAATATAGAAGGTATTGCAGATTTTAGAATGGAATGGGTGTTTGTATTTAAATTCAATGAGAATAATCCAATTGTAAATATTGGTCCTGAGGAAGAAGTTGACGATACTCCTCCTGAAATTATCATTAATTCCCCTAAACATAACGATTTTTTTGGAGCTGTGGCACCAAACTTTAATATTTCCATTCATGAATCAGATTTTGATACAGCATGGTATACAATAGATGGGGGCTTATCAAATTACTCTATACTTGGAAATATAGATACCTGGATACTTGGAACAATAAATCAAACAGCTTGGGATAACGCGCCATACGGGATTGTTACTATTGATTTTTATGCAAAAGATAAAACAGGCAATGAGGGACACAATCAGGTGATAGTCGTAAAAGAAAGACCATCAAAAGATGATCCTGTAATTCCTGGTATTAATGTATATCTTATGTTATTGATATTTTCTGTTGCAATCATATTATTAGCATGGAGATTAAAGAAAAAAAAATAACTTATCTTTTTTTTCTAATTCTTTTTTACTTCTTAATTAAATAGTAAATCTTACGTAGTATCAAATCGGAAGAAAAATAATATTCTAAAAAAAAAGAGAATTGCATTTCAATATACAAGAATTATTAACAGATATGAAAATGTAACTGCTAAAAATGACAAATAAAATGTGATAAGATGGTTAGTAATTTTTATTTCTCTTTTTATAAAACCTAAATTTAAATTAAAAGAAGAATATTCTCTTTCTTTTAAAATTCCATAAAATAATATACATTGAAACCATCTTAAATAAATAAAAGTGAAGACCATAAATGATGCTGTAATTAATGTTGAAATTATGGAAATTTCAAAAGGATCAGACTTCTTTAAACGTAAGAAAATAAACAATAATATTAAAATTACAGGAGGTATCACTTTTATATATAGAGGTATATCAGTTCCCATATTATTCCAACTAATTAGAACATCTAAAAGCCAATCAGTTATAAATAATGGGATTATTAAAAACAATATTAAAATTGGAAAAATAGATAAAACGAAAATTTTCATTTCACTCCAATCTTTTTCAGCTAAATACTTTAGAAAGAAAAAGCCTACTGCTGGAATAGTGTAATATTTCGTACACATTGATAATCCTAGAAATATATAAAATAAGTATCTCGAATAAACTTGTTCTTTTGGATAGAAGAACAAAGCAATGAATAGAAAGAAGAAAAAAAAGGCATCTGTGATATGATATCCGCAATTTTCTAAACTGAATGAATTATTTAAAAAAAAGAATGGATTAACTATAAAAAGTCCAAAAGCATAATTGGCAAATTTAATATTAAAACTCTTTATTACAAAGTAAAACATTAAAGTAGTTAATAAATCCCAAAAAAAGCCCCAAAATATAAATATTTCAATACTTTCAAATGAAAGAAACCTTAAAGTATCTAAAATAAATATAGATAAGGGGGGACTTATAAGATTACTATCGTAATAAGATCCCATATCTCCCCAAGATCTTCCTGGATCTATTGTATGAGTATAATAATAATAAAAGAGCATAGAAAATCGAATTAACACACCAAAAATAATAAGGATTAAAGCTTTATGTTCTAAAATTTTTTCTAAAAAGGTTTTATTTTGGCTTACTTCTGCCTTATTCTCCATATATATTTTCATATTGAAATTATTATAAAACTTTCTAGTAGATACATAAATTAATAAGAAATAATGAATCTTATAGAAAAAATTATTTCTATTTAAAAGTAATAATAAAATTTAACAAATATGGAAGAATTGACTTTTCATTGAGCCAATTGAATACTACATGGAAAAATTGCAGCTTTTGGTGAATTTCCATAAGTATTTTCTAACTCTCCCAACAATTTCTCCCAATTATCGTATAGTTTTATAGATTTGGGAAAGAAATGGTAAAGATCTGATTTACTTATATTTGGTGAATAGAAAAATACTTTTCTTTCTTTAATGTATGCTTTCCAGATTAAACCTTTTTCAAGATTATCTCCAAAATTGTGATATAGTCTAGAGCCTGTTTCAGCTAGTAGACTATGATATCCCCTTCCCTCATATGATGATGACATTAACACTATTGCACCATTCTTATCTAAAATCTCTCTAGGAGCCGTCATTAAAAAATTAAATCCTTTGATTGCTTGATTTAATTCTGAATCTTCAGGATACAAGTTGAAAAAGCATATGTGGTTTCCAGTAGGAACTTCTGTTTTATAAAATTCTTTAGCTAATTCTATTGCTTTTCTATGAGCTTCCTTAAAATGACCAGAAAATATCCCACAAATTTCACCTATCTCGTTGAGTATAACATTAATAGAAAAGTCTAAACCTATAGTTTCAACAATAGCTTCTATGTCTTCTCTTATCTTTGAAACTTTTCCAATGCCTCCACCGAAGGATCCAAATTTAAATCCAGCAGAATGATTAGCTTCAAGAGTTCGAATCCCACATACGCCGGGCAACACAATTTTTGCTCCTCCTCCAAATCCTGCTAGGATATGAGGTATAACACCCCCAATAGCAATTCTTAAATCAGAGTTATAATAAGTTCTATTTACTTCTATTGGTGTTCCGATTTTTGATTCACCTAAATTAATTAAATTTTCATAAGGATGATGGTTTTCAATATTTAAATTCTCAACTACATAATTCCCTAATTTTAGGATGCAATCATGTCTATTCATCGGTTTATGAGCACCAATAGCTAGAAGAATTATAATTTGTTCATTGGTAATACCAACTTTATCTAATTCTGCCAATATATGAGGAAGGATTTTGTATATGGGAGTAGTTCTTGTCATATCATCCACAACAATAGCTATTTTTTCTTTGTTTTTTGCCAATTCCGACAATTTTGGAGTAGCTATAGGATTAAGTATCGAATTTCTAATTTCTTCATCAGTTAATTCTGGAGCATCAGCACCCTTCATTTTAAATATACTTATATCCCAAGAATCTGGAAAGGTTAAATCTAAATATTTTGGCTCCCTCCATACTCCCCAGGGTACTTTAAAATCTTTTGTCATAGTAATTATATCATTAATTATCTTTTATTTTTGATAATCTTAATTTGCTATTAATAAAGTTAAATGTTGATTATTTTATATGTTTTAAAATAAATAAAAACATGAGATGCTATGAATGACAAAAATGATAATAGAATTTCTAAGGATGATTATTTTATGAAAATTGCTGAAGTTGTCTCACTAAGATCTACTTGTATAAAGAGAAAAGTAGGAGCTGTCTTAGTAAAAGATTCTCACATTTTGTCTACTGGTTATAATGGTGCTCCAGCAGGTCTTAAACATTGTAATCCTGAGACATGTGTTAGAAAGAATTTAAAAAGTGGTGAAAAACCTGAATTATGTAGAGGTTTACATGCTGAAATCAATTGTATTATTCAAGCTGCTATTCATGGAACTTCAATAAAGGGTGAGACGACAATATATAGTACAACATTTCCTTGTATGAGCTGTTTAAAATTGTTAATTAATGCTGGGATTAACAGATTAGTATATAAAGAAGGATACGCTATGGAAAACAAAGTAAAGGAAGATCTTTTAAAGGAATCTAATTTAATCGTACAGAAAATTCGGTAAGTCTTTTTTTGTTTGAAGAAAGTTATCAAATTAACCTAAGAATACCATTTTTCTTTAGCTATTCTTTCTCTAATTTTTTCTCTCTGTTCAGGTTTAATTTTATCTCTAAGAGCATCATTACAAATTTGTTTTCCGATTATGACTTTTGGATTATTTGCCCAATTTACATCAATTAACAAGCAAAGATAGTATACAGATGATAAAATAAACGATACCAGATGCCCCATATTTTTTTCTAAGGGATTGTCAATAGAGATCTCTGCTGTTGGCACTCCTTGCTGAATTAAAGCTTGAAACGTTGCATCTGCTTGATAGTTAATAATGGTCTGAGCACTTTGTTCATTAATATATGGAATAGTCGATGTTAAAACAAGATCAGGATTTTCATTTTTTACTGTCCATACTATAGGTATCACAATACCTTTACTTCCACCTAATAAAAATTCTAATACAGAATGTTGACAAATGGGAGCTGATTGATATGTTCCTATCATACCTCTTTCATCCTTTCCCGTACTTTCAGATATTCCTTGAACCCATAATCCAACACTTCCCTCAAGATTTTTTGAATATGGCATTGAAAATACAACTTTATATCCTTTCTTATATAAATTAAAAATGAATGCTGCAAGTTCTAAGGAAGGATTCTTATCAAAATTAGAAAAATTATTATACCCCTCTTCTAAACCTTTTAAAAAATTCTCAATATTTATACCCGAAATATATGCAGGAACAATACCAACATTTGTAACTGAGCCTGCATAACGACCAGAAAGATCGGGAACATCTAAAATGGGACAATCTATCTCATTTAATATATTATTCATAGTTCCAATGGATGAGAGCCCTAAAAATTTATATCCCCTCTTAACAAAAATTCCAATTGTAGAATTAACGTCTAGAGTTTCTCCACCTCTCGATATTGGTATTACAACAGAATTTTTAGGTGAAGTTTTTTCCAAACAACCTTTCAATTCTACTGCTCTTGAACTTGGAACTGGATATATCTTTTTTTTAGATAAATGCTTAAGTGCTACTAATGTTTGTATTGAGCCACCAGTACCTAATACAATTACATTTTCAATACTTTCACTCAAGAATGGTTTAGTTATTGTTTTTATCTTATCCATCTCCAGATAGGATTTTGTATCGAAGAAAAATGGAGAATCCCACTTATCTTTGTTTTTTTTGATGATGGCTATTGCTTCTTTTAAAAGTCCATCATTTATTTTTGGATAATATTCTAATTTTAGATTTAAACTCATAAAAATTTCACCACCAACTTTAATAGATTTGCTAATAAAATTATATAATCCTATTTTATTTTTATTATTTTATTTTAGGAAAAAGAAGATAGATGATCAAACTTAAATTTTCCTTATTATTGTCGTTCTTTACCTATAAATTCTCAAAATAAAAATTTAAAAACCAGAACTCTATTTCACTTAAAATATTGAGCTATATACCCTTATTTATATAAGATTCATCTATAAAAATTACACTAAAATTTTTTTCTCTTTTATGTGATTTACTATGGCAAAAGCTAGGGAAATAAAAAATGGGAATGGAAATAGTATGGAAATCAACAAGCCTTACTACTGTACTGAATGTAAGCGTAATCATACAAAGGGCAAAATATATAAAGAACATCTCAAGTTTGAAAATTCTGAAAATAATAATGAAGAACTTATTAATGGTGAGGATGCAGATCCAGAATTTGAGGATGCAGATCCAGAATTTGAGAATTATGATGATGAAGCGGAAATTATCGAAGCCTTTGATGAATTAGAAGAAGAAATCAATTCTGATGGTGAGAATTTCTCTAATAATGATAATGATATAGATAATTGTGTCGAAGCCGTAAAAAATCTCCCTGGAGTAGGAGAAGCTACTCTCAATAAACTAATTAAAGCAGGTTTTAATTCATTAGAAGCAATAGCATTTACACCTCCCTCAATCATACAAGAAGAAAGTGGTCTAGGAGAAAAAACAACAACAAAACTGATTAAACTATCTATGGAAAAACTTAATATAGGATTTAAATCTGCCGTAGATGTATGGGAACATCGAAAAAACATTGCTCGAATTACTACAGCGAGCCAAGAATTAGATGATTTATTAGGTGGAGGTGTTGAGACTGGCTGTGTTATTGAATTTTTTGGAGAATTTAGGACTGGAAAAACTCAAATTATGCATCAATTATGTGTAAATGTTCAATTACCTCGAGAAAAAGGTGGTCTTGAAGGAAATGCATTATATATTGATACAGAGGGAACATTTCGACCTGAAAGAATAATACAAATGGCTGAGGCTCAGGATCTTGATCATAAAAAAGTTTTGAAAAATATAGTGTTTGGCCGTGCTTATAATTCAGATCATCAAATACTTTTAATTAAAGAAGCAGCGAATCTAATTAAAGAAAAAAATATCAAAATAATTATAGTAGACTCTTTAATAGGACACTTTAGAAGTGAATATATTGGCAGAGGCACCTTAGCAACTCGACAACAAACAATCAATTCTCATCTACATGATCTATTAAGATTATGTGATGTATATCCTGAACTAGGTGTTGTTGTAACAAATCAAGTTCAAGCAAAACCAGATGTTTTTTACGGAAATCCATTACGAGCAGCTGGTGGAAATGTTGTGGCACATGGTTCGACGATTAGGGTTTATTTAAGAAAAGGAAAAGGTGAGCAGAGGATAGCAAAAATTGTAGATGCTCCTCATTTGCCAGAAGGAGAAGCTGTCTTCAGTATTACTGGAAATGGTATATCAGATTAATTTATTAATAAAAGAGTATTAAGCTATTTTTATATTTTTATTTTCCACCCTTCTTTCTGGGTAAATTGAATTTTATCATCTTTATCCATTTGAGAAATTATAAGAGAAATCATTTTTTCAGATACTGTTACTTTTTCATCAACCGATCTCTCAAGAACTTTATCAATTAATAGTTTTAAAGATTTTACTGATCTCTCCGTGTAGAGAATCAAAAAAATTGTTTTTTCAATATGCTCCCTTATTTTCACTGGGATGGTTAAAGCTTCTTTTTTTTTAGGTATAGGAGGTGTTTTAATTATTTCACCTTTATGCTTTTCATGCTCAACAACAATTGTTTTTACTCCTACTTTTTTTGTGCTTTTTTGTACTTCATCAAATTTTATAGGAGCTTTCTCTTTTCTAGTATCTTTAAAGTTTTTTATCTTTTCTTCTATAATTTCAACTTTATCATTAGATTTGGTTGATGTTATAGATTCTTTAGTCGAGATTTCATCTTTTTTTAATTGTTTTTCTTTTTTGCTTTTTATTTTTCTTATAAAACTAACCGTAGCTATAATGAGGATAAGACAAATTTCAATTGATAATAGAGATGGAAATTGTGAAAAGATTGCACCTTCACCTAATAATAATTTTAATAGATAAAATATATCACTACTTCTTTTAAAGAATTACTCCAATATAATTATATATATAAAATAAAGAATTTCATCTTAATTAATTTAAGATTTAAAAAAAAATTAAATAAATTGTTAAAAAAAAAATTCCTATATTAATTTTTCATATTCCTTGGATTTATTTGATAATCTTTTAACTTCCTTTGTCATTTCAGTTACGCCTAATTTAAAAATTTCTGATGCTATTCTCGAAGCCATTCTAAATTTCTGAGCTGCTTCATTATAATTTTCTTTTTTAGCTGCTAATTTTGCTTCCTTCTCTAGATTCTTCAATTTGATTTTAAAGTCCACAATTTTTGTTTTGCGGATAAGATCTTCTAACTCTTCAAATTCTCTTTGTATTTCCCAATTTGTAGCAATCATTAGAGCATTGTGGTAAATTGTACTAACTTTATCGTAATCATTCTCTTTCCTTGCTAAAGCAGCATTCTTCTTCAAGTTTTTAATCTCTTTTTTAGCTGATTTGAGGTTATCTATTTTTACTGCGCCCACTTTCATAGGTGCAGATACAATTTCATGGCGTTCCGCTATACTCACGAAGTAAGCTTCTCTTTCAGCGGGACCCATTTGAGCTAGATCATTAACAAGTTTTTGTTTTTCTTCTGGAGATAATCTAACTAATCCCGCTACTTTTTGGCTAATAAGATTTAATTCTTGTTGGGAAATAGGTCGGGCTTCAATAGTGGAGATCTCTATTGACATTAAGATTTTTTTATCTCTTAATTCTTTAATACCACTAAAGATTTCAGCTGTGTCTTTCTTAGTTCTTTCTGTAGCTTCTTTCAAAAGAGTTGCTATAAAAAAGAAATCTCTCTCTGCTTCCTCGCAGCAACTATGAGCAATTTTTAAAACATCCTTTGAATGGGGTGTTTTAAGAGTTTTTGCATCCGAAAATTCATATGTAATCTTATGAGGTAAAATTATAGAAGTATTAAAGATCTCATCAATAATTAAACCAGCATTTCTGAAAACATTTAATTGCCCTCTCCAACTTGGAAGTTCACTTTCATAAGTTTTCTCAAAAGCCACAATAAATTCAGTTAGATGTTTACGTAAAATCATTGAAGCATTCTTACTTAACACTAATGCAACTCTAATGTATTCTCCATCAGCTAATAACAACATTTTATCGCCATAAGTTATCTCATTTAACGCTTTTTGAGCCACCATCTCTTTTCCAAATGAAGATACAGCAGAAATAAAACCACTGATTAACTCAGGATCGATTGCCTCTGAACCAAAAGATTTGAAGAAAACACATGTTCCTGTTCCCTTATATAAAACTAAAATATGTTCTAAATTAATCGCATCATCAAATATAGTTCTGACTTCAGTTAAAACCCTTTTCTTTTCACGTTTTTTAGGAACAACTAGTCCCCTATAAATAGCAACTGAACCTGCTCCCACTGCTGCTACGGCTCCAATAATAATTATATATGGCATGAAATCCTCAAATGTTGGACCTCCTGAAAGAGGGGTAACTTCAATATCTGAGATTAAGAGGGTATCCCCTATGTGATTGTATGCTGGTTGAATTTGAGCTGAAAGATTCATATTTTTTGCTGCCCCAATTACCGTAATTTCAAACTCAGCTTCACCAGTGTCATTTGTAGGAACTGGTGAAGTAGGTGTTCCAGGTACTCCATTAAAATAGGGTGTTACTACCATATTTTCCCCTACTAGCAGCAACCAATCAGTACCATTATTATACATTGCTTTAAGGACTATTGTAAATTCTTCTCCAGCTTTTACTTTTAGAGGTTCATAAACGACTGAAATATTTACTATATATTTTGCCTTTAAAGTTATGTTGAAACTTAAAATTGACTTCTCATAATTATTTAAAGAGACAGTTACATTTATTGTATAAGTGCCTATGCTAGTTAATCCTGACGTGGACATATATCCCTTAAAAGATTTTGTATTTAAATCATAAAATAAAGTTTCCGTTAAAGAACCTTCATTTGATGTATTTGTAAGTTCAATGTAATCTACTTCATAAGAATCACCTGAAACAGCAACCAATTCATCACTAAAATCGTCATCAGTTATGGTAAAATTAAGATACAAATCTCGTTCTATGAAACATAAATAATTGTTATATCCAGTAGGCGTAAGAGTTCCATCTCCTCCAATGTCAGATATAGAATCTATATGGGTTTGCGTAAGATTTCCTCTAAGATAAAATTCTATAGTTTCTATACTTGTATTATAATTTGGATCGAATGATATGTTTATTTCGAATTGAATCCAGCCAGAATCTAATCCAGCAGTACTTACATTTAATAAGTATTGACCAGGAGTACCTGTAGGATATAACCATTTAGATTGTGTACCTCCAGTTTGATTTTCTTTTACAGTTACAAAATCTACACTTAAACCTGTTATCGGTTGATTATTATCTGTATCATTGAAATAAAATTCTATAGATTGATTAAGTTTGTCTTTTCTGATAAGATAATTGTCATAAGATATAAGCTGGATATCAGTTTGTGTAAAAATTACTCTCAGGGTTAATGTAATATATTGTGTTTGCTTTCCCACAGCAGTAATATTAAATATACATGTATAAGGGGTATCAGATGCTAATACACCACTTGTATCTAATTCAATTGTGTAATTTCCGGGAGTACCTCCCACTGGATTAGCACTATATATGAAACCTAAAGGTAAGGATACGTTTTCAATAGTTGCTCCAGAAACTGGATTTGTACCAACATCTGAATAATAAAATGTGTATGAGACATTATAACCTCTTAATACATCGCCAAAATCTTTAGTATTTGAAGGTGAAATTGTTGTATACATTCTTAAATGGAATGAGAACTGAGTTTTAGCCTCATTGTAATATGTTTTTGATGCTGTAATTTCAATATAATTCCAACCGTACACGAAATCACTGGTATTTAATTCTGTAGTATAATAACCTGCTGTTCCATTAGGAAAGAAGGTTAAAGTACCGTTATTATTTATTATAGCATTTATTATAGGTAAAGTTTGACCGATATCATTATAGTAAATTGTGATATTGAATACCTGATCTATGAAATATTCTTGTCCACTTTCAGGAGAAATTAAATTTAATTCTGTTTCACCATATATGGTTATAGTTTCTTCTAAAAATCCTGCTGCGGATCCATTATTCCAAAATACTTGTACCCGAAAGATTCCATATTGAAAGACCCAATCACTTATAATCCAATCTTCAAAATAAATATCTGATATTGAAGTTAAAGTAGTATTTACTTTAGTAAAATTTAGTTTATTATCTATTAATATTGGATTATATACACTAAGATTGACTCCTATAGTTCCTGGAACGATATTTTCTATAAATCTCGCAATAAAAGAAATCGTATCTGAATAATTTGCCTTAGTTACTTTATCTATTCCTTTATACATATCAATTGCTTGAAGTAAATTATAAGATTGAGCTGTTATATACCAGTTTATACCGTTTCCAGCATCTCTTATTTGAAGATCTCTATATTGATTAAAAATAGGACCTAAAGAGACTGATGTTTTATCTACGGAACCATCCGTCGCGGTAAAATTTTCCCATGTATTAGGTACGGTGAAATTAATTATATAGTCATTGAATCTCACATCAAAATCATTTATCGTTCCAAGAGTAGAATTCCAATTAATTGATTGACCACTTGCAGGAACATCGAAGCTAGATGTTGCTTTTAAATCAGTTTTAGTATAGTTAATTAGAGCTTTAGAAACTGAACAAGTAACATCCCACCAATCGGCAGAAATAGTATACTCTAAATCTCCAGAAACACTACTATTTACATCTGCGGACTCCCAATAACCTGTGTTTTCAATATCATTATATTTATTTACATCTTTATTATTTATTTCTAAATTTATCTGTTCAGGACGAGGAGTGTTATTCAATGGAGATAAATAGATTTTTAAAGACATATCGATATTTGATTCAGGAACAGGACCACTTTGCCTCCAAACAATACTATTATATTCAATGCCGTCTGTTCCATGATGCCAATACCCATTATTTGAAGAGAAACATGAAGCTCTAATAAAAAAAGTATTATCATAAGTTAGATCTGGATCTAAAAGAACATGCCAATTAGTAATATCATACCAATTTTGATCAGATTCGTTTAAATGAACTGTTTTATATCCTCCACTAATTGATTGGTTAAATTTAGTATAAGTACCTGTGTAATAAGAATTATAAACATCAATAAAGAAATCATCCCCGCCAAAAACTTGACTTAAATAAACTGATAAATTTTCTAAATAACCTTTTCCAATAATTTCAAAAGAAGTAAAGTACGCCTCATTTAATAATTTTGAACTCGAAGTCTCATCTTCAATTATTAAAGTTTTATTTGGAGCTATAATATCCTCAATTTCAAATTTGGTATAACTCGAGTTAAATGAAGTATCAGTTGGGCATGGTAATGTAAATTTATTATTATTTGAATCTGAAGTATTTAAGGCTGTATTAAATGAGTCATTCAAATAAGATTGATGTAACTTAATATTTATATCCTCTCCAGAACCAGTGAACTCAGATTGATAATCAGAAGTCATAAGATTGTCCATTTGAAAATTAAAAGATTCAAATTCATCAGGATTTTCTTCTTCAAGTAAACTATTATTTTCAATAAAATTCCAATAAATCCAATTAACATTAAGAATTATTGTACCAAGCAATAAAAGAAAAATAGAAGTTGCTTTAATCCTCTTTTTGATTTTTACCCTATTCATAGAAATCAAATAGTTATTATTTATTTTTAATTGATAAAATCGAATTTCCTAATTTGATAATTAATTTTTATCGTATTAAATTAATTATTTTTTTTTGAATATTAATTTTGTAATTAATCAATTCATAATAATTTCTGAATTTATACTTTTTCAAAATAGCTACTATTCTTTCAAATTCATTTGTAAAAATAGAAATATAACTCTTTTAAAAATTTATAAAAAATGAAAATTAGAAACTAAATGAGGTAATTTCAATAAAGGAATTTAAATATAAAATTGTAATTTTATTTTTTCTTTAAAATAATCCTGGCATCTACACAAATTAGACCCTTTTCATAGATAAACACAGGATTCAAATCCATTTCGTTAATCTCTTCGTGTTTAATAACTAAATCTGAAATTTTTAATAAAGCATTAACTATAGCATCTATATCTGCTTTGGGTTTTCCACGGTATCCATCTAGGATGGGAAAGCCCTTAATTTCATGTATCATTTCTTTTGCATCATATTCTGTAATCGGTGCGATTCTAAAACTGACATCTTCTAATAGTTCTACAAGTATACCTCCAATACCGAACATTAAAGCAGGACCAAATTGGGCATCAGTTGTCATTCCAATAATCAGTTCGGTTATTGGTTCGTCTGCCATTTTTTGAACTGAGATTTTTTTCTCTTTCTGAGATGGGATATTCATTAAATCTTTGTAAGCTGTTTCTAATTCATGTTTATCTTTGATGTTTAACTTTACAGCTCCAGTATCAGATTTATGCACTATATCTTCAGCGATAAGTTTTAAAACCACAGGGAAACCAATTTCTTCAGCAGCAGATTTAGTCTCATCTATCGAAGTAGTTAGTTTTTGGGAAGGAACTAATATACCAATTTCTTGTAATAATTCCTTAGATTCAAATTCAGTTAGAACCGTCTGATTAGATTCAATTTTATTTTTTAAAACTTCAGAAATATTCATTGTAATATTCTCTTTAAAATTTAGAACTTAAAACTTATAATGATTTAATAAAATTATAATAAAGATTTAAAATTAATGAATACACTATTAAGACAGAAATCAAAATTAAAAATGAAAACACTTTTCCTTGTAACGGTAGATATGACAGGTGAAAAAGAAAGAAATGTTTCGATTTTGTTGAAAAATCTTATAGATTCTCATCAGGATTTAGAAATAGCTTTTCTTTATTCGAGAGAAGGACTCTTGATTTCTAAATATGGAAGGTTGGAGGATCGAGGAGAATTTGAGACAGAAAGTGAATTAGAAGTGATCTATGGAGCAATTACTACCATAGCAGAGAATTTATTAAGCAGAATTAGTAATGAATATAAGATAGGACATTTTGGTAGTGGATCTTTTGAAACTCCTGACCATAGGATTGTTTTTCTTGAAGCTGGTTCTGAAGCAATATTAATACTCTTTTCTAATTATGAAGTAAACTTAAATAAGCTTTTTCCAGTTGCTTATCTTGTAGCTGAAAAAATAGCACAATTATTAGAAGAAAGTTTTGATTTCAAATATAATTCTTTAGATATTCCCGATTTAAATGTTTATGATGATTTTTCTCTTAAATTGGATCAATTTCGTTCTGTAGATGAAAAGCAGCCTGTTATTGAAAATGTTTCAATGAAATATCATATAAAGAAATCTGAAAAAGTAAAAAATGCTTTTAAATTGATAATATTAGGTTCAGCTGCAGTTGGAAAAACAACACTCGTAAGAAGTTTTTTGAAAAAAGAACAAACCCAAGATTACCGAGCGACGATTGGAATTGCGATTAGCTCAAAAACGTTTTATATTCAAGGTTTTAAGGATGACAAAATCAACTTTCTTATCTATGATTTAGCTGGTCAAGAATTCTTCAAACGTATACGACATGAATATTATAAAGGAGCAAACTGTGCTTTTGTTGCTTATGATATTACACGAAGAGAAACTTTTGACGAAGGAATTGATTATTGGTTTAAAGATGCTAGAAAAGAATTAGGAAATATACCATTCGTTTTAATAGGTAATAAAGTTGACTTAGAAAGCCAAAGACAAGTATCAAAAGAAGAAGGACTGAAAAAAGCGGCAGAATTGAAAAGCTTTTTTATCGAGACTTCAGCATTATATAATATTAATGTTCAAGATACCTTCAAATTAATCGGAATTGGTTTATTTTTCAAATCTGAAGATGAATTAACAAGTACTGATGAAATTTTTTAATAATAATTATGAAAAAATAGATAAAATAATAAGAAATTAATTTATTTCCGTATCTTCAATCCTCTTTTCCTTCTAAGATTCCACTTTCTTACTTCATCCATAACAGATACACTAAAAGCTCCAAGGAGTACTGCAATCCAATAATAGGGATGAAATATTGGAACAACATGAAATGCTAATCCTATTGGTGAAAATAGAATTAATAATTGTAGCCCTAGAGATAGACCTGTAGCCCAAAATAGATGTTTATTTGGAAAGAGATAAAATGGCTTTATATTAGAAGTACAGGTATAAACAAACAATAATTCACAGAGAACTAAATTCGTAAACACAATAGTTTGTGCTAATGATATTGCATATAAATTCGCATCAGTACCTGCAGTTACAAAATCAGTTGTTAATTTGGGATCAATTCCAGCTTCCGCCCATGCTGGGATTAATACAGACCATAGAAGTACATAGAGTGTTATATCAGTTATCGAAGTATATATTCCAAGGAGTAAAACAGGTCCCTTTATTTCTGAAATTAAAGTAAATCCTTTTCGCGGTTTATCTTTCATTACATCAGGATCTGTTGGTGTAAGTCCTAAAACCATAGCTGGAATTCCATCTGTGGCTATATTGAGCCAGAGAATCTGAATCGGAACAACTGGAATTGCGAGATACACATTTGAGATAAGTTTCATAACGATATATGCCGTAAGAATTAAAAATATTTCATCAAAATTAGTACTTAGCATGTATCTGAAGAAGCCTTTAGTAGTTTCGAAGATTCCTCTACCTTCCTCTATAGCATTAACGATTGTGGCATAATTATCATCGATTAGTATCATTTCAGAAGCCTCTTGAGTAACCTCAGTTCCTTTGAGCCCCATCGCCACACCTACATGCGCTCCCTTTACAGCTGGTGCATCATTCACGCCATCTCCAGTCATTGAGACAACTAAATCTAAATCTTTTAATCTCCTTAAAATTCTTAATTTATGTGTAGATGTTACTCTGGCAAATATGTCTACTGTTTTGACTTTCTCTTGGAGTTCATCGTCATTCATTTCTTCTAAGTCTGCTCCTGTTATTGCTTCATCTGATTCAGTTAAACCAATTTCATGGGCAATTGCTATAGCTGTAATTTTATGATCTCCTGTAATCATTATCGTCCGAATTCCTGCCATTCTCGCCTCTTCAATAGCATCTTTAACCTCGTCTCTTGCTGGGTCAATTATGCCAGTTAAACCAAGATATATATAGTCTTTCTCTATATCTTCTTCCTTGTATCCTTCATTTAGTTCTTTATAAGCAACACCTAATACTCTCAAGGCATTTTTTGCATATTCTTCATTTTTTTCAAGAATCCTATCTTTTACATTGTCAATAGGTTCTACTTGATGATCATAAACTGCATGACTGGCATTATGTAATAAAATATCTGGAGCTCCCTTAATTAATGAATATAATTTATTATCAATTTTTACGACTACTGACATCATTTTCCTGTCGGAACTAAATGGTATCTCATCAATTTTCTCTGATTTAGTGTCTAACTCCATTTTCATAGCTAAAACTTTCATTGAAATTTCAGTTGGATCTCCTACTACATCAGTATCATTTGTACCATCATTTCGAGGTGAAACATTTGAATTATTACAAAACATACATACTTCTAAATATTTTCTTAAATTATCGTCAATTTGAACCTGTTTACCTTTTTCATCGATGATTTTACCTTCAAGAGCATAACCTACCCCCTCTACGGCAAATTCTTGCCCCCCTAAAAAAATCTTTACTACTGTCATTTCATTCTTTGTTAAAGTTCCTGTTTTATCAGAACATATAACATTTACACGTCCAAGTGTCTCTACAGCAGTTAATTTCCTTACTAAGGCATTTCTATCTGCCATTTTTCTCATTCCAATACTCATAACTACTGTAATTACAACAATAAGTCCTTCTGGAACTGCTGAAACTGCTAGACTTATTGATATTTCAAACGCTTGAATAAGCTGCTCCACATCAAATTCTGTAATTAATAAGATAAAAAATTCAACAAGAAATACAGCACCACAAATTATCAATATGATCATTCCTAAAAGCTTTCCAAACCTATTTACCTCTTTTTGAAAGGGTGAAAGTTCTATCTCTTCTTCCTGTAGACTTTCAGCAATTTTTCCTATTTCAGTAGTCATCCCTGTGCCAATCACAATTCCTTCTCCATTTCCTCTAGTAATTATTGTATTCATATATCCAAGATTAGTTCTATCGGCTAAGATCATTTTTTCTTCGACAGGTTTTATATGCTTCTTAACTGGTTTGGATTCTCCTGTTAGAATCGCCTCATCAACATAAAGCGAAAACTCTTTATAAATTCTTAGATCTGCTGGAAATTTATCTCCTTCTTCAAATAACGCAATATCTCCAGGAACAACATCTTCAACACCAATTTCTAAAACTTTTCCTTCTCTCCTAATTTTAGCAAAGTGAGGTGCTAATTTCTTTAAGCTTTCAAGAGCTCGTTCCGCTTGATATTCTTGATAAAATCCTAAAATTGCATTAACAATTAATATTGCTGCGATAACTATTGCATCAGTATATTCCGTAGACCACGGTTCAGCTCCAGTTTTAGACGCTTCCCATACCCCAATGATAATAGAAATAACAATAGCAAACATTAGAAGATATATTAGAAAATCTTTAAATTGTCCTATAAATATCTGCAAAGCGGTTTTTCCTTTTTCTTTTATTAATTCATTTTTACCATATACATCAACCCTTTTTTGAGCTTCTGATTCAGTTAAACCATTTTCTATCGAAGTATTCAGTAGTTTTTCTACATTTTCAAATGACACTGAATGTGCATGAATATCTTTTATATCAATCATATTAGCTTCAATTCTTTTTTAGATTTTAATAAAAAATTATATTAATAAGTTATAATCTTAATAACTGAATTATTAAATTTAAATTCATTTATACTCATTAGTAAATTAGAATCATAAAAAAATAAATTTGGTGATTTCTGTTTAAGATTATTTTTTCAAACTCAGCATTGGATTATATTTATGAACAACAAAAAAAATATCACTATAACAGTGATTTAGAAAAGCTTGTTGTAGCAATCTTTTTCTATTCATCCTCAACTTGAACCCTAGCTTTTTGTGGTAATGTTCTTGAATTAATTGAAAAACAAAAAGTTATTGAAGATGGAGATTTCATTGAATGGACCGATTTGGATAAAAATCTTAATATTAATGTTTTCATTGAACAAAATTTGCTCCCAGAATTAGAATTAAAAGATCAAATACTCATTGATGTTGCAATTGGGGAAATAAAAGGAGTAAAAATAGGTATGTTGTTTATAAAAAAATCTCAGGATGTTTATTGTTAAATAAATGAACTAATCTTAAAAATTCTAGAAGATTGGTGATTAACGGTTGTGTCCGTTTATTTTCAAAATAATGCAAATTCTTAAAAAAATAAAATATAAATTTTATAAGCATGATTATTGTTATAAGATAAAATTTAATTTTATCAATAAAATTTAGTTTTTTAAATAAACATACAACTATATTGATTATTATGAGACCATCACGAGTTTTTAGATGGATTGTAAGAATATTTATAATTGTTTTAACAGTATCAGTTACTGCTGTTTCCTTTTTAGGTGGAATGTCTGCTATTTTGATACTTTCTAATCCAGATAATATTGAAGTTGATACTGATAATGCGGATTTTAATATAGATTATAATGAGATATCTGGAGTGGTAAATAATATCAATTTCACTTTACCATTTAATATAACCAACGTAGGCTTTTTTGATTTAGAAGATCTTAAATTAGGACTTAAAATAGATCTTGAATATGCTCATATTAATTTAACTGGAACAGGTGAAAATATATCTCAAACAGTAAAAATATTTGATAAGCTATCTTCTTATCCTACAATTAAAAAAGGTAAGACATTATATGGTAATTTCACAGGAATATATTCTGATTTTGCTCCTTATTTAGGAAATCTACCAGATATTGCTGATATAGATCTTACAAGAGTCCCCATATTTAATTTCTATGCTAATTTTACAATCAGTCTAACATATTCTTTGGGACTACATTCTATTACTCTTGGAATAAATAACATCACATTACCGGAATATCCTTAGGAGGTTCAAGAAATGGGTCCAACTATAAACATAGTAAAAGGTACTATTTTTGCTGTTATATATGTATGTTTTACAATCATAATTCCAGTATTAACCTTTTCTTTAATAAGAGAATATGTTGTTGAGGGTTTACCATTAGATTTTACACAGGAAGATTTAAACAATATTATCTTTTGGGTTACTGCATTAGGATTAATCATAAGTGGATGTGCTTTCTTCACACATTCTTCACCTAAACAATCAATAAGAAGAGGTACTTTTGCTTTGATCCAAGTATTAGTTAATTGTCTATACTTATGGAGCTATAAATTCTCAGGAGCAACTGAAATAATATTTAATTTAGATATGGGTGATAATTCAGGATTTCTGAGCTTGAATTTACAACAGATGGTTTTAGTTTATTTGGGAATTTATTTTTTAACTATAGTTCTAAAAATATATGATGTTATTGATTTTACAATTAATAGAGAAAAAATTAGAAGCGATAGAATGAAAGAATAAAGAGGTAGAGAAAAAATGGTTTTCCAAACTATGGGATTTTTAGAAGTATTAGCTGATATTTTTGGAGCAATTTTAATTTTCTTAAAACCAATAGTAGTACCTATTGGTGAATGGATGGTTGATTGGATCACTGCATCCATGGAATTTTTGAAACAAAACTTTAGCAGTGAACTAACTATTTATATTGTAATTTTTATCATTCTAATTGTATCTGGTGTTATTATAAATATCATTTGGCCTGGTGATCGCCCGGGAACAATATTTTCCAAAGGTTTAGATAAAATAGAAGAAAAATTCGAAGAAAAATTGGCTATTCCAGATGGAATAAGAAGATGTAAGGATTGTGGTAATCCAATTGGAGATTCTAGGGTTTGTCCTTTATGTGGGGCTGAAAATGATTAAAATTATTTTTTATTTTTAATTATTAAATTTTAAGAGTAATTCTGCAACTCGTTTTCCTAAATTATAACTTATCTTTCCAGCTAATTCATCGTATTTGCCCTTTCCTTAATTTATAAACACTTTAAGGTTATATCTTTTATTCTTTCTCAGTGACCCAACTATTAGAGTTATTTTCATATTAATATTAAATTTTAATATTTAACTAAGGTAATTTTATACCAATAAGAGTATAATCAAAGTTCCAGAAAAAAATAACATGAAGCTAATTAAAGATAAAGTAGATTTTCAAAAAGTTAAGAAGAGTTTATTAGAGGATTTAAAGTACTATAATCAGTTTATTAAAAAAAAAATCGAGGTTGAAGATTTAAGCTCAGCATTAAATAAAGCCAAATCAGCTATTACATTAATACAAGAATATCAGAATGATTTTAATTTAGACAATGAATTATCTAAGTTTACAAAATTAAATCAAAAAATAAATTTAGAATTAAGAGAGCGAAGGAGAATTTATTTAAGGAGATATAACAATCTTTTGAAGGAGAAAATAAATGAATCCAACTTGGAAAATTTTATGAAATTATTGGCGATGTTAAAGAATGAAGTAGATAATAACTTAAATAATTATAATCTTGAAGATATTCATGATAATATTAATAAATACTTTGTTTATATAAAACGGATATACGAGATCCTAAGTTGTTGTGACATTTTGAATTATTATGATGTTTCTGAAAAAATTATCAACTTTATTAATGATTTAAAGTCTGAAAACTTTCCAAATTTAAAATATTTTGTAAGATCGATTTATAAGAATTTGATTACTAAGAGATTATTTGAATTTTCTAAAGAATATAATATAATCTCAATATCTACTCTTTCTAAGAGAATGGCAATTAAACAAGAATATTTAATAAAATTTATTAATTCGCTAAAAAAACAGCCTAAAGCTCCAATTGTAGATTATAATCCTTCGGTCCAAGTTGTAACTTTTAAACAGTCAAGGATATAAAATTAATGTGTATTAATATGTAATCGATCTTTAACAATTAATAAAAGATTTTTTATAATGCGCGAAAAAAATCTGGTCTTAATACTTCAGTATGAGTTAATCCATAATTTATAACATCTAAAACCTTTTGTTTCTCACGATCTAGAACACCACGTAAAGGAAGATAATTGCTAGCATGATTTGAGCGAAAAATGCAATTGGCATTTTTATTTTCGAATTTAATATGGTTAATAAACGTTTTTAGTTCATGTAATATTTCGATTTGGTTCATTTCCAAAAATTCTCTATTGATCTTTCTTTTAAAAATTTCTGTTCCTGGTGGGATAATAAGAGTCAAAAAAGCAATATACCAAATTCTATCATCTTCAGGGCAAATTTTATTTACTAAATCAGCTGATTCGTTTGCATGTTTTTGAGAAATTTCTGTATTATTTCCACCTCCAAGACCATTTATAAAGGTTGCTGAAAGTGTAATGTTTGCTTTCATTAACTTTTTTGATGCTTCAATATAATTCTGTTTTGTAGCATGTTTATTTACATTTTTAAGTAAATCATCATAACCAGATTCAAAACCTACATAAGCAATTTTTAATCCTGCTTCTGATAATGCATTCAATTGTTCATCCGACTTCTTTAGAATATCTTTAGCGTGAGCATAAACTCCAATCCTTTCTAATTTCGGAAATATTTTCATAGCATAATTAGTGAGTTTTAAAAGTTTTTCGGTTGGTATAACCATTGCATTTCCGTCTAAAAAGAAAATTTTTCTAATATTTTTACTCCATTTTTGACGTGACCCTATCTCTAAATCTTTTTTTATATCATCTACTTCTCTAATTACAAATTTCTTACGAAGATTAGACATGCAAAAATCGCATTGGTATGTGCAACCTTCAGTTACTTGAATTAATAATGAATTTGCCTCACTAGGGGGTCTGAATACAGGTTCACAATAATAAATCTTATCTTGCATTGGTATTTTTTTAATAAATTTATTTTGGAATTACCAAAGCCATTTAGTTATTCCTCATCATTTTCTTCATTGTTACCTTCAGGTCTATTAGGACAAGATAGTAAATGCCGTCCAAGTCTAACAAATTCTTTCCCACAATAAGGACATTTCTGCTTCTCTTTTGAAACAGTTTCACCTGACTCTTCTTTTGTTGTAGGTTTTTTCTTTCTTTTCTTTTTTGCTCTTGCTGGCAAAACATCTTCAACACTAGCATCATCAGGAGCAAATTCACAAGATTGAATGTGCGAAGCTAAATCTTCGAATAACTCACCGCAAAAAGGGCATTCAATCTCCCCAAATTCTTCAGAATCTTCTATATCTGCTTTCCCAGCTTTTCTTTTCTCGAATTTTAGAGGAATTTCTTCATCTTCTTCCTCGAATTCATCAATAGTTAAATCGATTTCCTCATCTGCTTGTATTTCAGCTATTTCAAATTCTTCTAATTCAATCTTTTTATCTTTGATTTTTTTTTCTGCCACTTTTCTGCTTTCGTCATATATCTCAGATATCTTTTTATTTGTTTGAGAATATAAAATGCAAACTTGACAAACATATGCTCTTGTTCCGAGCACTAGATCTCTTTCTGGACAAAAACATAATGGTTGTAAGCTATTGGAAATATCACCTTTAGGAGTGAGGTACTTACAAGCTAATTTCCTTGAATATTTAATTTTTTGTTTCCTACGTGGAATTTTGATCACCAAAAGAAGTATTTAATATAATATTTCTTAAAA
>JBHLMP010000053.1:0-24154 GCA_048938025.1 Promethearchaeota archaeon
TTCTCGAGAGCTGTAATTGAAGCATTTCTTACAATTTCATTTAAATCATTTAATCCATCTAAAAATGGTGATACTGGAACTTTATTTTTTTTAAAATTACCAATCTGGCTAAAAACTTCAAAAACAGAAGCTCTCACTTCACTATTGGGATCCTTCATTAAAGGGGAAATTATAGATATAAATTTTTTATCTATAGCTTTTACTTTATAAGATTTTATGGTTTTAATTGCTGCTGCTCTTATTTCTTTATTTATGTGAAATAGTTTATTAAAAATGATGCTGATGGGTATTTTAACAGAAGATAATGATAAAATATTAAGTATTTCTGTTTGTACTTGATAATTTGGATCTTCAAGTAATTTATAAATATTTAAATTTTGAATTAATTCATCCTTATTTTTAATTGTTCTATTAAGTAGCTTTAAACTTAATATTTTTGTACGCCATTCTGAATCCTCAACGAGATTTAAAATCAATCTTTTCGGTAAATTATCTATAAAATTTAAATCAGCATTCATAAGTGATTTTAGAATAGGTATAATTTTATCGTAATTTGGAGATTTTAAAGTTTCTATTATCCAAGGTAATATTATATTCGGAACATCTTTTTCTAATTGGACTAAAATTTTATAGCATATTCTCCTTGAATTCAAGTCATAATCACAAATACCGTCTAAAAGTAAATATTTGTATTTCCAATCGTTGAGATCTATCTCTGTTTTTAGTGGAATTCTTTCAAACATTAAAAGGATTGTATCTTCTGCATAATTTCTTATTATTGGATTCTTATCTTTAATAAAAGTAAAAAGAGGGATTGGATCAAAATTTTGACCACACTCACTAATTTTTGAATATTTTATATTATACTTAAATTCACTTTTCGTAGATAAAAAGAAATATGATGTAAAAATTATTAGCGCAACTTCTTCTATTAATGCGGCCCATGTAAACATAAGATAATTTGGCTCAATTTCTCTGGTGATTGACCAGTAATTAAAACTAGTGGATAATCTATTAATATTAACAAGTATAAAATTCACAAAAACATTAATACCTATAGCTGCCATTAAATATGCAGCAAAATATATATCAATTCCTCTATATTTGATTTTTCTACCCCAAAAGCGAGTAAAATATCCAATAATGCCAAAGAATAGAGTTACATAAACAAAATATGAAGACATTGTTGATATTGCAAGTGATCTAGTAAAGAAAAAAGCAATTGTCTGAATCATAGAAATCCAAGCCCATACAAAAACAAATAACATAAAACCTAAAATGATATAAGGCTTGGGATTTGAAGTGAATTGTTTCAATCCTCTTTTACTATCTTCAAAATTTAGAAAGATTGATCTTTTTATGTCTGGTATATGATAAAACTCATTTGAAATTCCCGCTATATATCCTTTAGTTCCGTAGTGTACTATAATTATAAGAGGATATACGAGTATCCAAGAAACCCAAATCACAATGAATGGTAGCCCCAAAAGAGCCAATATAATAGGAGGTAGAATTAAGAACAAATATAATATTATTGCCATAAAAGATGATTTTATCCTATTTTCAGATCTATTAATGATTTTATTACCAATTAATTTATGAAATGGGGTAAGGCCCTCGTCAGATTCTTTGCTAAGAGCGATAAATAAGAAATCAATTAGGGGGTAAAAGGATATATAAATTAAACATACTGAAAAGGGTATTAGAAGTGCTAGCGGATGAACTGCATCAGTAGCGAAAATAAAACCCATTGCAACAACGACCAAAATCGCTATACCAAAAATGAGTCCATATAAAATGCATTGAACCCGATCTATGTTGCTGAATTCTCCTTTTTTTACTAGAGCTACTTGTCTATAAATTAGGAAAAACCCTACTAGGAAAAATCCTATAAAAATAAATAACAATGTAATTTCTATCTGCAATTTTTACACTAATTTTTTCAGTCTATTATTATATTAATATAAGTTTTAATTTTCTAGTGCTAAATTGTTTAGTATATAATATAAAATTATTTTAATTTATTAGATCTGGTGAAAAATTTGTTGGAAAAAGTTGAAAGCCAATTAATTGATTCCCTAAATAGGATAAATTTTATGTTTATGAATGAAGAATTAACTATGGAATGTATAAAAAGTTTCAAAAAATTTTCCTTTCTAGGAGATTCATTTGGTCCATTTGAGAAGGGAAATAAATATAGGTTAAAATTGTTCTCAGCTATTCCTTTTATTGAAAATGATATTATGAAAATCGCCTCAAATGAAAAATGCGATAATGTTGATGTGCAAAGATTTGCTATTGATGAACGTGACGATCAAAAGCTTATTTTTAGAGATAATAATTATTTTCTAAACAAAATAAAGAATTTTAAATTTTTCTTGGAAAAGGATATTAAAGATAAAATCAAACCTCCTTTAGATTTAGATAGATATAATTCTTATATGTCAAATATTATTGATAGTCGATTATCAAAACTTTTAAGATTAGCAACGGCGGAGTTATCCTTAGATGATGAGAGAAGGTTAACAAGTTCAGAAAAAATACTATTTAAACATTTATATAAGTCTATTAAAGTGTGGAGGAAATTTTATTTAACTCGTTAAGAAAAATTTACTTCTCTAGTTCCATATTTTTTAAAATAGTCTTTTATATGTATTGCTATATCCTCATCTATCGTTAAAGTTGGTAACAAATCTACTGCGTTACTCATGGCAAAATAGTTGACATCCTCTTCTCGTATTACTTCTTCTACACTTCTTCCATCATCCCTTAGTTCATTTCTGTTAGTTATACCAATAGCAGCTATTATATCAACTTTAATTGCCTTTAAGTTTTGAATGCTT
This sequence comes from Promethearchaeota archaeon, assembly GCA_048938025.1. Taxonomy (GTDB): domain Archaea; phylum Asgardarchaeota; class Lokiarchaeia; order Sigyniarchaeales; family SOKP01; genus Loki-b32. The sequence continues at coordinate 2,844 of JBHLMP010000053.1, forward strand.
GTTATCAAAGATCCACCTGTTGTTGTCACATCCTCAATAACAATTACTTTTCCCTTTGGCATCCCAAGAAAAAATCTATCTTTTGGTTCACCATGATCTTTTGGCTTACCTCTTCCCATGGGTAAATTATAAGTTCCATTATGATAATTTTTTTGCTTTTTTGCCCATTTAAATTGTGTAATAATTCCAATTTTGCTAGCTCCCTCAGGTACTCCATAAAAACAATCAGGTTGCAAATTATGATATATCACGAATGAAATGATATAATCAGTTAATTTATCAATTAAATTTACATCCTCAGAAACATTTCTCCAATTTATATAAAAATAGGAAAGTCTATTAGATTTTAATCTTATTGGCTCCTTAAAGAATCCAATTACTTTATTTTTGATTATAAATTCATAAAATTCCTTTTTCTCTTTAGCCCAATTCATAAGTAGTAAAACTATTCCTTTAATGTTAAATAATCTTTTCTTGCTTTCGCATATTCTTCAGCCTTTATTTTTCCAGCTAGGAATTCTTTTTCTTTTTCTCTCATAACCCTTCTTTTTTGAGCTAACTTTTTCCTTTTTTCTGCTTTTAGGAAATTATTTGAAATATTCTTAGCGATACTTACAATATCTTTATTTTTTTTGTTAATTAAATTGTCTAAATAAGGTTTGATAGGGATTACCATTTCAATGTTTTTATTGGAAAGTTCTTCAATTCGAATTAATGCGAGAATAATCTCCTCCTCATTTTCACCTTCTAAAACACTCATTAATCTTGGAATTGCAATATCTTTTGTTATATCGTTAAGATATTCTTCAATTTCCTTTTTTATTTGGGGATCTTTATAACTTTCTAACTTCTTACTACGTATATACTCAACAAAAATAAGTGGTAATTCAATAGGCCAATCTTGCATTTTTTCTTTATCGATTAATTGAATAATTCCACCATCTTTTTTGTGAAAAACTCTTATATCCAATCACCTGTTGTTAATTTTTCTGGAAGGTATGTATTAGTAAGAAACTCAAAACCATGTTGAGAAAGAGCTTGAATTTCTGCTTTTTTCTTTAATTTTAGAGCTAGGCTTAAATCAAGTTCCCATTGTTTATTCTTTTTAACAAAATCTTCTTTTAATAATTCTTTTGTTCTTTTAACATCCATAGGTTTCATAGGAAGTCTTACTTCTTCTGGAATTTTGTATTTATCAAGATCTCTTGTTAATACTCCAAGTAGTTTAATATTTGGGGTCGCTAAAAAGGGTGATTCATAACTTAATCTTTTTGAACCTCTTAAATATACGCTATGAATATAATGTCCATATGGATCACTATCTACTAGACTAAAAACAGGTAAATTTAATTCTTTACTTAAGCGTTTCAAAAACATGCGTGTTGCAATATCTGCTGCTCCTTTTGCTGTAAGGATAATACAGGGATACTTCTTCCAAAACCTATCTTCAGCTAAACGTATCATTGCTGCATCTTTTTCTACAACTAATATAAATTCCGCATCTGATTCTATTATTTCTATATTATCAAGCATAGGCGATACCATCCAACCACCACTACCTAATCCTTCTAGATCGATTATATCATTTCGATCCCTTATTCTGAGTCTTCCAACGCACATACCTTTAGCAGATGCAACTATATGAGTCGAATTTCTTGTTGTATATAACATTGCAGCAACATCTTCAATACTTTTATCACTGTTCTTCTGTTCTGTAAATAATTTTACATCGGTATAGAATATTTCCCTTTTAGTAGCATGTATATCTTTAAATAATAGCTCATTTACGATTTCAAGAACTCTCATTAATCTTGTTAGATCTGCTACACTAGTAAGTGAATGAAATTGCTTTTCTACTATTTGTTCACCTAAAAGCAAAAGATCATTCTCTTCATCCCAAATTATATTAGAACTCGTTCTAGCTGGAAGTTGGATGGATGGGCGACCTGTATTGTAAATTTTTGTAATAGTATTATCTACTATTGTGTATAATCTTTCAAGAGTCTCGTTTCTGTTAAGATCATCAATCTTTACGGTCCCTTTTGGAAGATCAATTGATTTTTCTTCTTTCTCTTTTTGTAAATATAAGTTAAATAATTCTCTAGCTGCTTTTAATTCTTTTTTATCATTTTTTTCTTTTTTAGCCATGATTAATATAATAAAAATATTATTTTAATTTCCAATGTTTTTTACCCATTTTAAGGTCAACTAGAATTTCTCCTTTACGCTCTAGCTCTTTGAGTTTTAACTGAAGGTATCTAGCATCCATCATATCCTTAATTTTCAATTTGAATATCAAATGCTTTATTGTTTGCCATTCACCAGATAAAACTTCTAAAATTCGTTCTGTTGTAATAAGAAGTAATGTTTTTTGAACTGTTTTTGGTTTAGATATAACTCGAGGTTCAGGTCTGACTGCTTCTACTACGCCTTCTGCGATTGGTTTCTCTACTAGAGGTTTTTCTTTAAAGGATTCTTGTATATTTTTGATGAGATCAGCTTTTCGTATTTTAGAAGATATAGTTATTTTATTTTCTAAACAATATTCCTTAAGTTCTTTTATAGTCCAATTATTAAGAGTTTTTTCAGAATAGATTACCTTTTTGGGCCTAATTTTTTCAACAATTGGTTCTATCTTAGGAGCTATTACCTCTTTTTTGATTTCTACTTCCTTGGCTTCTATTTTCCTGGGTTTTTCTTTCTCTATTTCTTCTTTTTTAACTAGGGGCTTTTCTAATTGAATTTTTTCTTCAACAATAGGTGTTGGTTTTCTACCAATAGCATTTTTCATTAAATCTTCTAATTCCTCTCTGGTGACCTTTCTACCATATTTACCATCGCCTTTAGAAGTTATATTGTATAAACTTTCAACGAATATTGGTATATATTTTTCAATTAGACTTGCTCTTTTTTCAGTTCTATGTATACTTGCTCTTCTATTAAGGTAAATTCGTAGTTTTCTTCCTATAGCTTCAAGACAATATTTTATTTCTTTAATTAGGTCTTCATCATCCGCTAAGGCATTTTTTGATTGAGATTTAAACATTAAATGGACAAATGGACCAGAGACATTAACTAATAATTTAATCGGTCCTTTAGGTAAACTATTATCATAAGTATCCAAATTATAATTCTTCCAATTAACTGATTGTACAGCTTTAGTAATAGCACAATCGGCACTATCTCTTAATTTTGGTGTTCTATTTACAAATCTAGATAAAACATCTCTAGATCGTTTAGGGATTTCAATGTTTTTTGAATAAGCCATTACAGCTTCTACAACATAGGCTAAACCTTTTCCACTAGTGGGATCACGTGTTTCTGCTGCTACAAAATCATCGTCTCTTGTATAATTTTCAATAAAATATTCAAAAACATCAGAATAACTTTGAATTGAATCATCTTCTGGAATTATAAGAATTTCATCTATATTTTGCTTAAATTGTTGAAATTCTAGACTGTCATCTTTAATATCAATATTTGCTAAAATTTTTGATTCTAAATCAGCAATTTCTCCATAATCTACAGGGATATCTTCCTTAACTTTTTGATCTTCTTTTTCTAAAGCAAATCTCTTTTCTTCACTTAATATAGAGGAGGTTTGGCTAATCTCGTCTACAGGAGTGTCAAAATCTTCTAGATTTTCTGAAATCCTTAATCCTAATTCCTTTATTAATGTATTTTCCAAAATGGAATCACCTACTGGAATAGCTGTATCAGTAGGCGGTGCCATATACTTTATTGATTTGAAAGCAAGGAAAAGCGAATTAAATTGTTCTCTCGTCAAATCAGAAGGTTTTGCTTTAGAAATTTGAACTTCATTTATTAAATCCTCAAAATCACTTCTATTTTTAAACTTTTTTAATTCAATTAGTCCTTCTCTAACATTTTTGAAAAGAATATTAAGTTGATCTTTAATATTTTCCTTTTCCTTCTTAATTCCTTCAATATCAATCAGAAAATGCTTAATTCTTTTTTCTAAATTTTTTATTTCTTTTTTCGTTTCTACTTTTTCAATACGATTATTAAGTTTTATTATTTCTTTATTTATTTTTTCATAATCTTTATCAAAAGTATTATATTTTGAAACTAAATCCCAATATTTTCTTCTTAAATCATCTGATTCAACTTGATATATTATTAATTTATCTCTTGGTTTATCAGAACGGCCAAAAACTCTCTTTTCATTTCTAAAATAATGAATTTTATCTGTGTGCTTTTCTATTCTAGTAACGAATCCATCTTTTAGAATTAGAAGCTTTAGATTATCTTGTAAATCATTTTCAGCTTTATCTACAATTTCTTTAGCTATTTTTGAACTAATTCTCACAAAGTTATCTTGTAAGAATGAAGAAATAGTTTTCTTTTCTGTTTTTGCAATTAAATCTTGCAGATCACCAATATTTACCGATGATGGGTGAGGTTTGGCATATTTAGGTTCCCGTGGAAAAGAAGAAGCTAATCTTCGATACATCTTTTCCTTGCCATATGGATCAATATAAATAATTGTAATATGAGGATTCATGAATGCCGTTTCTTCGATATATTTTTCGACATAACCTCTAATAAATTTTACGTTTAAATAGTTCAGTTTTATATAAGTTCCATGGAGGAATGCACTGTCAATATCTGTTGGATGAATTAAATACTTTTTCTCATTTTTAGATGTTGTAAAAAATTCAGTAACAGTAGCATAGATATTGTCCATTGATTTTGAAACAGCAATAACTGGTTTTCCTGTAGTATTTTGTGCATCACTAAAAGCACTCGGCGCACCAAATCCTTGACTACCTCTCGTTTGTTTTAATTCCAATGATTTTGAGGAGGCAAGATATTTCCCAAATTTTCGTAAATCAATTTTAGACATTCCCGTACCATTATCAAAAATTTCAAAAGTATAACTCATTACATTTTTCTGACTTATTTCGGAGGTTAAAAATGAAGGAGCTTCAAATTCTCTCATGCGAACAATTACAATAGGCTCAACATCAATGATATTTTCAACTGGTTTAATAAGTTCTTGCATATCGTCAATAATTCTTTTAACTTCCTCTTCCACCTCTAACTCATCTTCTTCACTGATTTCTCCAGATTCCTCTAATTTTTCTTTTGATTCTTGAATAATTGATTCTTCAGATTCAATTGATTCTAAACCTAACTCTTGCATCAATGTGTGTTTTGCTTCATTGTTTAAATGCTGAGATTTTTTTTCTTCTTTGGCTGTTTCAACAATTGAAAATTTCTCTAAAAATAGTTCTTGATCTAAGGAGAATTTAATTTTCGAATCAGTTTTTTCTAATTCTCTCCACTGAAAGCTTTCAATTGCGTCAAGGGCATTATCAATAAACTCTGCACAATATTGTACATGCTTCCAATAACCAAACTCAAAACCAACTAGTTGAGTTCGCTTTCGCATATACTCTGCAATTGTACCTTGCTTAATTTTTCCTTCTTCATCCTTGGTAATTTTAGGCGCACTCTATTGTGTTGTTATTCTATAATTTTTTAGAATTTAATTATAAATATATATACAATTATTACTGAATTAATTTATATTGTTATTTAATGTTAGATATAGAATCTAATATCTTAAGTTTCTATTATCTTCTTATAGTTTAATTGTTCCTTCACTTTTTAAAGAAATTGAACAAGTATTTAAATATTTTCTTTAAGTTGAAAATTATAAAAAGAGAGAGACTTATATTAAAGAACGTTTAGAATTAAAGGAAACAGAAATAAGTTTAGAGATCTTTAATTCTGTAAGCTTCTAAAGCCGCATCAATTATTTTTGAAGCTATGTATCGTTTTGTATTTTTTTCAACATGTGTTATGTGTTTTAATTTATCAATAATAAAGACTTCATTATCCTTACTAGCAAAACCAACATCATCTCTTCCAATGTCATTAGCAACAATCATATCAATCTCTGATTTTTTAAGGCGCTCATATGCTCGATTTATTAATTCACTTTTTGAAACGTTTGTCTCTGCTTTAAATCCCACTATGAATAGGTTATAATCTTTCCTTCTTGCAACATCAATAATTTTTGGTGTTAACATCATATTTACTTGTAAGCTTTTAATATTATCAGATGATATTTTACCTTCAATACATTCTACGGGTTTATAATCACTAATAGCAGCAGCAGAAATAAAGAAATCATAATTATTATAAGCTAACTCATCTTTAACTGTTTTTATGAAATCTTCTGTAGAAACTACATGAATAGATTTAATGTATTCTGGAATCTTTACCATACATTTCCCTGCTATTAATAGTACATCAGCTCCCCGTGCAGATGCCTCCTTGGCTAATTCTATCCCCATTCGCCCTGAAGACCTATTTGATACGAAACGAACCGAATCTATTGCTTCTCTGGTAGGTCCTGCTGTAATCAAAACTTTCTTTCCTTCAAGATCTTTCTTAGCCACCAATAAATCAATTACTCGATCAATTACATCGTCTATTTTAGCTATTTTTGCTTTTCCTTCAGAGATCCTTGGAGCTAATATATCTAAACCTGCCTTTCTTAATTTTTTTTCATTTTTTGCCAAAATTGGGTGGTTATACATGCTTTCATGCATAGCTGGAACAATTACAATTGGCAAGGACGACCCAAAAGCTGTAGAAACTACTGTTGTTACCGGTGTATCATCAATCCCATTTGCTATTTTTGAAATAGTGTTTGCAGTTGCAGGACATACTAAAATTAGATCTGCTTTTCCCACACCTCTAGGTCTTTCCCCTGCTAAATACACATGTTCAACTGCGCCAGTCAATCGGGTTATTGCTGGATTACCTGTTGCCCATTCCATTAATGCGGGATTTATTAATTCAGTAGCAGCTTTAGACATAACACAAATTACTTCGGCACCAAGTCTCATGAGCTCTCTTGCTATAATTGGAGCTGAAATAACTGCTACAGAACCGGTTAAACACAGACAGATCGTTTTTCCTCGGAGAATAGTTCCTTTGCTTTCAACAATGTCTTTTGATGGATGTTGGAAATTATTGTTTTTCATAGGCTAATTATTTTATTTATTTAATATCACTTAAACTTTCAGATTGTATCTAATATAAACTTATGCATAATATATAAATTATGATATAAAAAGATCAGTCATTTCAATTCGCTTCCTTTTGGATCTAACATCTAACAGATGTATTTTTAAAAAAAAATATTGATATTACCAAACTTTTAGTTTTCGTATTTTATATTTAATTTTAATTTTAATTTTTTGGCATATTCAATAAATTGGTTGAATTTATCTGGTTTAAAAATTATTTTATCTTCCATATTTAAGATTTTTATAATTTTTTTCCCATAATATGTTTTACTAATTTCTGAGACATCATGTAATTTCTCTTTCTTATGATATAGTTGAATAATTTTTGAAGATTCAAATTCCTCTTTTCTAATTTTAATGATTTCATTAGAATATTTAAAAAACGGAGTATTTCGCAACTTTTTCAAATCAAAAATTATAGTACTACCAATTTCTCTTTTATCCAAAATTTTTCTTATGTGGGCGTGAACCTTATTCAAAAATTTTGATTTGAATTCTTCTAAATTAATATCTTCATCAATTAATTTCTTTATTAATTCAGGGTAAGGCAAATCTAATCCTGCTAATTCATTGGTTAAATCCAATAATATTAAGATTTGACTAGATTTTATCTCATAATCTGTTTTTAATTCCTCAAAAACATAGTCTTTTTCTTTATTAATAAAATTAAATAAAAATTCTTTGAAATCTTTGATAAATTGATTATAATTTGGTATAAATAGTTTATTTGGATTATTAACTACCATATCAATAGCATGAAAGGGACCAATTTCTTTATTTAATACATTTTTTACGAGAGAGAGTGGATAATATCCTTCTATAAAAGGCATTCCCCTAGAAACACTTTTTATTCCATCTTTAAATGAACATTTTGTAATTATATTAATGGTTTTAATAATATTACCCTCAATTTTAGTAGGTGTTTTCTTACAATAACAAAGATCAAAGGGTTTTAAATCGTGAAATAACGGATTATTTTGGTCAGGGATAATAATTTGATTCCCATAAGCATTTACAATACTGCCTTGAATTGGTTTACTTGCTAAATCCCATTCAATTATCATTACATCATTTGAGTATTTCTGGTCAATATCATAGCCATAATCTATACTTTTACTTAATAAAGAAAATCCATTGAGTGATTTTATCTCATAATTATCTATTTCTCCCCAAAATTGTTCTCTATAATAGTTTACATCTGGAAGATTACTTAGATCGTCCAAAAACAATTCTTTTATAATAAAGTAATTAATCCCAATTTCCGAGGATTTTATAATTTGTTCATTTATTCCAGAAAATCCTATTCGAGAAATTATATAATAATATACTGGATTTTTTAAATTATCATCATCGTGCGTAACTCTATATGTATTTCTTATTTTTCTGAATTCCCCTTTAGATTTCTTAATTTTGTATTTTTCTATTAAAAGCTTTAAATATGCAAATTTTTTTATATATACCTTTTTCTCTAATTCTTTTATTTCCTCTTTATATTTTTTATAAGCATTGTAGAATTTTTCTGTAGGAATATTGATAATTTTAAATTGTTCCTTTAATAATTTCAATTTTTCAATAACACAAAAATTATCAATTTCGGAGAAAAAATAATTTAGTAAACTCTCTCTTAAAGAATCGAGTTGATCTTGTGTTGGTATATTATTGAAACTAGGATCTAATTTTATTAGATTATCAAAATTTCTTTTTATGAAATATATTGAAAAATATTTATCATTAAAATTTGTACTATTAACTAGTTTTTTTAACTTATTTCTGAAGGGTAATTTATATAGAATTCTGTTAAATTTTAAAATTTTATCTATAGATTCAATAATTCTTAGTAGATTAAAAAAAGAATAATCAGAAATGCAAATCATAAATCGTTTAAATCCTTTTTCTAAATAATCGATATGCTTGACAAAGAACGTTGCTATTTCATTTTCATAACTATATCTTAAAAATTCAAAGAATTCGATGAATAAATTATTTTCTATCGAATTTATTAAAAAAGTTTCAATAATTTCTTCGCTTTCAAATTGGTTGATAATTGCTTTATTTAGGTAACTTAAGGCTTCAACACAATTATTACTTTCAAAACAAGTATTTGCTAGTAATAAATAATTTTTACTTTTTTTTTTTGATCCAAAATCTTCTGAAGTTAATAAGTAGTTTTCCAGATTTTCTAAGATTTTTACGGCAAGTGAATTCTTAATGATCATTAGTAATTTTATTAAATGAACACACACTTTTTCACTTCTTTCAGAATGGATAAGAAATGAAGGGCAATCATGAAAAATTTCACCTTTTTTCTCATCAATAATAAGGTGGAATTCTCTTTCATTATCTAGAACTATACTCTTTATTTTTATTGGCTTTTCCCTTAAATAAATAATGTTAATTTTGTTATTTGGAAAATTAAATGATTTTTGGTATAATTTTTCACCGAACTCGTTGATGATTTTCTTTGAAAGAGATGAAATTGTCATTTTCTTTTAAAATCTTGAATTTATTATTTCAGAGATTAATCTGGGAAATTCACTATAATCTTTGATGGTTAATAACTGACCCCCAGCTATTTTCACCATTTTTTTAGCTTCTTTAAGATTATAAGACTCTTCAGGACAAACTAAAATGAAATCGATACCCAATGAACGTAAAATTCTCAATTCCTCAATAGCTTCTCGAAGATCAAAAATCTCTGCGTCTGTGAATAGCACATTTAATTTTTCACGTGATTGCGCTGCTTCTTTAAATTGTTTTCTTGCCCATTCCAATGCACTTTGAATTTTTGTTCCTCCCTGTGCTTTAACGCTTAGTAATTCGTCAGCGAGTTTTTCTAGATCTATTTTTTGGGTCATTTCCTTTAATACATGAGTATTTGATTCGAAAAAAGTGATTGCAAGCTCATCCTTACGCAAACCATAACATAACATAGTTATGCAGATGCTCATATAAGCTAATTTATCACCAGTCATAGAACCGCTTATATCTAATTCAAAACAAGCGCTTCTAAGACCTTTTGCGGTCTCAAAAACAAAGAAATCATCATATTGTATGTGGTCTAATTCTTTACCCTTCTCTAAAATGTTATATACGGTTTCTTCTAGATCAATATTCTCAAAATCGTCTCCAATTGAATAAGGTCTTACAATATTTATAGGAATAGGTCCTGTTGTTGCGCTTCCTAATCGTGCTCGTGAGTAATATATACCCAAGTCAATTAACATCTTTTTTGCCAATTCTTTAACTTTTTGTTTTGTTTTTTCTGGTAAGTCTCTACGATGAATAAACCATTGTTTAAGTAAATTTTCTCCACTCCCAGCAGATAAGCATGAAATCATTTTATCTTGTCCTTCTTGACCACCAATTTGGGAAGCTCCTTTTAAAGCTTCACTTAAATTGAAATTACCAAGAGCGCCTAATGCCTCTCTATTATCTGAAGCTAAACCACTAGCAATAAGTTCTTTTATCCTTTCATAATTCAATTGATCTTGAATTTGATTCATTAAATTACTTAAACGTTGAAAATCAGCTTGGTTCTTTTCAACTAATTTTTTTAATAGCTGATAATTTGGTTCTATTAATTCATAAATTTCATCTTCAGGCATATCTAGTTCTTTTCCAATTCTTTTTATATCATCTGATTCTGGGTTTAGCCCTATTTTTCTTAAAAATTCAGTCACATTTCTTAGTTGAGAAGGTGTTTCACAAGATTCTAAAGTTAATGAAGTTAGATCTGGAAGTTCTTGAGCCATCTTTTGACTGCAATGCATATTTGCACAACTATTCATAAGTTGCTGTAATTGATGAGTTAAAGATTTAAATGCCTCAAACTTCACATTTTGATTTGATGCGTCTGATATTGCATTTTGAAGAGCTTGATTAAAAAGAGAATTCCAAGATTTATTTGCAAATGCACTTTTAGTTAAGGTCTCTAAGGAAAGATTGATTTGATTTTGTTCATTGAATTTATCTAATAATGAAGTTCTGAGATTTGTACCAAAATACTGATCCAATGAGTTAGCTAGATTAAAATTATGTTCAAATGTATTATTTTGTAAAGAGTTATTTAATACATTTTTTAGATTAAATTTAGGTGTTTCTCCTAAGTTTTTTGCTGCGCTAAATAATTGATCTAAATTACTTATGTGATCTTGAAGTTTATTTTTCAAATTTTGAAGAGTATCTTTTGGAATAGCATTAGTCTCATTTAAATATTTTAATGTTTGTAATAAATCTTCTAGATTTCTCGAATTAAGTAATTTATTTAAATCCTCAGAAATATTTTGACCATTAAGAGCTTTACTTGTAATTTTTTCCCATGTACGTTTTGATTTTTCTTGGATCAAATCATCCAAGCCTAAAGAATCACCAGCTTTTAAATCTTTTGGATCTAACGAATTAATTTTTTGTATTAACCTTTTTTTCGCTTCCTCTAATAATTTATCTAAAGAAGTTATTTCCTCTTTATATAACTCTGAATCATCATTAAAGAAATTAAGAGCGGATTTAAAGGGTTCTTCATCTCTTTTTTGATTCAACTCATCGAAAAACTGCTCTAATTGTTGGATAACATCTGTATCAACTGATTTAGTTAGTTCAATTTCATCAATTAAATCCTGAAGTTGATCTAACTCTGTTTTTAACTCAGGACTTATCAATTCTTCTCCAATTTCATTAATTTTATTTTGATCGAAAAATGATTTCATTATATTTTTTTTATAATTTGGAAACAGGATCTCGAAAGCAATATCTTTTGCTAATTTTTGATTATCTGGAAATGAAGTAACTGAACTAATTTCAATGAAATCATTTGGAGTAACTGATCCTTTACGATAATATCTCGAAACTATTAATTTAGGTATAGATAATACTTGCCTTGAAGATGGAATTTGTACAATATCGGGATGATTCCTCATTCTCCTAATAAATTCAACAGCAAATTCACACGGATTCTCAGGAAAAATCCCCAAATATTTAACCTCCTAGGGTTTTATGAATAATATTTTCTATAATGTTTTCAACTTTTACTCCAGGTTTGGGTTTAATACTTCCTAATAATACGTGTTTGGCAATTTCAGAGAGGTAAACATATACAGATTCTTTTTCCTCTGCTTTTTTTTCTTTTTCCAAGAGCCTTTTTCTACCTAACATCTTTGCTAATGCAATTCCAGCCCTTATTGATGCTGGAACCTCAATATCAATTTTATTTTGTCTTGTTTCTTTTATTATTGAATATATTAATTCTAATTCAGATTCTTCTATAATGAAATGTTCTGGTAAATTAATCCTAATAATATCTAATTCAGTAGATTTATCAGGATAAGTTAGTTTAATCCAAACCTTAATTCTATCTTTTAAAGCTTCAGATAATCGATGAGTCCCTGAAAGTTCTTCAGGGTTCATAGCACATATGAAGAAGAAATCGTTATCGGCTTTAATTCGTCCAAGGTGAGGAATACTAATCGAAGCTTCTTCTAAAGGTTCTAATAGAGTATTTTGTGAATATTCAGTTGCTCTATTAATTTCATTTGCGAGGAAAGTGCCTCCTTCTAACATTGCATTAAGTAGAGGTCCTGGATTAAACGCTTCTAATACAAAACCTTTTTTCAATGTGATAGCAGGATCAAATGATCCTATAAAATGGGATGGTTTAATGCTTTCATCCATTGTCAACCAGTTGAAACTTTTATTTTTATTTTCTTGAGCTCTTAAACTTGCAAAGTATCTACATAATATGGTTTTTCCTACACCTGGTGGTCCAACAAGAGCAGGAAATAAATTTGTTGCCTCTGCGTCTCTCAATAATTCTAAGGCCTTACCATATTGTCCTGAAAGAACAATATCAATTTGTTCTTCAGAAATATCTTTGATAAGGCGTTGATTGAATAGTTCCTCGAACCTTTCTTTATTTATCATTTTAGATCTTAATCCAATTTTGAAAACATAGATGTTTTTATTACATGAATATTAAGTGTTAGATAATATAAAACTTTAAAGTTAATAATTTAAAGTTATTATAATTTCTTAGAATATTTTAAAAATCGTGGAAATTACCTATATAAATTTAGTCAAAATGATAGAGCCTTATTTTAAAGATAGAAATTTCACTTTATATCTTGGAGATACTTTGGAAATCCTCAATCAATTTGATGATACAAAATTTGATTTAATATTTGTTGATCCTCCCTATTTCTTATCCAGTGGAGGGATTACGTGTTCATCAGGTAAGATGGTTTCAGTTAATAAAGGTGAATGGGATAAATCTAAGGGTTTTGATGAAGATATTATGTTTATTGATTCTTGGTTAAAAGCATGTAAGAGGGTATTAGGTGAAAATGGATCTATTTGGATTTCAGGAACTTTACATGTTATATATAAAGTTGGATATTTGCTAGAAAAAAATAGTTATGATATTATCAATGATATAATTTGGTTTAAACCCAATGCCCCACCGAATTTATCATGTAAATATTTTACGCATAGTCATGAAATTGTTTTATGGGCTCGTAAATCTAAAAATTCATCTCATACATTTAACTATGAACAAATGAAAATTTGGAATAATCCTAAAGATAAATTAAAAAATAAAGATAAACAAATGAGAAGCGTTTGGTCAATTCCATTAATTCCTAAGGAAGAGAAAGAATTTGGTAAACATCCTACTCAAAAACCGTTGGAATTATTAAACAGAATAATTTCATCATCTTCAAATGAAGGTGATTGGGTTTTAGATCCATTTGTAGGGTCTGGAACCACCGGTATTGTGTGTAGTATTTTAAATCGAAGTTTTGTTGGAATTGACTCAAATAAAGAATATCTGGATGTAGCTATTAAAAGATTTAAAGATAAACGAAAAAAAGAACTCTTATTTTCTTCTGAAAAAAAAAATCATTTAATGAAATTTATGTAAGGTTTTTAACTTCCAGAAATTCTGTGATAGAATATAATAAAAACGTTTATTAAATAAAGCAATTATATTTTTAATTAAATTAATTGCACAGAATGAATGATAAAAATTAGGGATCTTTATGCAATTAGAACAAATTCCACCTTCAAATTATAAAGTACGTACATTGAGAATGAAAGATAAGGTTGTTAAACAACCACATGAAATTTGTGTAGAAAGAGCTAAATTATTTACGGAATCCTATAAAAAAACTAAAGGAGAAAATCCAATTATTCGATTTGCCAAAGCCATGGATTATTTATTAGCTAATATGACAATTAAAATTTGGGATGATGAATTTATAGTGGGTAATAGATGTACTAAATTTGTGGGAACTCCTTTATACCCTGAAGCACGAGTAGATACAATAGAGCAAGATATTGATAATTATGATACTCGTCCAGTCCAGAAATTTTTGTTAACTAACGAAGAAAAGCAGTATATTAAGTCAAAAATCATTCCTTATTGGAAAAATGAAGAAGAGACTGTACAAGAAAGATTTCAATCATATTTAAGTCCAGATATGCGTGATATCATGGAAAAAATGTTGTTTATTGTAGATGTAGAGCTCTCTAGTGGAATTGGTCATTTTTTTCCTGGTCATGAAATTGTTTTTAAAAATGGGATGAAAGGTTTGATTCAAAAAACAGAAGAACATCTGGAAAAATTTTCCAATGACAATAATAAAAAGATATTTCTGGAATCGGTATTAACAGTTTTAAATGCAGTATTAAAATTTATTCAGAGATTTTCAAGATTAGCAAAAACAAGGGCTGAGGAGGAATTAAACGCCGAACGCCAAAAAGAACTTCATGAAATCTCTGAGATTTGTTATAATATCTCTCAAAATCCCCCTAATAGTTTTAAAGAAGCTTTACAATTAATTTATTTTACCCACCTAATATGTGGCTTAGAGGATGGGGGCTTTGCTATTTCAGTTGGACGCTTGGATCAATATTTATATACCTATTATTTAAAAGATTTAAAAGAAGGAAAGATTACAAAAGAAGAAGTTCAGTTTCTTATTGAATGTTTTTTCATTAAACTTTCTACTCTATGGAATTATGTTATTTCAAAAGGAGTAGTGGCTACTGAAGGACCTCCTATTGCTGAAAATGTAGTAATTGGAGGATTAGATCGAGAAGGAAATGATGCCACTAATGATTTATCGTTAATTATTTTAGAGGCATACAATCATATAAAAACAGTTCAACCAACATTTTGTATCAGAATTCATAAAGATACATCAGAAGAATTTTTGATAAATGTAGGAGAATCTATTAAAACTGGTACCAGTATTTCTTTACTTAATGACCAAGTGATGATACCTGGTCTTATAAGTCGAGGTTTTACCCTCGAAGATGCAAGGGAATATGCATCAATTGGATGTTTTGAACCTCAACATCCATACAAATCATTTGGATCAACGAATGCGAATCAATTTAATATTGTAAAATGTTTAGAGTTAGCATTAAATAATGGAGTTGACATGTTAACTAGAAAGGAATATGGATTGAAAGAATCTAGAAAGATTACTTCTTATGAAGATCTATGGGATGTTTTTACTGATCAAGTGAAATATTTCATTGATTATATGGTAAGAACGATGTTTTTTGTTGATAAAGCTATTGCAGAACTTACTCCACAACCATTTTTATCTGCAACTATAGAGAATTGTATAGAACAGGGTCTCGATGTAACTAAAGGTGGAGCAGTTTACAATTTTACCGGTGCTCTACTAATCGGACTAGCCACAGTAGCAGATAGCCTTGCAGTAATTAAAAGTGTAGTTTTTGAAGAAAAACTCCTCCCATTTGAAGATTTAGTCCAATTACTTGCAAAAAATTTTAGAGGGATATATCAAGGAAGAAAAGGAAAAGAATGGCGAGAAATTTTTATAAATAAAGTGCCTAAATTTGGGAATGATGATGATTACGTTGACCAGATAGCACTCAAAGTAGCTAAATTTTATTGTGAGGAAATTGCGAAGTATTCAAATTATCGCGGAGGAAAATTTAATCCTGGTATTTATTCCACCACCTTTCACTTAGCTTTTGGTATGTTTACAGGTGCTTCTGCTGATGGTAGAAAAGTAACGGAACCACTTTCAAATGGACTTGGTCCAACGAGCGGCATGGATAAAAAAGGTCCTACAGCCATTCTCAATTCTATTAAAAAACTTAAAAATGAGTTAATGACAAATGGTAATTCATTAATTTTAGCATTCCATCCAAATACATTAAAAATGGAAATTTTTATTCCACTTGTTAAATCCTTTTTCGAAACAGATGGGGGTTATCAAGTTCAATTTAACGTTGTAGGTAAAGATACTTTGTGTGATGCTCAAAAAGATCCGAATCAATACCGAGGTTTAGTTGTAAGAGTAGCAGGATATTCTGTATACTTTACAGAATTATCAAAACTTGCGCAAGATGAAATTATAGCTCGAACTGAGTATTAATCTCATTTTTATTTAATATTTTAAGAAAAATAATAAAAAATTTTAGTTATTCAGATTTTTATTATATAAAAATTTAATAATTATAATTGGGCCTGTAGATCAGTGGAAGATCGCTTGATACAAATTCATATTGATTGAATTTGCATGTATCGCATTCAAGAGGTCGCGGGTTCAATTCCCGCCGGGTCCATTCTATTGAATGATCATCTAAAAAGGATTAATCATGGCACAAGAAAGCATCTATCCAAAAAGATTTAAATTTAAAGAAATTCAAGAAAAATGGATGAAATATTGGGCAGATTTAAGAATATATGCATTTGATAAAGATCGAAACGATGAAATTTTTACAATTGATACCCCACCACCATTTGTTAGTGGAGTTTTACATATTGGGCAATACCTTAATTATGCTTGGATTGATTTTGTTGCACGCTATCATAGAATGACGGGGGATAATGTGTATTTTCCGCAAGGTTGGGATTGCCACGGTCTCCCAGTAGAGCTCGCTGTCCAAAAAAGTTATAGAATCTCAAAAGATGAGAGAGAAAGCTTCTTAGAGAAATGTAAAGAGTGGGTGGAAAATAATATTGAAAATATGACAAGACAATTAGATGAATTAGGATATTCTACTGATTGGAAATATGTTTATAGGACTATGAATGATGATTATAAACGAAAAGTTCAACTTTCTCTTTTAGATTTCTATGAAAAAGGTTTACTCTACCGAGAAAAATTCCCAATTCATTTTTGTGTTAATTGTGAAACATCCGTTGCAAAAGCAGAAGTGAGCTATAAAGAAGAAAAAGGAAAATTATGGTATCTAAAATTGCCAATTGTAGGTAGAGAAAATGAATTTGTAACTATAGCAACAACACGTCCTGAATATATGGAGGCATGTGTTGCTGTAATGGTTAATCCAAATGATGAACGGTATTATGATCTTTCTGCTGCTGAAATAGAAATTCCATTTACGAATCGTACTGTAAGAGTTTATATGGATAATACAGTTGATATGAATTTTGGTACTGGTATAGTTTATGTTTGTACTTATGGAGATGAGATGGATATCAAATGGAAAATTGAATATGATCTAGATGAGATAACAATTTTTACTGAAGATGGTCATATGAATAAAAATTCTAAATATCAAGGCTTAACTATTATGGAAGCTCGAGAACAAATAGTTAAGGATCTTGATAAAGAAGGGTTAATAGAAAAAATTGACGATTATGAACATAATTTAATAATTCATTCGGAACGGCCGTCTTGTAGAAAACCTATAGAATATCTACCAATATATCAGTGGTTTATAAATGTTAAAGACTTTAAGGATGAAATTATCGAATCTGGAGAATTAATGAAATGGTATCCTGAAAAGCAAAAACAAAGATTAATAGATTGGGCAGAAGGCTTAGATTGGAATTGGGTGATTTCACGTCAGCGTGTGTTTGGTACTTCTATCCCATTTTGGTATTGTAAAGATTGTGATGAAATTATACCACCAAAAAGGGAGGATTTACCACTAGATCCTGTGAAAGTTTCACCCCCAGTTGAAGAATGTCCTAAATGTAAGAGTCATAATATTATTGGTGAAAAAGATGTTTGTGATTGCTGGATTGATTCTAGCATTACTCCCTTAGAAATATCAAATTGGAAGGAAGATGATGATTTTTTTAAGAGGGCTTATATGGATGCTAAAGTTCATCGTCCTCAAGGATATGAAATTATACGTACTTGGTTGTTTTACACTTTGTTTCGCTGTAAAGTTTTAACTGGAAAAGCTCCTTTTTATGAAACAATGATTAATGGAATGGTTGCTGGTCCAGATGGAAGGCATATGTCAAAAAGTCTTGGAAACTACATTGCGCCAGAGGAGGTTATGCCAGAATTTGGTACTGACGCAATTCGATATTGGACAGCAATGGGTTCTTTGGGTGATGATTATCCTTTTGAATTTACATGGATAGATCTTCAAACAAAACAACCTATGTCAAATGAGTTTATTTTAGCAGAAAGACAAAAGCTTCTAGAAAGTAAATTTAATAAGAAATATCGACGAAGGTTTGAACAATTAATTGGTGCTTCAAAATTTTTAACTAAAATTTGGAATGCGTATAGATTTTTGTATTTAAATTTAAATAAGATAAAAATAACAGATATTGAAATTAATACTAAGGATTTATCGGCGATTGACGCCTACTTCTTTTCAGAGTTTAACAAAAATTTAGATTTGATTACGAATTATTACGATGGATATAATTGGCATGAAGCCACGATGATTTTACGTACTTTTTTTTGGAATGACATTTGCGATAATTATATTGAAGCAATAAAGCATAAATTTTATTCTGAAGACAAACAAACAAGAGAAAGTTCTCTAAAGAATGCATTAAACCTTTTTTACAGATTACTAAACATTTCTTCTATTATAATGCCATTTATTTCAGAAGAAATATATTCAATTCTTTTTAAAAAATATACAAATCTAAAATCAATTCATTTAGAAAATTGGCCAACGCCATATGAAAATATTTCACAAGAATTAGCTGAGAGAGGTAAATCAGGTATTGAAATAATAAAATTTCTAAGAATGAATAAATCAAAACTTCAAATACCATTAAATCAAGAAATTTCGAAAGTATTCATTTTAACTGAAAAAAATAAGACAATAGACTTTAAAAATTTAAAAGAAGATATTAAGAATACAATTAGAATAGATGATTTAGAGATAATCGATAAATCAATGGAAAATTCTATTAAAGAAAAACCAGATTTAAAACAAGAAATTAAAGAGTTAAATATTTCGGTTTACATTTTTAAGTAAAATAAATTTGTTGATATTAAATTTTTTTTATTATTCGTTTTCACCTAGTTGTTCACTTTTTCCTTCTTCCTCAACTCCTAACTGGGTGATCATTGCCTTTTTCAATTGACTTATATTTTTTGGTAATCCAAACATATCAGCATATTTATCAGTAGTAGTTAATTCTTGAGATCTTCCTTTTTTTATTGCATTTATGAACCCATTATCTAATAGATATTTTACATGTTCATAAGCTCCAGTTCCTCTTAATTTAATTACTGTTGATTTTAATATAGGTTGCTTTAATGCAATTACTGTTAAAGTTCTCAAATAACGTTCTGCAATAGCTCCACCTTTAGCAAATTTTGAAACTTTTTCCGTATATTCAGGTCTTATCTGCATTTGATACCTATCCCCAATTTGTGCTATTATTAATGCAGTGGAGCGATCTAAATAATCGAATGCTATTTCGTTGGTTAATTCTTCCACTTCTTTTTTAGGTAATTCTAATTTTGTTGATAACTCTTCAATAGTTAAAGGTCGACCAGCAGCATATAAGGAAGCTTCAATTAGATTTCGATGAAATTCTCTTAACTGTTTTTTTAATAATTCTTCATCCAATTCTTGAACTTCTATAGATTTTCCTTCAATAATAGAATCTACCTTTTCTATTATCGAGAGTTCATTATCAATTTCATCTACTTCTTCAGTAATATTATTTTCAGAAACAACTTCAAATTCTTCTTCATTCTTTTCAGTTTTAGTAATTTCGTCTAATTCTTTATCAAGATCTTCAGAAACTTCTTCTAAATCTTCAATAGGTTCTTTATCTAAATTATCATCTAAATTCTCGTTAGAATTATTCATATTAAGATTTTTTAATTTTTAATTTTACTATCTAGTAATTACAGAAATATCTTTAAAATCTTCATTTTGAGATAACGTCAATTTATTTCCAGTGGATAAAAACATTAATGCTAAAAACATCCTTACTAAGGAAAATTTCCTGCCAATATCACTTTCTTCTTCAGTTTTAATAATTTCAGTCAAGTTATAAAAACTAGTTGGTTTATTGTCTAAATCAATTGTAGCTTTTATACGATTGAGCCATGATTCGTGTAATTCTTCTATTGTTTGATCTTTTCCACTGATATGTTTTAAGAGTTCCCTTGGTAATTGTGCTTTAGATTTAATTTGTAGTCTTTGTTGCTTTAATTCTTCCTTTCTCATTTGTCTTCTTCTTATTTTCTCCTTATTTTGCATTACTTCTATGATTGCTGATCTCATTGCATCAAATAATTCATCTTTTGTAGCTAATTGCATTTTAGGTTGTATAGGTTGTGGTAATGCTTTTGGGATGGATCGCGCATGTGTTTCTCTAAATTTTTTTAACTCTTCCATTTTCTGTATTTGTTCTTCTTCTCTGATAATGCTTGAAATTTTATAATGATGCAAACTTGCTGATGTTTTAAGTGCTATACCAGATATTTTATAATTAATTAAATCCTCGTGAAGCATATTGTCAAAAAATTTATCAACTAAACTAGCCAAATCATAAAATGCAATTTCCGATTCTTTTGCCAACTCAGGATCTAATAGACTTGAATAGGGTGGTTTTTGCCAAAATTTCAATTCCATCTTTTCTTTTCTTAATAAAGCAAGATCCTCTTCTTCATCAAATCCAGCAACTAATTCTTCTTCAAGTTCTTCTGGTTCTTGAGACCTATCGACAAATTCAGGATGAGAAACAATTTTTTCAAGGAATTCGATAATTTCTTTCTTTTTAGACTTTGACGGTATTTTAATATTATTCTTACTAGCGAACTCTCTTAACTCCTTTACTGTCCATTGAGTAAAATCAAATTTATTCTGTAAATCTTGCTTTTCTGATATTTTTTCTCACCTTTTTAATTTTCTGTAATGGTTGGCTCAATATCTTCAAGTTCTAAAAGTCTTTTAGCTTCTTCTTCTAAATCAACACTAAAGATATCGGTGATCCCACTCTGTTGCATTGAAACTCCATAGATTCTATCT